>JAZUNZ010000001.1:0-1693 GCA_045604405.1 Clostridia bacterium
TATGACTTTATATGTAGAAACTTTAGATGAAGAAAAAGAAGTTGACTATTTAGGTATAGCAAGTATTCCTTATTTAGAAAAGAAAGATGAATTAAATAAGGAAAGTTTAGATACAAAACAAAGCTTTACAGAACCACCTGCTAGATATACTGAAGCAAGTCTTGTAAAAACTTTAGAAGAAAAAGGAATAGGAAGACCTAGTACATATGCTCCTACTATAACAACTATATTAGCAAGAAATTACATAGAGAAGGTACAAAAACAATTAATGCCTACAGAACTTGGAAGAGTTGTTAATAAACTTTTAATAGAAAACTTTGCAGATGTAATTAATGTAGAGTTTACTGCTAATATGGAAGAGAAGTTTGATAAGATTGCAATAGGAGAAGAAAAATGGAAAGAAGTTATAAGAGAGTTTTATGATCCATTTGCAATTGTTATAGAAAAAGTAGAAAAAGAATTAGAACATGTTAAATTAGAAGAAGAAGTTTCAGATGTTCCTTGCGAAAAATGTGGAAGAATGATGGTTATTAAATTTGGAAAGTATGGAAAGTTCTTAGCATGTCCTGGATATCCAGAGTGTAGAAATGCAAAACCATTTGTTGAAGTTATTGATGTACCATGTCCAAAGTGCGGTTCACAAGTTCAAATAAGAAAAACTAAAAAGAGAAGAAACTATTATATATGTGAAAATAATCCTGCAAGTTGTGACTATATATCATGGAACAAACCAAAAGTAGGAGAAGAGTATAAAGAGAATGCAGAAGTAGCAAGCGAGATTCAAGAAGAAACAAAGAAAACCACAAGAAGAAAAACAACTAAAAAAACAGCTAAAAGAAAGAAATAATAAGAGGAGGCGACAGCCTCTTTTTATTTTTGAAAAAATCGAAAAAAGTTTGAAAAAAATATTGACGAAAAAAGAACCTTATGCTAGAATAGAAATGTACCGATGAGGTGCACGTAAATTATACAAATGAACTAGTAATAAAACAAATGATTTTAAGCAGTAACTAGTTTTATTTTTTGCCCTTTTTGAAGATGTAAAAAAGTTTTTAAAATATTTTTAAAAAAGGTATTGACAGTGTAAAAAATAGGTGCTAAAATATCGGACATGTGCAGCAAATATTGATGTCGAAAAAACACTAAAAAATGAATAAAAAATAATTAAAAAATATTTGGAAAAAGTGTTGACATCGAATAAGAGTTGTGCTAAAATAAAAAACGTTCCGGACAACACGAACGGAACACAAAAAAAGTACATTGAAAAGTAAACAATATCCTTTAAGAGACCAAGCGGTAGTAAATTAGTACTACCAAAATCAAAGTAAAAATCTAGAGTCAAAGAACTCAAAAAAATTAAGATTTATATAAAGTTCGAAAGAACGAAATATAGATACCAAAAACAAGAGAGTTTGATCCTGGCTCAGGATAAACGCTGGCGGCGCACATAAGACATGCAAGTCGAACGGACTTAACTCATTCTTTTAGTTTGAGAGCGGTTAGTGGCGGACTGGTGAGTAACACGTAAGTAACCTGCCTATCAGAGGGGAATAACAGTGAGAAATCATTGCTAATACCGCATATGCTGACAGTATCGCATGATACAGTCAGGAAAGGAGTAATCCGCTGATAGATGGACTTGCGCCTGATTAGCTAGTTGGTGGGGTAACGGCCTACCAAGGCGACGATCAGT
>JAZUNZ010000002.1:0-3358 GCA_045604405.1 Clostridia bacterium
TTGTCTTAATTCTACTTCTTCTGTTATACCCCTTACATATGCATCTGCCCACAACATCGATGCTAATTGCTGTACCGTTTTTAAATCTGATGCATCTACTACATCCTGTGCTTTGTCTATTATATCTGTACTATTTAGAGATAATATTACAGCACTTGCTAATATTATCATTACTATTATTGTTATAACTAGTACTATTAGTGATACACCTTTTTTCTTTTGCATATTTTCACTCCCCTTTCTTTTGCATGCAAAAGAAAGCAAAGCTAACATACATTGCTGTATGTTGGCTCTGCTTTTTTGTTTGTTTTTACTTGGGTATGAAAAGCTACAACATCATTAGTTAGTGTTGTTTGTGTGTGTACATCCACAAGGCTTCTAGCATTTTTCATTTGTTTTCATCCCCTCTTATGTTTTTTATTATATAATATACTTATTTTTATTTCAATATGCTATGTGCATTTTATTCTTTATTTGGTTTCTTTACTACTTGCTTTTTTAATGCTTCCATAAACTCTATATTATCTTTAGTTTTTGCAAACATACCAAATATTTTTTCTATAGTATCTATTGCTTGAATAGAATTTTGGCTTCCAATAAGCTTACGGACAATTGTTCCAGCTTCTTGTTCTGGCTTTGTAAGCAGCAAGTCTTCTCTACGAGATGAAGATTTTACTATGTCTACTGCTGGGAATATTCTTCTTTCGCTTAGCTTTCTGTCTAAGTGTATTTCCATATTACCTGTTCCTTTAAATTCTTCAAATATAATATCATCCATACGGCTTCCTGTATCTATTAACGCTGTTCCAAGTATTGTTAGACTACCGCCTTTTTCAATATTTCTTGCAGCCCCGAAAAATTTCTTAGGAAAGTGTAAACATGCTGGATCAATACCTCCAGATAATGTTCTTCCAGATGGTTCAACTGTTAAATTGTTAGCTCTAGCAAGTCTTGTAATACTATCTAACAAAATTACAACATCTTTATTGTGTTCAACAAGTCTTTTTGCTCTTTCAAGTACCATTTTTGCAACTCTTATATGATGTTCTGGTGACTCATCAAATGTTGAAGAAATAACTAATGCATCGATAGAACGTTCTATATCTGTAACTTCCTCTGGTCTTTCGTCAATTAAAAGCACTATAAGTGTAACTTCTGGATTGTTCTTTCTAATACTTGTCGCAATTTGTTTTAATATAGTAGTTTTACCAGCTTTAGGAGGCGCTACAATCATACCACGGCTGCCTTTACCAATAGGCGCTAAAATGTCTAGTATTCTCATTGTAGTATCAGTTCCATTTTCTAATCTTAGCTTCTCATTTGGATATATTGGTATTAAAGCATCAAAAGCTTTTCTTTTTAATGCAACATCAACTCTATCATTATTTATGCTTTCTATAAATATCATAGAAGGGAATTTATTTGCCGGTTCCGTTGTAAAACGAGCGATTCCTCTTAACATGTCTCCAGTAGACAAATTAAATCTTCTAATTTGCATAGCAGATACATATACATCACGGTTTCCAGAAAGCAAGTTGTCACTTCTTAAGAAGCCGTATCCATCAGCTAGCACTTCAAGTATTCCCTCTGTTATAAAATCTGTTTCTGGATTTTCAATTTGTATATCATTCTTAGTTTCTAGTTCTTTCTTTTCTTCTAGTTTCCCTATAATTTCTTCAACTAGATATTCTTTCTTTAGTCTTTCATAGCCATCTAATTTTATTTTAGCAGCAATTTCTCTTAGCTCTGTAAGAGTTGCAGCTTTTAATTCCTCTTTATTATACATTATTTTCTCCTTTCACATACTTACATATATAGTCATAGCCTTTAATACCTATAATTTCTACATTGCACCACTCACCTACAACTACATTTGCCGTGCTTTTTTTGTCTATCTTAAGCAGCATTTTTGGATCAACATCTGGTGCGTCCATATACGATCTACACACAAAGTGTTTTTCGGATTCATCTACGTCTGTTACTAAAACCTCAAGTGTCTTTCCAACATTCGAATTCATAAACTCATTTACAACCTTCTGTTGTTCTTGCATGAGCGCTTTATATCTTGCTTTTTTCACTTTTTCTAAAACATCTCCTGGCATGTTTTCTGCCACAGTATCATCTTCTTTTGAAAAAGTAAAAGCTCCCATTCTTTCAAATTTAAGTTCTCTTACTGCATCTAAAAGCTCATTCATATCCTCTGTAGACTCATTTTGGTAACCCACCATGAATGTAGTCCTTAAAATCGCCTCTGGTATTTCTTTACGTATTTTTTCAACAAGCTCGTAAACTTCTTTTTTATTTGTATGTCTATTCATTCCTTTTAGCATTTTATCTGAAATGTGTTGTAAAGGTATGTCGAAATATTTGCAAATTTTAGGATTTGTTTTAAATTCGTGTATAAGGTCATCCGTTATTTTACCAGGGTACATATATAATACCCTAATCCATTTTAACTCTTCAAGTTTAGATATCTCTTTTAGAAGTTTATATAACATTGGTTTACCATATATATCTATACCATAAGAAGTAGTATCTTGAGCAATAATAACGAGTTCTCTAATCCCTTTACCTACAAGTAGCTTTGCTTCTTCCAAAATGTCTTCTATTTTTCTGGATTTAAGTTTACCTCTAATGAGCGGTATTGCGCAATAATGACAGTTATTATTACAACCGTCGGATATTCTTAAATATGCTGTTGGGAATACGCTAGATACAATTCTATCTTTGAATTCTAATTTGTTTTTTATCTCTTTACTAAAATATTTTGAAAAAATCTGATCTATATCTTTATACTCATCTACACCAATTACTAAGTCTACTTCTGGAAATTCTTTTTCAATTTGGCTCTTATATCTTTTTGCTAAGCAACCTACTACGATTAAGTGCTTGCATTTACCTATTTTTTTGTACTCGGCCATATCTAAAATGGTTTGAATTGCTTCTTCTTTCGCAGATTTTATAAATCCACAAGTATTTACCATTATACATTCTGCCTCTTCTAAATTTGCTTCTAATTCAAATCCGAGGTTCTTTAAAAAGCCTAAAAGCATTTCGCTATCCACTTCATTTTTTACACAGCCAAGTGTAACTAAACTTACTTTCATGTTTTTCCTCCGACAAATATTATACCATACATTGTCATAAAAACAAATATTTTAATGTAATTTGTTTTGTAAGAAAAAGAAACGTTAGTTGTTGTTCTAACGTTTCTTTCTAATGAAATATAATCTTCCGGCTTTGCCGGTAGTAGAGTAGGCTTAAGCTTTGTAGTATAAAAACTCCTTTCGTGATATAATATCAAGCATTCCGACATGCAGATATAAAAACGAAAGGAGTTTTTGTTATGCAACCAATC
>JAZUNZ010000003.1:0-122483 GCA_045604405.1 Clostridia bacterium
AAGCAGTAATTTCTAAGAAAAAACTGCTTAAAACATAGACTAAAATTGTTAGATTAAGAGTCATATGTTATGCATAAATATTACCACAAAAAAGATAAAAAGAAAAGACTGTTAACAAAAAACTTTGTCAACAGTCTGAAAAGAGTTCACAATTAATGTGAACTCTTTAAATGCTTTAGTAACAAATTTTTATGGCTTCGGTGACGTTTTCCAGTCCTTCACAGAAGTAATCCAATTCATCTTCCTTGCATTTATTTAAAACACTTGAAAGCTTTTCAAGCAAACGTTCTTTGCTTAGCACTCCCATATTGTAATCTTTAAACAAAGATGCTACTTCTTTATAGTGCGGCCATTCTTTGACCTCTTCGGTTTGCATTCCCATAAATCTTGAAATTCCTGTTAATCCCTGAGGTAATTTGGTAGTCATTTGCATAATTATATGCCTCCTTTAAAAAATAATGTTTATATATTATATTGTAATTTGTGTTATTTGTCAAGAACTATTGAATATTTTTGGTATATTTACAGCTTTTTGTTTACATATTAAATTCAGGAATCTATGTTATTATTCACACATTTGTTGTTTTTAGACAAGTATTATGGTATAATATGCCTACGTTTTACGTAAGGAGGATTTTATATGTTATGTTCAGATTGTAAAAAGAATATGGCAGTTATATATATAAATAAATTCGATGAGTCAAATAAAGAAAAACCAAATGAAGTTATTGGTCTTTGCATACCTTGTGCTAAGAAAAGGGGCATAGACCCAATGGGTACAGTTGCTGGTTCTATGAATAGTATGTCACCAGAAGAAGTAGAGGGCCTTTCAAAACAATTTGAAAATCTATTTTCTAATATAGATATGGATAAACTATCTAATATGTTTGGTGGTATGGGATTTCCTCAAGAAGATGGTATGAATATTCCATTTTCTCAAGATGAATCTGAGGATACAGAAGGACAAAAATCTACTTCTAAGGTTAAGGTTAAAGAAAAGAAAGCAAGCAAAAAATTAAAATATTTAGATACTTATGGCACAAATTTAACTAAGCTTGCAAAAGAAGGAAAAATAGATAAGGTAATAGGCAGAGAAAGAGAACTTGAAAGACTTATTCAAATACTAAATAGACGTAGTAAAAACAACCCCGCTTTAATTGGCGAGCCAGGTGTTGGTAAAACTGCTGTTATAAATGCATTAGCTCTTAAAATTGCAAGCGGTGATGTTCCGCAAAAACTTTCAAACAAAGAAATATATCTTTTAGATATGACTGCTATGGTTGCAGGCACTCAATTTAGAGGTCAATTTGAAGCTAGAATGAAGGGTGTCATTGATGAATGCACCTCATATTCAAATATAATACTTGCAATAGATGAGCTTCACAATATTGTTGGTGGCATGGAGCATGATAACTCTATGAACGCTGGAGATATGTTAAAGCCAGCATTATCTAACGGAACTATACAGGTTATAGGAGCAACAACATTAAAAGAATATAGAAAATATATTGAAAAAGATACAGCTCTAGAAAGACGTTTCCAACCTATTATGGTTGAAGAACCTTCTATAGAAGATACCATAGAAATAATAAAAGGGGTTAAACACTATTATGAAAATCACCATAAGGTTGTAATTTCTGACGAAATAGTAAAAGATACTGTTTATCTTGCAGAAAAATATATTCATGATAGATTTTTCCCAGATAAAGCAATAGATTTATTAGATGAGGCTTGTTCTAGAGTATATCTAGATAATAAAGTTCTAGGCCAAGTAGAAAACATTGAAGAAAAGTTAAAAGAAATTGCTGAAGAAATAGAAGCTACAGAAGCTGAAATTGCAGAAAGTGATAATGACATTGCAGACTTCGAAAAAACTGCTAATCTAAAGGCTACAGAATGTTCTTTAAAGTCTAAGTTGGAAGAATTAAATAAAAAGGTTAAAAAATCTTATCTTACTTTCGATAATTTAGCTAAAGTAGTAGAACTTTGGACAAAAATACCTGTATCTAGACTTACAACTGCCGAAAGCGAAAAGCTACTTAATCTCGAAGCCAATATAAATAAGAAAATCATTGGTCAAGCAACAGCTGTACATGCATTGTCTAATGCAATATTAAGAAAGAGAAGCAATTTGCAAGCTACTGTTAGACCTCCTTCATTTATATTTGTTGGACCTACAGGCGTTGGAAAAACTGCACTAGTTAAGGCTCTAGCATATGAACTATTTGATAGAGAAGATGCAATAGTCCGTCTAGATATGTCTGAATACATGGAATCACACAGTGTATCCAAACTTATAGGCTCTCCTCCAGGATATGTTGGATTTGACGAAGCTGGTTACTTAACTGAAAAAGTAAGAAGAAATCCATATAGTATAATTCTATTCGATGAAATAGAAAAAGCTCATCCAAGTATATATAACATACTATTACAAATACTTGAAGATGGACGCCTAACAGATTCTCAAGGAAAAACTGTATCTTTTAAAAATACTATTATTATACTTACATCAAATCTTGGAACAAACTTTAAAAATGACGGTTTCGGATTTGCAAATGATAAGATTGAAAGTGATATGCTAGTTAATAAAGTAGAAGGCGCTTTAAAAGACTATTTCTCACCAGAATTCTTAAATAGAATTGATGACACTATAGTATTTAACAAATTAACCAAAAACGATGCCGAAAAAATCGCAAGACTTCTTCTAGACGAATATATTAATGATATACAAAAGAAGCATTTAAATATTGAATATACTGATGCTTTAGTTAAATTTATAACGGAAAAAGGATTTAATGATAAGTTTGGCGCAAGGCCGTTAAGACGAGCTATTACTAAGAATGTTGAAGATACTATAGCTTATCAATATGTTAAAGGCGAAATAAAAGAAAAGACAAAATATATATTAGATGTTGAAAATAATGCAGTATGCATAAAACAATAATTTTAAAAGTTGTAACTTGGTTTATACCAAATTACAACTTTTATTTTATATGTCTATTTTATTTAAAAATCCAATTATTCCTATGCTTTCTATAATATCTAAAACCGAGTATATAACTATTGCTCCACCCAACATTTGAACAACCAATTTTACTGTTTGAAATGGGTTACAAATGATTACTAAGCCTACAGAAAACATAAGGATAGCCAAGAACATATACCATGCACTTGTTTTTTGGCCCCAAGCACTTAACTTTATGGCTACTTGTATCCTAGATAAACTTCCAAACACCATATATATACCTAAACATATTGGAAGTATTGTAATTATAATTTGCGGATTGACTATTAAAAATAGTGCTATTAAAATGCATATAACTCCTTGAACAAAGCCAAGGCTAAATACATCATGTTTACACTCTACTCTGATGTAATTTATGATTGTAATTATTCCCCAAACCATTAATATTGCTTCTACTATGTATGTTATAATCGTCAAAGTGGCTATAGGACTGCTTACAAGTACTATACCTATTATTAGAAAAAATATTGTATATATTAAATTGATTATCGTTCCCTTTTTTAAAAATTCTCCCATAATATCCTCCATGTTTATATGATTATATATCTTATTTAACTTTTAGTAAAGAAAATTTATAAAAATAACATAATACACCTAAATTATTTTAAGTGTATTATGTTTGTTATTTAGCTTTCTATATCTTCCATTAAAAGAAATAACTCCTCTATATCATCTACTACTATTCCTGCCTCCAATTGTTCTTTTATACCTTCTCTTAACATACTACTAGTTATCTCAGTTGTTTGATATGGTTCAAATTCTCCTGTTATACTCATTCGGTATATTTCCACCAAGTCATTTTCAAGTATTACTTTATAATGATTCATACACTTCCCCATATGTACTTTTTGGTAAAGTAGCACGCCATCTTGCTCTCCTACAAGCCTATACCCCATGTCCTTTTCCTCAATATCTTTTTTCACTTTTTCTTTTGTTGTCATTTCTTGATGTTCTTTATTTTCTATATTGTGACCACAATCCGGATAAATATCTGTGAATTTTACATCTACATCTATTAGCGCTTCTTCAATCTCGTCAATCTGGCCTTCCTCGTTATATATTTCTATGACATCTGTGTTAGAAACTATAACTTCTTGTTGTTTTTCTTTATCTGGTTTGTCCGTCATTTCCACACCAATATATATTCCTACTACCATAAGTAACACAAAAACCGTTGCAACTAGCACTCTATACATATTTTCACCGTTCATAAAAGCCTCCTATATATTCTAAGCATAGTGTGTTTCAAATGTTACACAATTATTCACAAATTTATTTTAAATTAAACCTTATCGCGCCCTGTTTTTCTGTTAAATACGTATATATATTGTTTTGATTTAAAACATCTATTGTTGTTTTATGAGGATGTCCATAATATTTCTTCAACGCAGAGATTACTGCATTTTGTGGTTGTATTTTTTGTACAAATTCATTGCCCGTTGCACTTTTAGAACCATGATGTCCAACTTTTAAAATATATATTTTCTCCAACTCTTCATATTCTTTTATTAATTTTTCTTCTGTTTCTTTAGAACCATCTCCCATATATAACATACTTCTGTCATTTACTGTTATTTTACAAATTAAAGAATTTGCATTAATATTATCTTTTGCATTGATATATTCATTACTAGGTAACAAAATTTCTATTTTTATATTCCCTATGTTTATCTTATCCCCCGCTTTAACCTCCTTACTATTTACACTATATTTATTTAACAATTCTTTAAACTCTTGATAAGTAATATCAGGCATTTTCGGTTTGCTATATATAACAGTCCCCACTTTATAGTTCTTTATAAATTGTTCTAACCCGTTCATATGATCTTTATGCATATGTGAGATTATAATAACATCTACTTTACTCAAATTACTGATTTTAAAATAATTTGAAATTGTATTAAAAGCAAGGTTGTTTTTTAATGACCCTATATCCACAATTGCACTTGCCGTTCCGCTTTTTATATATGACATATCCCCCTGTTCCACGTTAAAAAAGTATACATATTCCGAAATATATATTGAATATATATTAATTGTTACTATTGTTGTTGCTAACAATATACAAAGAAGTAGCTGAAATGTTTTTATATATTTTAAAGTTTTTTTAAAGTTATATTTCCCTTCTTTATTGGCCACCCCATTTATCTTAAAATATACATGCATACTAATAACTAACAAATAATATAATATATAAAATACAGTTGGTTGAGCCGTTGAAGATATGCTAAATGATATGTTTTTAAAAACTTTAGCAATATATACCAAACCCATTACTAATAACTCTAAGAATGAAAAAATCGCGCTAGATAATTGCGGAACAAATGACAACATTATTCCTATTGTACCTACAATTCTTATTGGAGCGGAGAGTATTCCCAGTATTAAATTTGGAATAATTACAGGGAATGGTAATTTATTAAATGCTTGTATTTGAACTGGTATTATTAATAGTTGTACAGCAATTGTTATCGCCATATTTTGAACTATATATTCTGCTACTTTTCTTACTATCACATTCTTTATTTTGTACATTATTTTTTCAAATATTTTTATTATGTTTTTACTAAATAATAAAATTCCTAAAGTTGCAAGGAAGGATAATCTCATTCCCGTATTAAATATGCTATAAGGATTTTGAAATAATACAATTAAAAGAGTTATAACTAACGCTATGTATTTGTTTTTTCTTTTGTTTAAAATGCCTAAAACTATTGCTATTATTAGCATAATTCCCGCACGCATTACAGCTATGTTAAAACCTGTAAAAGTCATATATGTTAATATGCTAAATATTTGAATACACCCATTTAATATCTTTCTTTTATTCTGTTGCTTATTTCTTTTGTTCTTGTTTATACCTAAACATAAATTTATTATTAACATAAAGGATGCTATATGTGTACCTGATACACTCATTAAATGACTTACACCAATATCTTCAAAGTCCTTTTGTATTGTTTCGTCAAGTTCTGTAGTATCGCCATAAATCATTGAGGTAGCAACATTTGCATTTGTTTCCTCCATACTAGTTTTAATTATATTTTGAACATAATCTTTGAACATATATATTTTACTATATATGTTTTCTATAAAGTTTTTTGTATACTCAATTTGCACTGGATTTTCGTATGTATTAATTAGACCATGAATATTATTAGAATAAAGGTATAATTTATAATCAAATTCACCGAGGGTTGTTCAGCTTGCACGGTATTTGTATTTTGGCTTTTACTTTTATTACATCACCATACGTATAATGAGAATAAAGATTTAAATCAGTTTGGATTTCATCGTAAGAATTATCATAAATATTTAGAATAAATTTATCACTTGTATTTAATAGCTTTACATTATACGCGATTTTCTCGCTACTTTTAGATTTTAAATTTTCAATAAAAAGTACATATTCATTTTGCTTATTGTCTACTTCATACTTAGTACTGAACAAATATCCCCTTGCACAAATCACTAGAATGAAAAAAATAAATAGAATAAAAATAATTTTAGATTTCATAAAACCTCTTTTAAATTTATACAATTATATCAAAGTACTTTTGTTATTTCAAGAAAAATTGTGCGACACAATTCGACAGATATTTAATGTTAAATGTATGATATGTTATTGACTATTAACACTTATTTAAGATATACTTAATGTATTCAAGGAGGATATTATGATTGAAATTAGATGGCATGGTAGGGGTGGTCAAGGTGCTAAAACTGCATCTTTATTACTTGCCGATGTTGCTTTTAATACAGGAAAATATATTCAAGGATTTCCAGAGTACGGGCCTGAAAGAATGGGTGCACCACTAACAGCATATAACAGAATTGATGATACTCCTATTCGTATACATTCTAACGTATACGAACCAGATTTTGTTGTTGTTGTAGATGACACTTTAATTGGCGCTGTGGATGTCACAAAGGGATTAAAATCTGATGGTGCCATTGTTATAAACACAAACCTTGATGGTAAAAAAATAAGAGAAAAACTGAATGGATATTCTGGCAAAATCTATACAATAGATGCTTCAAAAATAGCGATAGAAACTATAGGTAAGAACTTTCCTAATACCGCTCTACTTGCTGCTGTTATAAAAATAACAAATCTTATGGACAAGAAAAATTTAGAAGCTCATATGTTAGAATCCTTTAAACATAAATTTGCAAAAAAACCAGATGTTATTGAACCTAACATGAATGCAGTTATTCGCGCTTATGATGAGGCAAAGGAGGTATAACCATGGTTAATGAAAAAATGAAAGCAAGCGACTTGCCTATGGCAGGAATTATCACAGAGTCTGGTAATTCCGAAAAATTCAACACTGGTGATTGGAGAAACAAAAAGCCAGTTCACTTAAAAGATAAATGCAAACACTGTATGATGTGTATCTTACCTTGTCCAGATTGTGCTACATTACATGAAGGCGGTAAAAAAATGATAGGTTTTGATCTTTCTAAGTGTAAAGGATGCGGTATTTGCGCTAAAGTTTGTCCTTTTGGTGCAATAGAAATGGTAGATGACGAAGGAGGTAATAACAATGGCTAAAATAGAACGTTTAAGCGGTAATGAAGCAGTTGCCTTTGCAATGAAACAAATAAATCCTGACGTTGTTCCAGTTTATCCAATTACTCCATCTACAGAAATACCACAATATTTTTCAAGCTTTGTAGCAAACGGTACAGTAGATACGGAATTTGTTCCGGTAGAAAGTGAACATTCTGCTATGTCAGCTGCAATAGGCGCTTCTGCTGCAGGAGCAAGAGTAATGTCTGCAACTTCTTCACAAGGTCTAGCCTTAATGTATGAAATGCTATATATAGCAAGTGGTATGAGGCTTCCTATAGTTTTAACTTGTGTAAACAGGGCTATATCTGCTCCCATAAATATACATAATGATCATTCGGATTCTATGGGTGTAAGGGATTGTGGTTTTATTCAACTATACTCAGAAACTAATCAAGAGGCCTATGATAATATTCTAATGGCTGTAAGAATTGCTGAAGAATGCATGCTGCCTGTTATGGTGTGCTACGATGGTTTTATAACATCACATTCTGTAGAAAATATAGAGCTTCTTGACGATGAAGAGGTTAAAGCATTTGTTGGCGAATATAAACCTAAACATTATTTATTAAATCCAGACGAATATGTTTCAATGGGACCATTAGATTTGCAAAATTATTTCTTCGAACACAGAAAACAGTTGGCTGATGCTATGATAAATAGTAAAGATATAATTTGCAAAGTATCTAAAGAATTTGAAAAAATATCTGGAAGAAAACAAGACCTGTTTGAATCATATAAATTAGATGATGCTGAAATAGGAATTATAGTACTTAACTCTACTGCTGGCACTGCAAAAGTAGTCGTAGATAAACTAAGAGCCGAAGGAATAAAAGCTGGATTATTAAAGCCTAGAGTATTTAGACCTCTACCTTATAATGAACTTGCAGACAGTTTAAAACATTTAAAAGCTTTGGCTATAATGGATAAGGCAGATAGTGTAAATGGTATGTGTGGACCAATGTATTCTGAAATAGTCGCTGGACTTGCTAAGTCAAATGTTCTTCTTCCTGCTTCAAATTACATTTACGGCCTTGGTGGCAGAGACGTTAGAGCTCAAGATATAGAAAAGGTGTTTAATGATTTAATGTATGTTATTAAAAATGGTAGTAACGAAAACAATACATACTACCTTGGTGTAAGGGACTAGGAGGTGTTATCGTGGCATATAATTTAAAAGAAGTTGTAAATAATAAAATTAGATTTACAAGCGGGCATAGAATGTGTGCTGGTTGCGGTGCTCCACCTGTTATCCGTACTATCCTTCGTGCAGTAAAACCAGAGGATGAAGTTGTAGTAACTTCAGCTACAGGTTGCTTGGAAGTATCAAGTTGTATATATCCATATACTTCTTGGAAAGATTCGTCTTTTATACACTCGGCATTTGAAAATGCTGCAGCTACATGTTCTGGAGTTGAAGCCGCATATAAAGCTCTAAACAAAAAAGGAAAAATACAAAAAACTACCAAATTTATAGCTTTTGGCGGTGACGGCGGAACCTATGATATAGGTTTACAAAGCTTGTCTGGTGCAATGGAACGCGGACATGATATGGTATATGTTTGTTACGATAATGGTGCATATATGAATACCGGTACGCAACGTTCGTCTGCGACTCCACAGTACGCGGATAGTACTACTGCCCCAGCTGGAAAAGTATTAAAAGGCAAGACTCAATCAAGAAAAGATTTGACAGAAATAATGGTCAAACACAACATTCCATATGTAGCTCAAACTGCTATGATCGGAAACTATAAAGATCTTTATGAAAAAGCTGAAAAAGCAATTTATACTGAAGGTCCTACTTTTATAAACGCACTTGCGCCTTGCCCTCGCGGCTGGGGATATGAGCCTTCGGATTTAATTCAAATACAAAAATATGCAGTAGATAGTTGCTTCTGGCCTCTTTATGAAGTTGTAAATGGAGTATACAAAATAACTTATAAACCCGCTAAAAAAATACCTGTCGAAGAATTTTTAAGACCCCAAAGAAGATTTAAACATCTATTTGAGCCCGGCAACGAATGGATGATACAAGAGCTGCAAGAAGAAGTAGATAAAAAATGGAATTATCTACTTGAAATGGAAAAGCTAACAAATAAGGAATAAAATAATAACAAGCTATGTTTTTCATAGTTTGTTATTTTATTGTTTAATTTCGGTTCATTATGTATTTTTTTGTCTATATCTTTTCATTATTATTTTTTAATGATATAATGCTTTCAAGGAGTTGATTATATATGAATAGAAAAATCAAAGTTGTTCAATATGGAACCGGGAAAATGTCTAAATACACAATGCGCTATGTGTATGAACACGGTGGTGAAATCGTTGGCGCCATAGACATTAACCCTAACGTAATAGGAAAAGACATTGGCGAAATTATGGAATGTGATGCAAAAGGTGTTGTAGTTTCTGCTCTATCAGATGCGGAAAAAGTTTTAAAAGAAACCTCACCAGATGTTTGTATCGTAACTACCATGAGTCTTATGTCAGATTTGCAAGATGCGCTTCTTTTATGTGCAAGGCTTGGTGTAAATGCAATTACTACTTGCGAAGAGGCTTTTTATCCACAAAATTCTTCACCTGCAATAGCTGAAGAAATAGATAGACTTGCAAAGGAAAACAACTGTACTATTACAGGTTCAGGTTACCAAGATGTGTATTGGGGCAACCTAATTACCACTCTTGCTGGTTCAAGTCATAAAATTACTATGATAAAAGGTAGCTCAAGCTATAATGTTGAAGATTATGGTATTGCTCTTGCCAAAGCACACGGCGCAGGACTAGATTTAGATACATTTGAAAAAGAAATAGCTTCTGCAGATAAAATTTCAGATAGCGAAAGAGCCGAGATGATAAAAAAAGGTGAGTTCGCTCCATCTTACATGTGGAATGTAAATGGTTGGCTTGTAGATAAACTTGGTCTTCATGTAACTCGTCAAACTCAAAAATGTGTTCCTACAACACATACTGAAGATATCTACTCATCTACTTTGGATATGACTATTCCAAAAGGAAACGCTACAGGAATGTCTGCGGTAGTTACAACTTATACTGAGGAAGGAATAATAATTGAAGCTGAATGTATTGGTAAAGTATATGCTTCAACAGACTATGATAAAAACGACTGGACATTACTTGGAGAGCCTAATACTAATGTTGTTATTTCAAGACCATGTACTGTTGAACTTACTTGTGCAACAATAGTTAACCGACTTCCAGATGTAATAAATGCTGAATCAGGTTATGTGCCAACATCTAGAATGCCTGTACCAACATATAGAACAAAAGATTTAAATGAATATGTAAATTAATATAATCTTAGCTTTTATTATTAAATATTATATGAGTAAACCAAGAGGCTGTTACCTCTTGGTTTTTCATTTACTTTATTATTATTTCTTATGATTTAGGCTCAATTAAAGATAAAGCTACTTTTTTCTTATCTAATTTTATCTCTATAACATAACAATCTACTATATCTCCTACACTTACTACTTCAAGCGGATGTTTTATATATCTGTCTGTAAGTTTTGAAATATGTGCAAGCCCGTCATTTTTTAGTCCTATGTCTATAAACACACCAAAGTCTACAACGTTTCTTACAGTGCCTTGTAATTTCATACCAACTTTTAAATCTTCAAGTTTTAATATGTCACTTTTAAGAAGAGGTTTTTCAAAGTCATCACGTGGATCTCTATTAGGTAATTTCAACGCCTTTATAACATCCTCTAACGTGTATCTGTCTATTTTTATTCTTTCTGCGACTTCTTCTTCATCTATATTTTCTAATGCTTCTATAAGCTTTTTAGAGCCAATGTCTTCTATCGTCATATCTAAAGATTTTAATATTTCTTCTGCAGCCTTATAACTTTCTGGATGTATTCCTGTTCTATCCAATGGATTTTCTCCACCTTCAATACGCATAAATCCAATTGCTTGCTCGTAGACTTTATCACTCAAAACTTTAGACTTCTTTAAGCTTTCTCTAGATAATATCTTCCCTTTTTCATCTCTGTAGCTTAAGAATTTATCTATAGCTTTTTTGTTCATGCCAGAAACATATTTTAAAAGCTCTTGGCTGGCAGTATTTAAGTTTACTCCAACCATATTAACTGCTTTGGATACAACAAAATCTAATGACTCATCTAATCTTTTTTCAGGCACATCATGTTGATATTGTCCTACTCCAATAGATTTCGAATCTATTTTAACTAGTTCAGATAATGGATCTTGTAATCTTCTTGCTATACTTATTGCACTTCTTTCTTCAACATGTAAATCTGGGAATTCCGCTATTGCAAGCTTCGATGCTGAATAAACACTTGCCCCGGCCTCATTTACTATAATATACTCTACTTTTCTTTTGCTGTCCTTTATTACATCAGCGATAAATGATTCGCTTTCTCTTGACGCTGTTCCATTTCCTATTGCTATTATATCTATATTAAACTTATCTATTAGGTTTAATACATGTAGTTTAGCTTTTAATGTTTCATTTTTAGGTTCATGTGGATATATAACAGAAATATCTAAATATTTACCTGTTCTATCTATTACTGCAAGTTTGCAGCCCGTTCTAAATGCCGGATCTAATCCTAATACCGTCTTATCCTTCATAGGAGGTTGAAGCAGTAATTTTTCTAGATTTTTTGCAAATACTCCTATTGCAACCTCACTGCTTTTTTCAGTAAGCTCTGCACGTATTTCCCTTTCTATACTAGGTGCGATTAGTCTTTCATAACTGTCTAAAATTGCCTCTTTAACAGTATCCACTACGGAAGATTTATTATTCTTAATACTAAACTTTTCTATATGCTTAAGTATGTCTGTGCTATCTACTAAAATAGTTACGCTTAGTACTCCTTCTTTTTCCCCCCTATTTAAAGCAAGAACTCTATGAGGTTTAACTTGCCTTACTGGTTCAGAGTATTCATAGTACATATCATATACATTATTTTCATCCTCTGCATTTTTCTTTTTCTTGGATACTAGTTTTCCGAAATTATATGTATACTTTCTTATCCATCCCCTAAATCTACTGTTATCACTTATGCTTTCTGCTATTATATATTTAGCACCTGTTATTGCCGCCTCAACTGTTTCTACTTTATCTGTAATAAAGTCTTTTGCTAGTTCATCTAAACTGCCTTGTACTGGAAATTCTAATATTTTATCTGCTAAAGGCTGCAATCCAAGCTTTATAGCTTCTGTTGCTTTTGTTTTTTTCTTTTCTTTAAACGGTCTATATAAATCCTCAACTTCAACTAATTTTGAAGCGTTCATTATTTCTCGTTCTAATTCTTCTGTAAGCATTCCCTTTTCATCTATTAAACGAATTACATCCTCTTTTCTTTTCAATAAGTTTATTTGATATTCATAAACTTCATTTATACTTCTTATTTGTTCCTCATCAAGCGCTCCAGTTGCTTCTTTTCTATATCTTGCTATAAAAGGAATTGTATTTCCTTGCTCTAAAAGTTCCAGCGCGCTTTTTACTTGGCTCTGTTTTACGCCTAATTTTACTGCTATTTGTCCTACTATTTCTTCATTCATATATATTACCTCATTTCAAGGACAATTATATATGTAATTAGTGAATTTGTCAAACGGAGTTAACATAAGTATTGCGTTTTTCCCCTCTTTATGTTATAATTAATTTGTCTTTAGACAGAAATTAAAATTTAATTAAATTTTTTGGAGGATTTTTTACCATGGCAAAAATATTCAGACGGACATGTTGCGTAATTTTCGCTATCATGTCATTAATGCTTCTTCTGCATTCAGCAGCGATGATTTACGGTATAGACTACACAGACGAGTACAACGTATTTAAACGTGTCAAGTCTCTTTCAACCGTAAGTGATGTTCGCATGTATTTGCAAAACTTAAAACTTGAGTATACCGTCACAGGCAACTCTATTACTCTAAAAGAATATAAACATGTTTCTTTTTCAGTAAACAGTGATAACACTTGTAAAATAAATGCAGATGTGTATATGAACAACTTTGAAAGGCTTGACAATGAGGACTTGTCCGTAGCTCAAATTAATGGAATTCTTGTAAATGACAATATCTCTGAGACCATTACAATTGAACAAGAAGACAAGATATATTCAAGGAAAAATAATCACTATTACGTATCTGATCAAAGTTATAGATTTCCTATGACAATCTCTATCTTTGTGCTTCTTGCATCTAGTATAACTTTCATGGTCGACATTATATTGTCATTAGCAAAGAGTCCCAAAGAAAAGAAGCCTAAAGAAAACCTTTCTAAACCGTTTCCGCAAAAGTAAACGAAAAACACTTCAGATTAATTCTGAAGTGTTTTTATTTGTATTTTTAATTAACAATTAAGCAAGTTCAACTGTAGCTCCAGCTTCTGTTAAAGCTGCTTTCATTTTTTCAGCTTCTTCTTTAGCTACGTTTTCTTTGATTGTTGCTGGTGCTCCATCAACTAAATCTTTAGCTTCTTTTAGTCCTAAACCAGTTGCTTCTCTTACAGCTTTGATTACTTGTATTTTGCTAGCTCCTGCATCTTTAAGAATTACGTTGAATTCTGATTTTTCTTCAGCAGCAGCTGCTCCAGCTGTTGCTCCACCTGCTACTGCTACTACTGCTGCAGCTGCAGATACTCCAAATTTTTCTTCGATAGCTTTTACTAAGTCAGCTAATTCGATTACTGTTAATGTTTCAATTTCAGCGATTATTTTTTCAATCTTTTCCATTTTATTATCCTCCTTAAAATTTATGTTAGTCTATTAGGCACTAACTTGTTCCTCATTTTTCTTTGCTACTTGGTCAATTACTACTGCTAGGTTACGTATGTTACCGATAAGAGCAGATGCAAGTTGAGTAAGTAGAACTTCTTTTGATGGTAATTTAGCAAGTTTATTAACTTGTTCAACAGTAACTGCTTTTCCATCCATGATTCCAGCTTTAAATTTGTAGAATTCATGATCTTTTGCAAAGTCGTATGCAATCTTAGGTCCAGTTGTATATTCTTCATTTCCTATAACTACTACTGTAGGTCCTTCAAGAACATCGTCTAAACCTTCAATGTTTGCTTCTTTGCATGCAAGCTTTATTAAAGAATTCTTAACAACCATACATTCATTTCCAGCTTCTCTATAAGCTTTTCTTAAATTCTTGTCTTCGTCAACTGTTATTCCTTTATAGTCAACAAAGAAAGTCATTTTTGCTTTTGAAAGTTTTTCTGCTAATTCTTTAACTTGTGCTTTTTTTGCTTCTAAAACTTTTGCGCTAGGCATTCTTCAATCTCTCCTTCCTTTATGTTTAATTAAAAATACTGTTACCCAAAGGTAACAGTATAATGTATATCTAAATCTTAAAATAAGAAAATTAACATATCTACTAATCACCTCGGTAGGATTTACTTTTTTACCTACTGTCTTGGGTAAATTCAATTTACGTTTATTATTATAATATAACATTTGCATTTTGTCAACATTTTATATAAAAAAAGCAAGAAAACTCTATATTTTCTTACTTCTATCTTTAAGTCAAACTCAATTTATACAATATGTTTGCAAGCCAAGAAAATTTTATCATTATTTTTTGTTAAATTTAATAAAATATATAAGGTGAATTTTATGACTATTGTTAAAAATGGTTCTAGAGGACCATTAGTAAGTTTTCTTCAATTAACATTGAAAAATTTAAATTTATATTCCGGAGAAATTGACGGAATATTTGGTACAAATACCTTAACGGCAGTAAAAACTTTTCAGACAAATAACAAACTTGTAGATGATGGAATTGTAGGAGATTCAACGTGGAACGCTCTTTTAAAATACATGGAAGTTCCAACTACAATACCATACACTTATGACATACTAATGCTTAATATATCCTCTATTGTAAGCAAGTACCCCTTTATTTCACCCGGCTCTATAGGTGATAGTGTAATGGACAAAGCCTTGCCTTATCTAAAACTTGGCAACGGGCAAAAACAGTTGCTATATGTTGCCGGCACTCATGCTAACGAATGGATTTGTTGCCCTTTACTTATGAAATTTATAGAACAATATGCACAAGCTTATTCTAATGGCAGGAAAATATTTGATAGATTTGCTAAGGATATTTTTGATACTGCTACAATATACATTGTACCCATGTTAAATCCAGACGCTATTGATTTAGTAACTGACGTTTTAGACAAAAGTTCCAGAGAATATCTAAACGCAAGAAATATTGCAAACAACTTCCCCAACATTCGTTTTCCAGATGGGTGGAAAGCAAATATTGAGGGTGTGGATTTAGAAAACTTACAACCAGTTCGCAAAACCTTGTAATTATTGATATTACACAGCTTTGTGTTTTTGTTCTTCATTAATTAATTCTTCAATTTTTATAAATTCATCTAGATTTTCATTAATAGAATTTAATTTTGAAAAATTGAAATAAATGTATATGTTTTTATCTTTGTCAATTTCAATTTTATTTATTAAACGATATAAATAAATCTTATCTATTTTTTCTAACTTCAAAAATTCTTCTATTAAATTATCTAATTCTTTTTCTTCTTTTGTAGTATTTTTTGTTTCTAATCTTAGCTCTGCTTGGTTAATTTTTTGTTCTAATGCTTTCTTTTGTTCAGTTAATTTTGTTCTTTCAAAATTAAATTTTTGTGAAACTCTAATATAATCTTCTTCCTGCAGAATCCCTTTTAATTTATCCATATACATCTTGTCTAAATTATTGTTTATTTCAAATATAGCTTTATCAATTTGCTCTATTTTATTTAAATATCCTTGTCTAATGTCAAGTGTTTTATTTTGATATTTTTCATAAATTGAATAAAAAATTTCTTTATCTGCATATATTTGACATATCTTTTTTATGACATAAAGTATATGACTTTCAAATTTATCGTAGTTCATATTTTGAGGATAACATCCTCTTTCTTTATAGTCACTACAAACTATATATGGATGTGATTTTGCCTGTCTTTTAGAGTTCTTTTTAAGCACTATTTGCAGTTTTCTTTTGCAATGATAACAATAAAGTAATCCCCTTAATAAGTATTCGTGTTT
Source organism: Clostridia bacterium (assembly GCA_045604405.1). Classification (GTDB taxonomy): domain Bacteria; phylum Bacillota; class Clostridia; order TANB77; family CAG-465; genus UMGS1649. The sequence continues at coordinate 16,661 of JAZUNZ010000003.1, forward strand.
TAATTTGGTGTTAGCTCCTCTTTTTTCAATAATGCATTGGACTTTTTCAAATACATCTTTATCAATAATTGGATCATGTGTGTCATTTACTCTTATGTGATTTTCTTTTTCAACAGTTCTTAATTTTTTAACTTTGTATGAAACAACTGACTTTTTATTTTGTACTGTGTTTCCGGCAATATACTTCGTTTTTTAACATACTGCATAAAGTTATTTCATTCCAATTATATCCTGTTTTGTTTTCATCTTGTATTATTCCTGTTTTTCTATAACCTGATGGAGATAAATACTTATTTGAATTTAGAAAATTCACTATATCAACACTACCATGTCCATTTACATACATATCAAAAATCTTTTCAACAACACTTCTTACTTGTTCATCAATAATTAGTTTGTTTTTAATAGTTGGATGTCTTTTATAACCATAAGCTGGAATGCTACACATATACTCTCCATTCTTCTGTTTTTCCTTAAAAACACTTCTAATTTTTTTAGAAATATCTTTAGCATACATATCATTCATAATTGCTTTAAAAGGAGTTATATCGTTATTTGTACTATCTATATATGTATCTATACCATCAGTTAAAGCAACATATCTAATATTGTTACTTGGAAAATATTTTTCTGTATATTCTCCTACTGTTATATAGTCCCTTCCTAATCTTGATAAGTCTTTGGTTATAACCATGTTAATAGTTCGATTTTCGATATCTTCTAACATTTTGCTAAATCCAGGTCTGTCAAAAGTTGTTCCAGATACGCCATCATCAACATATTCCTTAATTAAGGTTAAGCTGTTTTCCTTTATATATCTTTGCAAAATTTTTCTTTGATTACCGATACTTTCGCTTTCTTGTTTGTCGCCATCTTCTCTAGATAGTCTTATATACATTCCGTACTTTAAAGTTTTGGCTTCTTAAATCCAGCATCTGACCTCCTATCCGTAATCATCTACTACAATAATTGTAACGTGCTCAAAATAATTTTGCAAACATTTTGAATAATTACTTTGCTTTAATTTTTAAACTTTCTATATAATCTTTAAATATTAACCCTATTGTTTGGCTTACATCTTTTTCTTCTTCTGTAAAAAAACAATATGTATTAAATTCTAATTTATTTTCTTTTGTTTTTTTCTTAACTTCATTCATAATCACATCAAATCCTCTCTGATTTTAATTTAATTTTATCTAATAACAGAATATTAAAGAAAATGGCTTGTTATGACACTTAAATAAGTGTATTTGTCAATGTGCTTTTTAGTCCTTCTACTAGGTAAATGGTATTACTTTTCAAAAAACCGGAAACTTTTATAAAAATTATTTTAAAAATTTGTCTCTCTACTAGGTAATGTCATCGAGATTCAAAAAATGGGGAATTTTTTCAAAATTTTTTCAAAAAATTTATACCTCTACTAGTATAATGGTATCGTTACAACTAAAAAGTACAAAATTTTGAAAACTTTTTTATCCCTCTACTAGATAAATGTCATGGTCAAGTATAAAAAATCCGAAATTTTTAAAAATTTTTCACTTTTTTATCCTTTCTATTGTATATAGTCCAAAACTAATCTTAAAATGTTGCGTTTTTTTTTTACTTTTTTTAATTTTTTTGTTTTCTACTAGGTAAATGCCACCTATTAATCAAAAAGGGGTAATTTTTAAAAATATTTTTTATCCTCCTACTAGGTAAATGGCATAGACAAATGAAAAATGTGACAAATTTTATAAAAAACTTCACTTTTACAAAATTATTTTTTTATGTTATTATGGTTATAGGTGATATTATGAATTTTGACAAAGAAATTAATAGGTATAATACAAATAGTTTAAAATATGATTTTAAAGAAGATAAGGGAAAGCCTAATGACGTTTTTCCTATGTGGGTTGCTGATATGGATTTTAAATGTCCAAATGAAATATTAGATGACTTACATAAAAGAATTGATTTAGGAGTTTTTGGATATTCAAAAAACGATAAAAATTATTTTAAGGCAATAGAAAATTGGTATCTAAAAAATTTCGATACCCAACTAAAACAAGATTGGCTTATAACAACTCCTGGAGTAGTTTTTGCACTAGCAACAGCAGTTAAAACACTAACTAATAAAAATGATTATATATTAATTAATAATCCGGTTTACTATCCGTTTAGTGAAGTAATTGAAGATAATGGAAGGAAAGTTATAAGTAGCAATTTAATATTAGAAGATTCTCACTATGAAATTGATTTTAAAGATTTTGAAAATAAAATAAAGGAATATAATATAAAGTTATATTTATTATGCTCTCCTCATAATCCAGTTGGAAGAGTTTGGACTAAAAACGAATTAGATAAGATTATTGATATTTGTAAACGTAACAATGTTTTTATTGTATCTGATGAAGTACATAGTGATTTTGTATGGGAAGGAAAACATATATGTTTATTAAATTATAAAGATTATTTAGATAATATGATTGTTTGTACTGCACCTAGCAAAACGTTTAATCTAGCAGGTATGCAAGTATCTAATATTTTTATCCCTAATGCTGATATAAGAAATAAATTTCAACTAGAATTATGGAATACCGGTTATAGTTTAATAAATATAATGGGACTTACTGCTTGTGAATCAGCATATACCAAGGGCGAAGAATGGCTTAAAGAACTAAAAGCATATTTAAAAAGTAATATTGAATTTGTAAACAACTTTTTAAAAGAGAAATTGCCAAAAATAAAGTTGTTAAAACCTGAAGGAACATATTTATTATGGTTAGATTTTAATGAACTAAATCTTTTAGATGATGAAATTAACGATTTAATGCTTAATAAAGCTAAACTATGGTTGGATAATGGTACAATGTTTGGAGAAACAGGAAAAGGCTTCCAAAGATTAAATGTTGCATTACCTAGACCTAAACTAAAATGGGCAATGGAACAATTAGAAAATACTTTTAAAAATTATTAATAGTAAAAAAAGAGCCTATTCTGAAAAACAGAATAAGCTCTTTTGGATATTACTGGTTGAAATACTCTTCTCTGATCCAGTCCGACACACAAGGCATCACCTTTATATCATCTTCACTCTTCTTCGTGAGAGTAATTCGGATATATGTTTCGAACGGGAGCGTATACTTTTCCCCTTCGGGAAGAGCCGGCAGTTTCTGCAGAACTTCTGCGAGGTTATCGTTAGCGTCATCCATAATGCTGCCAAGAGGTCGTACTTGTCCACACTCGAACATATACTCCACACATTCATCAACTTCAATCTCCTGAAGCTTGTTAAATATGTGGTTGTTAAGTTCTTTCTTGAACAATTCTTTTACCTCTTCAGAAGCTTCTTTGTAGTCATACATATGCATTGTAACAGTTATGATACTGTCAACTGCACTTGAACTACTTTCTTCAGCGATAACCCGTACATTGAGTCTACTTGCGATTGCATTCAGTAATTTTTCCATAGTGTTTCCTCCTAAAAAATTTTTTATAATAATGACTGACTGCGGTGTAAAACGGAGTTATAATGTTTTACACATATCTATTATACCATATTTTACATAAAATTGCAAAAATGATAATTAGATTGTATGAGTTTTTTTCGTTGGGGTTTTCCTTAGATTTCAACATTTTTAAGCACTAGGCTATAATTTGATTCAACTTTACTTGATTTAAACTAACTTTTGTTTACTATATTATTTATTTAAAAACAACCTTAATAAGCCAAAATTTACTCGTTTTTTGACTTTTTATCTTTAGTTTATTAACTTTAATTCACTACATTTTTTACCTCTTAATATTTCTTTCATTTCTTGTTTTATAGTATCACTTGTTATATTTTCTAAAATCTTTGCTGTTCCTGCATACCTTATTTCTTGGTATTTTATTTTAGATATTTTCTTTGGCTCAGGAACCCTTTGAGCTAATTCTTCTTTTATTTTTTCTTCTGCTTTTCTGGTAATTATTTCTTTTATTGTTCCATTCATTTTATTCATTATTACCTTTAACATGGCTTCAGCACCTTCTAATGACCAGCTTGTTCTATTCTTTTTCATTCTGTCCCTACATACACAGTACATATGGCTTTCCTCTGAGCCTAGTGATGGTAACTTTTCTTTGTTTTCTTCCAATTGTTCTTCTTTGTAGCCTAATTTATATTGATATCTTATTATGCTTTCTTTGTTGTTCTTCAAATATTCTTCTAATTCTTTTACTTTTTCTAATTCTTCTATTTTGTTGTCCGTTTCTAGTTCTACTTTATAATTATATATTAAACTAAATATGTCTTGAGCTTCCTCGGTGTAAACTATTTCCTGCATCTTCTTTAAATATTCTTCATCACTTACTGCTAGGTATATTTTCTTTTGGATATGTGCCATATCTAATTGAAATATCTCTTTTGAACCTTCTACTATTGTTCCTGTCCAATCAGCCCCATCTCCATTTATTACTATATTTTTTATTGTATATTCCTTGTATGTCGTTCCTATTGTAGCATCTTCGATTCTTTTTAATTCACTTGCTTTTGAGGCTGTTCCCACTATTATTTTATTTTTTAATTTAAAATCATTAGTATATCTTGGTGTTTTTCCTTCATGTATTACAGCTATTTTTAATTCAATTCCATTTTTCTTCTTTTTACTTTTTTTCTTCTTAAAATGTTTTACTTTAAATTTCTTTTTCCCTTTATGTTTTTTTGACCTTTGTTTCTTAATATAAATCCCATCATGCTCGCAAAAAACATACTCTGTTTCTTTGGTTCCTTCGATTTTTCCTTGTTCATACAGTTTTATTTTTTCTTCTTCTAATTTCTTTATTTTTTCTCCTAATGCTATTACTATATTTCTTACTGCAGTATAGGTTATAATACTATCTGTATCTTCTGAAACTGTTTTGGCTGTTTCTCTATATGATTTTTTTGTTATTTCTCTCACTATCATTTCTACTACACTTTGAGAATACTGTCCTATATTATTTATTTCTAGTAATTCGTCCAGCAAATAGACATATTTTTTACCACCATTTATTTCCATTTGATATCTTCTTCTATAAAATTCTATTTCACCAAGTCTAGTTTTTATCGTTGTTTTCTGACTATCTTTTATCTTAAAAATTTCTTTATCTCTATACTTTTTTATTAATTTATCTATTAATTTTAATTCATCTTTGATTAGGTTTCTTCCTAATTCCATCATTTTTTTGTAAGTATTTTCTTCTAAACTATTGAAATCCATTTTCTCTTTTGATATTATTTCCATAAACAAAAGCACCTCACATATATATTGATTTGTAAGCTAAACCAATTATATATTTAGTGCTTTTGTTTTTCTATATTTATTTAAAATCTTTTTTATTTTTCCCCAAATTATTTAACTCATATAATTAGATTAGCATCTTCCTATACATTCAAAAATCAAATTAATTGCATCCATAAAACCTATACTATAAAACTTTTCATTTTCATAAGATCCAATTACATTTATTCTATCTATGTAGCTGTCTAAACTATCCTTTACTATTTCTTTAGCTTTTTCATCATCTGATAATCTATCAATTTTTTCTAATAACATTGTGTAAGTATCATTTTTAGTAACAAGTCTTTTTATTCTTTCTTTATCGGTTTCTGTTAAAGTACATAAGTTTTCCTCTCTACATTCAAATAATTCATTTAATACGGTTTTGTCTACATTATACATATTTACTACCTCCTTAATTTACTGGTAGTATAACGTGCTCAATTTAATTTGTCAGCCCATTTAATTAAATTTTTCTAATTTTTTATAAAAGTATTTTTACTATCGTGTATAGTAAAAATACTCACAGCAAAATTTTAATTTTGCGTTCGAATAACCAGGGTAATTTCTTTTACTCTTTATTCGCCAGCATGGCTCATAGAGCCACAAATTGCTGTTTAGTGAAAAATCCCTAATACCCTTTTTAGCCCGCTGGGAGAATTTTTTATTTACAAAAATAAAAAAGAGAGAAGCGACCTCAGCCAACTTCTCCCCCCACTTTCTCGTGGAATTTAATTGCATATATATTATACAATAAATAAAATTTATTGTAAATACATATCTATAATATTTTATGATTTTTTTTTAAATTTATTATTATTTTTATACAATATTAATAAAAAATTTTTCATCAATACCTGTAAATTGTGTATATCTTTTTGATTCTAAAAATGGTTTATATTTAGATTCTTTAGTAACAACTTTTATTTTATTTGCTTTTTTTATAATAGAATTTTTTATAGTTTTTAATTGACTATTTTTTTCGTTTAAAATTCTTTTATATGAACTTTTATTCTCAATTTTAGCAATAATGTCTTTACATTCTAAATCGAATTGTTTTAATTGTTCTATCTCCTCTAGTAATTGAATACAATTTTCTGCATTTTCAATTTCTAATTTTTTCTCGTTTAATAAAACATTATACTTTATAAATATAGACTTTAATTCATTATAGAAATTTGTATTTTTATCTATATTCTTTAGGATTTTATATATTATATATATTATTTTTGATAAATTAAAATTAGTATAATTATTTCTATTAAAATTATCTTCTCCAAAATAATCAGATAAATTTCTCATTAGTTTTGCATTTAAACTTATTTGTTGCTTATATTTTGGTATTGAATTTCCATCTGCAGTTTTTCTATTTTTACTTACCTTCGGTAATTCATATTCAAATGGATATCTTCTCGTTATGTCAAAAGAATCTATATTATAGCAATATATTGGCTGATTGTGTGCAAGCATATTTCTAAATTCACCTAAATAACACAATATTGTTTTAAATGTATTAATTTGTGATTCCTCTTTATCTCTAATTTTCTCACTCTTTCCTTTTTTATCCTTAGTTATATTTAATTGAGTAAAAAAGTTTGTACAATTTAAAAATATATTTCTAGAATCTTCCTCCCTTAAATTTGCTATTGCATAATATGTTTGATTCATTGCTAATTCATTAATTATAATCCAATATGGTACTGTTAAATTTTGTTCTCTTTTTCTTTTTATTGGTTTTGATTTTGTATTATCATATTTGTCTATTATTAATTTCATAGTATCAAATGCTTTATTTTTTATTGATGATGTATTATAGTTATACATGTTAACTAAATAATCTGCTTTAGCATTATTATCATTTAAATATGAGATAAAAATATTTTTCATGCTTTCCTCTATAATCAAAGTATATTTTAAAAGCATTAATCTTAGTTCATGTTCAAACTTATACATCCTTACAAAGTCACCATATTTTGTTGTATTGCTATACTTATGCAAATGATATTGGATTTGTCTTATGTTTTCCTCTTTTTCTGTTAATGAATTAGCTTTCAATCCATATTTTTCACATATTTTATCACATATTTTTTCATATAGTTGTTCTGGTTTTACATCTGGTTTTATTTTGAAAATATCTCTATAGAAATCGATATTTTTATTTTGTAATATATTATTTCTAATTGTATCTATGTACTCAATATCTTTAACAAATAAATTCTTATATGCATTTACAACTTGATAATAGCTATATCTTCTAAATAAAGCCTTTTCACCTTTGTCAAATTTTATTTGCTTTAATTCTAATGTTTCAATTAATTTATTTGTGCTATTAGTATTCAAACTTTTTAACAACTCCTTTATTTATAAGTCTGTTTTTTAACGCATTTATAATATCATATAATTAGTGAAATTTCTACAATTTTAACCCTTTTTATCAAATAGATTTGCATTAGCATATAAACTTTCAAAAAATTCATCTGGATAATCTCGCCCCTTATATCCTGGATTATAATTTTTTTCTCCCTTTTTATTAGTTATATTATTATTTCTTATATTATTATCTTCCGTATTTTGATGGATAGCCTGTCCATTTTTTGATGGATACATATGTCCATTATTTAATGGATATGGTACATCATTTAAATAAATTTTTCTCTTAATTATTCGTTGATTTTCATTCCTAATAACGTCTCGAATTATAAATTTTTTCTCCTCTAAATGTGTTATCCAACTCGATACTGTTTTTCGATTTACACCTAATTTTTCAGCTAAATATTCATTGCTTGCAAAACAATATCCTTCTTTGCATGTAAGAGATGTTATTATTGCATATATCAATTTTTCATTTGGTTTTAATTCTTTATTATATAAAACTGTTGCAGGAATTACTGAATAATATCCTATTCTATTTTCATTTTCTTTCATTTTTACCACTCCAATTCTAGCAGCATTTTTTTGCATAAAAAAACAGAATATTTCTTTAATATCGAAATACTCTGTAACATAGATGATTACTGCGTTTTATTAAATTATTTTTGTGGTTGGAAGTTTTTAAGGTCCACAGGCATTGACCTTAACCTACAATTCCCTGCACGTTGGGAAAACGCTCGAGAAATTAAATTTTCTCAAGGCTATACAACTTATGCTCCAAGAGACTTTGTTGGAAACTTCCCTCTAGAAGCTCCAGAGTCATTAGCTCTTTATGACTTTACTTTAAATAACCGCTTTGACCTTATGCTTACATATCATTCCCAAGGGGAAGTAATCTTTTGGAAATTTTTAGACTATGATCCTCCTTACGCCTTAGAAATAGGGGAAGTATTTGCAAATTTAAGTGAATATTCACTAGAAGACACCCCATATTCTTCTAGTTTTGCTGGGTTTAAAGATTGGTTTATTCAAAATTATAATTTGCCTGGATATACCGTTGAAGTAGGATCTGGTACTAATCCTCTACCTATTTCTCAATTTGATGTTATATATGAAGATAATATTGGTATTCTTGTTACAGCCCCATTCTTAATATAGAAAAAGTTCCTAGATAATAATCTAGGAACTTTAGATTTAAGCTACTGTTACAGCATCGAGGAACTTAGCTTTTTCTTCTTCAGGCAGAAGTTTAAATATTTGTGCAATGTCTTCAGAATCGTATTCCTTTGTAGGAACCATAATACGTCTTAACATCTGTGCAAGCTCATCATTGTCGCCCGCATAAAGTTGATATCTGAAAAATTCAGATATACAATTCATGAAATCTGCATTTACAAAATTCATGTACTGTCTTACATCCTCTTCTGAAACCCCTAGCTTGTTTGCCGTTTCTTCGATGATTTCATTGTAAAAGCGCTTTACATCTCTTAAGCCGATTCCGTACCGCTTTTCTTCTAACTCTATAGTAGCAGTCAAGCGACTTAAATCTTCAACCGGTTTCCACTTCATTTTAAGTAAATCCATAGTATTCATTTGCCTTTTCTCCTTCTAAATTATTAGTATTATGGTTAATGCACCATCTCAGGATTGCGCGCCGACATGCAATAAAATTATATCACAAACGGCGTCAAATGTAAAGTGTTTATTTGTATTTTATGCCTTTTGGTCATATATTATTACTTTTTGTGCCTTTTTAATGTTTAAATAGCTCCTAGATTAATATCTAGAAGCGATTATTTGTTTTATTTTAACATTTTACTTTCCAACGTTTTCTAGCATGTCTATATCTATTATTGGCACGTTGTTCTTTTCTAAAATTGGAATAATATTTTGTTTTATTTCATCAAATTCCATATAATAGAACAAATCTATTTTTTTACCATTATTAAGACTAATTACATAGGTTGGCAGGTTAATTATTTCCCCAAAATCATTGGTAATTGCTTTTGCACTATACACACAATCAACATTTTCATAAAGAATAGTTTCGCCTTTAATATTTAAGAAATTTAAATTATCCTTAAATCCATTCTCATAAAAAGAAATGTTAGTATTAGCAGCCAAAACAGATATAACCAAGCCCAATGCTATTACAAATTGCAATAATTTAGCCATTATTGTATACGTCTTTTCACCATTTTCTATTTCATCTAAAGCAACAATTGTAGTATAATCTTTTTTAAACATCAACTTATATACACCTCTTCGTGTAAAAAACGCACTTACAATTGCCGTTAAGAATGCGGGCATAAATACCATAAACGCATCTGCACCGCCAACATATATAGCTCCTTTAGCTATATAATGCAGGGAAATATAAAACACTAGAGAATATACAATATACCATATAGGTATAAGGGCAATCCATGATAATATCATCGGAAGCAATTCGATTTTAGCAGTCTTTAATCTTCTTGCCTGTTGCATGGTATTTAGTTTACCCTCTACAGGAATTTCAATATTATTATCCTCAATGTATGCTATTAATTTTTTCTCATATACAGTTAACTTGTTGCCTAATTTGTTGTATTTTTTAATAGATTTTTTATATTTTCCATTTATATAGTCTAAGTAACCTTCCATTGTAAATCTAGATATATCCAATACATAATATAATTCCAACATTCTCATTAAATGCAAAATATTTTTTGATTCAAATATCTTTTCATCTAACAGTAAAGTCGTCTTTTCATCTACAATCTTTTCCAACATTGCAATTTGTTCAGCGCTTTTACTTATATCTTGTATTTTATCTTTATATTTTAAAAAAGTTTCTACCAAGTAATTTAACACTTCTATCATCTTGGTTTCACTAGTAACATAGGGAAATGTATAACATTTAAAGTTGTTATTATCTACTATGTCAAACAAATCATATATAGAATACTCTACTGGTAGTTTTCCATCCTCAAACAAAAAACGCATTTCGATAGTAGATTTCGGAATTAGCATGCTTACATTTATTTTATAATCCAATTTCAACACGAACTTTTTAAAAATTATCCACGCGCCAACTGAATGATATCCCTTTTCAGGATTATTTTTCTTAAAGTATTCTTCAACTCTATAATTTATTACTCCTTCAAGTAAGTTGCTATATTTTTCTGTTTCTTGTTTGAACGTTTCAACTAATCTCTTAATTAAATCTTCCTTCATAATGTTTTCTCCATACACAAAAAGAACCGCTAAAAAGCGGTACTCTTGTTATATTTTTGTTGTAATTTTTATTCCAGGTCCCATAGTTGTAGATATTGCAATTGATTTTAAGTAAGTACCTTTTGCTGCGGCTGGTTTTGCTTTAACTATAGCATCTAATAAAGTTTCGTAGTTTTCTTTTATCTTTGCACTACCGAATGATACTTTACCAATTATTGTATGTATAATATTGTTTTTATCTAGTCTATATTCAACTTTACCAGCTTTAATTTCGTTAACTGCTTTTGCAGTATCAACTGTAACTGTTCCAGCTTTAGGGTTTGGCATTAATCCTTTAGGTCCTAGTATCTTAGCTATTCTTCCAAGTGCCGGCATCATATCTGGAGTTGCTACAACAGCATCAAAATCTAACCAACCTTCGTTAGCGATTTTAGCTATCATATCATCATCTCCAACATAATCTGCTCCTGCAGCTTCAGCAGCTGCTGCCTTTTCAGATTTAGCAAGTACTAATACTTTTTTAGATTTACCTGTTCCATTTGGAAGTACTACTGTACCTCTTACTTGTTGGTCTGCTTGCTTAGAATCAACACCTAGTTTTATATGCATTTCTATACTTTCATCAAATTTAGCTTTTGGTAATTTTTCAATTAATGCTAAAGCTTCATCGATTTCGTATTGTTTCGCTTCAACTTGTGCTCTGGCTTCTGTCATTCTTTTGCTCTTATTCACGATTTTCCCTCCTTTTGGTTTTAACGAGTATATTCTCTCCCATAATTATTCAGTAACAACGATCCCCATTGATCTTGCAGTTCCTTTTATCATAGATACTGCTGACTCTAAAGAGGCTGCGTTTAAATCTTGCATTTTAGTTTTTGCAATTTCTTCAACTTGTGCAAGTGTTACTTTAGCAACTTTATCTTTGTGTGGTTTTGCTGATCCACTCTCTATACCAGCCGCTTTCTTAAGTAATACTGCTGCTGGTGGAGTTTTTATTATAAACTCAAATGATTTGTCTTGGTAAACTGTAAGCACTGCTGGGAATATCATTCCTGCGTCCTTAGCTGTTCTTTCATTGAACTCTTTACAGAATTGCATAATGTTAATTCCTGTAGGTCCTAATGCTGGTCCAACTGGTGGTGCTGGGTTAGCTTTACCTGCTTCAATTTGTAGTTTAACAACATGAGTAACTTTCTTCTCTGCCATCTTTTTTCACCCCCTTAAATATCTTAACATTTAAAATGTTATTAACTATATTTTTTGTATTTGTTCAAAGCCTAGTTCAACAGTAGTTTCTCTGTTAAACATATTAACTTTAACAACAACTCTTTGTTTTTCCTTGTCTATTGATTCTATAGTACCAGGATAATTGTAGAAAGGTTCTGTTATTATAGTTACAGAATCTCCTACTTCAAAATCTAAATTGATAACTTCATCACCAATTCCTAAACTTATCATTTCTTTTTCTGTAAGCGGTAATGGCTTATCCCCTGTTCCTACGAAACTGAATACTCCCTTTATGCTCTTTATAACATACCAAGTTTCATCAGTTAGAATCATTTTCACAAGTACATAACCTGGGAATACTTTCTTTATAGATGTTTTTTGTTTTCCATCTTTTATTTCGATTTCTTCCTCCATTGGTATTATAATTTCTTCGATTTTATCTTCAAGTCCACGATTCGCTACAACTTTTTCTAGTGTAGTTTTTACTTTGTTTTCATAGCCAGAGTATGTATAAACAACATACCAATTAGATGCATTTTCTTTTATATCAGTTGCCTCTGACATAAACCTCACTCCTAACCTATCCAATTAGATATTAAATCCCATATTTTAGTATCAGCCATCTCTAATACAAGGTCAATCCCTAATACTACAGCTGACACTACTATAACTAGTACTAATACCCATAAAGTATTATTTACTATTTGTTTTTTTGTTGGCCATACTACTTTCTTAAGTTCAGCCTTTGTGTCTTTTAAAATACCCATAGTGTTCACATCCTATTCATTATTTTGTTTCTTTATGTGTTGTGTGTTTTTGACAGAATTTACAAAACTTATTTAATTCAACTCTCTCTGTAGTATTTCTCTTATTTTTGCTTGTTTCATAATTTCTTTGTTTACATTCTGTACATGCTAATGTTATATTTTCTCTCATCTTTACGCACCTCCGAATATTTGCCATTTACATATGCTATACTAGTTTACCATAAACAGACAAAAAAGTCAACAAAACTATTCAGTTTTATTGACTTTTTATTTATTTTTTAACTTTCAGTTAATTTTACTTTGCCTGTTTCCAATACACTACGTATAAGTCCATCATGTTTACCTGCAACCTTTATAAGGGTTGATGCAGAGGTATTGGGATGATCTACGATCATTGCCGCATGTCGATATACGTCTATGTGACGTTCTGCAATTTTTTCAATATCTTCAGAACAAACACTGTGATTTTCAAGCAACAAGCCCGCCATTACACAACTACACTCTGCCGCTAACTCGTGGAGTATTTCCTGGGGAGTAGACGAATTTCCGGCCAAAGAATAGTCTACCCTCTCCTTGTATTTATCATACAAATACTTTAAAGTCCTCTCATCTGCGTACCGGTTTTCAGCAATTGTCTCAGCCAACAGTACTTCATTGAATTCAAGCAATTGTTTCAGATTTTCGGCGCTCCTACTTTCTTTTGCCATAATTTCAAGCAACTCATTTGAGCAATGATTCAAATCGAAGCTAATCATTTTAATTCCTCCAAGCATTTATATTATATTTAATTGTTTTGCCTTTTGCCAAGAAATTTATTATATCATCAAGATTATCCTCATCTTCTTTTCTCTTAATGCTATCAATTAGTTCCTTGGACACATTGTTTTTTCCCGCTTTTGCAATGTTAAGCCACAACAAAGCAACCATTACTGGTATAAACGTTAGTATTATTAGAACCGCTACCATTTTATAATCTCCTTCTAAAGTTTTATTTGGATTGTATTTTTAACTTTGTTATTATACCACAATTACCTTCATATTGCAACTAAAACAGGGCATCGCCCTGTTTTAACGATATTCTCTATTTATCTGTCTTCTTTTTCTTGCTTGTGTAGTTTTCTTCTTTTTGCCCTTCTTTTTGCTTTTCTTTTTCTTTTTTAGCTTCGCTTTTATAATTGCAAAAAGAATTAATGTACCAATTATTCCTGCACCTATTTTTATCGCATTCATTTTTTGCTGTTGTTCTTTATCCTTAATTGCAGCTTCATTGTAATTATTAATTAATGTTATAGCTTCTTGCTCATGATTAGAATATGTATTGTAGTCTCTAAAAAACTCTTGCATATCTTGTTTTACATCGCTATATGCTGATTTATTTAATGTTTCTTGATTTTCTTTATATAGTTCAACGAGTCTAGTTACGTCATCGTCTATTCCATACAAGTTTGGTGCAAGTTTAGACATATTAAATTCATCTTCAGTTACTAGAAAGTCGGATATTGTATAAAGAGTTTTTTCATCTGTTGATTTAGCTACAAATTCTATGCCATATGGCAAGCCATCTTTTCCAAATCCCATAGGAATAGATATTGCCGGCATTCCCGCGACTGGCGATATTGCGAAACTCGGCGACACAACAGAAGCGTCATTTATACTTGTTATCTGGTTTTTAGTTGTAGGATATGCTAGAACATCTACATCATATTTATCCATTTGTGATTCAATATAATCTTCATATTCCTTATGTTTTTCTTGGTACGTATTTAATTTCGAAATATCATCTTCGCAAGCACCCTCGTAAAGCGGCAAATCTTGTATATATTTTCCAGTCTCTACAAGATCTGAAAAGCTTCTTTGTTTGCTGTTAGTATTTTGTATGTATTGATTAAAGAAATAGCACATGCTCCAACCGCCAATCGTGCTGTTATAATAGTTATATGCAGTACTGTTATATAAATCGTCTATATATATTATTTCTACTCCTTTATCTTTCAAATTGTCTATATTTGTATTAAACAAATCTAATACAACTTCGTCTGTAGAGTTTGCAATAGGGATGTAACTTAAATTGCTGTCGCCTTCTACAAATTGAGACAATACTCCAATTTTTATTCCTTTTGCATAGTCTTTATACTCTATATATTTGCTCATATTATCTGTTAATACATCTAATAAAATAGCATTGTCCGACGTATATTTCGTCATTGGTCCTGCCGTATCTCTTGATGTATCATAATTTATAATGCCTTCTGATTTTAACAATTTGTATGTTGGTCTAAGTCCTATTAAATTTGCAGCAGATGCTGGTACTCTTATAGATGAATTGGTGTCTGTTCCAATACCTGCAACAGCCATGCCTGTACTTACTGCAACTGCAGTTCCACCAGAGGAGCCATAAGACGTAAGACTGGTGTCATACGCATTTTTAACAGTGCCATATGAGCTTCTAGATAGCGACGCACTAAAGGCAAATTCACTCATGTTTGCCTTTGCTATAATCAACGCCCCACTATCCAAAAGATTTTGAACTATAGCAGCATTTTGTTTTGGATAATTATCCGATAAAGCACTTGCCCCAGCAGTAGTAGGCATTTTTACATAATCTATATTGTCTTTTATTACAAGCGGCATTCCGAATAGCATTGATGTTCTTCCGCTTTTCTTGTATTGCTCATCCAACTTTTTTGCTTCATCTACTATATTTTCATTTATTGAAATTATGGCATTAAATTCGTCGTTATATTCTTTGATTCTTTCTAAGTATATCTTTGCAATTGTCTCATAGTTTACGAGTCCAAGATCAACCGCCTCTTGGATTTCTTTTATAGACAATTTTAAAATATCTATTGGTGCTTTAGTATACTCCATATATTACTCCCATACTATATAGTTACCATACTTTATTTGTTTTTGCAATTAATATAAATAAATTTACACAATTTAAATCAAAAAAGAAACAGTGTCTTGTACACCATTTCTTTTTTTGTTATACATATATAGAAACCAGCTTGTCTTTTATAGTGATAGGCAAAATATTATATGCGCCCAGTTCACTTTTACTTATCCTTACTATTTCATACAACCCATATTTACTGTCTATATTCATGTTTTGGAATTCTTCTGCACTTCCTTGTTTAATCTTGCCACTTAATACAGTTGCAAAATAGAAACATTCTTGTTTATCTAAATCCTCACTATATTCTTCTATCAAAAGTTCTTCAAGCTTAATATCTACATCCAACTCCTCTTTAGCCTCTCGCACCCCTGCTTGTTCCCATGTTTCGCCCTCGTCAAGATGTCCTCCAGGCAACACATAATATGTTTTTATTCCTCCATTTATTTTCTTAGTCCTTTTTATGAATATAATATTTTTTCCCTCTTCTATAATAAGTCTTGTGGCTTTTTTCATATCTCACCTCTAGTGAGCGTGATCACACGCTTTACAACATCCTTTACATTTGTTTACTTCAAATTCGCTTTCTCTACCCGTCTTTTTTAAATAGTCCATAATTGCAGCCTTTACAGCTTCTTCAGCAAGCACCGAACAATGAAGTTTTACAGGAGGCAAACCTTCCAACGCTTCAACAACCGCCTTATTTGTAAGTTTTAAAGCCTCTTGTATTGTTTTTCCTTTTATCATCTCAGTTGCCATAGAACTTGTTGCTATAGCCGCTCCACAACCAAAAGTTTTAAAAGATATGTCTTTTATTATATCATCTTCTATGTATAGATACATTCTCATTATATCTCCACATTTTGCATTTCCAACTTCTCCTACAGCATTGTAGTTTTCAAGTTCTCCTACATTTCTTGGGTTTGAGAAATGATCCATTACTTTTCTTGTATATTGCATTTAATTGTACTTCCTTTCTGTGTTATATTATTGATTAACGCTTTTTATATCTTGTAATTCAAATCTATATTTTTGTTTTACGTTTGGATATTTATTATGATCTACTTCGCTTAAAAACATTTCTAAAGGCCTTATCCATAGACTAGCATCACCGTACAAACTTCTATAAACAACATATTTTTCTTTAGTTTCAGAGTGACCAGCGACACCCACAACTAAATAATAATCTCCCTTAAAATGTTTATAAATACCGTTTATTTTCAATTCATTCATAATTTTTTCTCCTATCGTTTTGTTGTTTCCAATATCTATATTATACAATATTATGTTGAAAAAATCAATAAATATTGCGGCTTATGCTCTCTAAAGCTGCCACTAAAAACAGCTATATTACAATGACAGTGATTCATGTATTCCAGCACAATTGAAAACAATGTATTTTATTATATCAAACTCTTATTTCTACATACATTATATAAAACATCATATTCTTCTTTAGTTGGTTCTTCCCAAAGAGATTCTAATTTTTTCATTAATCCTTCATCTAAATAAAAATCCGATCCGCCATTTCCCTCTTGAACCCTTTTATTTCTCTCTACAATATTTCGTTTCCATGTTTCATCATCAACACAAACGTAATGAATTTCACATTCTATTCCTAATTTTTTATAATACTCTCTAACTTCTTGTCTTTCTTTTTTTGACCATAAACCTCTTTCAAAAATAACATTAGCTCCAGCTTGTGCAATTTCTCCAACTTTTCTAGTTAAGTAGTTATTTAATCTTTTTGAAAAAATATCATAGAACTCTCCTTGTTCATTATTAAGTAATTCATAGGTTGCTTCGTCTGGAGATATAATTACTGCATTAAACTCATCTTTTAATTGTTTTGAATAGTAACTTTTACCGCTACATATTTTCCCACATGTTAATATTACTTTTCCCATAAAATCAACTCCTATATTTTCTTTTTGTAGAATATAATTACATTTTCCTCTTGCATTGAAGGAACATCTTTTGATGGTTCATATTCTATCACCGTTTTTATATAATCTCTAAATCCTAAATGAAAATATATTTCAATGTTCCTAACTGCTTCTGGTCCAACACCTAATGATAATTCAGTATAACCTCGATTTTTCAAATCATTTTCAACAAATTTATATAATTTACTAAAATATCCTTTTCCTTCTTGTTCTTTGTTAGTCCTAAAAGCTGCTAAATATACCATATTATCACTTAATAAACCAGAAGGTTCACTTATATCACCAATAAAAGCCGAATTTTTAACATATGCGGTAGCTTCACATATAATTTCATCGCCTAAAAATCCTAAATATGAAATCGTACTTTTTTCATCATAGTGTTTTAGTGCATTTTCTTTAAATTCTACCCACTTATTATTACCTGGATGTATTTCTACTAAATACTCCCATCTTTTTAACAATTCATCTCTGTTTGCAACTTTACAAATAAAATTTTCCATAATTATCACATCCTTTATAATTATATCATATTAACATTTTTATGGCTGATTTGTTAAAAACTTATCTAAATATATTTTTTGATATAAAACCATAAAGTTCTTAAACAATAAAAACCCCGCAAAATTTTATTTTACAAGGGTTTTATAATTTATTTTCCGCAACATTGTTTATATTTCTTGCCAGACCCACAAGGACATGGTTCGTTTCTTCCAACAGTTTTTTCTACTCTTACAGGTTCTCTTTTTTTAGGTGCTTCATTACTTGCAACAGCCTGTCTCATATTTGATAATTCTGCTTTATTAAAGCTATCTACTTTATTAATGCTTTGTCCAAGTTTATTCATTGTAGCATTTGTATTTTCTGCATTGTATTTTAAAGTAAATATTGCGCGTATTGTATCCTCTTTAATCTTATTTGACATTTCATCAAACAAATCAAAGCTCTCCATCTTGTACGCATCTACCGGATTAGTTTGACCATACGCTCTTAAATGAATTCCTTCCTTTAAATGCGCCATATCATCAATGTGAGATTGCCATTTTTCGTCTACAGTTCTTAACATTATTAATTTTTCAATAACGTTGTACTGTTCTTCTAATCCTTGATTCTTAAATGTCTCTTTTTTGTCGTCATAAATTTTGAATATTCGTTCAATTAATTTTTCTTGTAGTTGCTCCATACCCAACTTACTATCTTGTTCAGTCACCATGCTATCTACTGCAAAAAGACTTTGAAGATTTGTATTTAATCCTTCTAAATCAACAGCTTCATGTCTATCTAAATGAGCCATATAAAGTTCTACTACATTTTCTATTTTGTGTTTTGTTATATTCTTAACAACATCTTCAATAGATTCACTATCTAGTATTTGTCTTCTTTGTGAATATATAACATTACGTTGTTTGTTCATAACATCATCGTATTCAAGCACACTTTTTCTAATGCTATAGTTTCTTCCCTCAACTCTTTTTTGAGCCGTTTCAATTGCACCTGTAAGCATTTTTTGTTCTATTGGCATATCCTCAGGAAGCCCCATCATATCTGCTAAATATTGAACTTTATCCGAGCCAAATAGTTTCATAAGATCATCTTCTAATGATATGTAGAATCGTGATTCACCTACATCTCCTTGACGTCCTGCACGACCTCTTAGCTGGTTGTCTATACGTCTTGACTCGTGGCGTTCGCTACCAATTATTTTAAGACCTCCTGCTGCTATTACTTGTTCTTTTTCATCTTTTAGCTTTTCCTTAAAATCTTTTTCTAACTTATGATATTCTTCCCTAAGCGCAAGTATTTCTTGATCCATAGTAGGTATTGGACTTTGAGCTAGCTCTATTTTTTCAAGTTCTATACCTTTTTTCTCTAAAACTTTTCTTGCCATAAACTCAGGATTACCACCAAGCAATATGTCCGTACCACGACCCGCCATATTAGTTGCTATTGTTACTGCTTTATATTTACCTGCTTGAGCCACTATCTCAGCTTCTCTAGCATGATATTTTGCATTAAGCACTTCATGAGGAATTCTCTGTGCTCTTAAAAGTTTGCTCAATTCTTCGGATTTCTCTATAGAAACCGTACCAACTAGAACTGGTTGGCCTTTTTCGTAACTTTCTTTTACATCCTCTACTATTGCATTAAATTTTCCTTTTTCAGTTTTGTATACTACATCGTTTCTATCTTCACGAACAACCGGTTTATTGGTTGGTATTTCTACAACATCTAAACCAAATATTCCTTTAAACTCAGCTTCTTCAGATTTGGCTGTACCTGTCATTCCTGCAAGCTTTTTATATAACCTAAAATAGTTTTGGAATGTAATTGTTGCTAATGTTTTAGATTCTCTAGCTATTCTTACTCCCTCTTTAGCTTCTATTGCTTGGTGAAGTCCCTCGCTATATCTTCTGCCTTCCATAATACGACCAGTGAATTCATCAACGATTAATATTTCTCCATTTTGTTCTATGTAGTCTATGTCTTTTTTCATTATTCCATAAGCTCGCAATGCTTGGTTTACATGGTGGGAAATTTCCATGTTTTCTACATCTGTTAAACACTCGATTCCAAAGTAATCTTCACATCTTTTTGTTCCGCGTTCTGTTAATGCTGTAGTTTTCGCCTTTAAGTCTACTACATAATCATAATCTTCGTCTGATTCGTCAAAATTTTTGTTGTCTGCTTCTACTATTATTTTTGGTTTTAGACTTTTTACTAGCTTATCTGTTTTTGTATAAAGCTCCGTTGACTCCTTGCCCATACCAGAAATTATAAGTGGAGTACGCGCTTCATCTATTAATATACTATCTACTTCATCGACAACAGCATAATTTAAATCTCTTTGCACCATGTCAGCTTTAGACATACACATATTATCTCTTAGATAATCAAAGCCAAATTCATTATTTGTTCCATATGTAATATCACTTGCATAAGCCATTTGTTTTTGACTTGGAGTCATATTTGGTACAACTAGTCCTACCGTAAGTCCTAAAAATTTATATAATTTTCCCATCCAAGCACTGTGATATGTTGCTAAGTAGTCATTTACTGTTATAATGTGCACTCCCTTTCCAGTTAGCGCATTAAGGTAAGCCGGCAATGTTACAACAAGTGTTTTTCCCTCACCCGTTTTCATTTCTGCAATTCTTCCTTGATGTAGTATTATTCCACCAATTAATTGTACTTTAAAATGCTTCATATTTAAAACTCTTGACGATGCTTCTCTTACCACAGCAAAAGCCTCTGGCAATATATCTTCTAGAGTTTGACCTTGTTCAAGTCTTTTCTTAAATTCTTCTGTTTTATTTCTTAATTCTTCATCAGAAAGTTGTTGCATTGGTTCATCTAATGCCTCTATTTTTTCTACTATAGGCATTATTCTTTTTATTTCTTTTTCGCTATATGATCCGAATATTTTTTCAATTAACCCCATAAAGTTCTTCCTTTCGTCCTTAAATACATGAGCTATTATATCACAGTCTCCGCTATTTTTAAAGGCATTTATTAAGTTTATTAATAGCTATTATCCTCCGTTCGGATTTTATGTTGACTAAGCAGCGTAATTGTGTTATAATTTGGTTGTAGCTATTATTAGCTCCGAAAATAATTTTTAAGGAGGTCTTCCTATGTTTGACTCAATAATAAAGAAAGTGGTGGCGCGGAATAGAGAAAGAGAAATAGTTGAATCTTCTTACGAAGAAATGCAACAATTTATATTAACTCCTATTCAGCCTGATTTCGATGATGAAACAATAATTGCTGTTAAATTTCTTGTTTGCTCTGACGAATCATTAGATGATGCTGATGAAACCTCATGGTTCATCAATCCTATATACACTCCTCAACTGCCAGAATTAAACTTTTATGAAATAGAGGAGGAGCTTTACGTCGAACCTACAAAATACTTTGATTCTCGTTATTTTTCATCTATTCATCCAAAGCTCGCTTCAGAGTTTTTGCCTGAGCTTATCTTAATCGCGCCAAGCTATCCTATGATATCTGTCTTTCAAGAATATCAAACTTTTCGTAATGAATTGATATTAACTGGCCTTTTAGAAAAGGACGAAAGCGAAAGGTTTGATATGTTTATCGAATGGCTTTCAAAACGATATTAACTTCATTATTAACCAAAGTGACTTTTCACTTTGGTTTCTTTTTTGCATAAATACTCTATTTAATGAATAGTATTTAGTAATTATAATTTGAGGTGGATTATGTTTGTATGTAATTTAAAATTAAATTTGAAAAAAGTCTTGATTGTCGCTGCTATTATAACAATCGGGATCGCTATGTTTTTTGAAATAACCAACATGATAAAAGATAAAAACGTTACTTCTTTTGATTATGTGTTAGACAGCGAAAATTTTACAGAAATTCTTAAAACAGTTCATGATAACATAGATGCAAATGTCGGCAAAACTATAAAATTATCTGGATTTGTATTTAGGCTTCCGGATTTTAGAGCTGGTTATTTTGTTTGTGGTAGAAATATGGTTCTTGACGAATCCGAAAAGGTTGTAGGCTTCTTATGTACATATAACGGAGATATATCTCTTACCGATTCTGAATGGGTAGAAATTACTGGAACAATTATTAAAGGGTATTATGCTACCGATATGCCTGTTATTGAAGTAACTACAATAAATAAAATTACGGCACCGCCAAATACTTTTGTAAAAACTCCAGATTTTTTATAACTTTCATGCTATAACGTTTATTTTGTGTTATAATGTTTATGAGGTGTTAATATGAGTAAATTAAAATGGAAGCCAGGAACTATGGTATACCCTTTGCCTCCAGTAATGGTATCTTGTGGCGACATGGAAAAGAGCAATATCTTAACAATAGCATGGACGGGAATAATCTGTACTGATCCTGCGATGACTTATGTGTCTATTCGTAAAGAAAGATATTCTTACGATATTATAAAAGAAAAAGGAGAATTTGTAATAAATCTTGCAAGCAGCAACCTTGCGCATGTAGTAGATTTTTGCGGTGTTAGATCTGGAAAAAATATCGACAAATTTAAAGAGTGTAATCTTACAAAAGAACCTGCTACAGAAGTGTCTGCCCCTATGATAAAAGAGTGCCCTATAAACATAGAATGTAGAGTCAAAGAAATAAAAGAACTAGGTACTCATGATATGTTTATGGCAGAAATCCTAGCAGTAAATGTCGATGATAAATATTTAGATGATACTGGAAAATTTGACATGGAATCTTGCAATCTTTTAGCGTATTCTCATGGTCAATACTACTCTTTAGGCGAAAAACTTGGCAAATTCGGCTTTAGTGTAGAAAAGAAAAATAAGAAAAAATAACTCCGCTAAAAGCGGAGCTTTTTGTATAAAATATATCTTAAATTAGTAAAATTAATCTAAGGAATTGGCATAATCTTTCATAATCTTACTATCTATTGACTGAGTTCCGGCAGATTCACATATTATAGTCGGTTCAAGTTTTAATTTCTTTATAGCCTTTATAACTTCTTTATAATCTGGTCCAAAGCCTTCATCTGCAAAAGTTACATGACACTTTTCCCCACCATTAACAGTATACTCCATCTTGCTAAAGTGACTATGGAAATGTTTCATTCTATCATATCCAAGTTCATCTATGTACATTTGTAGTTCTTTTTCAAAGTCCTCGCATGTCTTAAGCGCTCCAATGTGTCTACAATACAAATGTCCAAAGTCTATTGTAGGAACTAATCTCTCGTCAACTTTACACATTTTTATAATTTCCTTGCTGTCTCCCAATTGGTTGATTTTACCCATAGTTTCTGGACAAATAGTAATATCTCCCAAGCCCAATTTATCTGCTTCATCTAACGCCCTTTTTAACAAAGAACATGCACTGTCCACAGCGTATTCCCTTTCTAGTCCCAAAAGCGCTCCTGCGTGTACAACAACTCTATTTGCTCCCATTTTTTTTGCAGCTGCCATAGAATCTGTAATATATTTTATAGTAGATATTTTCTTTTCTTCTTCTTGAGTGGACAAAGAAATGTAGTATGGACTATGCACGCTTAGAAAAATATTGTATTTCTCCGCAGCCTCTTTTATTTTTCTTGCTTTTTCATCCGAAACTTTAACGCCTCTTGAGCATTGATATTCATAGGCATCAAGGCCTATCTCACTCAAATACTTTGGCATATCTTCAGAATTTTTATATCCCGCGTTGTAAAACGCTTCATCGTTTCCTGCTGGTCCAAATTTCATAATTTACCTCACTTAATCATTTTAAACATCAAATCCGTCATTGCATTTGCAAGCCAAGTACACAAATTAAAGTACACATCTAAAAATGGTTTTGTTCCAAAAAATATAACTAAAATTGTTGCAATTACAATGTATGGTCCAAACGCCATATATTGTGATTTTTCTGTTTTATTTGTAGCTATTAATATTATAGCTACAATTGCTGCTAGGAAAAATGCTATAACAGTAATTGTAAGTATAACCTCTGCTTGTGAAAAAAAGTCCATTATACTTGCCGGCATTGCTTTTATTCCAAATAGCAAGCCAAGCACAGCCATAAGTTTAATGTCCCCCATTCCCATTCCTTCTTTTCTAAATACAATCTTAGAAAAGAGAGCAATAAGACCAAATATTGAAGCTCCTGTTAACATTCCTATTATGTGATTTAACCAATTTGTATAATCTACTGCTGTTACTATAATACCTAGTATAAGAACTACCACCTGTACAGTGTCCGGTATAAGTTGCATTTTAAAGTCTATTATAAGTGCAACTATAAGCATAGCTATTAGTATCATATATATATATATCATGTATGTTGATTGTACAAAAAATGTTAATAGGTTAAATAAAACAAGCAAAATCCCGCTATATACTATATCTATTTTAAACCCTGTTTTTAATGTCGGTATTAACTTTTTTATAGCATTATTATCTTCAATTATTTCTGGTAGTCTTCTTATTAAGTGTGAAACTATTTGCCCCATTATAACCGCCACAATACTTGCAATTATATAATTAATCATCCTTTTCCTCTTTTTCTTTTCTTAATTTATTCAATATTATTTTTTCTATTGGTCTCTTTATTAATGTAAAAGGACCTTCTTTTTTGCTTATTGGACCAACTAGTATGGATTTTATTCCAAATCTATTTGCACCCCATATATCTGTAAATATTTGATCCCCTACCATTATTACTTCTTCCTTTTTTAATTCTAGCAAGTTAAGAGCCATTTCGAAGCCTTTTGTACTTGGTTTTTTAGCAAAACACAATCCCATTATTCCTAAGTCATTCATTATTCTTCTTACTTTTTTAACATTTACAGTATTGCTTAAGATACAAATTTTGTATCCCAAACTTTTAGCCTCTTCAATCCATTTATAACACTCTTCTGTAATACCCTTGCCCATTGTCGCAATGGTATTATCTACATCAAATATTAGGCCTTTTATATTATCTCTTTCAAGCAGTACAAAAGGAATTTTTTCTACACTTTTTATTATATAAGTTGGTTTAAACTTTTCCACGCTTAACCTCCCTTTTATCTTACCAAGTATATTATCATTTAAAGTCACATTTTTCAATTATATCATTGAAAAAAATATAATTTATGATATACTTTTATATAAATTGTACCAAAGATAGTACAAGAAAGGAGTGATAAATTTGGATACAGTTTACGAAGAACTTAAGTCTCGTGACCTTATAAAGCAAATAGCTTTTGAAGATGAATTTGAAAAATTAGCAAAGGAGGAAAAGTTTTCAGTATATCTAGGTATAGATCCTACTGCCGATAGTATTCATATTGGTCACTTTATTCCTTTAATGCTTATGTCATATTTTCAAAAACATGGTCATAGGCCAATACTTTTAATGGGTGGCGGAACAGCTTTAATAGGAGACCCTTCTGGAAAATCTGATATGAGAAAAATGCTAACTCGTGAGGATATTAATAACAACGTAGAAAAAATAAAAAAACAAGTTAGCAAATTCGTTTCATTTGAAGGAGAAAATGCAGCAATAATAGTTAATAATGCTGATTGGATATTAAATCTAAACTATATGGAGTTTATACGCACATATGGTATATACTTTAACGTAAACCAAATGCTTGATGCTGAATGCTTCAAAATGAGAATGGAAAAGGGGCTTACATTCTTTGAGCTTAACTATATGTTAATGCAAAGTTACGACTTTTTAAAATTATTTGAGACACAGAATTGTAGAGTACAAATTGGCGGTGATGACCAATGGTCAAATATGTTAGCCGGTGTATCTTTAATTAGAAAGATACATAAAAGCGGTAGCTTTTGCTTAACTTGTCCTTTGCTTCTAAATTCTGATGGGACAAAAATGGGTAAGACAGTTAAAGGTGCTTTATGGTTAGATCCCCAAAAAACAACTCCATACGAATTTTATCAATACTGGAGAAATATTGGAGACAAAGAAGTAAATCAAGTATTAAGAATGCTTACATATCTTCCAATGGAAGAAGTAAATAGACTTTCAAATCTTGAAGGCGAAAATATAAACGAAGCCAAAAAGATTGCTGCATATGAAATAACAAAATTAGTTCATGGCAAGCAAGCCGCAAACGAAGCTAAGAAAACATCTGAAGAATTATTTGAAAATAAAAATAATGCTGAAAATATGCCACAAATTGCATTAAGCAAAGATAATTTTACAGATAATATAATATCATTGCTTGATGTAATGGTTACAGCAGGAGTAGCTAAATCTAAAGGCGAAGCTAAAACTTTAATTTCTCAAGGCGGTATTTCACTTGATGATGAAAAAGTGATTGATGTTTTCCACAAAATCCACACAAGCGATTTTGAAAAAGGTCATATAGTACTTAAAAAAGGAAAGAAAATATTTATAAAATTAATTATAAAATAGTATTAAATATAAACAGCCACAATTTGTGGCTGTTTATATTTAAATATCGTTTTGCATTGCTTCAATAATTTTTTCAGCATACAATTCACACTGAAGTTGGATTTGATCTACATATTCATCGAGCATCCTATGACCTTGCATAAATATTTTCATATCATGGCAAGGATCTGCGTTAATGACTACGGTGCCAACAGGCAATGCCGCTGATGCGTCTGCATCTATCTTCATAATTTCAAACAGCAATACATTTGTAGAGATCTGGCCCTTAAATATTGGTGTGAATACTTCCATAACAAATTCCTCCAAAAATTATTTTAGATTTATTTTACTTACTATAACAAGTATTAATTTTATTATGCATGTATTATACCATAGGAGTAGCCTATTTTCAATCCGTATTATTCTTTCTAATATTTATTGTTAATATTATACTTATTTATGAAATATTGCCGTTATTTTATTTATTAGTTTTATTAGAAAACTTTCTTTTTTAACTTCCTTAGGTAGATTTTGTTCCATTACAGTTTTGCTAGAATTATCTACTGTTTCTGTATTAAATTGCATAGATACTCTATCTTTGTATAATAGTTCATCCATTAATGAAAGATTTTTATCAAATTCTATTCTTTCTTCGTCTGTACATAAGTATTTCCTATATATAACCGCAAGTAATGCTATGGTTTCTTGCCTCAATTGAAGAGTAGATATATCATCATGAAAACCCTCAAACTTTTCTTCAACCCCCTCTAATTCAGATGCATTTTCCTTTATATTCTTTATTACCTCTAGCGGGATTTTTGAAATTACTTGTTTATCGCAATGTTTTAATACACATAGCACTTCTGCCATGGCTTCCTTATACTTAGCACTAACCATCATATTCTCCTTTTGTTCCCTTATCTATATTCTTTTTCCTTTGATCTATTTCATCTAAAACAGCATTAGCTTCTCGTACTTCCTCACATAAAGCTCTTTGTGCTAAAGATCCTATATCTGATGTTGTCAATTCTTTTTGTCCATACAACTTGTTTAAAATACTATTGTAATACCATTTTTGTTTCTCTATCTTTTCCGAGATCTTTCCTTCAAGTACAAATTGTATTTTAGCCGAATATTCTTCAATGTCCCCGTGATTTATTCTAACTGCATTTTCTTCTTTCAAAAATTCATCATTAGACATTTCCAAATAATATTTTGAAACCTCTCCATATCTATCTGCATCTTCCGGTATTTCAAATGATTCAAATTCTTCGTTTGTCATATACACTAGCCTTGTACTATGTGAGCCCTCTAGAGGTTCCGCAACTAAAAGGCGCCCTTGTTTTCCTTTAGGATTTTCATATATAAACGCAGTATATACATTCGGAACTATATTGCCTTCTTCATCATATCCATTTACATTTATAACATGTGTTGGTTTCATTTGTCTTAACAAGTTTTCTCTTTGAGTAAATGGATATATAGGACTTTTTCTACTAGGTGTATTCCCCTGCGTGATATGTGCCTTAGGAGCTTTTGTTCCTTGGCGTTGATTTATAGTTATGGCATGTATATATGATTGCTTCTGTTCCTCCGATAAATATTCATAATACTCTGTTAAGTTTTCGGCAGCTTGTACCATACTATCTTTTATTCCATTTAATGAAAACTCATCTAAAGGAGAATCTTGTCTAGCAGCAAATATTGTTTGCAAATGTTGTCTTTCTTCTTCACTTATATCTAATGCGTCCACTATATTCTGTATACTATTTGACTTTAATACCCCTAGAATCTTTTCACAAAATTCATCCTCACTTATTTGAAGTATCTTGCCACCCTTATATGGATTTTCACTAATTATAGCTTTTGTCCAATTATCTAATCCATTTACAATTAATTTTAATCCTTTATCGTCTATATTAAGTGAAATATCTTTTACTTTAGTGGATACTAATTTTTTCATCGATTCTTTTCTGTCATCATCTTTGTCTTCAAAATATTTCCCTTGTTTTTCATTTCTTCTTAAATAATTTTCAATATAACCGGGATTATTTTCTTTTAGTGTCTCAACCATTGCTCTTTGTATAATTTCTCTGTCTATTTTTTCTGTAAAAATCCATTCCATAGGAATTACTATCCCTTTTTTATCTCCTATTAATATTTCATTATCCGCTTTTAGTTCAAAATACTGTCTAAGTACTTTTAAAAAAGTTTTTTCTTCCATAATCTCTCTCCATTATATAATTTACAATATTATTAAATAACTAATTTCAAAAAATGTCAACTATTTGCTTTAGAATTAAATTGTGGTTCTTTCAATTATATAGCAAAAATCACAAACAGTTTATGACATCACCGCTTGTGATTTTTTATTTTTATTTCTTTCTAAACACAAATGTTACAAAGAATATTATTGCACTTATTACAACTATTGTTGGTCCTGTTGCTATTTCAAATATGAAGGATAATATTAATCCTAATATTCCACTAAATAGAGATATTAACACTGAATAAAGTGTATATTGTCTCATATTACTAGATATGTTTCTACTAGCTGCTGCAGGAAGAATTAATAGAGCGTTTATTAAAAGTATTCCTACCCATTTTATAGTAAGCATTACAATTACAGCTATAAGTATGCCAAATATATTTTCAATTAAATTTACATTTATTGATTTGCTTTTTGCAAGTGTTGGGTTAGTACTTGTAACAACTAGCATATTGCATAACTTAAACCAAATTACTATTGTTATAACTAGTATTATTAATAGTGTCAATATTTCCTCTATTGTTACGCTAAGTATATCCCCTACTAAATACTGTGAGTATTTGTTTATACCACCATACTTAGACATTAGCATTAAGCCTACAGCCACTGCGCTTGATGAAAACACACTAATAATCGTATCTGTAGATGCAGTCTTTTTGTTTTTTATATAATTTAAAAGTAAAGCAAATACTATAGCAAATATTATCATGGACATTGAATAGTTGCTAACACCTATTATTGTACCTAGAGCAATTCCTGTTAATGCAGAGTGTCCTAATGCGTCTGAAAAAAATGACATTTTATTGTTTACAATCATAGTCCCTACTATACCAAATAGTGGTGCTATTATAACTAAAGCTAAAAGTGCATTCTTCATAAATTCATATTGCATAAATGAAAATGGTAAAATAGTTTCTATTATATTATATATTATATCCATATTTACACCATCCCTACTTTAAATTCATTAGAAAACTCTGGTGACGAAAGGACTTCATCTGGCGTTCCTACTTTTAATATTTTTCTATTTAAAAGCACTACTTTATCTGCATAGTCTTTTATATATTCAAAATCATGAGATACAATAAATATTGCTATATCATGTTTTTCTTTTAGTTTCTTTATTAGTTTATAAAACTCCCTCTTACCTTTAGCATCTATACCACTTACTGGCTCATCCATAATTAGAAGTTCTGGATATGGCATGGTCGCCATAGCAATTAAAACCCTTTGAAGCTCCCCACCAGATAAGTCACATATTCTTTTATCTATAAGTTTATCTGCACCAAATTCCTTTAAGTGGTTCCCAATTTCCTCATACTTTTTCTTAGACTTTCTAAAAAATACTGACGGCCCACTTGTTGCGCTACAAAGTAAATCATATACACTCATAGGTGATGATTCTACTTCTAGCTTTTGTGGTACGTAGCCTATAGTAAGCTTGGTACTATCTGTATGTTTACTAGAGAAAGTAACATTTCCTGTATAATTTTTCTCTCCCAACATCGCCTTAATTAGAGTAGACTTTCCAGCTCCATTTTTACCAACCAACATTGTAATTTCGTTACAATGCAAATGAAGCGATATGTTTTCTAATATTTTATTGCTATCTATTTTTACTGTAAGCTTGTCTATCTTTGTACAGCAATGATTACAATTACCTTTCATTTTATTCCTTTCTATCTTAATGCCTCTTTAAGCACGTTTAGATTTTCTCTCATTATATTTATATATTCATCCCTATTATTCTTACCAGACGTCACGGGATTTAACATATATACCTTTGCCCCTGTTTCTTTAGCAATCATATCTACAAGCTTTAAACTATATTCTGGTTCAACAAATATTGCTTTTACGTTGTTTCTCTTTATGCTCTCAATAATATCTGCTATTTCTCCAGCACTTGGAATTTTACCATGTTCATTTTCTACTACAGCAATTACATTTAATCCATAGTCACCTGCAAAATAGTCAAAGGTGTTGTGGAATGTTACAATGTTTTTGCTATTTAATGTGGCTATAACACTCGTTATATCTTGTTCTAATTTGTTTAGTTTCGCTATATATACTTCTGTATTTGACTCATACTTTTCTTTGTTTGCACTATCTAGTTTAACAAGCTCATCACAAATATTTTGTACTTGTTTTATATATTTTTTTATACTTACGAAAATATGTGGATTTGTTTCGTGAGAATGTTCTTCCTGTTCTTCATGATAACCATGTTTTTCCTCACATTCTTCATGTATAATTTCAATTCCATTTGATGCATCAATTATATCTAACGATTCAAAAT
The DNA here is from genome assembly GCA_045604405.1 of Clostridia bacterium. Classification (GTDB taxonomy): domain Bacteria; phylum Bacillota; class Clostridia; order TANB77; family CAG-465; genus UMGS1649. The sequence continues at coordinate 47,786 of JAZUNZ010000003.1, forward strand.
TTGATATAACCTTATCCATAAAGCCTTCCATGCCAGCTCCATTTATAACAAGCGTATCTGCCTTGGCTAAAGTTACAAGCTCAGATGTAGTTAAAATATAATCATGAATGCAGCCTGTAGTCTCTTGTGTTAAATTAGTAACTACTACATCTTCTATTCCGTCTGTTACGTTAAGTGTTGCAATGTACATTGGATAAAAAGATGTTACAATATTAAACTTAGATTCTTCCCTCTCATTTACATTTACTGCAAGTATAATTGTTACAATTATTACTACAACCAATACACATATTGTTATTATCTTACTTTTCATTTTCAATCTCCATATAGTATTATACAACATTTGCCATATTTTGTACAGTTTTTGACAGCACAGTTTACAAAATTCGACAAAAATAACTGCTAGAATTTAGTCTAACAGTTATTTTTATTATTCTTATTCATTTTTAGATTATAATAATCCTCTAGCTTTTGCCACTACATAAGTTATAAGAGGTACAGCCAATCCAAATATTAAGTTTATATTAGCCATAAATTTTGTAAATAACATTTGTAAGGCAAAAAAGTTATTTGCAATTAACATAGCAAATATGAAAATTATAAACACAAGTGGTGTTACTGCAATTCTTCTTTTTGTGAGCTTAAATCTTTGTTTACATATATTGCTTGCTACTATTATATTATATGTAATTAATATAAAGTCTGCAACCACCCAAAACGTAACAAATATAGATTCTATTCTTTCAATTACTCCAAATACACTTATAACTTTTAATGCCATAAAGAAAGGTTGAGCAAGCGTTGGCAGCAAGTCTTTTCCAAATGTACCTAATGTTACAAATACTCCTATTAGCCCTATTATTGCTATAACGACAGATGCTATTATTCCATATTTTTTAATATTTTTCCTGTCTTCGATTTTTTCTGTAAAAAACATTCCTATTGTTAATGTTCCAAAAATACTTGTTCCCCTAAGAATAGCTCGCGGAATACCCATTATCTCTTGTTTATTTACTGGCCAAACGTTTTTTATTTCAAAATTAGAAGCTGATGCTATTACAACAAAAACTATAATTATTAAAAACAACTCAAAAAATATTTCCGCGAATCTACCAAAATTAGATATTCTGCCTCTTGCAACAAAAAATGTTAGTATTAACATTGTAGTCAAAAGAAATATAATTGGTGTGTATATGTATGTAGTAGAAATTAATCTTTCACCAAAAAATCTTAATTGTGCAGCTACAAATATTAAAATCCATAATAGATATGCAAAAGAGAGAATTTTTCCCATTACTTTCCCGTATACCGTATCAAAAACATTATTTAGGTTTTTTGGTTTTCCCTCTTTACTTTTTATCTTATTAATTAATTCGTGCAATACGCACACAAGAAGTATCGCAGGAATAATCGTAAGGAGTGCTCCAATCCATGCTCCTCTACCGGCAGTATCTGTCAAGCTAATAGGGAAATATCTAACTATTGGAACAATCGATACCAGTATGCATATTATTGCTAGTTGATACATTGACACTTTATCGTCCCTCATATTAAATTCCTCCAAATCTAAACATTTTCACAAATATTTCCGCAACACCTTCTCTGTTTGGATTTAAAAAAAAGAAAACACCAAGCGCAGCACATACAGTCATTGCTATAATGTAAAATACAATATCTGATTTTTTACTACTTGTCTTTAAATCTTTAAAATCTATAAGTATTCCCGTAGTTAGTAAAATTAAATAATATATCACTACTTTTCTCCTTTCTGGTGCTCATTGCTGTCTATAATGTCATATGTTGTTTTTATTTTTCCATTACCGTTTATTGTTATTTTAGAGTTCTTTAGAATGTCTATAAAGTCTCCTTTGCTGTTCTCATATTTAAATGGATGTTTAAACTCCAAACTTTGACTTAAATTTAAAAAATCCACTCCTCTTTCTATTTCAATATTTATTATTTCTCTTAATTGTTCGGCTACCTTGTCATTTAATTTATCCTCAAAGTAATCTATTTTGTCCTGAGTAAATATTGGCACTTGAGCATTTGTTTCTTCATAATCTGCTTGAAAATCTACGTCAATAACAAGTTCATTTATAACACCTTTGGGGTTAAACTTAAAACTTATATCTGTATTTAACTTTTCTACTCTAAATGAGACAAAGTATTCATCATCATATACCTGTAATACATTTACATTGTCTTCTTTTAATATATAGTTTGCAAAAATTGTTTGATCCTCACTTAAATATTCTATTAAAACATTATTAGCAATAACCGCCGCCCCACCATAAGTAAAAGAAGTTACTGCTTTTTTTGTGCTACTTTTATCTGAACTCGAACCTTGATTGTTTTCTTCTTCCTCCATCTGGCTGTCATAAAATTCCAAAGAATTTACTAATCCATCTCCTCTCTTAGAAAAAGTAATATGTCCTAAATCTACAATACTCGTCTCTACACTAGCGCTTGAAAGCCAATAATTTTCTTCCATATTTCTTATTTTTTCTGCAACTTTAAAATCTAATTTAGAAGCCTTTTCTAAAAATTCTTTTGCACTCATTCCTTTTGATATATATATTTTAGAATTAAGTCTTGTTTGGTAACCTCTTGCAACTGCGTCCGTAACATGCTCTATATCCGTTTTTAAGGTGTCTTCTCCTATTATAAAGTACTTTATATGACTTGCTGTAAGAAATTTGTCTGTAGTTGTTTGTAGCTGCCTTAGTGCCATGGAATAACTGTCTGCTGTCATATGTATTACTTTGCTTTCACCAGAATTTGCGCCCGATTCACTACCCGAACTACTTTCTGAAGATTGATTTCGTTTTAGAAGAGTAATTCTATATCCATTATCCACTCTATCTAGTCCTGCTACCATTATAATTTCTGTATTTGATATATCACGTCTTAAAGGCATTAACTCCGCATTAAAAAGCGTGACTGCCACAATTCCTATTATTGTTATAGCTAATATAATTTTTGTTCTCATATCTACCACCTTGCCATTTTATCCTTACTTTTATTTATAGGTTCTCTAAACACCGTGTCAGATAAAATGTTTTTTCCGTTATTTGATGTGAATGGCTTTAGATATGGCACACCAAAACTTTCTATAGAACACATATAATAAAATAGTGCGATCAACGCAATAGAAAGCCCAAAAAATCCTGCTATAGAAGCGCATATTACAAGAAGCAATCTATTTATTCTAATTGTATTTGCAAGGTCTTGATTCGGTATAACAAAACCACATATTGCAGCTATAGCTACAATAACAACAACAGCTGGCGAAACAAACTTAGCATTTACCGCAGCTTCTCCTACAATCAAAGCTCCAACAATAGATACTGTCTGCCCTGCCGTCTTTGGCATCCTAGCACCTGCCTCTAATAATATTTCAAATGCAACAAGCATTATTATAACTTCTAAGAAAGCTGGTAGTGGTACATTCTGTTTACTCTGTATTATACTTTCTGCAAGCGTCGTAGGTAGCATTTCTTGGTGGAAAGTAGTAACAGCAACATAAAGTGCCGGAAGTAACATTGATACAAACATACACACATATCTTAATGCACGTATAAATGAGCTTACAAAATAATTTATGTTGTACTCTTCAGTAGCTTGCATAAACATTGCAAGAACTGCTGGTGCTAAATAGCAACAAGGAAATCCATCTAAAAAAATTGCGACCTTTCCCTCAATCAGATTTGCCGCGACCTTATCTGGTCTTTCCGTGACAATGGTTTGTGGAAATATACTAAATTTTCTATCAATAATATGTTCTTCAAAGTCTCCTACAGATACAATGCTTGGAACTTTGACACTTTTTATCCTTTCTTTTATACTTAAAACTAAATCTTCGCTAGCCACCCCTTCAACGTACATAATGTTAACTTTAGTTTTTGTTTCTTCTCCTATCTCTTGTTCTAACACTTTTAACTTATCTGTTTGTAATCTTCTTCTAACTAACGACACGTTTATTGCACTTGCCTCTATAAAGCTTTCTCTTGCACCCTTTACAGCAATTTCATTTTCAGGCTTTTCAACGGCTCTTTTACTAAATCCCACCGCATTAAATATGTAACCTTCACTTTCACATACCAAAACAAAGTTTGCTGCAAGTATATTTGATACTATCTTGTCTACATCTGTTTCAACCTTTATATCCAAGTGATAAATTTTACCGCTTTTTATAACCCCCAAAAGGTCTGTAGAATTTTCAATATTTTGAATCTCGTCTGCTATTGGCATTAAAACCGCCTCATCTATTAATAGCTTATCTATAAACTGGTCTATATACATTTTATATATCTCTACGTTTGTAGTCTCTGACACAATTTTTTGGCACACAAAATCACTACAGTTTTTAAATCTATCGCAAATAGCGCTTACTAAATTCAATTTATTTTCGTTACTTTTTTCCTTCTTCTTTTTAATAAATTTCATAATATACTCCTAGCATTATTATTTGTAAAATATATTTATATATGCAAAAAGAGTGGCTGACCACTCTTTAATTTTGTTCGCCGTTTTGAACCTTTAACCTTTGACTAGATTTTAATAGGCTCTTATCCACAGTATCCACTAACTTGTTTGCCAATTCTGGAAGCGCATCTACTAGTTTGTCTAGTGGTCTATCCGCATCTACTGTTAGTAGTTTAATTGTTCCATCTTTTACTACCAAGAAAGCAACTGGTGTAATTTTTACACCAGCTCCACTACCTCCACCAAATGGAAGCTTTGGATTTTCTGAGAATTTATTCAGTTTATTTGTGTTAAACTCACTTCCTCCTGCTGCAAAACCAAAACATACTTTAGATACTGGTATTATAGTAGTCCCGTCCGGGGTTTCCACTGTATCTCCTACTATTGTGTTTACATCAATCATATCTCTAAGTGAACTCATTGCTGTTACCATTAAATTTTCAATCGGATGCTCTGCCATATTCTTCTCTCCTTTTCTTAAATACTAATATCTTATTCTTTCCATTTTCTTCTTTTAAAAGCTTAAAATATTCTTTTCCAATTACTTTTATAGTATCTGCAATACTTATTTTAATTATACCCTCCAGCTTTAAATTTGCTAATTTTTCACCTATATATGTTTGATAGTACAATCTTTTCATATTAAATTTATCTTGATTTAAATTTATATACATGCAAATTATTGTGTTCAATGCAGCATTAACGTAAGAGTTTGCAATTGGCTCCCCTAAATTGAACCCTAGTGATAAAACAAATTTGTCTATATAGCTTTTCTTAATCAACTGATAAATAGTATCACTATTATTAAATAGTTTCTTTATTTTATTTTCTTTTTGTTTTTTAGTGACCTTTTTGTTTTCTAATATTTTTTTATGAAAAACTGGTATTAATCCACAAAGCTTAAATGTAATTTTGCTTTCTACGCCTTTTATTTTTTTTACATCCAAAAAATATTTATCACAAGTAATATATAGCGTAATTTGTATACTTGATCGTACAAATAATATTAAAAATAGCACAAAAAATATAGCTAATGAAAGTTTTAAAATCATACTATCACCAGCCATATTATTTTCCAAATTTTATGAATTATTCTTTTATAAGAGAAATATCTATTTCAGATTTTGAAATTTTATTTACTAAAATATCTCCATAAAGTTTATCTTGTTTTATGCTAACATGTTTAAGTCTAGATAATTCAAGAACACTTAAAAATGCTGTAACTATATCTATATTAGTTGCATTCTTTTTATTAAATATATTACTAAATACAAAGCTTGTTTTTTTCTTAAACACTTCTATAATTTGTTTTACCTTACTTTTTACTGTAACCTTTTCATACAACGCAATTTTTTTAATTTCTTCAGATTTAACGTTTATTTTATCAAATTTTCTTTTTAGCACTGCATTATACATTTCAAGAAGATTCTCTTTCGTTGTCATTGTGCTTATGTCTAATTCTCTTTTTATTTTTATATTTTCTGGAAGCTTTTCAAAAGTACCAAAATTGGAATTATACATATCTCTCAGTTCTTGTTGTTTTTCTTTATACATTTTATATTTGGCTATTTTTTCAATTAGTTCTTCCTCTGTAATCTCGCATTCCACCTCATCCTCTGGCTCTGCTATTGGTAGAAGCTTTTTAGATTTTATATAAAGTAGAGTTGTTGCCATTACAATAAACTCTGTTGCAATTTCCATGTCTAGCTCTTGCATCTCATTTATATATTCAATGTATTTATCTGTAAGCTCACTTAAAGAGATCTCAAAAATATCCATTTTGTTTTTGCTTATTAAAAAGCATAACAAATCTAGCGGCCCTTCAAAATTTGAAATGACCACATTATATTTTTTGCTATTTTCTGCGTAGTCTGTCACATTTTCCATTAGACTTTAAACCCTCTCCTATATAAATAGTTCTTTTGTTTCATTTCGTCGTATGACTTTAATTTTCCACATTTAAGTTTTTCTACGACTCTTTCTTCATAGTCTGCTTCCTTCAAAACATCTATTTCTTGTTCGATTATACTAGCTTTTATGCCCTTTTGCAATAGTTTGTTGGATATTTCGTATATTGAATAGTTTTGCATTTTTTCGCACTGCTTTATATATGATTTAACATAACCTATATCGTCTATATATCCCAAGTCCTTTAAGTACTCTATTTCCTCTTCAATAACTGAAGGGGCCACCTTTAACCCCTTCAGCTTAGTTCTTACTTCATATTCAGTTTTTTTAGAAATTCCTATATATCTTATTGCTTTGTCTCTAGCATATATATTTTCTTCACTATTATTCAAATTAGTTCTCCTCTTCAACAAGATCTATTGTATCATCATCATCAATTTCTTCTATTTCACCAAGACTCTTTTCAAATGCTAAGTTAAAGTTATCTCTTACTTTTTCTTCTATTTGCTTCATTGCTTCAACATTTGCTTCTAAATATGCTTTAGCAGCTTCTCTACCCTGACCTATTTTCTCTCCATTATATGAGAACCAAGCTCCGCTTTTATTTACTATATCTAAATTTACTGCTAAATCTAGTATACAACCAGACGTAGATATACCTTTTCCATACACTATATCAAATTCAGCTTCTCTAAATGGAGGTGCAACTTTGTTTTTAACAACTTTAACTTTAGTTCTAGATCCCATAACTTCTCCGTTTATTTTTATTGCTTCTTGTTTTCTAACTTCTAATCTTACTGAAGAATAGAATTTAAGTGCACGTCCTCCTGGTGTTGTTTCAGGATTTCCAAACATTATGCCTACCTTTTCACGTAATTGGTTAATAAATACCGCAACAGTTTTAGACTTAGCAAGAACACCTGTAAGTTTTCTTAATGCTTGAGACATAAGTCTAGCTTGAAGACCTACATGCGAGTCTCCCATTTCACCGTCTATTTCAGCCTTTGGAACAAGTGCTGCAACGGAGTCAATTACTATAATATCTATTGCTCCACTTCTTACTAATTGTTCTGTAATTTCTAATGCTTGTTCTCCAGTATCCGGTTGTGATACAATTAAATTGTCCACGTCAACTCCAAGATGTTTAGCATAAACAGGATCTAGCGCATGCTCTGCATCTATGAAAGCAGCAATGCCGCCCATTTTTTGAGCTTCAGCTATCATATGAAGTGCTACTGTAGTTTTACCTGAAGATTCTGGTCCATATACTTCAATTATTCTACCACGTGGCACACCGCCAATTCCTAACGCTATATCTAAACTTAGAGCACCTGTAGGTATAGCGTCAACATTAACACTTCCTACTTCACCTAATTTCATTACTGATCCTTTTCCAAAATTTTTCTCAATTTGTGACAAAGCTATATCCAATGCTTTTTTTCTTTCTTCTGATATCATATATATTACCTCCTATAACCAGAACGTTTGTTTGAATGTATTATACAATACGTACATTTGTTTGTCAACAATAATTTTATATTTTTTTAATATTTTTTCACGACACCATTATATCACCATAAAAGCCATTTAACAAATGGTTTTTGAAAATATCTATACTCAGTAAACTTCGCCTTTACAGCCTCTAGCAAACTATTCATTTACAAATAACGACAAAAAATAACGCATTCAAAAGAACACGTTATTTCTATTTACAGCTGAACAAACTTTTTGCTAGTGTCAAATTCATAGTTTAATAAAGGTTCTCCATTATCAACTTTTGTAATTTCTAGCGAATTCATTAAAACATCTGCATAACTATATGACAATTTTCTAGTACTGTCAGCTTCCCTTACTACAAACAAATTTGAATACGCACTATCTATTGTTCCTCTTTTGTTTACTTTTTTATTCCTACCGACGTTAGACTTGATGTCTATTTCCTGTCCAATGTAACTTTCAACATCTTGTCTTATCTTTTGCATAGACTCTTTAGAAATCACTGTCATCACCTCTTAATGCCTGAATTATAGCACGCTGCGCGTATTTTGTCAAAGTAGCGCGAAGCCTGTAACAGTTTAATATTTCAATATTATGTTTATGCCGTATTTGGTTTTTGCTTAAAAGTGAGCAACACCTCGCTTGATGTTGCTCATTTATTACAATTTGATTAATTATTTCATTTCGTTTAGAGTTTTTATTGCTTGCTCTAATTGCGCGTCTGTTTTTGGATTAGCAGAATAATCTATCGACTGTCCTTGGTTTAAAGTTTTTTCTACATCCGGAGCAATTCCTTGACCATGAATTTCAACGCCTGATGCCGTATAGTATTTAGCTACAGTAATAGCTACTCCACCACCGTTTTCTAAAGCTATGTAACTTTGCATTATTCCTTTTCCAAATGTAGTTGTTCCTACCAACTTACCAGCGCCTAAATCTTTTATAGATCCAGCTAATATTTCAGAAGCACTAGCACTATTTTCATTTATCAATACTACTAATGGAACTTTAGATTTATTTGCATCCGATGTGTAGATTCTTGTTGTTCCATCTCCATACTCTTGCTTAATAATTGTTCCGCTTCCGCATAACAAGTCAGCTATTCGTACTGTTTCATCAACAAATCCACCAGGATTATCTCTTAAATCTATTATTATGCCTTTAACCTTTTCTTTATTTATCATGTTATAATATTCTTCTTTAAAGTTTTCGTAAACTCCTTGCTCAAATGAGAATATTTTTATATATCCTACATTATTGCCTATTAAAGAAGATGATATATCACTGCTTACTATCTTTGCTCTTATTACATTAAATTCTAATTCTTTACCTTCCCTTTCAAGTATTAATTTTACCACAGTTCCTTCTGGACCTTTTATTGCATTAGAAGCTTCATAATAGTTATCTGCATTTACTACTATACTGTCTACTTTTTTAATTATATCTCCCGCTTTTATTCCTGCCTTTTTAGCCGGTGTATCTGGCATCACTCCTACTATTATTGCTTCTCCACTATCTCTTGTCAAGGATATATGGATGCCTATTCCATAATATTCTTCATTACCCGAATTTACCGCCTCATCGAATTCTTCTGGTGTTAAATATCTTGTATACGGATCGTCTATATTTTCAAATATACCATTTATTGCGCCATCAATTAAGCTTTCTACATCAAGCTCTCCCATATATTTGCTCTGAAGCAACGTTAATACTTCAGATATTTTATCTGTTCCTTTTGACACAGCAATTTTATCACTTGGATTATATATATCTACATCTTGTCCTGATATAACTATAAATGATATTATAGCTATAGCTGAAATTATTATTATTAGCGAGGCTGTTATAACCTCAGACCACATCTTCTTGTAATTCATATTACCCACTCTCCATTTAATAATATTACTACAGTTGCCGGTTTTAGTCAATTCATTTGATATTTTTTTGTTTTATTTTACATATTTTATCCATTGTTATTTTAAAAGATGTACTCAAGCTATTGACTTGTACAAGCTTATGTAGTATAATTTTACAAGTAATTTAGAAATACGAATAATTGTATTTCCCACTGAGGGGAGGGAATATAAATGCCAGGAATAAAAGTAAAAGAAAACGAGACTTTAGATAACGCTCTTCAACGTTTTAAAAGACAATGTGCTAAGTCTGGTGTTCTTGCTGAAATAAAGAAAAGAGAACATTATGAAAAGCCAAGCGTAAAGAGAAAAAAGAAATCTGAAGCTGCAAGGAAAAGAAAACATTAAAATAAGCCCATATGGGCTTATTTTTTATTCATATATTTTCCTTATCTCATTGCTATTTAACGTCTTGTATTCTCCCGTTTTTAGCCCGTCCAACGTTAAATTGCCTATAGCAATTCTTCTTAAAGATATCACTTTATTTCCTACCGCCTCACACATTTTTCTTATTTGCCTATTCTTTCCTTCTTGTATTATAATAATAAGTTTTTTGTTGTTTATTTTCTCAACTATAGCCTGCCTTGTTATATAGCCTCCTATATCTATTCCACTTCTTAACTTGTCTATTTCATCATTAGAAATATCTTTTTTTAACTCAACCTCATACTTTTTAGATATATGCTTCGTTGGATGAATTATCTTGTTTGCAAATTCCCCATCATTAGTAAGCAATATAAGCCCTTCAGAATCCATATCCAATCTTCCTACAGGAAATACTCTTTCGCTTACCTTAATTAAATCTAATACTGACGGTCTATTAAATTGTTCTTTTGAAGTAGTAACATATCCCCTTGGCTTATTTAACATTATATATACTTTATTAATTTCTAGAAAAATTCTTTGCTCATCTACCTCTACTATATCATTTTCTGTTATTTTCATTCCTAGCTCTGTAACAGCTTGTCCATTAACTTTTACTCTGCCTTGTAAAATAATCTCATCCGCTGTTCTTCTAGAACATACTCCTGCACTTGCTATAAATTTATTTATTCTTAACTCCAAAAACTCACCACCTTTTTAATTTTGCATATACTATATTATCATAGGCCTATGTTTTATATAGATTCGAGCAGACGGTTTTCGTTTGCTCTTGTTATTGTTCTTTTTTTCTCAAAGTCTCTAGGATCTCTTCAAATTGTTTTGGCGCCTGTTGATTAAATTCTAGGTACTCTTTTGTTGTTGGATGATTAAATCCTAATGTCATGGCATGTAACATTTGTCCACTTATTCCAAATTCATTTTTTCCCTTGCTATATAGTTCATCACCTAAAAGCGGATGACCAATGTAAGACATGTGCACTCTTATTTGATGTGTTCTTCCGGTTTCTAGTGTAGCTTCTATTAGTGTATAACCAGACTTTTTAAATCTTTCTATTACTTTTATATATGTTACAGCATTCCTAGAATTCTTTTCCGTAACAGCCATCTTTATTCTATCATTTTGCGCTCTACCTATAGGAAGATCTATTTTTACATTATCCTTGTCCAATACTCCCTTAGCTATTGCTATATATTTTCTTGTTATATTATGCACCTTAAAATCGTCTGCAAGTGTTTTGTGTGCCTTGTCATTTTTTGCCACTACAAGTATTCCACTAGTATCCTTATCTATTCTATGCACAATCCCCGGCCTAACCATTCCATTTATTGCAGAGAGTTTGTCCTTATGGCTATACATTAAAGAGTTAACTAATGTCCCTTCATAATTTCCATTACCAGGATGGACTACCATTCCTTTTGGTTTGTTTATAACTATAACATCATTATCTTCATAAATAATATCTAGCTTAATATCTTCAGGTAATATTTCTAGTTCTTTGATCTCTGCTTCTTCAATTGTTATTTTATCCCCCAGTTTAACTTTATATGAAGATTTTACATAATTATCATTTACGGTTATTTTTCCTTCATCTAATAATTTTTGCACATATGAACGAGTATATTCAGTATTAATTAAGCTTAAAATTTTATCTATTCTTTCACCAACATATTGGGTCTCTATTGTGTATTCCAAAACTACCTCCAAAAAAAGTTCATATTATAGTATATATAATACCATTATATGAGCTTTTTTGCAATAAAGGAGCTATACTTGTCTGTCTTTTACTATGTCTTCTAAAGTTATTGGAGTCACTTTTCCGTCATTTAGCGATTTTATAAACGACCTTACATCATTTTCATTTATACCTACATTGTTTACACATACACTAGACAAGAGTTTTCCACTGTGACTAATTTTATCTATCTTTACACCAAAACTACTTACTGTATCATTGTCATCTATAAATTTTTTTGTTGTTTTTGTCATGTAATATTTGCATCTAAAATTCTTTATAAATCTATCATATAAACATTCTATTTGTTCCATTTAATCCCCCTTATGACTTTATAGTTTTAAGTTTTTTTGTCATTATAACAGACGTTCCTTCATTAGATTTAGAGTCAATCACAACCTCATCCATAAACGTTTCCATTATTGTAAACCCCATACCAGCGTGTTCTAGTTCGGGTTTTGTTGTATATGTTGGAGTTGTTGCAAGAGCTATATCTTCTATGCCAATTCCTTGGTCTATGATCTGTACCCAAAAATATGTCATGTCGTCAAGTTTTCCTAGTTTTATTATAACCTCTACTTCACCAGAATTTTCTAAATTATATCCATGTTCTATACTATTTGTTACAGCCTCTGAGACCGCCGTTTTTATATCTGATAATTCATCTAGAGTAATATTAGTTCTGCTTAAAAAAGATGCCACCATAACCCTTACCAAACTAACATTCTCCAGTTTAGAATCTATTTTTATGCTTGCTTTATTTAACATTCTACATCACCTTTATTCCATTTCCCGTTTTATACATCGCCAAAAGCTTCTTTATACTGTTATCTGGATTAGTTACAATTAAATTGCATCCTAACATTTGAGCTAAATTGTATCTTCCCATTATAAAGCCCAAACCAGAGCTATCCATAAACTTTACATTTGCCATGTTTATTTCACAAATATTTGGACTATACCTCATTATATAACCATCAACTATAGTTCTAAGCGATCTACAGCTATTCATATCTATATCTTCATCTAACTCTATTTTTAACTTTTTTAATTTTTCCTCATATGTATATTTCATTTTAAACACCTCAATAAAAGTATAACAAATGTATATTGTGTATCTTGTCGAAATATACATGACATGTATGAAAAAAAGAGCGAAAAAAGGCAAAAGAAATCCCTCCGATCTAATAAATCGGAGGGTACCAATTGTTATTCGTAGCAGGGCTCGAGGGTAACAATGTGGTAATTGTTGTTGCTGTCAAGGCCAATAGTGAGATCTACAGCCATTGTCCAAAGGTTTTCATCAACCACAAGACGATACTGATTGTCACCAATTGCTTTGAGTGTTGCGCCGCCGTTTACCCATTCTCCAGTATAAGGATCAACGTACTTGATAACTACGTTAGATACATCTGCATCTTCGAGTATAACAATTACAGTATCACCCTTTACCATATAATCGGTAGAAACGGTAATGGTAGGATTCTTCGGCATAGGAAGCTTATCTGTGTAGTTATCCTTATAAGAATGACCACATACAGTGCAAGTGTAAATGGTATAACCTTCAGAAGAAGTAGTAGGTTCTATAACCTTGGAAGTGTACTTATGACCAAGCGCTGCAACTTTGTCGCCAGTGTAGCTGTGTCCACACTTACAAGTATATACAGTATAACCATCGGTTGTGCAAGTTGCTTCTACAACTTTTGTAGTATAGCTGTGAACATGCTCAGTTACAGGAGGCTCGGTTACAGGAGGCTCGGTTACAATTATATCTCCGCCTACATTTACATCGCCGCCTACGTTTACATCGTCACCTACGACTACGTCATCAGTTACGAGTACATCATCTCCTACGATTACGTCATCAGTTACGAGTACATCATCTCCTACGATTACGTCATCAGTTACGAGTACATCATCTCCTACGACTATGTCATCAGTTACGAGTACATCATCTCCTACGACTATGTCGTCAGTTACGAGTACATCATCTCCTACGTTTACGTCATCGCTTACAACTACATCACCGTTTACAATAAGGTCGCCGTCAATAATAGCATTTCCATTATTAGCTGTTTTCATAATTCCAAAAACTCCAAGAAGAGTTAATGCAACTACAAGAATCAGGCTAGGAATGCCAACAAACATTGTTTTGACCTTAAGCAGTGTGAGTAGCCATATAACCGTAGCACAAAGAGCCATAACGGGAATCATTGCCCACCAGCCAAAACAAATTGCTACAATAATTGTTGCAATTACAAGCATTACATTTACAATTATAGCAATTGTTAATGTTTTATTTGCACCAAACATTGCACAAAGAAGAATGAGGTATGCAAAAAACAGTGCTGCAGGAATGATAGCAAACCATCCAAAGAGAGTAGCTACTCTTATTGTTGTAATAAGAAGCATTATGCCCAAAATTACAGCAAGAGCCTTTGCGACCTTTTTGCGCTTCTTAAGTGCGATAAACGTAACACATGCAAAAAACAGAGTTGCTGCAATAGTTAACATCCCAGAATTGAGAGGGAGAAACAAAAGAGCCCAAACCGTTGCTGAAAGAAAAAGAACACTTAATACTGTTGCAATTGCCAAAGATGTATTTCCCTTTTTCTTAGGCGATGAATTAGCGTTTGCATTGTTTGCTTTATTATTCCGCAGTGCGGGAATAAGTAACAAAGCTCCTACTGTCGCAGGAATCAAAGCAAATGCCTGACCTATAAAGGGAGATGCGAGAATCATACCTACCAAGACTGCGCAGATTACTATGCCTATCCAGGCCACAACATTTTTCCGAATTTTCATTTTGAAAATCCTCCTTTTAAAAAAATTATTTTTTTGTGTATATAAAAGGTCATATATGACCTATTACAAAGATTTATATAATATAATTTTATCATACAAACGCATAAAAGTCAACATAATAATATGTTGACTTTTACATTTTATTGTAATATTTTTGTAATTATTTCACTTCAACAATTTGTTGCCATAATCTATAATCATAAGTGTATGTGTATGAATTTGATGCTCCTACTATATTATAGAAGAATACGCTATCCTCTCTGATATCTGCAAATTTTAATGTGTTTTCTGGTAATGTCTCTACATAAGGTCCTCTAAATGTTAAGCTATTTACCATTGCTACTACATCTTTTCTTAATGCATAAGTATCTGGATTTGATTCATATTTTACTACAACATTTTGTCTCATAAGTTCCATTATATAATCTTTCTTAGGAGATACTTTCTTATCATTTCCAGTTAATGCCTTTGTGTATAAAAATACTGGCTTGTAAACTGTTAATTTTTGATCAGATATATATGTAGCTGCTTGAGCTAACATTTGCATTGCATCTTCCATAAGTATTGGATTATTTGGTTTAAATGTTCCATCTGGGAAAGCTTGAATTATATCTGTATTAGCAAGTGCAGATACTGCATTTCTTGCATAAGCAGGTATTTTATCATGATCTTTAAATGTTTTGTACTCATTGCTTCCTACTTTAACATCTAATATTCCTGAATCTGCTAATAATTTTGCAAATTCTGCTCTTGTTATTTCATCGTCTGGTCTTACTTGGTTTGTTGTATCTACAGTTGTTAAGTATTTTGTATATGTTCCTGTCTTTCCTTCAGTTGTATCAATAAATAATTGTCTCATATATGAGTAAGAATTATTTCCTCCAGCTGTAGTTTTAAGTGTAGGATAAAATACCTCTGAAATGTTTTTACTCTTTTCTAAAGCTTCATTTTCTAAGAATTTTACTCTTACATATAATCTACAATATCCTGCACCTTGTGAAGCCACATAACTTTGAACTGTTCCTATATCCCATGTAATTACTGTTTCATTTTCAGTTTGCTTTGTTATTTTTCCGTTTCCGTTTATTTCTTCAACAATTACTTTATATGGTATTGTTAATTCAAATTTAACCTTTGGAGCTGGTGCAGTACTTCCATTGTAGTACTCTACCATATATGTCATTCTTTCATCTTCTGCCGCATAGTTGTTTTCTTGTACATGTGTTGCTGTATATTTTTCAGCTCTCAACCATGATGCAAAATATGTTATTTCTTCATTTATATCCCCTAATAGAGATAAATCGTCTATACAATTTACTGTATATTTAGTTTGAGTTGGTTTTGTATTAACTATTGTTGATGCTTTTTGTGCTATAGCAAACTTTGTAGATATTGCTTGCGCTGATCTGTTTCCTGGTTCATCTAATGCAACTCCTGCATCTATTTTTATATATTTGTTTACACCAACATTTCCTTTAATATTTTTAAGTGTTATAACTGCAGATTTTACTCCATCTATACTTACTGATACATCTGCTGTAAATCCTACTAAATCGATCTTGCTTGCTATTAAGTTTACATCTGTAACTTTTACATTGTCTGTAAATGTTACATTGTATTTAACTGTTCCGCCTGCGTATACAGATTTAGGATTTGCCGCACCAATTTTTACCACTGGTGGTATTGTATCTTTTACTTCTGGTTCTGGCTCAACTGGTATAATTACTTTCTCTTTTATTTTAAACGCTGGTGAGGTCTTTTGAACGCTCTTATTTCCAGCTGCATCTGTTGCAACTCCTTCTGCTAACACAAAGTATTTGTTTTCAGCAGTATTTGTTTCTTTTACATTTGAGAATGTTACTACTTTAACATTTCCGTTATCTGTTATAGCTATATCTGCTGTAAATCCAACTGGAGATATATCCTTTGATGTAACTATAAACGTTTTAATTCCTACATTATCGTTTGCAGAAATTGAGTATCTTACTGTTTCGCCTTCATAAATAGAAGTTGGGTCAGCCGCACTTATTGTTATAGCTGGTCTGCTTGTGTCCTTTACAGGTTCAACTACTGCTTCTATTTTAAATGCAGGTGATGTCTTTTGAACACTCTTGTTTCCAGCTGCATCTGTTGCTACTCCTGTCGCTAAAGTGAAATATTTGCTAGCTGAATCAGTTGTGCTTTTTACGTTAGAAAATACTACTGTCTTTGTATTTCCTGTTCCTGTTATAGCTATATCTCCTGTAAATCCTACTGGTGATATGTCTTTTGAGGTAATGTTAAAAGTTTTTACTCCCACATTGTCGTTTGCAGAAATTGTATATGTTACTGTTTTTCCTGAAATTACCATTTGAGGATCAGCAGCGCTTATAGTTATTGCAGGTTTACTTGTATCTTTTACAGGCTCAACGACTGCCTCTATTTTAAATGCTGGTGATGTCTTTTGAGCACTCTTGTTTCCAGCTTCATCTATTGCAACTCCTTCTGCTAACACAAAGTATTTGCTAGCTGAATCTGTTGTGCTTTTTACATTAGAGAACACAACGGTCTTCGAATTTCCTGTTCCTGTTATAGCGATATCTGCAGTAAAGCCTACTGGCGATATATCTTTTGATACAATATTAAAAGTTTTAACTCCTACGTTATCATTTGCACCAATAGTATATGTTACTGTTTTTCCTGAAACTACAGTTTGAGGAGCTGCTGCACTTATTGTTATTGCAGGTCTGCTTGTATCTGCTGGTTTAACTGGAACTTCTGGTTCCGGTTCAACTACTGCTTCTATTTTAAATGCAGGCGATGTTTTCTTTACAGAAAGATTTCCTGCTGCATCTTTAGCCGCCTCCGCCGCGATTGTAAAATATTTATTTGGCGAATCAGAAGTACTTACTATGTTTGAGAATGTTACCTTTCTTGAAAAGTCCCCCGTCTCAGTTATAGTTACCGTGGCATCAAACCCGTTCAGTGTTATATTATTCTTATTTAATCTAAAGAACGTTACTCCTACATTGTCATTAACTGATACATTATACGATACTGTTTCTCCCGCTTTAACCGCGCTCGAACTTGGCGCGCTGATTGTCATAGCAGGTCTACTTGTATCTGAGTCAGTAGCAAAAACATAAACTGGTATGTTAGTAAAGATTATTGCTACTAAAGCTATCATTGCCATTGTCTTTTTTAATAATTTATTCATTTTTACCTCCATCATTGCAATCCACAAGTAAATCTTAACACACTTTACATAAAAAGTCAATGATGTGGTCGTTTTTTTGTGCTTTTATTTCAAAAATTTTGATTTTTCTTTACATTTATTTCCACGTATTTTTTTATTTTTTTTTCACAAATTATTACTGTAAAACAAATTGTTGTGTTTTGCAAATTATTTTATTAATAGGAGGTGAACTATACAATGGCAAGTAATTCAAATCAATATGTAAACCCAAACGCTAAAGCTGCTTTAGAAAAAATGAAATACGAAGTTGCAAGTGAAATCGGTGTTAACTTAAAACAAGGTTACAATGGTGACTTAACTTCTAAGCAAGCTGGTTCTATAGGTGGAACTATGGTTAGAAAACTTATAGAAAGAGCTGAATCTCAAATGTAATTATAGTTTAAATTTTATTTGAGTTTTTAAAAGCAACGGACTATTTTCCCGTTGCTTTTAAATATTGTTATTTGTTTTTATATTTGGTTATAATTTATTCATCTGACTGCACCTGTCTGGTTTTAAAAAACTCATATACCCTTTTTTCATTTTCTAATTCCTGTTCATAAGTCGGTATTAATTTGTCATATAAATCATTTAATTTCTCAACTTGTTCATCTGCTAAATCGTCTATATCAACAAGACCTTTTTCAAAATCTTCCCTTAACATCTTTAACTCATCTGGCACTTCAGGGGTAACTCTCAAACTATTTATAAAATCATTTTTCTTGGTATCAATATTACTATTTTCATTGCTATTTATTTCATTATTGCTTTGTTCTTTAGTTCCCTGTACCTTTCTTCTTATGTAGTTTATAATCTTTTTAAATATATTTTCTTTTCTTACTTGTAAATAATTGTTTCCCATAAATCAATTATCTCCCCATCCCCCTACTTTTAGTTGGTTGTTCTATTTTTTTCGCTTTTTCTTTCTCTGACATAACCATATACATACATGTTTCTTGTTGTAAATTAAGAGAACGACTTTTGTTATTTAGAAGTTTTTTTCTTGCTTCACTTGATTTATAACCTCTCTTAAACTTATCTGATTTTTTAACAGTTTCTACTTCATCTATATTTTCATCGCTTATATTTTGTCTTTGGGTTAAATTTTCAGGATTTGCAATACTTTCCCTTTCATTTCTTTCTTCTCTTTTAATTATTTCTTGTTGTTCTTCTTGTTCCAATTGTTCTGTTTGTCCTCGGTTAATCAATATAGTTTTTCCATTTTTCATAAACCCATCATCTGAAATTTCTACATCCTCCACAACATGTCCATTTATTATTTTGTCATAATCTCTGCATGACACTTCTGGATATTTAGGGACATTGCTAGATTTAACATTTTGAATTGCTTGATCTTTTATACCTTTCAAAACACCATTCTTGTCTTGCTTAATGGTAAGTAATATTTGATTCACGCTCGGTTGGTTAAGAAACGCCTCCAAATAATCTTCTCCCGTTTTTTCAGACATAATCTTTGCTGTTTTTAGCATTTGAGTCATTTTCTTTATTTCTGTTGATGAATAAAACTTATATTGTTTGCCATTACTATCGTAATCCATAAAACCATTTATATCAGGTGTTCTATCTCCTGCAAAATAATTTTCTTTAATCGCTTTAACCACTCTTTCAGAATCCATCATATGATCTTCTCTTCGTTTTTGATAATCTTCTGGACTCTCTGTGGTATCATAGGCCATAATTAAACTGTCTACAAACCTTCTCCTTCTTGCAGATTCTTCTGGCGTTAAACTTAAATATTCACCTTTATCATAATCTTCTGGCTTGTATGATTTAATCTTATCTAATTTTGAAGCCATTTTCTTTTCACCTTCTTTAACTCTTTCATAATCGACTACATCAAATTTTACATAATCCATAAATGTTCCATGTTTTTTTATATAATCGTTTGAGCCATCACTTACTATTAATTGTATATTTTTTGCATCTTTGCCGACCCTCCTTAAATTATATCTTAATGATGCGGTTGCTAAATCTTCACATTGACTAAAATCATCTGTATAATTTTTAAGCAAACCTTGATTTCTACTAAATTGCCTTGAGTAAAAATCTTTTAACTTTTTAATAGTATCCTCTGGTTTACCACCTGTTTTTCCGTTAGTTATTCTTCTTCTTTCTTTTTCATCATCATCTATTCTGTATTTATAATAGAATGCTGTCTTTAACTCTAATAATTCGTTTTCATCAGTTATTTGTTTGCCTGTTTGCTTTTCAGTCACCTCACCTGTTTTTGAATCATAATCATATGTAGCCAATACATCTCTTATACTTCTCATATTTCACCTTACCACTCCTTTTTCTTGTTCAATAGTTCTTTGATATGTTATACCTTTTAACAAAAACCAGTATAAATCTTTTTAATATCGGAACGTCTTTATACTTTTCTAGCTTCTGTTCCCTTGGACTCTTTTCGCCTTCACCATATTCTGTTCTTTTTGTAAGTGCACGATGATCCAATTCGTGATATATTGTTGATCGTTCTCTGTCTTTGCCACTTATAATTCTAAATAGCGGGTTTATACTAATTTTTCCCTTATGATATTGGTACTCACCTCTTAACATAGGATTAAAATTATCATACTTTATTCCACCTGATAAATTAGTAGAAACATTGTCTATTAGCGTGTCAACATCTACTATACCACTAAATAATTGCGAATTCATTTCCATATATGTTTCTACATATTTTCTTGTATTGCATCAAATTTACTAGCTCCCATACAACTATCTGGTTTTTCTCTTTGTGCATCTGTCAACATTTATTTTCACCTTTCTGCTAGATATTTAGTAGTATCTTTTGTCTAATTCCACTCTAAATCTTGCTCTGATATTATATTTGATATTCCTTCATTTTCAGCATACTCTGCAAACTCTTCATCTGTTGCACATTGTTTTTGAATTGATTCTATAAACAAGTTTGATTTAGCACGGTGGATTGATTTGGTGTCATCATCCCAACTCAACTCTCCATCTTCTATATCCGCCCCCTCCAATAATATGGCTTTCTCTTCTTTAAAGCTTTCTTTTCGGCTAAAAAGCGGATCTTCCTCATCGTATTCTTGTAATTGTCCAAGTTCCTCATCTGTTATAGGAATCTCCATTCCAGCCTCTTTCATTGCATTTTTGTATCCACTTAAACTTATTTTAGCCTCTTTTAGTGTTTTTATATATTGTTCTTTTACGCCATCCATTAATTGTTGTTCTTCAACGCTTAAATTTTCATAATATTTATCATTTATTCTTAATGATTTCATTTTTGTATCATATACACCTTTTATAAACTCTGGTCTTAAATATTTGCCTGGAGCCACTTTTAATTGTTCCGCTTCGTTTTCAGTTATTTCCACATGATATGCATCGTGTCTATAGTGAGGATCTAAATAATGCATTTCATATTTTTTAGGTATACTTACTATAATTATTTGCTCTGAATTTAAATGCGTCCAATTATCCAGCATTGCTTTGCTTTCATCAAAAAGTGTATGTGATCCAATGCCTAGATACATTGTCGTGTGTTCTAACGTTCCATGACTAAACCTTAAACCATTTTTAAAAATTGATTCTACTGTCTTATTATTTCGTCCTCCTATTCCGTGTCCGTAATATAAGTTTCCTATATTTGCAAAATTTTCTCTTATATCCTTCATTTTTTACCCCCTTCATCTTATCAGCTTACTAGCATTGTATTTAGACATATTTTCGCCTTTAACAAGCTCTTCTCATTTTCCTTATAATACCATATTGACTAATTGATTACAATACTTTTTCTATATTTTTTCGGAATGTTCCACATAATATATCCACATATTCTGCTATACTCAAAATATCTGAAAGGTTGGTGTTTTTTTGTTATTACCTGACGCAATTAAATTAAGAATAAAAGAAATTTTAGAAACCAACAATATGTCCGCATATAAATTATCTTATAAGGGTGGATTCTCGCCATCTAATATAAGTGATATTTTCCGTGGAAAAGTTTCTGAGCCTACAATTAGTACTATACTTCATATTTGTGAGGGAGCTAATATGACTTTGAAAGATTTTTTCGATTCAGATTTTTTTGAAAATGTGGAAGCGTTAGAAAAAGTAAAAAACAAAAATAACAATGAATAATACTTATATTCATTGTTATTTTTATGTAATATTATTAATTATAACTTATTCTATCTCTTTAGTTTCTAAATCCTCACTAAATCTTAACAAATACCCGTTAGGGTCTAATACTAAAAATTCTCTGCTTCCCATAAGCATATCATCTTTTCTATACCAATGGTCTTCAATATCTACAAATATTTTATAATTATTCATTTTTAATCTTTCATATATAACATCAATATTTGTTACGTCTATTTGGAAATTTATTCCCCTTCCTAAAGGATATTCTAGTTTTCCAACTTCCCATTTATTATTTTCCCTATCTAACTCTTGTATCATTAATTGTACTTTATCTAACTGCAAAAAAGCAAATCTATCTTCTTTTCTGTCATACTCTACACGAAAGCCTATCAAATCAATGTAAAATCTAAGGCTTTCTTCCAAATTAAAAACATCTAGTTCTGGTATTAGCTGATTCCACTCCATAGTGCTTTCCTCCTGCACACATTATACTATAATAAAATTTATATAACAATATTTTTTCACCTCTGTTTTGTTTTATTTTCATATTTAAATTATATTTATTTAAGTACTAGTTTTTTTAATTTAATATGTGATATACTATTATAAAACTAAGGAGAAAACTATGGATGTATTATTTAATATCCTGTTTATGGTAATCGGTCTTGCACTACTAATAAAAGGTTCAGATATATTTGTAGACGCAGGCACTAATATAGGAAAAATGTTTAAGATGAGCGAGGTTTTGATTGGTCTTACAATCGTTTGCATTGGAACAGGCCTTCCAGAATTAATTTTATCTATAAATGGCTCTATTAATGGCACCTCTAATCTAGTTGTAGGAAATATTGTTGGTACAAATATTTTCAATATGTGTATAATATTAGGTCTAATTTGTGTGCTTAATCCGTTAAGATTGCTTAGACAGACTATTAGAAAAGATATGCACATGAGTTTGCTATCGTCAATAGCATTGTTTATTTTATTATTAGATAATGTTCAAAGAGGTTACATAGGAAATTTACTTTCGAGAACAGATGGAGTAATATTGCTATTATTCTTTGCCGTGTTTATCTATTATACCTTCTACGAAATTACAGAATATATTAGGGATAGACGTGAAAAAAGATACCAAGAACAAAAAGAAAATAAATTAAATAAACAGTTAAAGCATGTCCATATTAAAGAAACACAAAAGACATATTCAACAAAAGAAATAAAAATTTTGTTTAAAGATATTCTAATAGCTATTGTTGGGATTGCCATGGTGCACATAGGCGCTCAAATTACTTTAAATAACACTGTTGCACTAGCTACTTTTTTCAATGTAAGTCAAACCTTCATTTCAATAGTAATAATAGCTGTTGGAACATCACTACCCGAACTTACAACCTCGTATGCAGCATTAAAGAAAAACAGAATAAATATAGCTGTTGGAAATTTGATAGGCAGCAACATGTTCAATACCCTTTGTGTTTTGGGCGTATCTGCTTTAATAAATCCTATACAAATTGAAGGGACGTATCTTTGGGTTGACTGTGCAGTATTCATGCTAGTATGTTTAGTTATGGTACTGTTTACAAAAAAGAAGCCTGAAATATCTAAATTAGAAGGCATCTCATTGATTAGCATTTATGCTTTATATATAATTTATGTACTATACAGACGTTAAAAAAATACTGGGTTATCCCAGTATTTTTTTATTCTTCACTACCAATATCTAAATCTTGTTCTGTAACACCCATTTGCATAGTATTATCTGTTCTACGATTTAATTTTATAGTTTTTTGTTTTCTAATTTGTCCTAATATTTTATCTATTAACAAATCTATTCCCGCATAAACATCATGAGTAGCTTCTTCTGCCATATAAGTTTTTCCTTTACTTTCTATACGAATATCTACGTTTTGTTTTTCTTTCTTTGCAGAAAATGTAACATGTACTATTGTGTTGTCATCAAAGAATTTATCTAGCTTTGCCACTTTTTTTGATGCATAATCTCTGATTCCATCAGTTACATCAATGCCTATTCCAGTTATATCTAATTTCATATATATCAACTCCTCGCATATATTATATACTATATATACTTTTTAATCAACCTTTTTATTTCAATTTTAGCACTCATGCATATCTATACTAATTTACTTCATCAAAAAGAGAAACCTGAGACGAATTTGGCATTCCTTTTGTGCAGCCATATTTGTCCAATAACTCTAAAGCAGACTTTCCTATTTTCGCCCTTGAAACTAAGTTTTCTTTAGATGAAAACTTGCCATCAGTCCTTGCTGTAGCAACATTTTTGGCATTGACAGTTCCAAAAGTTGGAATTGCAGAAAGAGGAGGTCTTACTCCATCTTCTTCAACTAAAAATTTTGTAGCATCTGATTTATATAAGTCTATCGGCAAGAAATCTATTCCTCTTTCCATCATCTCGTTTACCACTTCAAGCACCGTAACCATATCTTTTTCTACATTGCTCGCTTCCGGATTAGATTCTATATTTTTAATTGCATCTTTAACCTTCTCTTTAGATGTACACATTACATCTGCATTAAAGGCATCCCCTCTTACAGTAAAATATGTTGCATAAAAGGCTTTTGGATAATACACCTTAAAATATGCTATTCTGTAGGCCATCATAACATATGCGCATGCGTGAGCCTTAGGGAACATGTACTTTATTTTTAGACATGAGTCTATATACCATTCCGGCACATCACATTCTCTCATTTTTTCTTTCATTTCTTCTGTCAAATCTTTTTTTGCTTTACCTTTTCTTGTTATCTCCATTATTTTAAATGCAAGCGATGGGTCAAGCCCCTTTTGTATTAAGTAAATCATAATGTCATCACGTGTACATATTGCCTCTTTAAGCGTTGTAATTCCTTGCTCTATTAAACTTTGTGCATTATTTAGCCATACATCTGTACCGTGCGACAGACCAGATATTCTAACAAGTTCACCAAAAGTAGTAGGCTTAGTATCTAGCAACATCTGCCTTACAAACTTTGTACCAAATTCTGGCACAGCATATGTTGCAACCTTTGAACGCTCTTGTTCTTCAGTTATTCCTAACGCCTCTGTCGAGCTAAACAGCGACATTACCTTTGGCTCATCTAAAGGTATTGTTTTTGCATCTATTCCTGTCAAATCTTCTAACATTCTAATTACTGTAGGATCATCATGTCCAAGTATGTCTAGCTTTAAAAGGTTGTCATGGATTGAATGGAAATCAAAATGTGTTGTTATTGTGTTGCTTGTAATATCATCTGCCGGTCTTTGCACTGGACAAAAATCATAAATTTCTTTATCCCTTGGTACAACTATAATTCCCCCCGGATGTTGTCCTGTAGTCCTTTTTATGCCTGTACACATTTTAGCTTCTCTATTTATTTCAGGAACCCTTATATGAATATTCTTCTCCTCATAATATTTTCTAACAAATCCATATGCCGTTTTTTCAGCAAGAGTACTTATTGTTCCTGCCCTAAACGTTTTGTATTTACCAAACAAAACCTCAGTATATGCATGTGCTTTAGCTTGGTAATCTCCAGAGAAATTAAGGTCAATATCCGGAACCTTGTCTCCCTTAAAGCCTAGGAATGTTTCAAACGGTATATCCATGCCATCTTTTTTAAGCCTATGTCCACATTTTGGACAGTCCTTATCCTCCATATCCACTCCCGTTGTAACTGTAACTGGAGGGAACTCGCTATACTTGCACTCTGGACATACATAGTGCGGCGGCAATGGGTTTACTTCTGTTATACCACTCATTGTAGCAACAAATGATGAACCAACCGATCCTCTGGAACCAACAAGATAACCATCATCATTAGATTTTTTAACAAGCTTTTGTGCTATTATGTACATTACGGAGAATCCGTTAGTTATTATACTATTTAGTTCTTTTTTTATTCTTGCTTCCACTATTTCAGGCAGTGGATCGCCATAAATTTGACGAGCTTTTTCATATGTCAAACGCTCTATTTCTTCATCAGACCCTTCTATAACAGGGTTGTATGTTCCGTCAACGACCGGTTTTATTTCCTCAAACATATCTGCTATTTTATTTGGATTGTCGATTACAACTTCACGAGCTGTTGCCTCGTCTAAATAATCAAATTCTTTAAGCATTTCATCAGTTGTTCTAAAGTATAATGGTGCTTGCTCATCTGCGTCATCAAATCCTTGACCTGCCATAATAATTCTTCTATACAATTCATCCTGTGGATTCAAGAAATGCACATCACAAGTAGCACACACCGGTATATTTAATTCACGACCAATATCTACTATTTTTCTATTTAAATCTTTTAGTCCATCATAATTTGCTACAGCACCATTTTTAACATAAAATTCATTATTCCCTATAGGTTGTATCTCTAAATAATCATAATATTTTGCAAGCGCTTTAGACTTTTCATCATCGCCTTCCATAATAGCTTGGAATAATTCTCCTCTTTCGCAAGCCGAGCCAATAATTAGCCCTTCCCTATATCTATTAATTAGAGACCTAGACAATCTTGGTTTTTTATGGAAGTAACGTATATGTGAAAATGAAACTAGCTTGTACAAATTTTTTAGTCCAACATAATTTTTAGCTAGTATTATTATGTGATATGGACTCATTTGTCTTTTATCCTCTATAAACTCTGTTTGCACATAATCTGCAACCCTCATGTTTTTCGACTTTACTATCTCGCACATTTTTATAAATACTTTTGCAGTAGCCCTTGCATCATTTATTGCTCTGTGAGCATTCTCAAGTTCAATTTCAAGATTTGCTGCAATAGTTCCGAGTTTATGGTTTTCATATCCTTCAAACATTTCTCTAGATATTGCCAAAGTGTCTATTATATATTTTGGCTTTTCATATCCACACTTATCTGCAAAATAATTTATGAATGACGTGTCAAACCTCGCATTATGCGCAACTATTACACAGTCTTTAGAAAACTCTAAAAATCCTTTTAAAGCTTCTTCTATTTTCGGCGCATCTTTTACCATTTCTGGTGTTATATGTGTTAATTCCTGAACATCTTTAGGTATGCTTCTTTCAGGATTTACAAATGTAGAAAATTCGTCTATTTGGGCACCATCTTTTACTTTTACTGCTGCTATCTCCGTTATACAATCTGCCCCTGGATTAAAGCCTGTTGTTTCTATGTCAAAAACAACGTATGTGTCTGGTGCTTGTATATTTGGTTCAACGTCTGGTATTAGATAACCTTCTACTCCGTAAAGAACTTTAATATCAAACTTCTTTTCATCTCTGTTAAATGCTGCAAGATTAGCCTCTGGGAAACTTTGTAGCACACCATGATCAGTTATTGCCACAGCTTTATGTCCCCATTTTATTGCCTGCTTTACTATGTCTGTTGCCGAAGTTACTCCATCCATTGCACTCATTTGTGTATGCATATGAAGCTCTACTCTTTTTGTCTCGGCATCATCTGTTCTTTCCTTTGGCTTTTTGCCCTCTACAATGTTTCTTAATATTATGCTAATATCTTTTGCAAACATATCATATTGAGGTTTTCCCTCAACTTTTATATACTTTCCAACCTTGAGTTTTGACGAAAGCTCGCCAACATCAATTCTTTGAGGGTCAGCAAATATCTTAGTAGATATCGTGCTAGTATTATCACTTATATCTACTGTAAACATTTCCTTACCTGTTTTAGTTGTCTTAGTTTCAACCGCTTCAATCTTACCCTCAATACATGCAATGTCCATTTCTTGATTTATATCTTCAATCTTGTCTACCTTTGCATTTGCTATGCCTTTACCATATATAACTCCCTCAGCCATTTGAGCAGTCACCACTTTTGGTGTAACTGATGTATTGGTCTGCTCTTTAGGTTGTGACGCGCTTACCTGTTGAGGTTTCCTATCTTGAGACGCTATAACAGGCTTTAGCTCTTTTTGCTTTTTAACAAAATCTTCTTTAGCATTTAAAGAATCATATATATTTACGGTTACATCTTCACCATAAAACTTCTTCACTAATTCTACAATATATTCATCTGTCTTCTTAAGCTTCAAAAAAGAGGCACTTGGAACCTTTAATTCTATACTTACTTCGTTGTTTTCTAAAATAATATTGCTATCTTTAAATATATCTTTCATGTACGGAAAAACCGCTGTTACTAACTCTATTACATCATGAATACACGAAAGCTCTATGTCTTGTTTTTTGCTCACCATAGGAATAACTTTGAAGGACTTCAAATTAAATACTTTTTCTGCATTTTTAGAAAAATCATATAAATCTTTTGGTACTATTTTTGTATTAACATCAACTTGAATAATAGCGGCATTATTTTTCTTAGAAAACTTAACCTCTAATACTGTAAGATCATTTATACTACTTCCAACAATTGTTGCCTGTTCAAACAATTCACAGACTTTTTTCAATACTTTCACCCCCGCTTTAGCATACAAAAACCCAAAACGATAAAACATTTTGGATTTTTATTTCTTTTCTTTAGTTTATTTTAAACAATTCTAATAATATCATTTATAGTAACAAATATCGTAAGCAGTAGTAATAAACCAAGTCCTATATAGCTTAGTATTGCTTCCACTTTTACAGATACTTTCTTTCTAGTTATCCACTCTATTAACACAAGTACTATCTTTCCTCCGTCAAGAGGTGGAAAAGGTAGAATATTTGCTACTCCAACAGCTAGAGATATCATTCCTAGCATGCTTAATAAATCTACTAAGCCCTCTGTTCTAGATACAACTTCTCCGATTCCAACTATACCAGAAAGTTGAGTTACCTCTACTTTGCCTCTAAATAAATCTACATATGAACCAACAATTTGAGAAATTGTAGCTATTGATTTATAAAATGATGTTTTAAATGTAGTTTCTTCTTGTACGAAGGCCATACTTCCCAAATTAAATGTTAATTGAGATTTAGGAGTAACCTTTAATACTACTTCTTTTTCATCTCTTAAAACTGTAAGCTCTATATCTTTATTTGCATTTGTTGATACTATATTTACTACTTCTGCTGAATATGTAACTGGCTCGCCATTTATTTTTATAATTTTATCTCCAGCTTTTATATTTGCTGTACTTGCTGGCATACCTGGTTCTACCATTTCAACATATGCTAAAACATTCCCCTGTTCATCCAACTTTGTTGTGTCAAAATACACTCCCATATAGCCTATTTCTTTTACTGCATTTTTAACTATTACTGTATTTAACACGCCATCTCTTAGATACTCTACGACAACGTCTTTATTGTCTGTTTCTTTGTATAACGCAATGTCTTGGTAAATATGTGTAACTTTATTACCTATTTTTGTTATTCTGTCACCATCTCTTATCCCCGATTCATATGCCGCGCTATTTTCATCTAAATCTACAATTTGCGTCGAATATGTAGGTGTAACTAAATTTACGCTTAAAAATATTGCTGTTGCAAGTATTGCATTAAATAATACACCCGCAACTAGTACAATGATTCTTTTCCATGGTGCCTTATTTGAAAATGCATTTTCGTCTTTCGAATCGCCTTCTTCACCCTCAATTGCTACATATCCACCAAGCGGAATCCAGCGTAAAGAATACATTGTATCTTTCCATTTTTTTTGTACTATCTTAGGACCAAATCCAATGCTAAATTCATTAACAGTCATCTTAAATAATTTTGCAAATAAAAAATGACCAAATTCGTGAATTGTAGCTACTACTCCTAAGACTATAAGTAATTTTATTATAGTTAAAATTAACGTCATTATTTTCAACTCCCGTAACTATTATATGTATATTTTTATAAATAAATATACAATTGGCGCAACAAACATTAAGCTGTCAAATCTATCTAATATTCCACCGTGTCCCGGCATTATATTTCCAAAGTCTTTAATTTTGCAATATCTCTTTATAGCAGAGGCTGTAAGATCTCCAAATTGACCTGCCACACTTGCGGCAATTCCAACTAAAACCCAATAAAATAAATTCCCATATATTCCTAACTCTAAGTTTCCTAATAGTGTAAGCAGTACAAATGATAGTATAACTCCACATATTCCTCCAATAGAACCCTCTACTGTTTTATTTGGACTAATGTCTGGCGCAAGTTTTGTTTTTCCAAACTTAGAGCCTACTAAAAACGCAAACGTATCGCTTATAAATGCACCACAGAAGACGTACAATATATAAAATCTTCCATGTTCCATAGCAAGAATTAGCTTCATAAACGAGAACATAACTGGAATGTATAATAACGAAAATACCGTTATTGCAACGTCTACTATTGTTCTTCTAACATTTCCCAAAATAATATATGTAAATGAGCTAATAAGTCCTAAAGGAATTATAAACTTAATTATCATAAGCTTATATTCTTCTGGTATTATTCCACCCATTAAAAATATTGCTAAGCAGCCCAGATAACCCAGCCAAGAAATTGGTTTGTATCCTATATTTTTAAAAGCTTTATTATATTCATATGTTGCCATTAAAGCCAACATTGCTACTACTGCAGTATCAAATATTGGGTTATTTACAACAAGTATAATAACCCATAATGCTATAAATATAACTGCAGAAATAATTCTTTTTTTCATAAATTTCCTCTATATTTCCATTATTTCTTTTTCTTTTTCACTTACTACAACAGACACTGCATCAACTTGTTTGTCTGTTATTTTTTGAATTTGTTCTTCTAAAGAGCGCACTTCATCTTCACTTGTATTTAATTCTTTTTGTTCCTTCTTAACAGCATCAATTGCATCTCTTCTTAAATTTCTAATTTGAACTTTTGCTTCTTCGCCAAGTTTATTTACTTCTTTAGCAAGTTCTTTTCTTCTTGCTTCATTTAGTTCTGGGAATATAAGTCTAATGCCCGATCCATCATTTATTGGGTTAATACCAATATCTGCTTTAGATATGGCTTTAGATATTTCTCCTAAAAGGTTTCTATCCCATGGTGCTATAAGTATTTGTCTTGGTTCTGGCACAGATATTGAAGCCACTTGGTTTAAAGGTGATTGTGCACCATAATATTCAACTGTTATTTTATTTAATATTTGCGGATTTGCACGTCCAGCACGTATATTAGACAATTCTTCTTTAAGATAATCTATTCTTTCTTTCATTTTTAATTCTACATCATTTAGATTCATAATAACCTCCATAAAATCTCTGCCACTATTATACTATATTTATGCAAAAAATCAAGTACACAATATGAAGTTCCACAATGCCACACATTTAATTTTTGTATATTTTTTTGCTAATCACTTCACTAATTAAATATAGTATAGTATAATTAATTTACTTTAGAGGTGAACTCATGAAATTTAAGATTATATTGTTTACATTAGTGTTTATTACTTGTTTTAGTTTCGTATTTGCAAGCAGCTCTCCAAATATTAATGCAAAATCAGCAATAGCAATGGATGCTGACAGTTCCATTGTTCTATATAACAAAGATATGGACACACAAATATATCCAGCTAGTACAACAAAAATTCTTACAGCAATACTTGCTATAGAAAACTTAAGTTTAGATAAAAATGTAGTTGTGTCTAAAACAGCAATAAGCATTCCTTGGGATAGCTCATCTGTGTATTTACAAGAAGGCGAAATAATTTCTATAAACGACTTGTTGTATTGTTTGCTTTTAAACTCAGGAAATGACGCGGCAAACGTACTAGCAGAAGCCGTTTCTGGAGATATTGCTACATTTGTAGAACTTATGAATGCTAAAGCAAAAGAATTAGGATGCGCAGGAACTCATTTTAATAATGCTCATGGATATTCTGATGACAATCACTATACAACTGCACTGGATATGGCTAAAATATTTAGTTATTGCATAAAAAATGAAACGTTTACTAAAATAATATCTACAAAGTCTTACATTGTAGATGAAACAAATAAAACAAATGAAAAAAGATATTTAAGCAACACAAATCGTTTAATACTTCAAAAGGAAGATAGCATATATGCTAGATATTATGAATATTGTATTGGTGGAAAAACAGGATATACAGACGAAGCCGGAAGAACCTTAATTACATTTGCCAAAAAAGATAATAAAACAGTTATAGTTGCAGTATTTGGTGCAAGTTCAAGCGGAAGTGTAGATGTTCGTTATACCGACGCTATAAACTTATTCGAATATTCATTTAATAACTTTTCTAAGAAAACTATAGCCGAATCTCAAGATTATAACTTTAATTATATAAACATAGAGAAAGAATTAAATTACACTGTTGGTCTAAAAGAAAATTTCGAAATAATGTATAACAATAATGAAACACCATATTTTTCATATACAATAAACATTGATGAAAAAAATTTGGAAAACATAGATAAATCAAACTTTAAAGAAGTTCCAACAGGAACAATTACCTTTAGTTTTAGTGATAACAATGGAAACTTATACTCATCTGATCAAACATTATATCTTAAAGGAATCGAGAAATACCGCATTGTTACAGGCACACAAGTTATAACTACTATGTTTATTGTCCTAGCCGTTATTCTTATATTAATTTTGATTCTGTTTGTAATTAAAAACAATAATCACAAAGAATTATTCAACAATAATTCTAGAAAGAATAGAAGAAAACACAAACAACAAAAAATTAAGAAGTCTTAAGGTTTTTCCTTAAGACTTCTTTTAAATTATCCATTAATTTGTTTCATTACTTCTTCAGCAAAGTTTTCTTGTCTCTTTTCAAGACCTTCGCCTCTTTCAAATCTAACAAATCTTCTTATAACTATATTTTCACCAATAGTTGCTATTTTTTCATTTAAAACTTCTTTAACAGTTTTATCTGGATCTTTTATAAATGGTTGGTCTAATAAACATATTTCCTCGAAAAATTTGTTTATTCTTCCTTCTACCATTTTTTCAACTACTGCTGCTGGTTTTCCTTCATTTAAAGCTTGTGCTTTAAGAATTTCTTTTTCAGATTCTACAACATCAGCTGGAACTTCTTCTCTAGATACATATTTAGGATTTGCTGATACAACATGCATAGCAACGTCTCTTACAAATGTTCTAAATTCTTCGTTCTTAGCAACAAAGTCTGTTTCAGAATTAACTTCAACTAAAGCTCCATATTTACCATTGTGAATGTATGCTTCAACTAAACCTTCAGCTGCTATTCTGCTAGCTTTCTTAGCTGCTTTAGCTATTCCTCTTTCACGTAGTAATTCTATCGCTTTGTCTATATTTCCATCAGTTTCAACTAAAACTTTTTTGCAGTCCATTATTCCTGCACCTGTTCTGTCTCTTAACTCTTTAACTAATTCTGCTGTTATCATAAATTATTCCTCCTTTGTTGTTTTTTCTTCTACTACTTCTTCAGTAGCTTTTCTTGGCTTTCTGTTGTTTGGTCTTGATTGTTTTCTTTCTATTTTGTCTTCGCCCATTTCTTTAACTAGTTGTTCCATTGTTTCAACTTCACCATCTAGTTCTAGATCTTCCATAGGTTCTCCGCTCTTACCATGTAAAACAGCGTCTGCCATTTTAGCTGTTATTAATCTTACAGCTCTTACTGCATCATCATTACCAGGAATTACATAATCTACATCGTTAGGGTTACAATTTGAATCTATTAAACCAATTGTTGGTATTCCTAATTTTCTTGCTTCCTTAGTACAAATCAACTCTTTTTTAGAGTCTACTAAGAAAATAAGTGATGGAAGTTTTTCCATATTCTTAATACCGCCAAGGTTTTGATTTAATTTTTCCATTTCAAGTTTTAACTTACTAACTTCTTTCTTTGGAAGCACATCGAATGTTCCATCTGCTTCCATTGTTTCTAATTCAACAAGTCTAGCAATTCTTGCTCTTATTGTTTTAAAGTTAGTTAAAGTTCCACCTAACCATCTACTGTTGATGTAGTACATTCCACATCTTTCTGCTTCTTCTTTGATACATTCTGCTATTTGTTTTTTAGTTCCAACAAATAATACTGTACCACCTTCACTAGCCACTTTGTTAACTAGTTCGTAAGCTTCAACAGCTTTCTTTAATGTTTTTTGAAGGTCAAGAATGTATATTCCATTTCTTGCTGTGAATATGTATGGAGCCATTCTTGGATCCCATCTTTTTGTTTGGTGTCCGAAGTGTACACCAGCTTCTAGTAATGCTCTCATAGGTATAATTGACATTTTTCTTCCTCCTTTTTTATTCCTCCACAGACATTTTCATCTACATAACCTCTTTCGAGGAAAGGCAATAGACTGTGCCTGTGTGTGTATTATCGCACATGCGACATCGTTAGTATACCATATTCAAATTGCTTTTTCAAGTTTTTTTAGTATTTTTGTTGACATATATTAAAATTTGTTGTATAATATCTTCACTGTTTATAGTTTTGTAAACACGCAATTGCATGTTTAGTTATTTGTTTGCTATCACCATGGCACTTGTTTTGGTATCCTCCGAAGTCTTTAAGTGTCGTGTTGGTATTAATATATAAAACTCCAGCCCGCCTCCCGTTCTATCTTGTTCATAGGCTCAAACCATTTCTAAGTTTTGCCACAAAACTCTCACCTCCTCGTCCTTTATAACGCAAAATTTTCACACTCCGGGCTGGCCGTGTACTAGTTTAATGTTGCTTGTTTACAACAGTTTAAAAGTACACAAATAGATGTTCATCCAGAACATCTTCTCATCGCCGGTTGTTCAATAGAGCAACCAACTTAAGAGACCGCTCATTTTTTGAGCGGTCTTTCCATTTGAATTATATTGTATGTTTATTGTTCATTTTCTTCTATTTTTCTAGTATATATCCAGTCTTCAGATATAATCCTTCTAGCTTCCTCTTCATCAACTAAAACGCACGACGTTCCATTTACTGTATATGAGATATTTTCTATAGGCATGTTAACTGACGTTATATCTTTAAGATCAATCTCTTTTATTTCGGAAATATATTTCATTGCTTCTCTTACAGTTACGTTTGTGTTTGTATTTTCTAGTATAACGTTTGCTACTTGTGGTAATTTTAATATGTTTTTTGCAGACATCATGTTATCTATTAAAGCTGTCATTACTTTTCTTTGCATCTTTCCTCTAGAAATATCCCCATCAGCATAGTCTCTATTTCTTACTAATATTTCCACCTGCTCAGCGTCTAATATTTGTTCGCCCTCTGGAAATGCAAAATACCACTCGCCAGTTTTTTTGTTAAGTCTCCATATTTCCTCATCAAGCGTTATCTTTAGTCCACCTATTTCGTCTATAATAGCAGGAATCGCATCTAATTTTATTATAGCGTAGTAATCTATTTCAACATCCAAAATATTCTCAACTTCCCAAATAAATTCCTCAGTATGTTTTCCGCCATAATATATAGAATTTATTTTATATGTTGCTAGTGGATTTTCTGTATATGTGTCTCTTGGAATGGACATCATGTATAACTTGTTGTTTACGGTGTCATATTTTGCATAAATTATACTATCAGTTCTTAAGCCGTCTTTATCTACGCCCGCAAACAGCACTGAAACATTTTCCTTTTTTGGTTCCGTTAAGTAATCATTTTCCAGTATGTTTGAGCCGGCTTGTACATAACCAACGTCCATTATGCTGTTTACTCTGTATAACAAAATCCATAACAATATAGACATAGCCGTTGCCGCAAACGAAAACATTGTTATTTTACTACATAAACTTCTCTTGTTTTTCTTTTTCAAATCTTGTCTCATCCCCTGTTAAATAATTTTATTCATTATTAAGTTTGTAAATATATTATGATCATATAGAGCTTTAGTTATTACACTTGTTTGTATAGTATTTATAGCGCTGTTCATAAAAGCAAGAGATGAAATACTCTTTATTACGGCTAAAATAATACTAATTTCTATTATAAACAAAATAGCCGATGTAATAACTCCGCCCAATTTGTTAAAGGCTTTAAGAACAGGTAGCTCAAATATGCTTTCCAAAATCTTTTGAGCTATCCACAAAACAATTCTTGCGATTATGAAGACAGCTACAAACCCAATACCCGTAAATACATACTCTGTGATTTTGCCAACAATATCTATTTCATTTTCAAGACTTAACTGTTCTTGTATCATAGATATAACTGTATTTTCTTCTAGGCTGTTTAGCTTGCCTAATACATTATTCTCAATACTTGTGGTTATATTCATTCCCCAGCTAGTATTCGCTATATATCCACCCACCGTACCTGCTAGAAGATATGCAAGCACAAAAGCCAGTACCAAGGACACTAGTTTTGCAACAATTCCAATACAGCCTTTTTTGTAACCATATAACATCATAAATATAAATAATACTATTAAAATAATATCTAAAATCATATATACCTCTTTACTTTTGTATTAAATAGTAAACATTATTAACTTATTTGATATACACATAGCCAAGCTTCTTCCGTTATTAAATATAACTGGTTCTGTAATTACCATGTTGCTATCATATTTTTTTATTTTCATGCCAAAATTATTATATGCTTCTATCTTTTTAGCATAGCATACATAAGCTATTCCATTTTCATATTTAAAATACTTTGGAACATCATCTATATTCACTGTTTTAACCTTTTCCGAATTCATTTTAGCAATACATAGTATATAGTTTCCAGTCCCATCCAACTTAGTATAAGCATACTTTTTGTTATAATCCGCTATATTTACTATCTGTCCTGCTTCTACTTCAACCATTTCTTTTTTATCCAAAGCAGTATCGTAAATGATATAGCTTTCTTCAAACCTTGCAATAATATTTCTACCTGACCAATACATGTCATACGCCAAATCATTGTCTACTGAATGTATTGTGTTCATATTATCTGTACCTTCTCTAATATTTGTTAAGTCTATTAAATTAATATTTGTATATGCACTTATCCCATTTACATTTACATCCACATATGCCAAATACTTAGAATTATCAGATAGCACATATTTTCCAATGATATCGTTACTAAGTTTAACATTGTACTTCTTTTCTCCCGAGTTATCATATATTCCTAACTCGGTCTTATTTCCATTTGATGAATATTCTATAACACTCATACCATCGCTGTTTATACTTCCACTATATATCTTTCCTTCTATTTTTATTCTAGCCACTTCGTATTTATTCTTGTACACATATACCAAGCCTTTATCCTTATTAATAACTTGAATATATTTCCCCGAAGTATGTATGTCAGCCTCTATAGTATCTTCTAAAGTTATTTCTCCTGTCATTCTTCCATTGCTATTATAATTTGTTATTTTTCCTTTGTTATATACTAATATTTCATTGCCAAATGGTATTATTTTATTATTAGATGTTGTTAATTCTATTTGCACAGCATCTTCGTCGTCAATGTTTTTATTTAAAACTAAACCCAGACTCGTATAGTTGTTTGCAACTATTATACAAACAATAACTATAACGCCAATTATCAATGCGGTTATTTTTTTATTGTCTAGCTGTATCTCAAGTTTCAACTGCTTTTTTTGTTGTTTTTTGTTTTCCCTTTCTTTATTTACAGTCCTTCTCACAAATCTACCTCCCAATCTTTTGGTATAAAGTATTTTTTGTCCTTTATTTCATCCGGCAAATATTGTTGATCTACAATTCCTCCTGGATAATCATGAGGATATTTATATCCCACGTTATATCCATCTTTTTTCATATCTTCCACTGGAGCATTTCTAATATGCATTGGTACTTGTCCCACATCCATGTTTCTTACGTCTTGGATAGCTGAATTTATTGCCATATATGCACTGTTAGATTTTCTTGAGCGACATACAACACACACTGCTTCTGCAAGTATTATTCTTGCTTCTGGCATACCTATTTGATGCACTGCCTGCATTGCTGCGTTTGCAACAACTAATGCATTAGGATTAGCCATTCCTACATCTTCTGCCGCACAAATAACAATTCTTCTTGCAATAAACATTGGATCTTCTCCAGCTTCCAACATTCTTGCTAGATAATGAATTGCTGCATCCACGTCGCTTCCTCTCATTGATTTTATAAAAGCAGATATAGTGTCATAATGTGCTTCAGAATTTTTATCATAGTGTAATTTTCTACTTTGTAAACATTCTTCTAAAATTTCTTCTGTTACTCTAACACTTCCATCGCTTTCCATTTCTGAGCTAATAACTGCAAGCTCTAATGCATTAAGAGCAGTTCTTACATCTCCTTCAACTGCTTTAGCTAAAAATTTTATCTCTTTATCTGTTATGTTTATTTTGTAATTTCCAAGTCCATTTTCTTTGTTTGAAATTGCATTGGAAATAATCTTTTCTGTTGCTTCAGCCGTTAAAGGCTCGAGTTTAAACAAGGTAGATCTTGAGACTAGCGCTTTATTTACCTCAAAATATGGGTTTTCCGTAGTCGCTCCAATAAGTATAACTACACCTTTTTCAACAAGTGGTAAAAGTGCATCTTGTTGTAACTTGTTAAATCTATGTATCTCGTCTATAAATACTATTGTTTTTCCCTTAGGATTTAGAAACAAATTCTTAGAATCTTCCGCTATTTTTTTTAGGTCTGCAACACCTGCAGAAGTAGCATTTAGTTCAACAAAATTATACTGTGTTGTATTTGCAATAACTTTTGCAAGAGATGTCTTGCCACATCCCGGAGGTCCCCAAAGAATTATTGAGGTTAATCTATCTGCCTTTATTAATCTATACAAAAGTTTATTCTCGCCTACTATATGTTCTTGCCCAAAAAACTCATCTAATGTTTTTGGTTTCATTCTATATGCTAATGGTTTGTCCATACTATACCCCTTTTTCTTTACAACATTATATATTAATATGCACAAAAAAGCAATGTAGCCAACTATATTTGCTACATTGCTTAAAAATTTAGTTTTAACTACTGTTCTGTTGAGACTTCAGATATTTTTATATTTAGATATTCAAAGTCCAACAAGAGCTATTAACAAAACACTCTCACTATTTAAGTGAAAGTGTTTTGTTTAATTAATATTCTACAATTTATTTCTTATCGCTTATATAAATTATGCCAGTTATAGTGTTATAATCCTCATCCACATAGCGTACCTTTACTTCTCCGTTATTATTTATAGGTCCTAGTTCATCATAAATAAGTTTAGTTACCTCTTGTCCTTCACGATTTATATAGCCCTTTTTATGATATGCACTAGAAACTTGTGCATAACCATTTCTAAAACTTCCTGCTGAATAGTGCTTGCATTTTATAACTTCATTTCCTTGTTCATCAATATAACCGTACTTGCCATCTAAGTTTTCTACTACTGCATAGCCTTCTGAAAAGCTGCCAATGCTTCTATATCTCACATCGCACACCATTTTTCCAGTCTGCAAGTTATATAGACCTCTTTTAAAGTAGTCTAAGCGTACTATAGCATACTTTGATGATAAATACTCGATTTCTGAATATACCGTAGGTATTATAACGTTGCCTTCCAAGTCCAAAAGTCCTTTTTTATCCCCTACCTCAACTTTTAAATATTCCTCATGTATATAGCTTTTTATTATATCATACTTGCAAGGAGCTATTTGCTTTCCACAAGCATATACAATTCCCTTCTTGCCATTTTTTGTTACAACAAATATATTATTTGTTAATTGATCTATTTCCTCATAACAAGCAGGGATGATTTGTTCTCCTTTTGTATTTAAAAGCCACTTATTATTTTTCTGACTTACAATTAACAGATCAATATTTTTGAAGTATGTCCAAGAATCGTACTCAAAAGGTATTATTTCTTTACCAGTTTTATCATAGAAGCCCCATTTTTTCTTTTTGTTTTTAGCAGAAATAATTTCTTCAGATAAAACGCCTACCTCTATAAATTCTCCCTTTATTATAATTGTATTTGTTTTTAAATTGAATACTGCTATTTTTTTATCTGCATAATATAAGATAGCGTAATTATTTTGTGTAGTAATATTACTACATTCAGCTGGTACAACCAGCTCTCCTTTCCGGTCCATTATGCCCATAAGCCCATTGCACGATGCTATAAGGTAATCCTCAACCATTCCTAAAATTGAAGTGCCTTTCAAAAGCTCAATTTCAAAATCGTTCTTTAGATCTATAATCTTATTACACATGTTTGTTACAGCATAAAACACTTCATCTTTTAAGTGTATTATATTATCGTAAGCAACAGGTATTACTTCTTTCCCAAGGAAATCGAATATTCCGTTTTTACCTTCTTTTATGCATTTAAAATATTTTTGTTCAATCCGGCACGGCTTTGAGCCAAATTGAATAGGTGTTAGTTCATTATAACTCAGATCAGTTAAACCCCATTTACCATCTAGCATTACAGTTTTGCAGTCATTACGTTCATCGCAAATCAAATCGTATTTCATGTTTTTCTCCTATTAAAAATAGATTTTTAATTAGTTCCGTTTTATAAATTTATCTTAACAAAATATAATTTTTCGTAAAAAGTATATCATATATTATGTAATTTTTCAACTACGTATTCTGCTTAAATCCTAGACCTAATACTTCTCTTGTATCTGAAATATATATAAACGCTCCTTTGTCTATGCTTCTTACTATTTTTTTAACTATTGGTAGTTGAGGCACAGTTACAACAGATATAACATGTGTATATTCTTCGTTTGTGTACACACCAATGCATTTACTTGTTGTAACTCCTCTATCTGTTCTTTCTATTATTTCTTTAGCTATTTTTTCTCCCTCTTTAGATATAATATTTACTGCTTTTGTATAATCTACACCTTCAAATATTATATCTGTAGTCTTTTTGGAAATAAAAAGCGCAATAACAGAATAAAGAGCTATACTAATGCTATTAAACACTATGGCGTTTGTTATTATGACAAAACTATCTATTACAAGTAGTATTTGTCCTATACTACTTATTGGTCTTTTTTTGTATATTATTTGAGCAAGAAGGTCTGAACCTCCTGTACTTCCATCTGCTTTAAAAACCAAAGACAAACCAATGCCATTTAAAAGTCCTCCAAATATACATCCCAAAAACAAGTCTTGTTCTATACTAATTATATTTGTTATACCACTTGTTAATTCTATAAGCAAAGATAATAATACTGTGCCTATTATAGCCTTGGAACAAAATTTTAAGCCTAAATCTTTTGATGCAATAACAAACAGAGGAATATTTATTAAAATTACTGTAAGTCCAACAGGCACTTTGTATAAATAGTAGATTATAAGAGCTATACCACTAGCGCCACCAGTAGATAAATTGTTTGGTTTGTATAATAAATTTATAGCTACCGCCAAAATCAATGTTCCTAATATTAATAATATAATCTGAACTATTTTATTGTTTTCCTTCATAAAAAGACCACACCTCATAATTAGTATGGCCTTTTAAATATTCACTTATTCTTTAACTTTTATAGTTACTTTTCCACTATATTCACTGTTGTATTTGTGTAAATTATTTTTATTATTTCCAACAATATAATTTACCTCTTTAGGGCTAACAACAAGCTTTACTTGTTTATTTGGTTTTAATTTATTTAATTTGTCTTTTATACTATTATATGATATATACGATAAAACCCTTTCTTTATAATTATCACAAACAGGGCCTGCTATTTGTAAATTCTTCGCATTAATTTCCTCTGTTGTTTGAAGTCCAATACGTATAACATTTATATTGTTTTTAACACATAAGCTATACATTGCACTTGCTCGTTCAACAGCATCTTCTAACTCTAGTGGAATATATTCCTTAGCTTCATACATATCCCACAATTTACTTTCCTTAAGTACATATACTGGATATATTCTAACAATTTCTGGTTTCAATTCAATACATTTTTCCATTGTATATAATTCTTTTTCTAAAGTGCTTTTAGGTAGCCCCACCATTACTTGATGCCCTAGTGTAAATCCATATTTTTTGATAAGATTAGAAGCTTTAACCACTTGATTTGCCGTGTGACCCCTTTTTGCAGCCTCTAGCACTTCATCATCCATTGATTGCACACCAAGCTCTATAATTTGAACGTTTTTTTGTTTTAATATTTTAAGTATAAGTTCAGATATATAGTCTGGACGTGTAGATATTCTAATATTCTCTACTAAGCCTTTTTCAATATACTCATTTGCAACATTTAAAAACCTTACTTGGTCTTCTATCTCTAAGCCCGTAAAGCTGCCTCCAAAGAATGCAATTTGCTTTTTACGAGTAGTATCCTTATACATTTCCAAATATTTTTCTATTTCTTGTCTTACATCATCTTCTGTTACATCTCTAGTCTCTCCACTAATTCTTCTTTGATTGCAGAAAACACATTCATTCTTACATCCTCTATGAGGTATAAATATTGGAATAATATATGTATTATCTTTCTTAACATTTAAGCCTAATTCTTCTTTTAAATTAATTTTCAAGTTTTTTGAGCGCAGCAGCTGCAGCAGCCTGCTCTGATATTTTTTTTGTTTTGCCATTTCCTTCTCCTATTTTATCCCCTTCAAAATATACTGAGCTATAGAAGGTTTTTGCATGAGCTTTTCCCTCCTCTTTATCTAGTACATATTCTATTTTTACTGTTCCATTTCTTTGTAACAATTCTTGTAATCTCGTTTTATAATCTAAACTATCTTTTTCATTTAAAACTCTAACCATTGTTGGCTCTATAAGTTTTAAGCAAACTTTATAAGCAGTATCGAAACCAGCGTCTAAGTATATAGCACCTAAAATCGC
This sequence comes from Clostridia bacterium, assembly GCA_045604405.1. Taxonomy (GTDB): domain Bacteria; phylum Bacillota; class Clostridia; order TANB77; family CAG-465; genus UMGS1649. The sequence continues at coordinate 90,546 of JAZUNZ010000003.1, forward strand.
TTCAAACATATCTGCCAATATTGCATCTTTTTTATTTCCGCCAGTTGTTATCTCACACTTGCCAAGTCTTATATGTCTGGATAAAGTGTTTTCTTTTATAACTTTGCTTAATGACTGTTCACAAACTATTTCAGCACGCTTCTTACTCATAACACCTTCTTTTAAAAGTGGTGTTATATTATATAAATATATAGATACAATATGTTCTAAAATTGCATCACCTAAAAATTCTAATCTTTCATTATAACAAGAAGATGATGTTTCTCCTTGTTCATAAGCATATGATTTATGTGTAAGGGCAATCTTTAATAGCTCTTTGTTCGTAAATGCATGTCCTATTTTCTTTTCTATCTCACTGTAATTAAGCATTTTGTTACCTCCGATATATATTTTATCACATTTTACATAAAAGCTAAAGAGTTTATTAGTATTTTTAGTAATTAGTATAATTTTACAAAATATATATCTTATTAAATGTATATTAGCGTTATATGAAAGTACATACTAGTTACGAAATGTATGTGTCAAGAGCGCGCAAAAGTTATTTCTCATTTGCGAAATAACTTTTGTAATACACTTTTTTATTTCTCGTTTGCGAAATAACTTGACAAATTGAAAATAAAAGCTTATACTTTATATAGGTGATTGAAAATGTTAAAAAGAGAACTTTATTTATCAAGAATTAGAGGTTTCTACGATAGTGATTTGATAAAAATTTTAGTAGGTATTAGAAGATGCGGTAAATCTGTCATATTAAAACAGATAATTGCCGAGTTAAAAGAAAAAGGTGTAGATGATGAACATATTATATATATCAATTTTGAACTTATAGAATACGAATCTTTACAAGATTATAAAGAATTAAATAAATATATAAAAGAAAAAATAATAGATGGTAAAAAGTATTATGTTTTTTTAGATGAAATTCAAAAAGTCGATAAATTCGAAGATGTAGTAAATTCATTGAGAGCATCTATAGAAAATATAAGCATATTTATTACTGGTTCAAATAGCAAATTATTATCGAATGAATTGTCCACTGTTTTATCTGGAAGGTATGTATTGTTTAATATTTATCCGTTAAGTTATAAAGAATTTGTAGATTTAACCGGTAAAGATGGTAAAAGTAACGAAACTTTCTGGGATTTTGTTAAATGGGGCGGGCTCCCTAATAGAACTCAATTTACAGATATAAATAATATAAAAGACTATTTGCATAGTGTTTTTGACTCTATTATCTTAAGAGACGTAGTAGACAGATTAGGTCTAAAAGATACTGTTTTATTTAATTTGTTATTACAATATATCGTCGATATAACAGGGCGTGAGTTTTCTGCCGAAAATGTTATAAGTTTTTTGAGAAATGAAGGTAAGACAATATCGACAGAAACACTATATATATATTTAGATGCACTATGTAAGGCATTGATGATGAAAAAAATATATAGATATGATATCCATGGAAAAGCAATACTAAAAACGTTAAATAAATATTATATGACTGACTTGGGAATAGCTCAAATAAAAAACAATAATTTTGATATCAATAAAAGTTTTGCTATAGAAAATGTTGTATATAACGAGTTATTAATAAGAGGATATGATGTTTATATAGGTAAAACAAAAGAAGGAGAAATTGATTTTATTGCTACAAACGATGAGGAAAAATTATACTTTCAAGTTGCTTATCTAGTAGAAGATCCTAAAACAGAAGCAAGAGAATTTGGAGCATACAAAGAAATAAATGATAATTATCCTAAATATGTTCTTTCTCTAGATAAAATGAATTTTTCTAAAAATGGAATTATTCATAAAAATATAATTGATTGGTTATTAGAAAGATAAAAAAGATTTAAGCCTATTATCCATATATGATAATAAAAATTAGATGATTAACTAGAGCCGTTAAATATTAGATTAACCCTCTACATTAAATCAAGTGACGATCGCATCAAAAAAGCTATATAATTTAGAATTTATGTTTCTAAACTATATAGCTTTTTATCTTATCATTATTGTACAGATTTAATATAATCAACAACGTCTCCAACTGATACTATCTTCTCAGCTTCAACTTCTGGTATTTCCATTTCAAATTCCTCTTCAAGAGCCATTATTAATTCTACAACATCTAATGAATCTGCTCCTAAATCGTCAATAAATGTGGTAGTCATTGTTACACTACTTTCATCTTCTATCCCTAATTGTTCTACTATTACATCTTTCACTCTTTCAAAAATGTTATCCACTTTATTCACCTCCACATGTTATCTATCTGTATTATCCAATATTTTTATTATCTTGTCAATACCTTTTTATACTTTTATTCATCTTTATCTATTTTTTGTGCTAAACGTTTAACTAGGTCTTGCTTTAAGATATTATCTGCTTGCAATATTGCAGCTTCATAATTATTACTTTTTGCATTGCCATGTATTTTAACAACTGGTTTTCTAACACCCAAAAGCACTGCACCACCATATTTTGTATAATCATATTTATATAACGCTTTTTTAATAAGTCCTTGAACTCCAACTGCTTTCAATTTGTTAAGTAGATTTTTCTTAAACTCGCCAACTAATGCATTTTTCATTATTTTTGCAGTTCCTTCAATAGATTTTAAAGCCACATTTCCCATAAGTCCGTTTGCTACTACAACATCTACATCTCCAGATAAAATCTCTCTTGCCTCAACATTGCCAGCAAACTCTGGGCATTCTTGAGATAAAGATTCGTACGCTTCCTTTAAGTCTGGAGAACCTTTTTTGTCTTCAGTTCCAATATTCAAAAGAGCTACTCTTACATTATCTTTTTTAAGCACTTCTTTTGCATACACTGCTCCCATTTTTGCAAATTGCACTAAAGATACTCCTGCTGCTGTAACGTTTGCACCAGAATCTAATAGTACCACTCCATTACCTTTTACAGTTGGAAGAACAGTAGCTAATGCTGGTCTATGTATTCCTGGTATTCTTTTAAGCTTTAATAATCCTCCTGCCATAACAGCACCTGTAGAACCTGCAGATATAAACAAGGTGTCTTCTTTTTCTTTCATATAATCGTATGCTTTAACTATGCTAGATTCTTTTTTGTGTTTAATTGCCATCGCCGGATCGTCATAATTTGTTATAACATCTTTTGCATCAAGTATAGATATCTCTTTCATTATACTATCCGCTTTAGACAAATATTCATTTTTAATAATTTCTCTTATTTTAGTTTCGTCTCCAACTAGAGTAAGCTTCGCTTTTGTTTTTCCAATAGAATTTACTACTCCTTTTACTGCTTCATCAATTCCATTATCACTACCATTTGCATCAATTAATATTTCCATTATTTTATTCCTTTCAATATAAATTTACCTTTAAATTTCAAATTGTCTCTATCATCAACAATCCTAACCCATACAATATATCCGCTTTCTGTTTTTCTTTTTACTTCAGCTAGAGCATATATTACAGTGTTTGCTTTTATTGGTTCTACATATTTAATGTTAGCAACTCCAACAAGTGCTGCTTTAGTTGGTATTAAAGATATTGCAATTGTTTCAGCAAAAGAATAAATATATTCTCCTCTTACAACGTCCATACCTTCAAACGTCATTGCGGAAGTTGTCTCCAAACGAGATTTGGCACTTTCACCAGGCATAAAACTTACCATATCACCTACAAACTCAGAGGCGCTTATTGAAGTTACATTTTTCATCGTTTCTTCTGCTTTAATTTTTAATCTTTCTTTAAATTCTTTTATGCCAAGACGCGCTCTATCTAGTCTTATAGTATTTATACTCACGCCAAACTTTCGAGCTAGTATTTCATCTGTAGCCAATGGATTTTGACTTAAATATTCTAATAGTTTGGCATTTCTTTCACATCTTTGTTTATCTGTTCTAGCCATTATTTTCCCCTCGCCATATATCTTACTACAATTTATATTTGTTTTCAATAGAAAATATTTTTATATTACCAAAATATTTGCACATAATACAAAAAGAAAGGATGTGCTTTATGGGAATATATACAGATAATTCACAAATTATGCAAACTGCTGGAAAGATTCCAACAAAATTAAACGAATTAGTTTCAACTATTGTAGATAAAGCTTCAGAGCTTCTAAATGCCCCTACCGCAGAACAAATTAGTAAAATTGATTGGTCTAGTATTACTGCAATTTTAGGCACCATTTCAATAATATTGATACTTGCAGTAGTATTTCTAATATCTTTGTATTTACTAAAATCGATTGGTCTATACACTATGGCAAAAAAGCAAGGTAAGGACTTTGCATGGCTAGCTTTTGTTCCGTTCGGGTGTCTTTTTGTCTATGGTTTTATAACTGGTAAAACAAAAATATTTGGCATAGATATAGAGCGACCAGAATTTTTACTTCCTGCCTTACTTGTAGCTTCGTGTATGCCTTATGTAGGATGTATAGGCACAGTGCTATTTATACTAGCATATTTTGCCATGCTTTATAGAGTATACCAAACAAGAACGCCAAATTTTGCAACGGTACTTTTAATACTTAGTATTTTTGTACCAATACTTTCTCCTATAATTTTATTTGCCGTGCGCAATAAATAACGCAGGAAATTTTCCTGCGTTATTTATTATTCTTCATTAAATTTGTTTTTAGAAAGTGAATATCCAAATCTTCTGATTACGTCGGCTAAATCAAATTCATATTCTTTTTTGAACACAATCTGATTAGCCATAAGTTCATATACAAGATGCGCAATATTGCCACTTACTCTATAGCAATAGTTCCTCTTGTCTGTAATATCTTCAGACTTATAGCCTTCAAAAACTATCATGCCATTATGGTTGTATTTATAAACAAGTTTTCTTGCTCCCCTTTTATACATTTCAACCAGTTGCATGACATCCTCTTTTTCGCTTTTAGATAATACCAACTTAGATTTTTTTGCTTCAAAATCAAGAAACATTTGACTCTCTCCTTACTTAATTTTAGATCTTTTTATTCATGTTGTAGTTAATTGTCTAAATATGTCATTTTGGCGAGCACGTTTAGCATCCCTTTTTAACTTATTATAATCATGCTTCTTTATATATTTTAAAGCATCATAACAATTTTCAAAGGTCTTTTCTTGCACGTGATATTGGTGCTTGAACCCCATCTTTCCTTTACGATACGGATTAGAATTAGCATGGCATAGTTTAATGGGTGTTTTATCCATTTCTATATACCATTTACTAAATGGCGTAGTGATAAAAAGTAAATTGTTTGCAAAATGCGGTTCGAGTTTTAATTTCCGGCAAAACCTTTCTATTTTTTCTTCTTCAGGCGTTTTTTGAAGCTGCATATACATCACCCTTTCATTTTGTTTTCCTATTTATTAATTATTAATTACATCAATATACATGCCTTAAAACCAACAATAATTTTCGATAAACCATTTTAAGCTTATCATATGAAATGGTTCAGGAATATTTTCACCAAGAAGATTCTGAATTTTTTGTGTTAGTTCTTTGCTCAAAACCATCAGCGTTTCCCAGCTACCGTTTCCATCTGGCACAAGAGCTTGTGCTAATTGAAATTGTTTTTTGGGAACCTTTATCATAACGTTTCCTTTTTTAACAAGGCTCTTTAATCCATTAACTTCTTCAATAGTAAAATTGTTTCTCACAACTCATCCTCCAAATTATTAAAAGATTTAATATTTATATATATATATATATATATTATATCACGCCTGTCAACATAAAAAACAAGCTAGAGTTTATCTCTAACTTGTTTAGTTTACATATATCTATTTAATTAAGCAATTATGTTAGATACTGATCCAGAACCAACTGTTCTACCACCTTCACGGATAGCGAATTTAAGTCCTTTTTCAATAGCTATTGGAGTTATTAACTTAATCTTCATAGTTACGTTATCTCCTGGCATAACCATTTCTTTATCCTTTGGAAGGTCGATTATACCTGTAACGTCTGTTGTTCTGAAATAGAATTGAGGTCTGTATCCATTGAAGAATGGAGTATGTCTTCCACCTTCTTCTTTAGTTAGGATATATACTTCAGCTTCAAATTCAGTGTGAGGTGTTATAGATCCTGGTTTAGCAAGAACTTGACCTCTTTCAACTTCGTTTCTTTGAGTTCCTCTTAATAGAACACCTGCGTTGTCTCCGCATTCAGCGCTGTCAAGAGATTTTCTGAACATTTCTATACCAGTAACAACTGTTTTCTTAGATTCGTCAGCAAGACCAACGATTTCAACTTCGTCACCAACTTTTAATGTTCCTCTTTCTACTCTACCTGTAACAACTGTTCCACGTCCTGTAATTGTGAATACGTCTTCTATAGGCATTAAGAAAGGTTTATCTGTATCTCTAGCTGGATCTGGAATATAGCTATCTATTGCTGCTAATAATTCAACTATAGGAGCATATTCTGGAGCGTTAGGATCTGTTGATGAAGATTCTAATACTTTAAGAGCTGAACCTTTAACGATTGGAGTATCATCTCCAGGGAATTCGTATTTGTTTAATAGATCTCTTATATCCATTTCAACTAATTCTAATAATTCTTCATCGTCAACTTGGTCACATTTGTTCATAAATACTACGATGTAAGGAACACCAACTTGTCTAGCAAGTAGTATGTGTTCTTTAGTTTGTGGCATTGGACCATCAGCTGCAGAAACAACAAGTATTGCACCATCCATTTGTGCTGCACCAGTGATCATGTTTTTAACATAGTCTGCGTGTCCTGGACAGTCAACGTGTGCATAGTGTCTGTTTGCTGTTTCATATTCAACGTGAGAAGTAGAAATTGTGATTCCTCTTGCTCTTTCTTCTGGAGCGTTATCTATTTGATCATATGCTTTAAATTCTGCTCCATTGTTTAATGCTGCTACTTTAGTTATAGCTGCTGTTAATGTTGTTTTACCATGGTCAACGTGACCGATTGTTCCAACATTACAATGTGGTTTTGTTCTTTCGAACTTAGCTTTTGCCATTTTAAATTCCTCCTTATTTTAAAATATATTTTATACGATTAATGCTTGCACATTATTTGCTTGTATTGTACTACAACATGCAAATTTTTGCAAGTCATTAACCGCTTTTTTTGATTTTTAAGTACAATTAGTCTTGTTTTTTAGCTCTTGCCCCAACAATTGCTTCATGTACAGATTTTGGAACTTCTTCATAATGACTTGGTTCCATTGAGTAAGTACCTCTACCTTGAGTCTTACTTCTTAGATCTGTTGCATAACCAAACATTTCAGAAAGTGGTACGAATGAGTGGATTGTTTGTGTTCCAGCATCTGTTTCCATACCTTCTAGTCTTCCACGTCTTGAGTTAATGTCACCTATAACATCTCCCATGTATTCTTCTGGAACTACTACATCAACCTTCATTATTGGTTCAAGTAATACTGCTCCACCTTGACGACATGCTTCTTTAAATGCCATAGAACCTGCTACTTTGAAGGCTGCTTCTGATGAGTCAACATCGTGGTATGATCCATCAACTAATGCTACTTTAACGTCAACAACTGGGTATCCAGCAAGTATACCGCTCTTCATAGCTTCTTTAACACCTTCATCTGTTGGTTTAACGTATTCCTTAGGAACAACACCACCAACAATTTTAGATTCGAATGAATATCCTTTTCCAGCTTCTTGTGGTTCAACTTCTAGCCATACATGACCATATTGTCCTTTACCACCAGATTGACGGATGAATTTTCCTTCAACTTTTACTGCTTTCTTAATAGTTTCTTTATATGCAACTTGTGGTTTACCAACATTTGCTTCAACGTGGAATTCACGTTTTAATCTATCTACTATTATATCTAGGTGAAGTTCACCCATACCAGCAATAATTGTTTGGCCAGTTTCACCATCTGTATAAGCTTTGAAAGATGGATCTTCTTCAGCAAGTTTTTGTAATGCAATACCCATTTTTTCTTGGTCTGCTTTTGATTTAGGCTCAATAGCAATAGAAATAACTGGGTCTGGGAATTCAATAGATTCAAGTATAACTGGGTGTTGTTCATCACATAATGTGTCTCCAGTATATACTTCTTTAAGTCCAACTGCTGCAGCTATATCTCCAGCATAAACTTTGTCTATATCTTTTCTCTCATTTGAGTGCATTTGAAGAATTCTTCCGATTCTTTCTTTCTTACCTTTGTTTGCATTGTACACATATGAACCAGCTTCTAATGTTCCAGAGTATACTCTGAAGAATGTAAGCTTACCAACATATGGGTCAGTTGCAATTTTAAATGCAAGTGCTGCGAATGGTTCAGAGTCTGAAGAAACTCTTTCTTCTTCTTCACCATCTTTATTAACACCTTTAATTTGTTCAACATCTAGTGGAGATGGCATGTAATCTACGATTGCATCTAGTAATTTTTGAACACCTTTATTTTTATATGATGTTCCACAAGTTACTGCTACCATCTTATTTTCGATAGTTGATTGTCTAATGCATTTTTTAATTTCATCAATAGTTAATTCTTCACCTTCAAGATATTTCATCATGATTTCTTCGTCGAATTCAGCTATATGATCAAGCATTTCTGCTCTATATTTTTCTGCGTCAGCTTTCATATCTTCTGGAATTTCTTCGCATCTAATATCTTTACCTAATTCATCATAATATACATAAGCTTTCATTTCAACAAGGTCTACAATACCTTTGAATGTATCTTCTTTACCTATTGGTAGTTGAATTGGTACTGCATTAGCTTTAAGTCTTGTTCTTAATTGTTCTACACATCTGTAGAAATCTGCACCCATGATATCCATTTTGTTAACGTATATCATTCTAGGTACTTTATATTTGTTTGCTTGTCTCCATACAGTTTCAGATTGTGGTTGTACACCACCTTTAGCACATAGTACTGTAACTGAACCATCAAGTACTCTTAGAGATCTTTCAACCTCTATAGTAAAGTCAACGTGTCCTGGAGTATCAATAATGTTTATTCTGTTATTGTTCCAGAAACAAGTTGTAGCTGCAGAAGTAATTGTGATACCTCTTTCTTGCTCTTGCTCCATCCAGTCCATTGTTGCACTACCATCGTGAGTTTCACCTATTTTGTGGTTTATTCCTGTATAGAAAAGTATTCTTTCTGTTGTGGTTGTCTTACCAGCATCGATGTGAGCCATGATACCGATATTTCTAGTCCTCTCAAGAGGATATTCTCTACCTGCCACTTATAAATCCCTCCTATCCTTAGTTTACCATCTGTAGTGAGCAAATGCTTTGTTTGCTTCTGCCATACGATGAGTATCTTCTTTCTTCTTGAATGCTCCACCTTGTGAGTTTATAGCATCCATTATTTCAGCTGCTAGTTTTTCGTCCATTCCGTGTTCGTTTCTTTTTCTAGCGTATTCTACTAACCATCTAATTCCTAGACTTTGTCTTCTATCTGCTCTAATTTCGATAGGTACTTGGTATGTAGCACCACCAACACGTCTTGCTTTTACTTCAAGAACTGGCATAACAGCTTCCATTGCTTCTTCAAACACTTCTAAAGCGTTTCTTCCAGTTTTTTCCGCTACCATATCAAATGCAGAATAAACTAGTTTTTCAGCAACTGTTTTCTTACCATCCCACATAACTTTGTTTATAAGTTTTGTTACAACTTTAGAACCATAAACTGGGTCTGGCATAACTTCTCTTTTAACTAAATGTCCTTTTCTTGGCACTTTCCTTCCCTCCTTTTCTCGGTACTCAAAATTTAAAATTAATTTTGTCAGTGCAGATTTTATATTAAATCAAGCACCAAACTTTGTTGTTAGACTATTTTTTAGCCTTTTTAGCTCCATACTTAGATTTAGCTTGAACACGGTTTGCAACACCTGCTGTATCTAGCACACCTCTAACTATATGGTATCTAACACCCGGAAGATCTTTTACCCTTCCTCCTCTAATAAGAACAACGCTGTGTTCTTGTAGGTTATGGCCTATTCCTGGAATATATGCAGAAACTTCCATACCATTTGTAAGCTTAACTCTGGCTACTTTTCTTAACGCTGAGTTTGGCTTTTTAGGAGTTTGTGTTTTAACTACTGTACAAACACCTCTCTTTTGTGGAGAAGATACATTTGTAGCTCTTTTTTGTCTAGAATTGAATCCTCTTTGTAAAGCTGGTGATTTAGATTTAGTAGTTTTATCATGTCTTCCTTTTCTTACCAATTGTTCAAATGTTGGCACTTGACTTCACCTCCCTGTGCACAAAATTACGTGTGTTTATTTTAAACCACACAAATGCGTTATTATTATACCATTTAAGCATGCATAAAGTCAATCTTTTGGTAGAAATTTATCCGAACTTTTTACATAGTTTGTTTACATAAAGAAAACAACACCTCCAATATTAATATCAGAGGTGTTCATTTTTATAAATAGCAAAGATATTTGTCATCCAGTCTTTTTATATGCACGTCAAACTTCATCGCTACATTTAGCGAATCTTCATTATCTGCATCTATAATCAACCGGAAACGGTAGTCAGGTATTTTCGCATTAATTACTGTAAAAAAACCTTCTAATGCTTCATGCATATATCCTTTATGTCTATATTCTCTTTTTAAATAATACGAAACATCGACTAAAGTTCCCATTATCCTAACCGCTATTATAACTCCAACAACATTACTTTTATCATCTGTAATCACATAATAAAAATCATTATAAAAATCCCCCTTGACAAACAAGTTCAGATCATTGTCCGCTTTTTCCTTGTTCAAAGAAGCAAGTCCTGGTAATCTTTTTTGAATTTCTGCATCTTGTACAAAATCATAATACCACGCCTTATCAGAATTATAAAAAGGTCTTAAAACCAACCGTTTAGTTTGTATAATCATACTCTTCTTTTCTCCCATATTAGAATGTATCTATTTTACCACATTTTTATTTCACTTTCAACACCTTTTTCTGTTTTATGTATACTTTTCTGTGCCATAGCCTTTCTAAATTGACATTTGTCTCGAATTATGTTATAATGTATTTGGTTTTAACCAAATATATCTTATCTAATGAAAGAGAGGAAACGCACATGCTAACTAGAAATTGTGCAACAAGCTTATTTAAAACAGGCGACTTTAATGTCCGGGTAACTTTGTTTGATAAAAACTCAAAGTACTACACGCCAAAAGCATACAAAGCTGCATGGTTCGAAACAATCCGAGACAGTTTAGGTGGAGGGAATATTCAGTCGAATGTAGAAAAAACATTCTATATTGTTTGCGAAGATTCTAAAAACTATCACCTTTTTAAAGGAACAACCCGAGAACTTATCCAAAAAATGGATTATATGTTCCTCAAACCGGTATCTATAAGAATTTCCTTATTAGACGAAAAAGAAAAATCTTGGATTATCTTGATTCCCTAAGCAAATACTCACGAGTTTATATACTCGTGAGTATTTTTTATTCTTCAACATTATCAAACATACCTGTATACATTGTATAATACATACCTCTGTTTTCAATTAATTCATCATGATTTCCTTGTTCTACAATTTCACCATGGTTTATAACAACAATTTTATCTGCATTGTGTATTGTAGACAATCTATGTGCTATAACAAAACTTGTTCTTCCTTCAAGCAATTTGCTCATAGCATCTTGTACATGTACTTCCGTACGAGTATCTACATTGCTTGTTGCTTCATCTAATATTAATATATCTGGATCATTTAATATTACTCTAGATATATTTAAAAGTTGTCTTTGCCCTACAGAAATATTTCCACCATCTTCTGCAAGCATTGTATCATATCCGCCAGGCAAACGTTTTATAAATTGGTGTGCATTGGCAAGCTTTGCTGCTTCTTTTATTTCTTCATCGGTTGCTCCAAGTTTTCCATATCGTATGTTTTCTTTTACTGTTTCAGAAAACATTACTGTATCTTGGAGAACTATTCCTAAAGCATCTCTTAAAGAGTATTTATCCAAATCTTTAATATTCTTGCCATCAATTAATATTTCTCCACAAGTTACATCGTAAAATCTTGTAAGTAGATTTATAATTGTAGTCTTTCCTGCGCCTGTCGGTCCAACTAACGCTATAGTCTCTCCCGGATTTGCCTCCAAATTAAAATTCTTTATAACTAATTTGTTTTCATCATATCCAAACGAAACATTTCTAAATTCTACATGTCCTCTAACTTGTGTAAGTAGTTCTTTTCCCTCGTTGTCTGGATATTCTTCTTCCTCATCCATAATATTAAACATTCTTTCGGCACCGGCAAGTCCAGATTGTATAACATTGAATTGATTCGCAATCTCATTTATTGGTCTGCCAAAATGATTTGAAAGTTTATTAAATGAAACTATGCTACCTATAGATATCTTTCCATTTATAGCAAGAATTCCCGCCGCTATCATGGTAATCGCGGTACCCATCTGGTTTATTGATCCACTTATTGGCATAACTGCTCCAGATGTAAATTGTGCTTTAAACCCTTCGTTTTTTAATTTTTCATTAACTTGTTCAAATCCATTTATTACATTGTCTTCCTTATTAAATGCTTTTATAACCCTTTGCCCTGAAATGTATTCTTCTACATACCCATTAACTTCTGCCAAACATTCTTGTTGGCGAATAAACTGACGCCTTGTAATTTTAGAAATTTTCATTACGACTATAGATATTATAGGTATTATTAAAAGAGAGATTATAGACATGGTTACATTTATGCTAAACATCACCACTAGAGATAATATAAGAGTACATATTCCGGAAATTATTTGAGTTATACTTGTATTTAGCGTATTACTTAAATTATCCATGTCATTTGTAATTCTACTCATTAATTCGCCATGAGGATGAGTATCAAAATATTTGATTGGTAATTTTTCAATTTTCTCAACAAGCTCATTTCTCATTTTCATAACAGTGTTTTGTGATACTTTTATCATTATTTTTGAAGAAATGTATGAGCAAACTACATATGCCAAATTAAGACTCATGAATATTCCTATCATCTTAGCAAGACCTGCTACATACTGCCTTGCCCCTTGGTTTTTTACCATTGGCATAATGTAATCATCTATAATCGGTGCTAATACATAGATAGATGCCATATCTATTACAGCTGTAGCTATAACTAGCACTATAACAGTTATAAGTAAAGCTTTGCTTTGTTTTAAATATCCCCACAGTCTTCTTACCGTTTGTTTAGCATTCTTTGGTTTTTCAAATTTCTTTCCTTTAGGAGGTCCCATTTTAGCCATCGTCTCTCACCTCCTGGTTTTGAGAATCGCTGATTTCTTTGTACACCTTATTTGACGCAATAAGTTCATCATGCGTTCCTTGCCCTACAATCGTACCATCATCTACAACAAGTATCTTGTCCGCTTCCTTACAGCTACTAATTCTTTGAGTAATTACAAATATTGTAGTGTCTTTCATTTTACTTCTTAATGCTTCTCTTAAATTCTTTTCTGTAGTTGCATCAAGTGCACTTACACTATCATCTAAAATTAGTATCTTAGGTTTTTTTACTAACGCTCTAGCAATAGTAAGCCTTTGCTTCTGTCCACCAGAGAAGTTAGTTCCTCTTTGTTCCACTTTAGAATCTAACTTTTTATTCATTCCGTTAACATGATCATACATTTGAGCTATTTTCAAAGCCTCATACAAATCTTCATCTGTAGCTTCACTGTTGCCCCATAAAAGATTGCTTCTAATTGTCCCTTTAAACAATCTGTTTTCTTGTAGCACCATTCCTATTCCATCTCTTAGAGTCTTTAAATCATAATCTCTTACATCAACGCCATCTATTTTTACATATCCCTCTGTTACATCATAAAATCTTGGCATTAAGTTTACTATTGTAGATTTTCCGGTACCAGTTGAGCCTATTATGGCTATCATTTCGCCCGGATTAGCTTTAAACTTAATATTTTCTAGAATCGCTTCGCCTTCAGAATCTGCAAAAGCAAATTTCTTTACATTGTATTCTACTTTACCTTTTGTAATTTTGTGTGTATTTTCTATATTATTCACACTGTCTTTAATGTCTGGTTCTTCTTTAAGAATTTCAGTTATTCTCTGACTAGATGCTTTAGAACGTGATAAATTCATAAACATCATCATAAGCATCATAAGTGCAGATAATACCATAGTTATATATGTAACATATGAGCTTATTTGTCCTACTTGTATGCCCCCTGTGAGAGCAACTTTTCCTCCAAACCACAATACCGCTGCAATACCTATGTTCATAATTAAAGTAACCCCTGGCATAAGAAGCACTAATATCCCGTAGCTTTTAATGGATAAGTCTCTTAATTCTTGGTTAGCAGTTTTAAATCTTTCTTCTTCATGTTTTTCTCTTACAAATGCTTTTATAAATCTTGAGCCAACTAGATTTTCACGAAGTATACTATTCACTCTATCTATCTTTTCTTGCACCTTAGTAAATAGTGGAAATGCTTTAACTATAGCAAATGCTATAAGTATAGCAAGAAGCGGTATCAACGCTGCAATTATTAATGACATGCCTTTATTTAGTACAAGAGCCATGATAATTCCACCAACAAACATAAAAGGAGATCTAATTAACATCCTTAAACACATTTGTACTAGTTGAACCAATACTTCTACGTCATTGGTTGCTCTTGTAATTATAGACGCGGTAGTAAATTTATTTATATTAGCAAATGAATACGTCTGTATTTTCTTAATTATATCTTGTCTTAAGTTTGCCCCAAAACCATATGAAGCTTTAGCCGAAAAATACATACAGCCAAATCCGCCGCCAAGCACTCCCAGCGCTAGCAAGAACATTATTCCACCCATTTTTATAATGTAAGCTGTATCTCCATTTGCAATTCCAACGTCTATTATCTTTGAAATTATGTATGGAGATATGACACTACACATAGCATCAATCATCATAAAAATTGGTGCTAATATAGCGTATTTTTTTACTCCCTTAAAACATTTTAAGTATCTTTTCATAATTGTCCTTTCTAAATCACATGCAAATGAGGAAAGTATAAACTTTCCTCTATATAATATGGGTATATTTTACAACTAATACCTAGAAATTGCAAGAAAAATATTGCATATTACATATTATCACATAGATAAAAAGGTATCGTATGTTTTATTATACGATACCTTTTATTTAGATTTGTTTAAATTCTTCCTTGCACTTTTTTATTTCTTCATAGGATTTTTCGCCGAAGTTTTTAAGCACAATAAGATTTTCCTCGGGGAAACTTAAAAAATCCCCTATTGTTCTTACACCCACTCGTTTCATGCAATTAAGTGAACGTTTTGAAAGTTTAAGGAACTCCACTGGCAAATCCACATATTTTTTAGTGGTTTCGGTAGAATTAAGTTGACGAACAATATATTGTCTATCTACAGGCTTCCACCCGGGTACATACTCTTGAATCTGTTTTATAACTTCTTCCGCACACACGTTGCCCAAACCTTTAATATTGGAAAAGTCCCGTTTAGAATAATCAAGCAAGTCATTAACCGTCTTTATATTTGCCTGAATCAAAGCATTATATGAACGTTCACTAAGCCTAAGTCTCTCTATCTCGACATTACAGATTAAAACTCCTTGTTTTAGAGATTGAAGCGACTTTATTTTTTCTCCTAAAAACTTAATTTGCTCATCAATAATGAACTTTTCTTTATTTTTTGACATTAACTTAAGCCCATACGACTCGATCTGCCTTGCACGTTCTCTGCTAACGTCGTAAATTTCTCCCGCTTCTTCTAACGTGCATCTTTGGCAAAAGCGTATCCACAAAATATGCCGTTCTCGTTCATCAAGCTCACGAAGCGCTTTATTCAGGCCTCCTGCTAACGCCGAGTTTTGTTCAAACTCTTGTTCATCACCGCAGACCGCTTTAAGCAGTCTATAGTACTCAAGTATTTGGCTGTCCGTGTAAAAAGTATTATCTGCAAAAATCGTTCTCGCCTCACAGAGCAGCATTCTTCTTTCCTTATTACTTTCCTTTTTCATTTTAAATCCTCCTGTTTTTTGGGAGTTTCCCGCTCCCAGATATTTCTGAGAGCGCATAACAAAATTTACACTCACAGTTCTATTATATCAAAATTATGTAAACATGTCAAATAGGGTATGCATATTTCTACACATACCCCATATCTATTTATTCATAATCTACTATATCTATCCAATTTCTCAAAAACTCTTCTTCATCTACATTCTCTTTTGTTAATTGTGTTGCAGCAACTATTGGTATCCATCTTTGGATATTCCTTTTTTCTATACCACTTTCTTTAGAGAATATATCCAAATATTTATTAGCTAACGCTTCCTCTTTTTGCATAGAGAATATTAAAAATGTCCTCGCAGCGTCTGCAGAAGCATTCCCTTGTGTTGCATGAGACCAGTCAATTATATGGCACTTACCATTAGTTCCTACTATAATATTACTTGGATTAAAGTCTCCATGGCACAACTTTGTATGGTTCTTCATGCCTTCTAGTCTTTGAAGAAGTTCATATTTAATATTGTCGTCTATAACTTTCGTTTCAGTAAGTTTTCTTCTAAACTTATCCTTTATTCTGCTTAAAAGAGGCACTTGATTTCCCAAAACTTCTAATTGCAACTTTACAAATATATTTAAATATTCATCCTCTTTTTCTGGATATTGTTTCATAAGAACATCTAATGTTTTCCCTTCTACATACTCTGTTGTTAACGCCCATCTACTTGCAAATTTCTTAACCTCTAAAAGTTTAGGAATATTAAGTTTAGTGCTTTCTTCGACTCTCGCTTGATTTAATGCCTCATTTAATATGTTTGCCTTTGAATAATCTTTAACAAATAATTTTACTACTGTATCCCCATCTTTGTACACTGTCTTTGTTTTTCTTTCGGCTATTGTGTCCATCATTCGTTACCTCCATAATATGCTTTCATGTACATTTCTTTTATTTCACTCATTAGTGGATATCTTGGATTTGCCCCTGTACATTGGTCATCAAAGGCTTGCTCTGTCATTTCATCTAGCCTATTTAAGAAATCTTTTTCATCTATTCCATAATCTCTAATTGTCTTTTTTATTCCTATTTTTTCTTTTAATTCATCAATCTTCTTAATCAGCCTTTCTAATTTTTCTTCATCAGTCTTTCCACCTAGTCCTAAGCTTTCTGCAATTTCTGCATATCTTCTTAATGTGTGTGGATGATCATACTGAGGAAAAGTTCCCATCTTTGTTGGGGCTTCACTGCTATTAAATCTTAAGACTTCGTTTATCATAAGGGCATTTGCTACACCGTGTGGCAAATGATGGAATGCTCCAAGTTTATGTGCCATTGAGTGACACACTCCAAGAAAGGCATTTGCAAAAGCCATACCAGCCATAGTAGCAGCATTAGCCATTTTTTCACGAGCAACTGGATCTAAAGCTCCTTTTTCATATGCTCTTGGAAGATATTCAAATATTATTTTAAGCGACTCTTTTGCCAAAGCATCTGTATACTCAGTTGACATCATAGAGGCATAAGCTTCTAGCGCATGCGTTACTGCATCTATTCCAGATGCTGCTGTAAGCCCTTTAGGCGCATTCATCATCATATCACTATCCACAATAGCCATTTTTGGCATAAGTTCATAATCTGCTAGCGGATATTTAGTTCCCGTTTTTTCATCTGTAATAACAGCAAAAGGAGTCACTTCAGAACCTGTTCCTGCTGTTGTAGGTACTGCTATAAAATACGTCTTCTCTCCCATCTTAGGGAAATCGTATACTCTTTTTCGTATATCCATGAATCTCATTGCCATATCCATAAAATCTAATTCTGGATGTTCATACATCACCCACATTATTTTTGCCGCATCCATTGCAGATCCTCCGCCTACTGCAATTATACAGTCAGGTTTGAATGTTTCGATAAGCTTAGCACCTTCTTTAGCACAAGCTATAGTTGGATCTGGTTCCACATTAAAGAATGTTTCATGCACTATTTCCATTTCCTCTAATTTATCTGTAATGCATTTAGTATATCCGTTTTCATACAAGAACTTATCTGTTACTATAAACACTCTTTTCTTGTTTAACACACTACTCAATTCATCTAGTGCTACACCTAAACAACCTCTTTTAATATATACTTTTTCTGGAGCTCTAAACCAAAGCATATTTTCCCTCCTCTCAACTACCGTTTTAATATTTAATAAATGTTTTATTCCAACATTTTCTGAAACTGAGTTTCCTCCCCACGAACCACAACCAAGTGTAAGCGATGGCGCAAGTTTAAAGTTATACAAATCTCCGATTCCACCGTGTGATGCAGGTGTATTTATTAATACTCTACATGTTTTCATAGAGTTATAAAAAGTCTCTATTTTATCTTTTTCTGTAATCGTATTTATATATAACGAAGATGTATGTCCCAAACCACCATCTTCTATAAGTTGGTATGCTTTTTTAACCGCATCTTTAAAATCTTTAGCTTTATACATTGCAAGAACTGGTGATAACTTTTCATGCGTAAATTCTTCATATATATCCACACTATCCACTTCGCCAATTAATATCTTCGTTGTTTCTGGAACTTTAATACCTGAAAGGTTGGCAATTGTATATGCTGATTGTCCTACTATTTTAGCATTTAATGCACCGTTAATTATTATTGTCTTTCTTACTTTTTCTTTTTCTTCATCATTTAATATATAGCAACCCCTTTTTACAAACTCAGCCTTAGCTTTATCATAAATAGTTTTGTCTATTATTACAGATTGCTCAGACGCACATATCATACCATTATCAAAAGTTTTTGAATGTATGATAGAATTTACTGCTAAAATAACATCCGCACTCTTATCTATAACCGCAGGCGTATTCCCAGCACCTACTCCAAGGGCAGGTTTTCCACTAGAATAAGCTGCCTTTACCATACCCGGTCCACCTGTAGCTAAAATTAAATCAACTGTATGCATAAGACCATTTGTAAGCTCTAAAGATGGCACATCTATCCACGATATTATATCCTTAGGCGCCCCCGCTTTAACTGCCGCTTCTAAAACGATTTTAGCTGCTGCAATCGTTGACTCTTTAGCTCTAGGATGTGGGCTTATTATAATACTATTACGAGTTTTTAGTGCAAGTAATGTTTTGAATATTGCTGTTGATGTTGGATTTGTTGTAGGTATAACTGCACCTATAATTCCAATAGGTTCAGCAACTTTTTTAATACCTGCTGCTTCATCTTCCTCTATCACTCCACAAGTTTTTTCATGTCTATACTTGTTATATATATACTCAGCTGCATAATGGTTTTTAATAATCTTATCCTCTACAATTCCCATGCCTGTTTCTTTTACAGCCATTTTAGCTAAAGGTATTCGCATTTGATTTGCAGCTAAAGCCGCAGCTTTAAATATTTCGTCCACTTTATCCTGTGTATATTTTGCATATTGAGCTTGTGCTTTTTTTGTTCTGTCAATCATCTTTTCCAATGTTTCTAAGTTATATACACACTCGTATTTGTTATTCATATATTCCTCCCTAATAAAACAATATTTGCATATGCTTTATTAATATTTTATAACTGTTACCATACTATCATGAATAAAATTTTATTTCAAGATATGAGGTAAAATGTGTGAAAATATAATTTTGACACAGTAGACATAATGTGGTATAATGGTTTTGTTGTAATTTAATTATATATTTAATAATTTAAAATATTGGAGGACTTTAATGGCTAAAATACGACTTAATCGGAAGGAAATTCTAAAAAAGGCTAAAATCATATTTATTCTTTCAGCTCCTTACCCTGACGAAAAATTAATTGCATACTACAATCTTTGTAAGGATATCGTTGGCAGCGCTTGCCAATATGATAAACCCGAAATTATCTTGGACGCCTTCGAAACTGTTCTAAATACTCTTTCCGAAAGGGAACCCAAGATTATTGATTTAAGATATGGATTAAATGGTTGCGAACCTCATACTTTTGCTAAAATTGCTTCTATTATGGGATTGTCTGTTACAACCATAAGGAATGTTTGCAAGCATGTTATTCGCAAACTAAGGAACCACAAATCTTCGGTACTATACAATGTAAGAATTCAAAATAAAAAGAATGAACGTCTACTAGCATAAGAAAGCAATTAATAAAATAACACCACATAGAAAGTTTCTATGTGGTGTTGTTTTTCTATTAAGTTGTAATTCCTCTTAATCTCTTAGTAGGGTCTAATATTTTCTTTCTAAGTCTAATATTTAGAGGTGTTATTTCTACAAGTTCATCTTCTGCAATAAACTCTAATGATTGTTCTAAAGATAATACTTTATGTGGTGTTAATTTTAATGCATCATCACTGCCAGATGCTCTTGTGTTAGTTAAATGTTTTTCTTTACATACATTTACTATCATATCCTCTGATCTTGAGTTTTCTCCAACTATCATACCAATATATACTTCTGTTCCAGCTCCAATAAATAGAGTTGCTCTTTCTTGAGCATTATATAGTCCATAAGTTGTAGATTTACCTTGTTCATATGCAATTATTGTTCCATGAGTTCTTGTTATAACTTCTCCTCTATCTGGTTCAAATCCTGCAAATATGCTATTAAGTACGCCTGTACCCTTGGTATCTGTTAATATTTCACTTCTGTAACCAATAAGTCCTCTTGATGGTATCTTGAATTCAAGTCTTGTATAGCCAGCTTGAGTAAGTGATGGACACATATTTGTCATTTCACCTTTTCTGTTACCCATTTTTTCCATTACAACGCCAACATATTCTTCTGGAACATCTATTGTTGCAAGCTCCATAGGCTCACATTTTACACCGTCTATAATTTTGCTTATTGCTGTAGGCTTAGAAACTAAAAGTTCAAATCCTTCTCTTCTCATGTTTTCAATAAGTATAGACAAATGCAGTTCTCCACGTCCATATACTTTAAATGCATCTGGAGTTTCAGTTTCTTCTACTCTTAGTGATACATTTGTTTCAACTTCTTTAAATAGTCTGTCTCTTAAATGTCTTGATGTAATATATTTACCTTCTTTTCCTGCAAAAGGTCCGTTGTTTACGCTAAATGTCATACAAACAGTAGGTTCATCTATATCTACAAATGGTACTGCTTCAGGATTATTTATATCTGCTATAGTTTCACCTATATTTATTCCTTCAACACCTGTAACAGAAACTATTTCTCCGCATTCTGCCATTTCAACTTCTGTTCTTTTTAATCCCATATATGTATAGATTTTACCTATTTTTATATTTTGTACACTTCCATCTTTTTTACAAAGAGCGACTTGTTCACCAGCATGAATTACTCCACGTTCAATTCTTCCCACGCCAATTCTTCCAGTATATTCATCATAATCTATATTAGATACTAAAAGTTGTAATGGTTCGTCTTTGCTTCCCTTTGGTTCTGGAACATATTTTATTATTGTTTCAAATATAGCTCTCATGTTGTCTGAGTCGTCTTCTACGTTATATTTTGCAAAGCCACCTTTACCAGAAGCATAAACAACAGGGAAGTCTAATTGTTCATCTGTTGCATTAAGATCCATAAACAATTCTAATACTTCATCTAATACTTCAGCAGGTCTTGCGCCTGGCCTATCTATTTTATTTACTACAACGATAGGCACCAAGTTTAATGCTAATGCTTTAGACAAAACAAATCTTGTTTGAGGCATTGCTCCCTCAAATGCATCTACGATAAGTAAAACTCCATCTACCATTTTAAGAACACGTTCAACTTCTCCTCCAAAGTCTGCGTGTCCTGGAGTATCTACTATATTTATTTTTGTTCCCTCAAACATAACGGAAGTATTTTTAGATAAGATTGTTATTCCTCTTTCTTTTTCAATATCTCCAGAGTCCATTACTCTTTCAGATACCGCTTCATTATCTCTAAATATTCCGCTTTGTTTAAGTAGGCTGTCTACTAAAGTTGTTTTTCCGTGGTCAACGTGAGCTATAATCGCTACATTTCTTATGTTCTTCATATTTTTTCCTTCTTTCATAAACTAAATTTTTGCACTTATTTATTATATTGCAATTAGCGCTTTATGTCAAGTAATAGCCTTTAATTTTATAACCTAAGTATAAAGTTGCTGTTGTACATAATAATAGAGGCTGACTTATTTGCCTCTATGTACATCTATATATTGTTTGTTAACTTTTTAGCCATACCAATATCTGATATATAATCTTCAAATTTCCCTCTAATCAATTGATACTTGTCCTCTCCTTTTGCAAGTAAACAAAGAACTCCGTTTTCTTTCATATCGTTAAACGCTTTGGTTATAGCTTGTTCTCTGTCTTCTATTATTTCATAATCACAAGTAATAAAGGTAGACATTTCATTACAAATGTTTTTTACCTCCTCAAATTGAGGGTCATCTGCCGTAAGATAAATGCGAGTACAATATTTACTAGCCACTTCAGAAATGTCTTTTCTTCTGCCATAAGCTTTTCCGCCTGGAGCTCCAAACACAGCAACTATATCGCTTGTAGGATAATCTTTTTTTATTGCTTCAAAAAACTTTTCGAAACTTAATCTATTATGCGCATAATCTACAATTATTGTTTTTTTATTGTTTGTAAACACATTCATTCTTCCTGATACCGTAGTCTTCTCAATACCTTGTTGAATAAATTCCGTTGATATATTTAACTCTTTTGCAACAATTATTGCAGCAAGAGCATTTTCTGCATTAAAGTCGCCAAACATTTTTGTTTTATATGTTTCCTTTTCTTCATTATGTATAACATCAAACCACAAATATCCTTCTTGCTTTCTCAAATTTGTAAAATAATAATCTACATATTCTTTCACTTTTTCCGAACCATATGTTATTATTTTATCTGCATTTTTTGCAGCTTCAAGTACTGAGTCAAATTGTGCAGTTTCGCGATTTATAACAACTGTTTTGCAGTTTTTTATAAACTCCAATTTACAGTTTAAATAATCTGTAAAGTTCGGATGTTCAGCTGGACTTATATGATCTTCCGATATGTTTACAAATAATCCTATATCAAAGGCCATATCTTTTATCCTATTTATTTTGTATGCTTGCGAAGAAACTTCCATAGTAAGATATTGAAGGTCATTGTCTACCGCCTCTTTAATATATCTTTGCAATTCTATTGCCTCTGGAGTAGATAAATGCGATTCTTCACATCTTGAGCCCGTATAGGTTTCAATTGTAGATAAAAGCGCCGTCCTTTTTTTCACATGCTCATTTAATATGTTGTGTATGTACGTCGCTGTTGTTGTCTTTCCCTTTGTCCCGGTAAGTCCTATCATTTTTATTTTCTCATAAGCCTTTCCAAAGAAAGCTTCTGCTACTACAACCATCGCGCGTCTTATATCTTTAACTACAATTAAGCCCGCATCGCCTGTTTCATATTCCTTTTCTGCTATAACTAAACTTGCGCCGTTTTGTACCGCATCCAACACATATTCCTCTTTAAAATTAGCCCCTTTAGCAAAAAAGGCAGCCCCTTTTATACATGTTTTAGAATCATATGTAATATCTTCTATTATTTCATCTTTTTTATTATGATAAACACTGCTTTTTATAATGCCAACTTGCTTTTCCAATAATTCTATTAATTCTCTTTGTGTCATAGTATCATCTCCTAGCAAGTCCATTATATCATTTAAAGCACGCAATGTAAACAATTCATGTATATATCGCTATTGCTTTTATAACTCTAGGCGTAGTTTCACTTTCTTTCTCTAATACATAACCTATCATATTTACTGTCCCCATAACATTTGCTATATTTATAGCCGTTGTATCCATGTACTCTCGTTTTAACCAAACACAACATTCCCCCATTTTAACAAATACGTCTTCCGTTTCTTTATATTTATCATACATTTGTACCTTATCTTTAATAAAGCATAGATTGTTACACCTTCCACTTGCATATTCGTTTACAAGTTGTCTTATTAGTCGTTTATAAAAAAGCATATTGTTCATTTCTTTTATTTCTTTTATATTGGCATATTCTCTAATTTGACTTTCTTCATTAGTATCGCAAATATTTAATCTAGCCTTTTTCCTTGTGTCATTTTTTCTATTTCGCTCAAGTTGTTCTTCTTTAAAGTTCCTGCGTTTATCTATAGTATTTGACTGTTCTCCATCTAAGGAATATTCTCTTGTTAACCTATGTGTACTTGCTCCGATATATGCAATTTCACCCACATCTTGAAAATCCTCAAACACTTGGGCAAATATATCTTTCAAAAACGGCTTATCTTGGTATAAAATATAATATGGTCTTGTGTCTGACCAGCATTCATTCTCAATATTATTCATAATATATTTATATGTCTTTTATAAAAAAACAGAAGTACACATGCTATGCACCTCTGTTTCTCTTATTTTATAAAAACATAAATATCTTCTATATTATTATATGATATGCTAGTCTTACCAATAGAGCGCCAGTTGTTAAAGTTTAGAGTATACAATGAATCAATTATCTTTCGTATATAATTTTTTCCTTCCACCTTTATTTCAAGAATGTCTGAGTCCCTTTGTTTTCCTATAACCGTCTTCATTTTACTATCTAAATCATCTTCTAAACTTATATAATATCCTTCTTGTATATAGTAGTTATATTTTAATGACTTTGCTTTTGGATAATCAAACCTTTTATCTATTGTATGCGTTTTTGTAATTTGTTCATCAGTAAGATTAAAATATGTGTGCACAACAAATTTATTAGAATTCTCTACTATTTTGTCCGATGTAACGTCTACGTGATAATATTCATCCTCGATTTTTACAATGTTCCAAGCATGCGAAATATTATCTGCTTTTCCACATATTATCTGACTCTCTATTCCCACTTCTTCTAGCAACATTTTAAACGCTTTCGAATAACCATCACATACTGCTTCTTTTTCAACCAGTGCGGCATATGCAGTATGTTTTATTGCAGGAATATCATTTATATTTTCATACTCATAATATGTCACATGATCTACAAGTGCATCATGTATTGCTAGTTCCTTTTCGAAATCCGTCATTCCTTCTTGGACACTTTCATTTAAAATTTTATTTACTGCTATTTTTAAGTTTGTATTTTTCAAAGCCAATTGGCTATCGCTAGTCACAAGATATTTCAATTTCAATGTAGAATATTTAAATAGTTTTAAATCTCTAGTAGAAATCATATACTCATTAGAAACAAAATAACACTCAGGATTGTCATAAAAATATGAAGTAAGTACTTTTGATACCTTCTCTGTTAGATCCGAGTTTTTATGTATCCCAATAATCACTTGCTTTTTTCTGCTCTTTACTGCTTCATCTATTTTTACGTATATTTCTTTTTCCTGTTGTTCTAGTTTGTCAAAATAGAAACCCGAATAACTAGCAATTTTTTCTTCACTTACATTTAAAGCAGAAAAATCTAATATGCCTAGATTTTTTGCTAGACATATTAGACCTATAATAACTATAAATGTTAATAATATTTTTAAAAACTTTTTCACTATTATCTCCTATTAAACATTATGGAGTAGTTTGGTTTCCTGTTGTATCACCTGTAGTTTCTCCACCAGCAGCAGCTCCTGATGTAGTATCGTTTGTAACACTGTCTGGTGTGGTTTCGCCAGTAACAGGCTCTCCGTTTATAGCACCTCCACCCGTTGTAGTTCCATCTGTTGTTCCAGCCGAAGTGTTATCCTCTTTTACTTCTTCCTTTTGAACTACTTTAGTTCCTACTGCTATTATTCTTGGTGTTGAACCATAAGAATCTTCAGACAACAGTGTTTTAGAAACAACTTTTCCATTATACTTCACAGTCTTGTATGCAACTGATGTAAAGCCCGCTGCTCCCGCCTGTATTATTTTAGTTTTTCCTACTTCTAAAGAACTATCATTTTGATTTTGTACTTTAGATGCTATAGTCCCTGTCTTCCAAGACGTAAGCTCAACTTCATATTCTTTATCCTCTTTTGTTCCATATATAGAAATAGTAAGCTTTCTCGAACTAGTTGTTGTTGCTACTATTTTTACTGGATAATCTCTTGTGTTTTTAAATTTAAAATCTAGATATGGATAGTACACTGTAGCATCTAAACTCACAGGAACATATCCAACCGGTAACGCGTGATTACTTCTTGATACTATTCCCAAATTAGCATAAAGCGCTGCAACATAAAGCGATGAAGATATTTGACATATCCCTCCACCTACTTCTTGTACAACCTTTCCCGCTTTGAAAACTGCGGCAGGTTTAAAACCTCTTGAACTAAGGCCACAATCACCCATAACCTCATTAAAGGAGAAAGTTTCTCCTGGCATAACTATTGTGCCGTTTAACATACTAGCGCCTAGCACCACGTTATTTGCTCTGTTTGAATCAGAATTTGAGAAGTCTGATACATATGTTCCTAATTTATCTTTGTATATGTCTTTAGTTATATCTTGTATTTTTACTTTTGGTTGTGTTGCTGTTAAATTAAATTTTATAATCTTGCCTTCTGCTTGATTTTCCGTTTTACTTAACACTTCTCTTAATTTTTCTTTTTCAAAAGATATTCCTAACTCGTGTTTATGATATACAACTGGTTTAACAGTTTCATCTACGTATGCGTCTTTTGCCTCTTTGCAAACTTTGGCATATACTACATCGACGTCTAACGATTTAGGTTCTCTTTCTTCAAGTGTCAAACTATATTCTGTTATGCTCTTATCTTTTAATGCTGCTGTTATATCTTTTTTAAATTCTTCTACAACTATATCTTTTCCAGATTTACCTTTAGTTATTACTAAAACTAAATTTTCTTCGTCTAAACTAAAAGCATCATCTTGTACTCTGCCATCAACACCTGATGTAATCTCTGCAGATACATTTGTAAGTTTTGCTTCTGAATACTGATATGTTGGCTCTAACGTCTCTTTATTAAACATTGTTTGTAAGATCTTCACATTGTTTAATACTATATTTTCTGTTCTACCATATTCCATTATGCTTTTTATAGTTGCTTGTTCATTTATACTCATATCTATACTGTCTGGTGTAAGTTCCATAATGATATTATCATTATATTTTACAGTTACGACTCTTTTCTTAAACTCATCTCCCAAGCTTTTTACTACTTGAGCAACCTCTTGTTCTGTCATTCCTCCAACATTTATTTCATTAATATATACGTTAGAATAAACATTAGTATTAAGCTTATTGACAAGCGCAAAAACTATCATCGAAATTGCTATTATGCTTAGTACAATAGCTGTTATTATAAGCGCTTTATTTATTCCTTTTTTAGGCGAAACTTGCACACTACCTGCTCTTTTATTAGAAGTCACTTCACCATCTTGAGATTTTTCAACAGTAACTTCATTTTCAACAGTTTCTATCGTTTCAATACTTTCTGTGGTTTCTTCCGTTTTTTTTATATCTTCATTTTTCAAGGTTATACCTCCAAAATATTATATGTTCACAAATAATATATTATCATATTGGGTTGTTCTTCGCAATATTTTTCATCTGTATTACATAAAATTTCTCACTTTTTTATATATTTTGTGTCATTTTGTCAAAAGCACACAACTTTTATATTCTTTTGTCTAGTTTTAACATATTTGTTGCACGCTTTTTAACTGCGCTGTAAAATGATGTTGTAAAATGTTTCAAGAGGTGATTTTATGAATGAATTTGTTAAATTTGAATGCGCGTGTAAGTTAGGATATGACAAGGGTGCGCTAAAAAAGACAATAGAAAACAATATTTTTACTATTTTTCGGAAACTTAAACCAAAATAATTCTATCGTCATTAGATATCATGGCTCACTTACAGAAAATGATACTTCTAATTCGACAGAATTTAGTATGTTTTACTATTTTGATGAGGCTGAAAATGACAAAAAAATTATCAAACTTCAAAAATGTACTAAGTGCATTGGGGAGTGCTATTGTGCAACAATAGATTTAGGCATAAATCATTCTTTAAATTTTGGATTTTTTGACAAAAATTATAGATATGAATTAAATGCTGGCAAAGCATTTAAATTAGAAATTGCTCCTGACCCAATTGCAAATCTTATGCAAAGATATGGCTTCGAACAAAATATCAATTTGCCTACTTGCGAAGAAAATAAAGATAAAATATTTGCTGTTCACGACATTTTAAATGTAATAAAAGAATTTTTCGCAAATTTATTTAAAAAATCTTCAACCATATAATATGTGTATAGAAAAAAGTTAACATCCTACATGATGTTAACTTTTTTGTTTTTCTTTCATTTGCTGTTTTTCAACTCGTAAAAGTTGTTCATATATTTTTCTTTCTCTTTCCGTTACTTGTTCTGGACGTCTTATGCTCAAATGAAGAATCAAGCTTCCTCTAACATCGTCTCCACTTACGTAACCTTTTTTAGAAATAACTATCTTATCTTGCTCT
The DNA here is from genome assembly GCA_045604405.1 of Clostridia bacterium. Classification (GTDB taxonomy): domain Bacteria; phylum Bacillota; class Clostridia; order TANB77; family CAG-465; genus UMGS1649. The sequence continues at coordinate 118,933 of JAZUNZ010000003.1, forward strand.
TTAGAGCCGGCAGGTATTTCAACGTCTACCTGTTCGCCTAAATGCTTCAATTTAACTTTGTCTCCAACAACAGATTGAGCATAAGTTATATCTACGTTTGTATGAATGTCTGTTCCCTCCAGCTTTAAACTTGAATGTTCTTTCAGCTTTACCGTTATAATTAAGTCGCCATTTTTTCCACCATTTTTTCCAGGTTTGCCCAATGCTGCCAAACGTATTTTTTCACCATCGCGTATTCCTCTTGGAACTTGAACCGTGTAATTATTAATCTTGCCGTGTGCAGTTTTTAAGGCCACCTTCTTCTCTGCTCCGAAGAAGCCTTCTTCTAAAGATATTTCAAGAGACGCTTCAACATTTCCGCCTTTTACAGGTTCCTTCTTTGCATTGATTCTCTCTTTTATATCTGTCGTTGCTCCTGTAAACATCTCTTTAGCACCCTTGCCGAAACCTAGCAAAGTAGCTATTAATTCAGATGTTGCATCTGTATTTTTTACTCCATATTTAATGTCTTTTGTGCGAGTAGCCTTTGGAGGCATTCCATAACCATATCTGGCTACTTGCCTATCATATTTCTTCTTTTTTTCCTTGTCCATCAAAGTATCATAAGCAACTGTTAAGTCCTTAAATACTTCCTCAGCTTCCGGGCTTCCAACGTTTGCGTCCGGATGATATTTTTTTGCAAGTTTTCTGTAATTTTGTTTTATTTCTTCCTTACTTGAGCGTTTATTAACACCAAGTAAAAGGTAATAATCCTTTTGTTTCATAGCGACCTCTTTTCTATATTTATTGCTTCGTAGAGTAGCAAATTCATTATATCATAATTTGTCCTTTTTTCAACCCTTTTTAGTTGCAATTATGACATTTTTCGTATATAATACACTTAGCAATAGGAGGGTATTATGGAAGAAAATAATTTGCTAGACGAAGGAAAAATAGTCCCTGTAAAAATCGAGGACGAAATGAGACGTTCATATATAGATTATGCCATGAGTGTTATTGTTTCTCGTGCGCTTCCAGATGTTCGTGATGGACTAAAACCTGTTCATAGAAGAATATTATATGTTATGAGCGAATTGGCTTTATGGCCAGATAAACCATATAGAAAATGTGCCGGTATTGTTGGTGACGTTTTGGGTAATTACCACCCACATGGTGATGCCGCAGTTTATGATGCACTAGTTAGACTTGCGCAGGATTTCTCTTTACGTTATCCGCTTGTTAATGGTCATGGAAACTTTGGATCAATAGATAACGATCCACCAGCAGCGATGAGGTATACTGAAGCAAAACTATATAAAATGGCCGTTGAAATGCTTACAGATATAGACAAGGAAACTGTAGATTATACTCCAAACTATGACGATAGACTTATGGAGCCTACTGTGCTTCCTGCTAAAATACCAAATTTACTTGTAAATGGTTCATATGGTATCGCTGTTGGTATGGCTTCAAATATTCCACCACACAATTTAACAGAAGTTATTAATGGAACTTGTGCAATGATAGATAATCCAGACATAACTGACGAGGGACTTATGGAATATATAAAAGGTCCTGACTTCCCTACAGCAGGTATAATTGTGGGGCATGAAGGTTTCAAAAACGCTTATACTACAGGCCGTGGCAAAGTATGTCTTAGAGCTAAATGTGAAATTGAAGAAGATCAAAAAGGAAGATTCCATATTATAGTTACAGAGGTTCCATATAAAGTAAACAAAGCTGCAATGTGCGCAGATATAGCAAAGCTTGTAAATGAAAAAGTTATAGAAGGAATTTCAGATATTCACGATCACTCAGATAGAGAGGGCGTAAGAATTGTTATAGACCTTAAAAAAGATGCAAATCCAAATGTTGTTCTTAATTTATTATACAAACATTCTGAACTTCAAACAACTCAATCTATGATATTATTAGCATTAGTTAACGGAGAGCCAAAGATTCTTACACTTAAAGAGATTCTTTACCATTATATCAATCACAGAAAAGATATAATCACAAGAAGAACTCAATATGATTTGAAAAAAGCTGAAGCAAGACTTCACATATTAGAAGGTTTAAGAATTGCTATAGATAATATTGATGAGATTATTAAGATAATTAAATCTGCCAAAGACGATAATGCAGCTAAGACTACCTTAATGGAAAGATTTGGGTTGTCTGAAATTCAGGCTCAAGCAATTCTAGACATGAGACTTAGAACTTTAACAGGTCTTTCTCGTGATAAGATCGAAGCAGAGTATAACGCTTTAGTTGAAACTATTAAACGCTTAAAAGAAATTTTAGAGAACGAAGCTTTAGTTTTAGGAATTATAAAAGATGAGCTTATAGAAATTAAAAATGCTTATGGTGACGAAAGAAGAACTAAAATAGTTCACGGAGAAAGCGACATTGAAATTGAAAGCCTAATCAAAAAAGAAGATAATGTTGTTACAATTACTCACTTTGGATATGTTAAGAGAATTTCAGTAGATGCATACAAGTCTCAAAAGCGTGGCGGTAAAGGTGTTACTGGCATGTCTACAAGAGAAGAAGACTTTGTTGAACACTTATTTGTATCTTCTACTCACGATTACATACTATTCTTTACAACAACTGGTAGAGTGTTTAAATTAAAAGCATACGATCTTCCTGAAGCTTCAAGAGTAGCTAAAGGTATGGCAATAGTAAACCTATTACAACTTGCACAAGATGAAAAGATTGCTGCAGTTATACCAGTTAAAGACTTTAATGCCAACTTAAATGTTCTTATGGCTACTAAAAATGGTCTTGTTAAGAAAACTCCACTTTCTGAATATTCAAATATTAGAAAGACTGGCATACTTGCTGTTACGTTAAAAGATGAAGATGAAATAATCGATGTTAGACTTACTGATGGAACTAATGATATTATTCTTGTAACAAACTCAGGTCTGTCTATAAGATTCAAGGAAGATGATGTAAGACCTGTTGGTAGAACTTCTATGGGAGTTAAAGGTATCACTTTATCTGGAGATGACCACGTTGTAGGAATGGAACCAATAGCTACAGAAAAGGATAATTACATCTTAGCAATTACAGAAAACGGATTTGGTAAGAGAACTGAGGTTGAAGAATACCGTGCACAATCTAGGGCTGGTAAAGGAATATTAACATACAAGACTACAGAAAAAACAGGACATATTATAGGTGTTAAAGTTGTTACAGATAACGACGATGTTATGATAATTACAGCAACTGGTGTTATAATTAGAATTAATGTAAGCGATATATCTGTTCTTGGTAGAAATACTCAAGGTGTTACTTTAATGAGAACTTCAGAAGGAGGTCGAGTTGTAAATATTGCAAAACTAGTCCACGAAGATAGCGACGACCAGTTAAAAATTGAAGAAAAATAAATAGACAAAAAATAGGTTCAATATTGAACCTATTTTTTCAGACTGTAGACAAACCACGTACTTTTTAGTGCGTGGTTTGTTATTAACTAATAATTTTTGTATTAAAATTAAATTTTTATATAAATTTATATAGAATGAGCAAACAATTGTGGAAAAACAAGGGTCTCCTTGCTTCTT
>JAZUNZ010000004.1:0-19812 GCA_045604405.1 Clostridia bacterium
TATAGGTCATGTTAAAGCATATATAGGATTAGAAGTTATAGCTAGAAAAAAGAGATTAGAAGGATACAATGTATTGTTCCCAATTGGTTGGGATGCATTTGGTCTTCCTACAGAAAACTATGCTATTAAAACTGGAATACATCCAAGAGTTGTAACAGATAACAACATTGAAAGATTTACAGAACAATTAAAGAAAGTTGGTTTCTCATTTGATTTTTCAAGACAAATTGATACAACATCAGAAGATTATTATAAATGGACTCAATGGATATTCTTAAAATTGTTTGAAAAGGGATTAGCATATAAAGATATAACTGAAGTAAACTATTGTCCAAACTGTCAAGTTGTTCTTTCTAACGAAGAATCACAAGGCGGAAAATGTGATAGATGTGGCGGAGAAGTAATTCAGAAAGAAAAAAAAGTTTGGATGCTTAAAATTACAGACTATGCAGAAAAATTGCTTGAAGGGTTAAATGAGGTAGAATTTCCAGAGAGAGTTAAAGTACAACAAGAAAATTGGATTGGAAAATCTACAGGTGCAGAAGTAGATTTTGGTCTTAAAGATGTAGAAGAATCTTTAAAAATATATACAACTAGACCAGATACAATGTTTGGTGTTACATTCATGGTTGTTGCGCCGGAACATCCAATAATTAAGAAATACAAGGACAGAATAGAAAATATAGCTGAGATAGAAGAATATGCTATAAATGCAAAGAAGAAAACAGAATTTGAAAGAGTTCAGCTTGCAAAAGATAAAACTGGCGTGGAGATAAAGGGCTTACGTGCAATAAACCCTGCAAACGGAAAAGAAGTACCAATTTGGGTTTCAGACTATGTTATGATGGGATATGGTACGGGAGCAATAATGGCAGTTCCAGCTCATGATACAAGAGATTATGAGTTTGCTAAAAAGTTCGGTATAGATATAATTCAAGTAATTGAAGGCGGAGACATACAAAAAGAAGCTTATACAGATATAGCAAATGGTATAATGATGAATTCGGATTTCTTAAACGGTAAATCTGTAAAAGAAGCAATTGAAGCGATGATAGAATTTGTAGAAACTAAAGGTTATGGACACGCTAAAACTAATTATTATATGAAGGATTGGGCGTTTGCGCGTCAAAGATATTGGGGAGAACCAGTACCTATTGTTAAGTGCGAAAAATGTGGACTAGTTCCCGTGCCAGAAAAAGATTTACCTGTAACACTTCCAAATTTAAAAGAATTTAAACCAGGTAAAAATGGTGAATCTGCACTTGCCGGTGCAACAGAGTGGGTAAATACAGTGTGCCCACATTGTGGTGGTGCTGCTCAAAGAGAAACAGATACAATGCCACAATGGGCGGGTTCAAGCTGGTATTTCCTAAGATATATTGATCCTAGAAATGATTTAGAGCTTGCAAGTTTAGATAAATTAAAACATTGGTTACCTGTAGATTGGTATAACGGGGGTATGGAACATGTAACTCGTCACCTTATTTACTCAAGATTTTGGCACAGATTCTTATATGATATAGGTGTTGTTCCAACAAAAGAGCCATATGCTAAACGTTCAACTCAAGGTTTAATACTAGGTTCAGACGGAGAAAAGATGTCTAAATCTAGAGGCAATGTAGTAAATCCAGAGGATATAGTAAATGAATATGGTGCCGATACTTTAAGAACTTATATGTTATTTATTGGAGAATATGATGAGGCAGCTCCATGGAATGAAAATGGTGTAAAGGGTGCAAAGAAATTCTTAGATAGAGTAATGAGATTAGACAATTTAGTAGTGGATAATTATGCAAATAGCGACGAAGAACTTGAAAGAGAATTAAATAAAACTATTAAGAAAGTAACTGAAGATTATGAAGCTATGAAATACAATACAGCAGTAGCTCAAATGATGACTTTTGTGAATTTGGTGTATAAAAAAGGACAAATATCTAAAGAGGATTTGAAAAAATTCTTAATAATATTAAATCCAACTGCACCACACGTAACAGAAGAATTATGGAATAAGTGCATAGATTCAAATTCTATGATAGTAGATGCCACATGGCCTAGTTTTGATGAATCAAAAATTAAAACAAGTTCTGTAGAAATCGCAGTACAAGTTGGTGGAAAAGTTAGATTTACAATTAGTCATTCTATAGATGCAACTGCAGATGAAGTTAAAGTACAAGTTTTAAATGATGAGAGATTAAAACAATATATATCAGGGAAAGAAATAAAAAAAGCAATAATTATACCTGGTAGGATTGCAAATATAGTTGTGTAATGATAAAATACGAGAAGGAACATAAGAAGAAAGTGAGGAATATATATGTCGGTAGAACTTACTACAGTTATGGTGCAAGTTTTAAGTGGATTTATAATATTTTTCTTGGGAATGATTGCATATGGATATACGGCTAAATCTAAAATAGAGGAAAGCAAAGATGCAGCCCAAGCGGCATATATAGATGCGCTAACAAAACTTGGAAACAGACATAAATTCAATAAAGTAATAAACGAAATGGTAAAACACGAAGAAGAAAAATTTGCGCTATGCTTTCTAGATTTAGATGACTTTAAGCACATTAACGATAATATGGGACATGATGCAGGTGATGAGCTTTTGATTGAACTAGGAAGAAGACTTGTTGATGGAGTAGCAGACCATGGACAAGTATTCAGGCTAGGTGGAGATGAATATGCTTTAATTATCACAGGGGCAAACAGCAAACTCGAAGTAGAAACCATCGTAAAGAGAGTACAAAGAAATGTGGTAAGACCTGTAGATATTCGTGGTAATAAAGTTAATCTAGATTATAGTTTGGGAATTGCAATGTTTCCAGAAGACTCAACAGATAGCGTTCAGCTTGTAAACTTTGCTGATTCTGCAATGTACCATATAAAAGAAAGTGGAAAAAGCGATTATTATTTCCATAATGCAGCATTAAGGTCAAAAACAGAAAATAAAAAGCGAATGGAAATGGAATTAAAATCCGCATTTGAAAATAAAGAATTTGGAATAGACTATCAGCCTAGAGTAAACCTAAAAAATCCAAAAGAAATTTGGCTTGAAGCATTTCTATTTTGGAATCATCCAATGGTTGGAAAACTTAGAGCAGAATATTTCTTAAAGTTTGCAGAGTCTATAGGGCTTATTATACCAATAGATGAGCTTATGATAGAACAAGCCATTATAAAGCTTAACAAATTAAGAAAAGAAGGCTTTCCAAATGTAAATATTGCAATGAACGTATCTTTAAGACATTTTCAAAGAAAAGATTTTGTTGAAAAGCTATGTAGAATATTCGAGAAAAATCCTTTTGAAAAAGGCACTCTTATGTTGCAGATAACAGACACTATTGATGTAGATAAGATAGAGAACTATAAAGTAATGTTTGATAAAGTGAGAAATTATGGCGTAAAAATATCTGTTACAAATTTCGAAATAAAACATGAAGTAATGGACATGTTTAGAAGACTTCAAATAGATGAAGTTAAAGTAAGTTCTAAATATGTAGATTCAAACAGTATATTTGCTCCGAATGTATTAAAAGATATAGTAACGCTTGCTCGTGATCTAGAATATGATATAGTTATTACTCGAATAGAGGATGAGGAAACGTTAAATAAAATATTAAAACTTAAAGTAGATATGATACAAGGAAATCACTTGTTTGGCATAATGGAAGAAAAGGATGTTATTGAATTCTTAAAATCATTAAAACAAACAACAAAGGGTACAAGGAAAAAAGTTGAAAAAAATTAATAAAAATAAAAAAATGTGTTGACAAAACACATTTTTTTTTATATAATATTGCTTGTCAACAGAAGTGGGCGCATAGCTCAGTTGGGAGAGCATCTGCCTTACAAGCAGGGGGTCATAGGTTCGAGCCCTATTGTGCCCACCACTTTTTTGGCCTGGTAGTTCAGTTGGTTAGAACGCCGCCCTGTCACGGCGGAGGTCGTGGGTTCGAGTCCCATCCAGGTCGCCATTTTTTTATATGGCCAGATAGCTCAGTTGGTAGAGCAGAGGACTGAAAATCCTCGTGTCGGCGGTTCGATCCCGTCTCTGGCCACCAATTTATTTATGGAACTAAAACTTATAAATTGGCATACAATATAATATGCGGGAATAGCTCAGTTGATAGAGCGTCGCGTTGCCAACGCGAAGGTCGCGGGTTTGAGCCCCGTTTCCCGCTCCAAAAAACACCTCTTACGAGGTGATTTTTTTTATTTGTTTTAGTTTCTTTTTCTCTTTAATCATTACGTTAATATGATTTATAAATACAAATATACTACTTAATATTAAGCAGAAGTAATAACTAATTCCACGAGTCAAAAACATAGCAGAAACAGCTATATTTTCTCCAAATATTTTTTTATATATCACAAGCATCATTGCTTCTCCAACTCCAACACCACCAGGAAGTGGTACAGAATCAATTGCAAGAGCTATACCTATTTGCAGTACAACTAAATCTAAAAATGAGTAGCCCTCAAGTCCAAATGCATCATATACAACAAACGCTATAGAAAATAGAGCGAAACGCTGAATAATGGTCAAGATACAAACTTTAATAGCTATACTTAAATGTTCTTTAACATATTTAGCACCTTGTTGGTATTCTGCTAGATGTGTATTAAAACTTTCTATTGCATGATCTTTATCTTTTATAATACGTAATCTACAACCAAGTTTTATAAAAAACATTACTATGGATTCTATCCAACGCTTTGAATACATAAGCATCAAGCATAATATTATTAATAAAAAATTTCCAACAATTCCAATTAATAAGAATATTGTAAACGCTACGCCATTTTTAAACATTAAGCCCGGATGAAATATTATAGCACAGATACCCATCAAAATTATTATTATTTTAAAAGTTATTGTATTTACTAGTAGAGCTATAGAAGATTTTGTATAAGGTATTCCGTCTTTGTGCATGTAATATGCCTGTGCGGGTTGACCGCCAGTAGAAGAAGGCGTTATTGCTGAAAAGTAAAATTCTGTACAGGCAGATAAAAAGCCTTGCCACAAGTTAAATTTTCCACCAAGAGAATTTATAGTAATTTTTATATATAACCCCTCGACAATTAGATATACTAAAACAAGAACGATACCAATTCCAATATGGGTAATAGGTATACTTTTTAAATTAGTGATTACATCATTAATATCATTACTACTAAATAGCAAGTAAAAAGTAGCAATAAGTAGCAGTATAAAGAATACAATGCTAAAAATATATTTCTTTTTTGATTTCATAGATTTCCCCTATTTATTATATGGCATTTATATAACTGTTATATCTAAGCCATTATTTCTATATAATTTTACCCTTTACGACAAATATTGTCAAGAAACGGCTGGTTAATGGAAATGATTACAAGAAAAGGGCAAACTTGAAAAAAATGGCATAACGTGATATAATACCAACATGGATGTAAGTGAATATGCTTTCCTAGATAAATCTGGGGTGTAAATATACCAAAAATATTGGAGGTATTATATATGAAACATGAGAAATTAAAGGAGTTAAGCAAGAAGCGGAATAATTTTTTTAAGCTTGCATGGAGCTTAGTTATACCAGCATGTCTTCTTTTGATTATTTCGCTAGCTGCCGGAAATATTATCGCTTCTGTATCAGCTATACTAGCAGTAGGACTTACTTTGATAGCTTCTATTTCCGGTTCTTTAGGCATACTATTTGCTGCTAAAGGAGATAAATACGACCGAGTTATAGAAGATTACATTATAATTAAAGTAATGGATATTTTAAATACGGTTACAGACAAATATGAAGTGGTTTATGGTAGAGTGGGTGGTTATAGAGTGGGATTTCATAATCAAATAATAGACTATGAAGATTTACAGTCTAAAATCGATGCTGAGCTTAACATTATGAACAAAATTTCAAATAGAATAATAAGAGTAAAACTAATTTAAAAAAGTCTCGAGGAATATTCCTCGAGATATTTTGTTGTTTAATAATTTATATCGTATACAAATATATTATTCTTCACGAAGTTTTATGCCATATCTGCTATTTAATGATCTAACAATACTATCTACTTTACTATTTATTTGTTCGGAAGTAAGCATTCCATCATCATTAGAAAGTCTAAGTCTTAGAACTATAGATTTTTTACCTTCTGGTATTTGATTTCCTCTGTATTCTTCGATGAATTCTACTTCTTTAACCTTGGATTTAATAGTAGAATAAATATTATCCCAAGTAATAGCTTCATCTACAAGTAAAGACAAATCTTTTTCAACTAGAGGAAGAACAGGTAAATGTTCAAATTCATTAGTTCTAGATGCAAATGGTACAAGTTTACCAAAGTCTAGTTCAAACACAGCTACATTCGTACGTTTGATTTTAGAATCTGCCATTGTTTGTACAGAAACTAAGCTAAGTGTTCCAATAGTTTCATCGTTACATACAATGTCTAGATAAGCATTAACATCTGCCCAAGTAGGTTTAACACCTTGCTTGAAATTCAAACTATTCATATGGCAGTAGCTTGCCATGTTTTCTATAACACCTTTTGCTTCATAGAAAATAGATTTGGCATATTTACCAACAACTACACCAGTTAATAATTTCTTATGAATAGGTAGTGTTTCTTCTTCAGAAGATTCATGATAATCACCTTTTTCAAAAACTTGTGCCATTTCAAACATTTTGAAATTAGAATAATATCTTAAGTTTTTAGAAATAGCTTCTAACATTCCTGGTACAAGTGAACTTCTAAGTATAGCTGATTCCGGAGAAGGGGGAGTAGCTAGTCTTACAGATTTTGATACATCTATTTTAGCTGCGTAAATATATTTATCTTCTATCCAAGGATATGTAAATATTTCATTAAAGCCACATCTATATGCCAAATATTCTCTTAATCTTCTTTCTAATAGCATATTAGTTTGGTGTACAGCGTGTTCAAAATTAACAGGTAGCGGTTTTGCTTCAAAACTTTCAAAACTTAATAGTCTTGCAATATCTCCCATAACGTCATCTTTTAAAGATACATCGCCAGTAGATCTCCATACGGGTACAGTTACGTGATATACACCATTTTCATAATCTACATCGTAACCAACACCTTTTAGAACTTTTTCAATAGTTTCTCTAGTTAAAACTTTTCCAAGCCTTATATTTAAAAATTCTTGTTCAACATCAATTTTTTCTCTTTCGGTTTTTACAGGATAAACATCACCGTAAGCCACTATTTTGCTTTCTGGAAACAATTCTTTAAATAGCAATAAAGCCATATCTCTACCTTGACATACACGTTCTGTATCTATATTTTTTTCATATCTTATAGATGAATCTGTTTTTTCATCAAATCTTTTTCCGGTTTTTCTAATTGTTTTAGCAGAGAAGTTTGCTATTTCTAAAAGAACACCAGTTGTTTCAGGAAGGATAGAATCTTTTTTGCCACCACGAATGCCAGCAAGTGCTAATGCGGATTCTGTATCTGAAATTACTAAGTCATCTTCAGTTAGGTCTATAAAGTTATCATCCAAAAGCAGTAGTTGTTCGCCTGGATTTGCATTTCTCACAATAATCTTTTCGCCTTTAACATGTGTTCTATCGAAAGCATGAGTAGGTTGGCCTACTGCAAGCATTACGTAGTTTGTGATGTCTACTATTGCATTTATTGGACGCATACCACCATTTATAAGAGCGGTTTTCATCCACATCGGAGACTCTTTTTCGTAAACATTTTCAATTTCTACACCAACATATCTACGACACTTTTCAGGAACTTTTATTTCTATGTCGTACTTAGGTAAAGTAGAGTCTATCTCAACTTTATCTAGTTCTTTTAACGGAATATCATATATAGCAGAAAGTTCTCTAGCAATACCGTAATGTCCCCATAAATCGGGCCTGTTTGTTAAAGATTTATTATCGATTTCAATAACCGTGTCGTTCATACAAATAACGTCTGCTATATTTTGACCTGGCACACAATCTACGCCTTTAAGATCAACAATTGCGTGATCGTTTTCTGGTGGAAATAATTTATCTAGGTAAACCTCTTCGGCACCACATATCATACCATAAGAGTATTCACCACGCATTTTTGTTTCTTTAATTACAATCGGTTCGCCTTCGCCGTGCCATACAACTTCAGCACCTGGTTTAGAAACTACAACTAGCTCACCAATGTATAAGTTTGAACCACCACATACAATTTGAACAGGTTCTTTTTCACCAATATCTGTAATACAGATTTTTAGAGCATCTGCATTAGGATGGCTTTTTATTTCTAATATTTTACCGACTACAATATCATGAAACTTTTCTGCAGTATTTTCAACAGCTTCAACTTCAACAGTTCTTAAAGTTAAGTCATAAGCAATCTGTTTTGGGGAGATATTATCAGGTAAATCTATATATTTTTTTATCCAATTTAATGATACTTTCATGTTGATCTCCTTTCTACTTAAATTGATTTAAGAATCTTAAATCTCCGCTATGGAATAGCCTTACGTCGTCTACACCATAACGCATCATTACTAATCTATCTAATCCAATATTAATATAGAATCCTGTCCACTCGTTAGGATCTAGATTAGCAGATTTTAAAACGTTAGGATGAATAACGCCACCTGGCATTACTTCAATCCACCCATTGTGATTACAAACTCTACAACCTTTTCCACCGCATACTAGACATTCCATATCTATTTCATATCCTGGTTCTGTGAATGGGAAGAAACCTTCGCGCATTCTGACGTTGATTTTTTTACCAAATACTTTTTCAAGTATAGTTTGTATCATAACCATACCAGATGAGAAAGATATATTTTTATCCACTATTAACGCTTCGTATTGGAAGAAAGCTCTTTCGTGTCTGGCATCAGTGGTTTCATTTCTATACACACGTCCTGGATATACAAATCTTGCAGGAGCACCGTGTTTTAATAAATATCTTACTGAACCACCAGTTAAGTGTGGACGAAGACATAATCTTTCGGTACCAGACTTATCTTCAGTTCCTTCGATCCAATAGGTGTCCATAGATTGACGAGCTGGATGGTCAGGCGCAAAGTTTAGGTTATCAAAAGCGTATTTTTCGCTTGAGATGTCATCTTCGCTAAACACTTCAAATCCCAAAGACAAAAATGCATCGTTTAAGTCATAACACATTTGGGTTATTGGGTGAAGAACACCACTACTTATCTTTGACCCTGGCAAAGTCAAATCAATTGGTTCATCTAATACGCTTTTTGAAGCAATTAAAGATTTCTCCTTTTCATCTAATTTTAGAGTGAAAGTGCTTTTTATTTCAGCAACTTTCATACCAATTTGTTTGCGGCTATCTGCATCTAAACTTCCCATAGATTTAGATACTTCGCTTAGTGGACTTTTCTTACCGGTTAAATCTCTACGAACTTCTTGTAATTCTTCAACAGATTTGCATTGCTCGATTTGATCTAAGCCGGATTTAAGAATATTATCCATGTTTTGCAATAAATCCATTATATTTCCTCCTTAATATATACAAAAAGTCATTTCATCCCTAGTTAGGACGAAATGACTTTAAATTCCGTGGTACCACCTAAATTCGTTGCTTGCACAACGCTCTTAACAAGCTATAACGGGCCTTAGCCGACTCAATCTACTGTTAGTTCAAAAGAGCACCTCAAAAGTGAAATTTCGGTTTAAGTATATTAGTAGGCTTACAGCCGGCGACCTACATTCTCTAAAATATATTGCCTTAAACGTACTTTGCTTTGTCACAGGTTTTAATATTCAACTTATGTAAATAATTATATCACAAAAATTAGGGTTGTCAAACATATGGTTGAAATTATATCTAATTTGTGATAAAATGTGTGAAAAATCAGTGAACTTTTTTACTTAATAGCAAGAAAGGAAAAATTACGAAAAAAACGGAGAGCCTTTTATAATTCCATTACAAAAATATAATATGAAAGAGGTAATTTTATGAAGAAACGATTTTGGACTATTGATATTATAGGAGAAAGTACGTTAGTTATATCATATACACTTTTTATCTGTTGCGCTATAATAAAAGAAGCAAGCGGCAAACATCCAAAGTTGTTGTATAATATTGCAATGATATTATTTATAGGGTCTATAATTATTCTAGCAATTTATTTTGTTATGTGTATTATAGAAATTATAAAAGACTGCTATTATCGTATAAAAAATAAGAAGAGCAAAAAATAAAACGGGAGCGTGTGTTAATTCACACGCTTCTAATATTTATATCCATTGGTAAAAAAGTTTTGAGAAGAGTATAAATTTGACACTGTTAGCCAAAATATATTTGGTGAATCGAATGAAAATATCTCACAAAATAATAAACGTATCTGGCGAAACAATGGTTTACATATATGTCACAGTGGATGACATATATGAGTTTGGAAAAGAAAACTTAGGTAAAGGTGAAAACAGTGATTTCTTAACAAAACTTAGAAATTATATCGCTAACAATTTAGACAATGCAAAAAAAGCTGCAGCTATAATTATAATAAATGGTGTAGTTATAGGTAGCCTTACTCTTGCTGCGCTATATCCAAATCAAAAGATAGAAAATTTAGATAAGGATAATTTAAATCAAGTAGAAGTGTATAAGGAAAGTGAAAATACAAAAAAAGACAGTGTGGCTAAAGAGGAAAAAATAGAAGAACAGATAGAAATTAAAAGTGAGCAAAAAGAGGAAGTTAAAAGTACAACTGAAAAGGAAACCAATAAGGTTGTTACAAATATCAATAATAAAACAAACAGTTCAACTAAGATTGCAACAAATAAAAGCACTACTAAAAAAGAAAATGCAACTGCGACTAACAAGGAATCTAGTAATAAAACAGCATCAAATAAGCCAACAACTGTAGCAAAACCTACGACGAGTAAAACGCCAACAACAACTAAGACACAAAGTCCTGTCGCTAATACAACTACCAAACCTTCTACAAGCACAACAACATCATCGACTAATAGCTCTAATGAAATAGTAAGTAGTGGACCGAAAATAAAATTTAATAATGGCGGAGTGGTATCAGAAATAGATTTGGAAGAATATATAATAGGAGTAGTAGCGGCAGAAATGCCGGCATCATTTCACAGTGAAGCATTAAAAGCTCAGGCCGTAGTTGCAAGAACATATGCAATGAAAAAGGCCTCCCGAGGAATAACTTTAGTAAATTCTACAGCGCATCAAGTATATAACTCTACAACTCAAATGAAAGCAAAATGGGGCTCTTCATATAGCACATATTATAACAAGATAAAAAATGCAGTAAATGCAACTAAGGGGCAGGTGTTAAAATATAATGGCTCATACATAGAAGCGTTATATTTTTCAATGAGCAATGGAAAGACGGAATTACCAAGCTATGTATGGAGTACTAATTATCCATATTTGCAAGTGGTAAGTAGCTCTTGGGATGAAAATATATCTGCTGCAAAACATACAATAACTATGACATATGCTACTTTATCTAGCAAGCTTGGAGTGACTGTAGAACAAAATAGCGAGATAAAAGTATTATCTAAAACGACAGGAGATAGAGTAAACCAAATATCCATAGCAGGAAAAATTTTTACAGGTGTAAAGGTGAGGAGCCTTTTGGGTTTAAGATCTGCAGATTTTGATATTACAAAAACAGATACTGGAGTTAGTATAACAACAAGAGGTTTTGGGCATGGAGTTGGTATGAGCCAATATGGAGCCAATGGTGCTGCAAAAGCAGGATACACATATAAACAAATACTAAGCCATTATTATTCTGGCGCAAGTTTAGTAAGTTTATAGAATAAAAACCTAGTACAAAGAGTAGTATGTACTAGGTGATTTTATGAACTATGATAAAGCAAATAATATAAAGTTTAATGATATTTATTATATAAAAGATACATTCCCAGATATAACGTTGTCTTATTTACCCCAAGAAATATTAACTAAGTTAAAAAGAGTATACGCAGGAAATAAAAGCGAACTTACTTGTATTACTCAGTATATTTATCAACATTTTGTAATGCTAACAATACCCAAACTCAACGACTTATCTAATAATATGCAAGAAATCGCTATAAGAGAAATGATTCATTATGAAATTTTAGCGAAAATTTTAATTAAGTGTGGTATAGATCCCAAAAATTGTGTATATATTGATGGCAATCCAAATCTTTGCGATTATTGGAAAGCTAGCAATGTGACATATGAAAAGTCGCTTATGAAAATGTTTGAAGGAAATATTTTGTTAAAACAGAGAACTATAGATCAATATATTGAAATAATAGAAAAAACAGATAATGAAAATTTAAAGCATATAATATCTAGAATTCTAGAAGATGAAAGATCTCATTTGATATACTTTAAAGCGGTTTTAAAGGAGCTTAAAAATTAAGTGAAAACATATTGAAAAATGTCGAAACATTTGGTATAATAGTGCTGTCGTAGTATGGAGGTAGTATTAAATGGAGAATGATAAGAAGTTTGCTTCAGAAATGTTTGGATATGCCAAAAAAGAAGTTGAAGAATATATAAAAGATATGAAAGCTGATTACGAAGGTAGACTTCAAGTAGAAAAAGCAGAGGTAAATAGACTTTCAAATGAAATAACAATAATTAGAAAAAAACTTGAAAGATATGATAATGAATATCTTCAAAAACAAGAAAAAGTTGCTAACGCTTTAATTACAGCGGAAGATCAATCTAAAGCTATAGTTGAAAGTGCAAGACAAGAAGCTATAAACGAAAAAAATAGAATAGAATCTCTAATAGAAGCGGAAAAAGAAAAGCTATTAGATATAAAGAAAGAAGTAATTGAGTTAAAAGAAAGAACTATACAAGTGCTTGAAAAATACAACAGCACTATGTCAGACCTTTTAGAATAAATAAAGAATAAAATTGTACTAACTGTAATAAACATAGATTAGGTGATTAATCTATGAAAAGGACAGTTAGTTTTTTTAACAGCTGTAAAAAGTACATAAAAAGCATATTTAATTATGCAAAAAGAACCACAAGCTTTACTATGGCAATAGTTTTAATAGCAGTTTGTAGTATATACTTTTTAAAAACATCCAGTGGCATTAATGGATTAATTAATTTTGCTACAAATGTGAGATTATCACGCAATACAAAGGAATATACGGTTGCAGATTTAATTAAGGCATATCCTGTGTTTAACGGGGATAATTATATAGTAGAAGAAACTAAGACCGAAACAAAAGTGGACAAAGCAGAACATGAGAAGCCAATAGATTCAAATACAAGTTTGTTTGATGCAAGTGCTGTTGATGCAGTATCTAATATGATAACAATTACTAAGCCAAACTATACAAGAAAATCTACAAAAAATTATGACAGAATAGATATATATGGGATTACAATTTATGATTATTCGTCAAGGAATATAGATTATGAGGAATTGTTTGAAAGAAATGTGAATCTAACTAAAAATAGCGACCCAATTCTTATATATTGTTCGCATACTTCGGAAACGTACGCAAATAGTGACAACTTTAAATTTGAGTATTCTGGAAATTATAGAACAAAGGATGCAAAATACAATATGTTATCGGTAGCAAGCATAATGGCTAGTACACTAAAAGACAGGGGGCTTACTACTATTTTTGACACAACACCACACGATTATACTTCATATGATAACGCATACAAGAATTCTATGAAGACAATAAACACTAATATTGAAAAACATTCGAGATTTGGTGTTATGATAGACGTGCATAGAGATGCGGCGGCCGATTTAACATTCGGGCCAGAGACTATGATAAATGGAAAAAAGACAGCTAAGCTCATGTTGGTTGTAGGAGTGGGATATTCAGGATATCCAAATGAATACTGGGAAGAAAACTTAAGTTTAGCATTACAAATAGCAAAGCTTGGTGAAGAAATATATCCTGGATTGTTTAGGCAGGTGTTAGTTAGAGATGCAAGATATAATCAACATTTAAGTCCGGGTTCACTTCTTGTAGAAGTAGGGGCTACAGGTAATACATTAGAAGAGGCGTACTATGGAGCGAGATGTTTTGCAAATATATTAGCAAGGTTGTATAAATAGTCAGTTGAAAAAATTGACATAATACTAAAAATCGTGTATAATGTTAATACAAAAATATTAAAGTGCCGTGATAATTTGCTGGCATTGAATAACCTTGGAGGAATAATATGAAAATCGTAGTAGGGACAGATATTATCAAAAAAATTGATCTTATTAAAGACAATGGCATCTTTCTAAAGATGATGTTTAAAGGAAATGATGAGGATGTTCTTATAGAAATACTAAACATAGACTTTATAGCAAAATTATTAGAGCTTTTAAAGTTTAATTCTTTAGGTAAGGTAAAAAATGTTCCAATTCGGCTTATTTTAACAGATTCGGAAGAAGAGGATGATATGCTAGAGCTTATCGCTATAGGAGATATTATAGAAGATAGATGGTTGGCATGTGATTCAATATTTGAAGCGCCAGAAATTATTGAATTTGAAAAGTTGTTTGAGGTTGACGAACAAACAGATATTGAATTAGAAGTTGCTATATAATCTACTTATGAGAGAGCACAGGGAGAAATTCCCTGTGCTTAAATATATGTAAAAAGTGGTATTTTGCAAAATTTCTCTCATTTACTTGCAATTAGTTTAGATAAATTATATAATGTATGTAGACAAAATAGAAATAGACAATATGGTTTAAGCAATGTCTAACATATATTAAAATAATTGTGGTTGCCACAGTTTATATAGATCGGATATTGTACTTTGAAAAATAAATATGGAGGTAAAAAATGACAGGAATAATAATAGCAGTCGTAGCTACTCTTGCCATAGCTTTTCCTTCAGCTTTTGTTATTGGAATTTCTCATAGAAAAAAACAAGCTATGAAGGACCTAGAAAGTGCAGAAAATAGGGCTGAAAAAATAATTGCGGATGCAAAACAAGACGCAGATAGAGTAAAGAAAGATGCATTAATAGAAGCAAAGGATGAAGTAATAAAGCAAAAAGAGGAAGCAGACAAGGAAATCAAGCAAAGAAAGCTTGAAGTTGAAAAAGCTGAACAAAGAGTAAATCAAAGACAAGATTTGGTAGATAAGAGATTTGCTCTAATTGAGGAAAAGGAAATAAGCTTTTCCGTAAAACAACAAAATCTAGAAAAGAAAGAAAAAGAACTAGAATTAGCATATCAAAAGGAAGAAGCTGAGCTAGTAAGAATAGCTAGACTTTCTGTAGATGATGCTAAACGCGAACTTATGTCAAGACTTGAAAATGACATGAAAGCTGAAATGGCAAACTACATAGTTGAGGCACAATCTAAAGCCAAATTTGAAGTAGATAAGAAGGCTAAACAAATGTTGGTAGGTGCAATCCAAAGATGTGCTGCTGACCATACTTCTGAGGCTACAATTTCAGTAGTAAACCTACCTAGTGACGATATGAAAGGAAGAATAATAGGTAGAGAAGGTAGAAATATCAAATCTATTGAAACATTAACAGGTATAGACATTATAATAGACGATACGCCAGATGTAATAGTATTATCTAGTTTTGATCCTATACGTAGGGAAGTGGCCCGTCTTGCGATAGAAAGACTTATTGCAGATGGAAGAATACATCCAGGAAAGATAGAAGAAACAATTGAAAAAGCAAAAGTTGAAGTTGCAAATACAGTTAAAGAGGAAGGTGAAAGAGCGCTTTATGAAACAGGTGTTATAAACCTAAATCCAGATTTAATACAACTTCTAGGTAAACTTAGATATAGAACAAGTTATGGACAAAACGTACTTAACCATTCTATAGAAGTTGCTCATATTGCAGGGCTTTTAGCATCAGAATTAGGACTTGATGTAACACTTGCAAAACGTGCAGGACTTCTTCATGATATAGGTAAGTCTGTTGATCATGAAGCAGAAGGAACACACGTTGAACTTGGTGTGGAAATACTTAAAAAGTATAAAGAATCAGATAAGGTTATAAATGCAGTGGCAGCACACCATGGAGACTGTGAACCAACTACCATGGAAACAGTTTTAATTCAAGCAGCTGATGCTGTATCGGCATCAAGACCAGGAGCTAGACGTGAAACAGTTGATGCATACATAAAGAGACTTCAAAAGCTAGAAGAAATTTGTGATGGATATAAAGGCGTGGATAAATCTTATGCTATCCAAGCGGGTAGAGAAATAAGAATTATTGTAAAACCGGAACAAATTGATGATTCTGAAGCTGTTATAATGGCAAGAAATATTGCAAAACAAATTGAAACTGAAATGAGCTACCCAGGTCAAATTAAAGTAAATGTTATTCGTGAAACAAGAGCGGTTGAACTTGCTAAATAATATTAAATACAAAGAGTGCTAAGGCACTCTTTTTTGTCGAATAATGCGATGAATAGTTTGCTAGAGCCGGCGGTAATTTAGAGGCTGACCAAAAAACTTTAATAAAACTGCTTGCAAATGAAAAACATGGCATTGTATAATATGGCCACACACGACAAGTGTGTGACTTTTGTCGACAAAATTTAGTTATTTTATCTAAGAATTAAATCAAATATTTATATAATACAAATTATATCAAATCAAATTAAGTTAAATCAAAATAAAAAATCCTAGGAAAAATTAAATAAAATATTGAAGCGCTTCTAAATTTATGTTAAAATGGAGGTTGTAAGATTGAATATAAACACAAGCGGTTTGTCTCCCAAAAATGACTATTTATTTAAGAAGCTATTTACAAGTAAAGGCAATGAAGATATTTTATGTGATTTTATTTCAGCAATAATAGGAAGAGAAGTAGTATCTGCGAAAGTTCAAATGGAGAAAATGTTACAAAGAGAACAAGAAGCTAATAAATATGGAATGTTAGATATAGAAGTAACATTAACAGATGGAAGTAAGATAGATGTAGAAATGCAGCGTTGGGACGAAGTAAATCATATAAAAAGGACAGTATATTATGCAGGAAAGCTCATATCCGAGCAATTACAGCGAGGAGAAGCGTATGATGAATTAAAGCAGGTAGAGATAGTATATATAACGGATTTTAATTTTCTAGAAGGTGAGCATTACAAAACAAGTACCGTAATAGTAGATGAGTTAAATAGGAGAGAAGTAATAATAAACGAGTTAAGATTTCACTACATAGAGCTACCTAAATTCAGGAAGTCTAATCCAGATATGAGAGAAAAGCTAAACCAATGGCTGGCGTTTATAGACGATCAGAATAAGGAGTGGATGAACATGGCAAAAGATTTTAATGAAAGCATATCAAAGGCTATGGACGAATTCGACAGATTGGTCGCAAAAGAGGCAGAGAAATATACGGAAGCCGGGAAAGAACGATTTCTAATGGATATGGCAAGTGTAAAATACAATACGTTTAATAAAGGTTTAAATGAGGGAATAGAAAAAGGGATACGTCAGGGAATAGAGCAAGGAGTTAAACAAGGAATTAAACAAGGAATTAAACAAGGAATTGAACAAGGAATTGAACAAGGCGTTGAAAAAGGTGCTGAACAAGAAAAAACAAATATTGCAAAAAATATGTTAAAAATGAAAATGAAAATTTCAGATATTGTAAAAGTTACCGGGTTGTCAGAAGTTTATGTTTCAAAACTAAATGAAAATGCATAGCAAATTATAAAACACACATAATATTTTCGGGTGTTTTAAGTGAGAATTAGATTGTTGAAAAGAGACGAAATCAACGAAGTAGCCAAATTATTTGTGGAATCATATAAAAAGGATGACAAAAATAGAAGATGGGATGAAGCTTTAGCAGAAAAATATATATTAATGATATATAGACTATGTAAAGATTTGTGCTTTGTTGCTATAGATAATGAAAAGATTGTAGGAGTTGCATTAGGATTAATAATTCCTGAGTTTGATAAAGAAATAGTAGAGTTTAAAGTACTTTTAGTGCATCCGGAATATAGGAGAAGAAAGATAGGTTCGAAGTTGATGAGAAAAGTGTGTATAAAAGCAGAAAACAAATACAGTATCAATGAGGTAGAAGCAAGCATATACACATTAACCAATTTCCCTATAATTTGGTATGAAAACATAGGCTTTAGAACAAGAAAATATCATGAAGTTACAAGAGCAAGTATAGATAAAGTATTAAAAGTTGTTTAACCTACTTGCTCTTAATAAGAGAACCTCTAGTAATCAATCCGTTATCGTTATATTTTTTTAAAAGGGAATCCACAGTTTTATCTACTTTACAAGATTTTTCATTTACTGCGTCAAACATATTAAGTTGAGTGGAATTACTATCTTCTAAGCAAGATAAATTCACACCAATAAGCCTAAGAGGTTCTTTTTTATACATGTTTTCAAAAATAGTTTTGCACATTTTAAATATTTCTGAGGTTGAGTCTGTAGTTACACCGAGTGTAACAGAGCTAGAATAAACGTCAAAATTGTTAGTTTTAATTGTCACAGAAATATTTTTTGTTTTCATTTTCTCGTGCCTTAGGCGTACACAGGTATCATTTACAATATCTAATATAAAATTGTATATTTCATCAAGATCAGTTAAGTCGTGAGGAGAGGTTTTACTATGGCTAACAGATTTTGGAATTTCATTTTTCTCATGCTTCCCAGCAATATCTTTTCCCCATGCAAAGTTATATAATTCTTCTCCATGAGATTTTAAATGGCTTTTCAATATTTCTATATTAGTATTTGCAAGCTTTCCAATGGTATTAATTCCAATCTCTCTAAGTTTTATAGCAGATTTAGGTCCTAGCAAAAACATGTCTTCTATTTTTAGAGGCCAAAGTTTTTCTTTTATTTCAGATTTAAATAGTGTGTGTATTTTATTTGGTTTTTCAAAATCACTCGCCACTTTTGCTAGATATTTTGTATCTGAAATTCCAATGTTTACGGTAAATCCTAATTCATTAAATATTCTAGTTTGTATTTCATGTGCCACTTCAAGATAAGTTCCAAGTAAAGGAACATATTCTATAAAATATTCATCTATAGAAAATTGCTCTATTACATCAGAATAATTCTCTAGAAGACTTTTCATACTTTTACTTTTCTCGGTATAAAATGCGTGATGTGGCGGAAACAAAACCAAGCCAGGACATTTCTTTTTAGCTTGAAAAATTGCTTCACCAGTCTTAACGCCCATAGCTTTTGCTTTAGGAGACTTAGCGAGGATTACTCCAGTACGCTTTTTAGGATCCCCAGCGATAGCTGATTCTATATTTCTAATATCTATTTTTGCACCGTGTTCTAACCTGTAAACAGCCTCCCAAGAAAGAAATGCGTTGTTTACGTCTATATGAAAATATATTCTGGACAATTTAATCACCATAATTATTATACAAACAAAAGTTTGCCAAGTCAATGGAAAATAAAGGAGAAATTATCTATGAAAATATATTTGATAGAAAGCACAAGTAATAAAGAGTTATATAATTATCTTAAACAAAAGCATATAGTTATAGGTAAGAATAAAATAAATGAAGCGCATGTGGTAATAGTAAATAAAGTGCATAATGTAAAACTTGCATTAAATATAGTGGATTTTGCATTAAGTCAAGGTAAAGAAGTAATATGCATTAAAAATAAATTTGCTAAAGAATACTACGTCTGTAATTACTTAATACAAAATGGAGCAAGTTATGTATAAAATAAAGACACCTAACGTATGTTAGGTGTCACAGACTGTAGACAAACCACGTACTTTTTAGTGCGTGGTTTGTTATTAACTAATAATTTTTGTATTAAAATTAAATTTTTATATAAATTTATATAGAATGAGCAAACAATTGTGGAAAAACAAGGGTCTCCTTGCTTCTTT
>JAZUNZ010000005.1:0-3461 GCA_045604405.1 Clostridia bacterium
ACTGATGGAAATCCTCTTACAATATTGTCTTATCTCGATACAGGAGATTTAATTAAATTAAAAGATGAAAACGATAATTTCGTAGGGCAATACTATGATAATAATGGAGAAATAGTTGTTCCATATTTTGAAGTTATTTCAAGACACGCATATTGGGACGGAGCATACCATATTGAGATTGTATGCAAACAACAATTATAAGGAGTAAAAAATGGCAGATGTTTTTGATAGAGAGCCAATTAGTTTTGTTGACCAAAACGAGCAATTTCCTGTTTTAAATGAAAAGGTCGGCTTAACTTATCAACAATGGAAAACATTAGTTGAAAATACTAATTTCTTATACAATAATTTAGGTTTATCTAGCATTGAAGTTGGTAGTGTTACAACTAATTTCCCTAGTCCCGGTTCTTTTAGTGATGTTGTAATTGAACATAATATTGAGCAAATAAATGACAAGCCTGTTGATACATTAGATTTCTTATTTAATATACCAACACCACGTATTAGTGCTTCTCTTAAAACTGAAATTGTTAATGAAAGTACTCCTACTGGAATGACACTTGTTACTGCTCCTATAAAAGAAACTATTGGCTCAACGCAAGTAACTACTGGCTATGAGTTTGAATTTTACGCAAAAATACCTAAATCTCCTATGTATTACTTGCAATATGTTTCTCAATCATTAACAGAGGAACAAAAGGCACAAGCAAGAGCAAATATCGGTGCTGGGACAAGTAGTTTTGATGGTAATTATTCAAGCCTTACTGGTACTCCTACTAAATTGAGCCAGTTTGAAAATGACACTAATTTTGTAAACGATTTATCTAACTATTATACAAAAGACCAAACTTACAGCAAAACTGACCTTATTGAACAATTTAGTTTTATAAATGCAAAGTTTAATGATTATGCTTTAATAGCAAATGTTTACAATAAAGATGAAGTTGATGCTAAAATAAAGAATATTGAAGCAGATGTTGATTTATCTAACTACTACACAAAAGATGAAACTTATAGTAAAGCAGAAGTTGATAGTATTGTTACTGGTGGAGTTGATTTATCTAATTACTACACTAAACAAGAAACTTCAATAGTTATTGATAATAAACTAAATTCATTATCTAATGTTGCTAAAAGTGGAGATTATGCTGATTTAATTAATACACCTACTGCTTTAAGTGCTTTTGCTAATGACACTAACTTTATAACAAATACAGTAGATAATTTAACTAATTACTATTTAAAAGCACAACTTTATACCAAAGATGAGATTAATGAACTTCTTGGCGGTGGTAGTAGCGATTTAGCAATACTTGTTGTAGATGAATTACCTGAAATAGGTTTGACTGGTGTAATTTATTTAGTACCAAACAATACAAGTGTTACAAATAACTTATTTGATGAGTATGTTTATGTAAGTAATACTTGGGAACGCATTGGTGGAGCGACACTAGATTTTAGTAATTATTATACAAAAGCAGAAGTTAATGAGTTATTTTCTAGCATTGACTTGTCTGAATATTATACAAAAGATGAGTTGGCTGGTAGAATTAGCCCTAATACAAGTTATATTGAATTGGGAAGCATTACTTCAAATGTAGGGCAACAAGGTCGTATTAAACTTATTGAAGCCGAAACTGGTATAGGTTGTGCTTTAACTGCACGTGGGTTACGCTCGCTATATGGTAAGAATGATGGTATTATTATTGGCTCACTTGGAGATATGTATAAGTGTAAAGATTATGCAAATATTTATAATTTTGATAATGTTATATCTCGTGAAACTGGTGCAGAGATTGCTACAAGATTAACAAATGCATATTTAGCAGAGGGGCAAGTAATTCAATGTACAGAAGATAGTGATGATGGTGCTTATTTATTAGGACATTTTTATATGTTTAATAAAGCAGGTAATGTTTGGACAGCAACCGACATTACTCCTGCTGGTGGCTTAACAGAAGATGATTTAGCAGATTATGTAAAATATAATAGTGCTGGCAATTTAGATTTAACTGGAAGAAATCTTAACGTTGGTACACTTAATCTTACTAGCACAAATATTTATAATACATTTTCTCCTTATAAGTTATATATTAGTTCTAAACATATATATTTAAATACAACCGCTGGGCAAGGTTTATATAATTTTGCACAAATTTTAAGTGTTCAAACTGGGGAGTATATTGCTAATAAGTTATCATACAGCAATAGTGCTATCGGCGATGAATTATGTTATCTATGTAGTAGTGATTATACTTCTGGTACTACTTCTTACAAAAAAGGACATATTTACCATTATATTTATGCAAATGGTGTAAAAACAATTACTGACCTTACTCCTGAAAGTGGTAGCGGTGGTAGTAGCGGTGGCTCTGAAAATATTATTGAAAGCATATCGCTAAATGGCGTAGGATTGCCTATAATTGACAAGAATGTAGATATTAGTATTCCAACTCAATTAAGTGGCTTCGAGAACGATACTGGCTATATTACAGCCGAAGTAGATAGTCTAACTAACTACTATACAAAAACTGAAATCGACACAAGAATAGAAGATATACCTACATTTGATGATACTAACTACTATACAAAAGTAGAAGTAAATTCACTTATAGGCTCACTTGATTATGTATCTTATGCTTCACAATCACTTACCGCAGAGCAAAAATTACAGGCTAGAAGTAATATAGGTGCTGGTACAAGTAATTTTAGTGGAGATTATAACGACCTTGCTAATTTACCAGTTATAGATAGCGAAATCGGTGGAACAACAAATGCTGTACAAAACATTGCTATTTATAGTAGATTTGTGCGTACTGACAATGCTATTGAAGAAGTAGAAACAACAGCAAATACAGCATATTCTACTGCTCAAAGTGCTAGTTCTACTGCTAATGGTATTAATACAAAACTTAACTCACTTACATTAGTAGATAATCAAGACAATAGTTATACATTAAAATTTACACAAGACAATGTAGTTGTTGGTACAATTACTATACCTACCGACCAATATATTAAAACTATTGAACAAAGTTATATTAACAATAATGCTATATTTACGTGGAATAAAGCAAGTACTGAAAATCCTACTGGAACATTTACTCTTGACTTTAATCCATACATTTACACAGCAGGTAATGGTATTTCTACTGCTCAAATTAGCAATACTGACAAAAGAAATGTAGTATCTATATTGTTAGATACTACTGATGAAGATAATAAGTTGTATTTTAATAGCACAACTGGTGGCTTAAATGTTGATTTAAGTGATTATTTGAAAACAAGAGATACAACAGGCTCTGAACAAGTTTATTTTCAAAGACAGGACAATACTTATGCTTCCTCATTTAATCTTCTTCCTAATATGATTAAATTGCTTTCTAGTAAGGACTATAATACTACTAATAGTATATCTAGTAATTTTACTTTAACTCCTGAAACATTTTCTATTGATTTTG
>JAZUNZ010000006.1:0-49514 GCA_045604405.1 Clostridia bacterium
GAAGCGCTTCGTGACCAAATAGCAGCAGGATACAACAAGCTATTCGAGGCAAGTATTATATGTACATTATTTGCTTATTCAAAAGATGAATTAGATAAGTTATCTGAATTGTTATCTATGGAAGCGTCAAAAAGCTTAGTAGGATTAAAAACTGCTTGGGCTTTACAAGAAGAAGGATTTAAATCTAATTTGCCATTGAATTCAAATAAAATAACAAGAAAACATACTTTTGATAGAGGTTCAATGGCAACTGTATTCCCATTTGTGAATGCCGATGTTGGACATCCTACAGGAGTTCCAATTGGAATAAACAAGCAAACAGGTCTACCAATAATATTTGATAACTTTAGCAATTCCATGACAAACTATAATATGATTATATTTGGTAAATCTGGTTCTGGTAAATCTGTTACAATAAAAACAATAATGGCAAGATCAGCAGTTCTTATGGGAATTGAGAATCTAGTTCTAGACGCAGAAGGAGAGTATGTAGCAGTAGCTGAAGCACTTAGAGGTATAAATATAACAATAGGACCGAAAAGTGATACAATAATCAACATTTTCGACTTAGAACCTGAAATAATAATAGATGAAATAACAGGAAAAGAAACATATACATTAAACATTGAAAATAAAATAGAGGACGTAACACAAGCTTTAACTACAATGGCAAAAGGTGCTACAAAGAGTGAAGAGGTTACAGAGCTTACAAAACAAATTATTTCAGAAATAGTTGCTGAAGAATATGCTGTAAGAGGATTTACTAGTAACATGGAAAGCTTATATGTTGATTCAGATACTGTATCAGGACAAGTGGTAAGAGAAAAGAAACCAATGCCAACTGTATCGGATTGGTATGATAGACTTGTTGTGAAAGCGGAAGAAAATACTAATGACACATATGAATTCCATTACAACTATTTAACAAAAGTTATGAAGCAATATTGTAGAAAATATAAAGGACAAATGGCATACTTTGATGGACAATCGACATTTGAATTAAATGACGGATGTTTATTTATAAACATAGATATATCTGGACTAGAGGAAAGATTTGCAAGACCTCTTGCACAACAAATTCTTATGTCTTGGATATGGGAAAAATATGTTAAGAAAAACAGTGAAGATAAATCTAAAGCAAGAAAGAAAAGAGTTCTTGTTGATGAAGCTTGGATGATGTTAGACTATCCGGAAGCTGTACAATTCTTAAATACAATGGCAAGACGTGCTAGAAAAAGAAATGTATCGCTTACAGTTGTATCTCAAAAATTCCAAGATTTCTATGAGAAAAAAGAAGCACAAGCAATACTTACATCAGCAGAGACAAAGCTTTTCTTAGCACAAGATAAATCTGAAATCGAATACTTAAGAGAAGTATTTAAATTATCTGAAGGAGAGAAAGACTTCCTACTTACATGTGGTAGAGGAGAAGGACTACTTAGAATTGGTGGAGAATCAGCAGTTATTGCGATAAAACCAACTCAAAGAGAGTTTGAATTTGTTGAAACAAACTTAACTAAACTTATTGAAATGAAAAAAGCAAAACAAGCAAATAATGAATTATAATAATATATAGATTATGAGGGGGAAAAATAATGAAATCTATGAAAGGTAAAACAAAAATTATAATAGCAATTGTATTAGTATGTTTATTATTTTTTCTTGGCTCAAATGAAATAAGTGCTGCGATAAATAGTGAATATGGTACTACAACTAGTGTAGCTGGGGGTGACGTTAGTTCGGACGTTAGTAAGAGTAGCTTGCTAGGCTTGTTGTCGAGATTGGTATTTGCATTAGGGCGCATGATAGAATGGCTAACATCATTAATATTTCAAGCTTTAACAAGGGTAAATGATTTCCCTTGGGCAGACAAAATAGTATTTAATGCAGTGCCACTTTTGGATGTAAACTTTATAAATCCAGATAGAGGATCATTTCTTGGTAATGATGCCATAGTAAAAGTAATAAGAAACCTGTATTCAACCATATTAGCATTAGCAGTATCATTCTTTGGAATAGTGGTAATGGTAACAGCAATAAAGTTGGTAATATCTACGATTGCTGAAGAAAAAGCAAAATATAAAAAAGCGGTAGTGGATTGGCTAGTAGGATTTGTAATGTTATTTTGTATACACTTTTTAATATCGTTTATATTCTATTTAAACGAATCATTAGTAAAAGTTGCATCGCAAATAGCTGTGGCACAATATGGAAAAGCTGAAGAGAAAATAAAGGCTCAGAATAGCGAATTTGCGAAGCAGATTATAAAAAATGTGGGAGATACCGTATTTACATTAGCGCCAGAAGGCACGAAGTATTACGGCGAAGAAGTAAAAATAGCAGATATTTTAACAGAGGTTCCAGGAATGTTAGAGGCATGGACAAACTTTCCGGCTGACGATGGCACATATGGTTTACATGAAATGTTAATGAAGAAAACAGGGGACTCTAAAGATAAAGCTATTTCTGGGGAACAGCAAATTCAAAGGTTAGGGCTTATATTTGCATGGGCAATAGACGAAAATATATCTGTGACCAAATTAAGAGAAATTGCGAATAATCAGATTATTGGTTTTCAAACCCAAACATCGGCTCTTCGTTGGAAGAATGGGGAAGCTATTACAACTCCTGTTTTTAACGAAATATTTGGCACGTATGTAGATGAAATGATTGTAATTATGGCTGACGCTTCTGGAACGCAACAACTTAGAGTAAGAGACGTCGAATTCGTAAAAAATGATCGATCAACTAAAGAATATTTTAACAGTTTACCAAAAGATATGGTTCTAGTGTTGTCAAGGGGACTGGCGGGAATTGCAAATAAAAAAGATTACGAGAGTGACTGGGATGGGGATTGGGACCAAGCAATAAAGATATCATTTGCATGGCACACGGTACTCGAAGAATTAATTAAATTAAAATCATATTCATCAACAGCGTATTATAATGCTAATGCAAGTGAAGATGATAATGCTAATGCAAGTGAAGATGATAAAGTTGCGGTAAAAAATGTGGGAGTATCATATTTAATATCAGATCTTTCGAGATACTTTAAAACAAATGCATACGAAAGAAAGATGGAGAGCTCTAAATTGCTAACTGCAGCAACAAAAACAGATAATATATATCCACAAAACATGATAATGTTTACAGTACTTACAGTACAAAGTATAATCTTATTTATAGCATATATAAAGAGATTGTTCTATGTAGTATTATTAGGACTAATGGCGCCAGTTGTTGTGGTATTTGATTTCTTCCAACGTTTTGGAAAATAACAAGAAAAGACGCTTGTATATGACGTAACGGCTTTACTATTTAACCAATAAGTGATATAATACTATCCTAAGATAGGAGTAAATACATGAAGAAAAGTAAAAAAATAAAATTCGGTAAAATATTATTAGTATCAGTAATAGTTCTATTATTTATATTTTGCGCAAGTCAGGTAACAGCAGCGATAAATGATACCTATGTAAATGCAACAGGTGTATCTGGGGCAATTGCTTCAACAGCTGCAAAAGATAGTAAGTTGTTAACCTTATTGGCAAAATTGGTGTTTGCATTGGGGACTGGAATAGAATGGCTAACATCGTTAATATTCCAATCACTTACAGGAACAAATGATTTTCCGTGGGCAGACAGAATAGTATTTAATGCAGTGCCGCTTTTGGATGTAAACTTTATAAATCCTAATGAAGCCTCGTTTCTTGGTAATGATGACATAATAAAAGTAATAAGAAATCTGTATTCAACCATATTAGCATTAGCAGTATCATTCTTTGGAATAACAGTAATGATAACTTCAATAAAATTAGTTATATCCACTATTGCTGAAGAAAAGGCAAAGTATAAAAAAGCGGTGACTGATTGGCTAGTAGGATTTGTAATGTTATTTTGCATACACTTTTTAATATCGTTTATTTTCTATTTAAATGAATCATTAGTAAAGGTTGCATCGCAAATAGCTGTAGCGCAATATGGAGAAGCTGAAAAGAAAATAAAAGCTCAGAATAGTGAATTTGCAAATCAAATTATAAAAAATGTGGGAAATGATGTGCTTGAAATAGTACCAGAAGGTTCGACCTATTATGGTAAACCGATAGCAGAAATTTTAACAGAGGTTCCAGGAATGTTAGAAGCATGGACAAACTTTGCGGCAGATGATAATACGTATGGGTTGCATGAAATGCTTATGAAGAAAACCAAGTTGGAAGGCCTTGAATACAAAGATGCACGAATTGAGCCTAAGTGGCAGATTCAAAGGTTAGGATTTATATTTGCATGGGCCTTAGATGAAAATATTTATATTCCTAGATTACAAGAAATTGCAAATGATGAGATTATAGTGTATAGATTTAGCCCAAATAACAATCTTGGTTTCTATAATGGGCAAGCGATTACTTTAGACAATGTAAATGAAATATTTGGGGAAGAGTATGGAGATATCCTAAACATTCTTGAAGATGCAATGCGGCGAGTATTCTAAAGATGATGGTTGGATAGAAGCAAAAGAAGTGACTTTCTGTAAAAATGAACGTTCGAACAAAGAATATTATAACTTAATAAAGAATAAAAAGATTGTGCTTTCAAGAGGAGCTGCTGCGATAGCAGATCGAGATGACTATGCGGAATTTTGGCACAATGACGATGCATTTTGTGCTTCATTTGCATGGAGTACGGTGCTAAATCAATTAATACAATTAAAATCATATTCGCCAAAGGCATATAAAAATCAAAGCGGAGGAGATGTAAATGCAGGCAAAATTTCACACTTAATAACAGATTTATCAGCATACTTTAAAACAAATGCTTATGAAAGAAATATGGAAGACGAGAGATTAATAACGGCTGCAACAAAAACAGGAAATATATACCCACAAAATATGTTGATGTTTACAATACTTACAGTGCAAAGTATAATTTTATTAATAGCGTATATAAAGAGATTGTTCTATGTAGTATTATTAGGATTAATGGCACCAGTTGTGGTGGTGTTTGATTTCTTCCAACGTTTTGGAAAGTAAAGGAGAGAATATAGATGGGTGGAAAAGGAGGAGCATTAAGCTCTTGGTTAAGAGAATTTATGTCATTGGTTTTTACGCAAACCTTACAAGCATTTATTTATGCTATAATAATTTCGTTTATAATGTATGGAATGACAGATTTATCTGCTGATGTATCAACAGATGATCAGAATGCGTCAATAGGACTTATGTCAGTGTTTGCGCTTACATCTGTATTTAAAATAGAAGATTTATCTAAAAAGATATTTGGAATTTCAGATAACGCAGCAGGGCATAAAGGCGCTATGAAGAGTTTAGCTAAAACTGCATTTGCAATTGGTATTGGTAAGAGAGCTCTAGACAACGTAGGAAAAATTGGATCGGGCATATCAAGTTTTGCTAAAACTGGAAGTGAGAGTAGAAAAGCTAGACTTCGTGCTAAAGAAGATTTGGACGATTTAAAGAAACCTACAGTAGGAGCTGTTGGCGGTGGTTCTGCAACAGTTGGAGAACCTGGTAGTGCGACTGGCGGAGACTCGGATAGTTCAGGTGCTGCTGGAATGAGTGCCGCTGCATCAACTGGTAAAGGAACTTCACAAGAGGAATATAACAAGAAAGTAAGGAATGTTTTAAGAACATATGAAGATAAACAGGCAGAACTTAAGAAGGCTCGTATGGAAGGAATTAAGAGCATAGCTACTGGACTAGCTGAATCAATTGCTGTTATACCAGGAGCGATTGCCGGTGGAGTTATTGGCGGTGCAGACGGAGATATAGACGAAATGTTAAGAGGAATCGCTGCTGGAGCTGGTGTAGGAGATGCAATAGGAGCTGGAGCGGTAAATCTTGTGACTAAAACTCATGGCACTGTTAAAACGGCTACAATGGGAGCTATAGACACACGTAGAGACAGAAAAATTATTAAAGAAATCGAGCAATATAGAGATGACTTGGAAAGAGCGGTTAGAGCTTCAACTAACAATAAGGTAGAAGATTCACAATAATCATAGGAGGAGAAATTATGGAAGGTGGAAAAGTTAATTCAAAACTTTTGTTATTTACTTTGATACTAGTATTAATTGTCCTCCTTTTATTAAATTATTTTTTTAATAAAAGTAAAGTAGATGGCGTATGGGACTATAAAGATTTAGGCGGAATTCAGACAGTTATGTATCTTGGTGAAAAAACTTATGATAGAGACACATATTATAATTTAGAAGAAATTGTAAAACAATATCTAAATTCGTATGTAGATACATACTCACAGGATATTAACTCTTCAGACAAATTAAATTATAAAGAGTATTACAAGTATTTAACAGATAGTTATAAAAATTATTTAAGCAAAGCTGAATATGAAAAAGTAGCAGAGACGTTTTTGAAGAAATTTTACATTAATGCAAGTTCTGAATATGAAGTGATGGACTATATGGAAGACACTAATGTAATAAAGAATATTTATGAATATGATAACGATACATATTTGTGTGAATTAAAAAGCTCGCAAAATGGAAGCGTTGGATATTTAGCAGTAAGGGTAAATATGCAAGACAATCAATTTTATATAGTATATATAGAGTAGGTGAGGTTACATGGAAGATAAAATAGATAGTTTAATAGAAATGTTTGGAAAAAACAAAAAAATGTTAGTCTTACTTTTAATAATATATATTATTGTTATGATTTGTGTTATTGCTGTTATATGGTGGCCAAAAGAACCAGGATATGCAGAGTATAACGAAGTAGATATAGATGCAAGAAAAGAAGAACTAGCACAAATGTATTTAAATGATTTATCATTTATGTTTAAGACGGAAGATACTGAGCAAGTTCAGAATGTAATATCTAGCGATTATGTGCTTTTCAAAGATAAGGACAGAATTAGTATAATTTCGGATTTGAAAAATGAAGGATTTTTTTCATTATATACTGAATTAAGAGGAATGGAAATATATACGGATGGAAACACATATGTGTATACCACAACGTTATATGCGCCAAATAATAACACAAAAAAAATAAATATAATTGAAACATTTCCGTATCAGTATAGCATAGCATTTGACGATTTTTATAAATATTTAGAACCTGAAAAGACTATTACTGAGGGAAAACTAACATTTAAAGTAAATAGTGTTTATAGAAATCTAAAATATGTAAGATATAATGTATCAATTACAAATGATGACGAAACATATGCTCTATTTAATTTTAATGAGGGCATAGGAGTAAAAGCGGTACTTGAAGATGGTAACTCATATTTGTTTACTAATGCAATATCTGCAGAGCAAACAACAAAACTTGAACCGGGAACAACAATTACTAAAGAGTTTATATTTGAAATTCCGGCACAATTACAAAATGGAGTAGAATATTTAGTATTTACAAATGTAAAACAATCATTATCTTCTTCAAATATCAAAGTGGCTATTTAACATATAAAGGGGTGAAAAAATTTAATGGGAGCAGCTAGAGAAGAGGCTAAGGCAATGAAGAAATCAACAGAACAGTCTGGCGGAACATCAGACCTTAAAAATATATTTGGTAAAAAAAGAGCAAAAAGAGGTGTGCTTAGTCAAATACTTTCTGGCAAAGCACCTAAACTTTCCTTTAAGGATATTAAAGATGTTTTTAAAGCTGGAGCAAAATTATGGCTTACTATAACGATAGTAATAATTGTAATCATAATGGTAGCGCTGATTGAGCTAGGCCTTATAAAAGAGGAAAGTTCTATTGCAACAACAAAAATTTCAAAAGTTATGGAAAAATCTGAAAATGCTGATGCAGTAGAAATGTATGAAAATAGCGGGTCATTGATTTTAGCAGATGATGAAATATTATCACAGGTAGCTACGGATTACTTTGAAGATATAATATCAACAGATAAGGAACAACACGACGCATTAAATAAAAAATATTCTGGTGTTGAGAGTTCGACAGTAGCAAATAGAGTAATAAATATTGCGACAGGCACTAATGAGAAAACAACTTTAGAAAAAGTAGATACTAGTGTATCTGTGGTTTCTGGTCAAGCTTCTTTATCTGAAGAAAGGACTATCTTTGAACATATATTAAGAGCAGAAAAATATAATTTTAACAATATTGTTTGGCGTTCATTTGAAAAGAATGGGGATCAACTTAAAGAAACAGATATAGAATTTCAAGTTGACGCCAAATCTAAATTAAAATATCCTAAAGCTGATTCTTTAGACAAAGATGATGCAAGTCATGATATTAAATTTTATGTTTCTAAAGTGAAATCTTATCTACAATCATACTATATACCTTTGGATTTGTTGCTAGGAACGCGTGATGGAACTGCATCTCAAAATGGTAGTATAAATACAGATTTTGCTTATAGAATTTTGGCAAACGCATATCATGATATTGTCTTAGATAGATATAAAATTGAAAATTTAACAAGAACTAATAATTATGTGATTTATGATAAAACAACGACAACAGAGACTGTGACAAGATCATGTGGAACATATGATATTACAGACGAAAACGGTGAAACAACTAGTAAAACTTTATGTACTGATGCAACAGACAAAACAACATCGGAAGAAAAAGGTATAAGAGAAACCGTAAATTCTAAAGATGTAAAAACGTATAGATGGAACTATGTGGTAAGCGCGGCAAAAACGTTCGATACAGTAATTAACAGCAAATATGGAATTCAAGGATATTACAACTATTCTACAGACGTTTATGAAAACTATATAAGTAAAGCTGATGGTTATAGCGATATGACTGTTGAGGAGTATGCAGAAGCAGAACAAAGCAATGCTCATGCAGATAGTTTTTCACATACAGATAAGGAATATCATGACACAAAAATAGAAAACGTACCTCATGTTGCCTCATGGAATGCAGCATATGTTGTAACAAGCATTCCAGAAGGTGCTGTTTTGACAGATGAAATTGTTTCAGATACGGTATCGGAAAAAATAACAACTGTAAAAGATGGACTAGAATATGAAGACATATATGTTTGGAATGATAATTTAACTTTTGAAGAAACAACATCAGGAGTATATAATGTGGATAGTGTTGAAGATATAACAGGAGATCTTTATGGTTCTGATGAAGAATATTATAGAGGGTTATATCTTGGAGGAGACTTAAACATAATAGACTTGATGAATGCAGATAAAGAGATATATTCACAATATCTTACTTCACCAGAATCTGATACAATAGGGTGCAGGCATAGCATTTTAGAGGTAGGCTATATGGTGTTAAGTGATGACTTAGCAACTTTAATGGCAAGTCACCCAACGTCAGGCTTAGCATACGGCTCATCGATTGGATTAGACATAAATTCACTTGCTGTGCTAGACGGCATCAGATTTGGTTCAATGGAAAATATAGCATCTGGAAGGTTAGACGGACAAAATGTAGCATATCCTATAGCAAATGAAGAATTGAAAAATGCTTATCTTCAAGTTGGAAGCAAATATGGAAGTTCATATGGGTACGCAGGACATACAGGAGTAGATATATCTTATGCATATTCAAAGGCAGACAAATCATTATGTAGCGACTTTAGTAACTCAACCTGTCCGTATATAAAGGGACCGGGAGTATATTCTACTATGGACGGCACAATAGAACAAGTAGGATATTCAGCATATAATAAATACTATAACGTAGGTACATATGTTGGAAGAACAAGTGAAGGCAATTTAATAATAAGCGACACAAGTGGTTGGGGAACGTATGTTAAAATGAAAAATCTAGACGGGTCATATACAATATATTCTCATTTGTATCCAGATAAAACCTTTTATACAGAAATGTCAAATAGTATAGGACAAGTTATTGCAGCAGGAACTTTTATAGGATATATGGGTAATACTGGCAACTCATCAGGTCTGCATTTACATATAGAATTTACATCAGATTACAATTCGTTAGGCGGAGCAACAGGTAACAGTTCGCTAACATATATATATTTAATGAAGATTGTAGACGCGATGGGGATATCACCAACAATCAGTTAATGGGAGAAGATAAAATGAAATCTAAAAAATATACAAAAGAACAATTACAAGAGGCAATGAATAATAAACAAGCTTTTGAAGCATATATTGAAGATGTAGATGATAAATATAATTTGCATTGCGTATTTGCAGGAGAAAACAAAGGAATTATACCACGTGAAGAAGTATCTTGTATTTCTGAAGATGACGGACTTGTAGATGCAGACTTTTGCTTAAAGAAAAAAGGTAAAATAATGCAAGTTTGTATTAAAGAAATAGAAACAAATGGTGATGAAGTAACAAACATTATACTTTCAAGAAAAGAATTAGAATTAAAAGTTAGACGTTGGATGTACATGAATCTAAAACCTGGCATGAAGCTAAAAGGCGTTGTTAGAGGAATAACAGACTATGCAGCATTTATAGACGTAGGTGGTGGAGTTACAGGAATAGTAAAGATAGAAGAAATATCTTCTATAAGAATACAAAATCCATCGGATAAATTAAAACTAGGACAAAGAGTGCAATGTGTAGTTAAAAAGTTCGATAAAGATACAGGAAGAATAGAACTGTCTTTAAAAGACGCATTAGGAACATTTAAAGATAAAGTAAAAAATCTTAAAGAAAAAGACATAGTAGAAGGAATTGTTAGAAGTAGATCTAAAACAGGAATGTTTATAGAATTAAAAAACAACTTAGTTGCAATGTCTGAACATGTTAGCGGTATAGAATATGGGCAAAAAGTTCTAGTGTATATAAAGAAGATAAACATAGAAAAAGAAAAGATAAAAGTTGAAATAATTGGATAAAAGTAAAGCAGTTGGAACTATTAAGTTTACCAACTGCTTTTGTACTCATTTAAACCATGTAACAATCTTTTGCCAAATTACACTTAAAATGAATAACACAAGAATGATGACTACCGGAATCCAAAAAATTTCCCATAATATACAAATAGAATACCATATCATCTCAAGAAGTATCATTAAGCCTTTCATAACACAAACCCTTTCAAAATATAATCAATTTTAAATATACAATATAATTAACTTTATTATATCACTTTACATAAAATAAGTCAAATGAAATAATGTTCAAAAAAGTCTGCAAAATACTAGTATATATTATTTTTTGTGATATAATACTATTATTAATACTAAATATGTATTAATTAAGTAAATGTTAGTCATATTAATGTGTGGCTTAATATATTAAAATTTTAATATGGAGGGATTTTATGATAAAT
The DNA here is from genome assembly GCA_045604405.1 of Clostridia bacterium. Classification (GTDB taxonomy): domain Bacteria; phylum Bacillota; class Clostridia; order TANB77; family CAG-465; genus UMGS1649. Next base: position 11,241 of record JAZUNZ010000006.1, read on the forward strand.
GATACAGAAGTAAAAACTAAAGTATCGCCTTTTGCGGTAAGAGAAAATGAAGTAAAAGTATTTGATGGAAAGGAAGGGTTTGCATCAATAAACCAAGTTGTGTTTAAAATGGACATGGGATATATTGGTGAAAATCATATAAAGGCACTAGAAGTAGTCAATGAATATGGCTTTGTAACTTCTAGACAAGTAACTCAAATACTAGAATTAAGAGGGAAATTACAAGAAATTGAGAAAGAAAAAAGACAAGATAGAGTGGCTAAATGGTTAGAAGACTTAACTAAATCTAAAGTACTTTCTAGATATGCTTTTGAAACTGAAGCTGGAAGAAGCTCATATAGAGTATATGCTTTAGAAAAGATAGCTACATATATATTAAAACAAAGAAACATAGTTACAAATTGGCAACCAACAGATAATACTAAGCCGGCATATGCATTAAAGAGAAAACTTGCAGGAAACCAAATAATAATTGCATATATGACTAAAGTAGGAGCTTTTGTTGAAGCCAATCCAAATTTATTATTATTCTCTAAAAAGTATAATGTTAAGTTTAAGCCTACAGGTGGTCTTGTAAAGTTGGATGATGGAACTGAAGAAAAAAATTATGTATTTGAAGTAGTAAGAAGAAATGAAGATTGGCAAAATATGCTTGCAGAAAAACTTCAATTATATGCGGATTTTTATGAGAATTTTGCTAAAAACGATGCGGGATTTTATGAACCTCCTCAAATAGTATTTGTTGGCGAAGATGTAAATCACAACGCGGAAATATTTAGAATTGCTAAAAAAATAGGATTTAATATTAATGATGAAGACATGTATTTTACAACAGATCTTGCTCAATTAGAAGATTCTTTAGAAAACACAATAAGTGTATTTGAATATGATAAAGAAAACAATAAATATAAATTAACTGCAAAATCATTAGATATATTAAAACCAGGACAAAATGATGAAGTTAAAACTTCAAAATTAAAATCTAAAACATACAGTCCAAATGTTGTAGTAGAATAATATAAATAATAACAAAAGTAAGTTCGTATGAATTTACTTTTGTTCATTTAAATAAAATAATCATAAGAAAACATGAAAATGTGAAACAAATTTATAAGAAAGTGAAAAAAAGTTTCACATTTATAAAGAAAATACTATATAGAATTAGTTAAATTAAAAATCTAGAAACTTTTGTTAGGCAGAGAACTTAACGTTCTCTGCTTAAATAATTTGGCTAAAATAACTATACATATTTTAATTATTTCTTCAAGTGATTTAAGTATATCTTTATATTTTTAAAATTCTCATTATAACCTATTGACAAACGAACGCTTGTTTGTTATCATAATTATGTATTGTTCAAATAGACAATAAAATTATAATAATAAAAGGAGTGTTGAAATATGAATCAAGTAAAAAAATGTGAGAAAAGCCATCAAAAGTTTGAAGATATCAAACATATTAATGAAGACGGCTTAGAATTTTGGTATGCAAGAGAATTACAAAAAGTATTAGATTACACAGAATGGCGAAAATTTGAAAATACTATTAAAAAAGCTATTAAAGCATGTGAAAACAGCGGTATAAGTGCGTTTGAACATTTTGTCAGCGCCGACAAGTTGTCGAAACGTAATAATAATGCAGAAGTGCTAATTAATGATTATAAGTTAACTCGTTATGCTTGCTATCTAATAGCTCAAAATGGTGATCCGAGAAAAGAAGTAATAGCTCTTGCCCAAACATATTTTGCAGTTCAAACAAGACGTCAAGAACTAAATGAAAAAGAATATAGTACGTTAACAGAAGATGAAAAAAGATTATATCAAAGAAATCTAACTAGAAAAGGAAATTATTCACTAAATCTTGCAGCTAAAAAATCAGGGGTGAAAAATTTCGATAAGTTCCATAACTACGGTTATAAAGGTTTATATAATGGTGAAACAGCAAATGACATCGCAAAAAGAAAAGGTTTAAGATATAGAGAAGATATTTTAGATAATATGGGAAGTGATGAATTAATTGCTAATTTATTTAGAATTTCTCAAACCGAACAAAAATTAAAAAGAGATAATGTAACAATCGAAAAAGATGCAAATAATGCTCATTATGAAGTTGGAAAAAATATTAGAGAAGTAATTGCAAAAAACGGTGGAACCATGCCAGAAGATTTACCAACGCCAAGTAAATCTCTAAAGGAAATTGAATCTAAAATGAAAAATAAGTTATTAAAAAATACTAAGTAAAGAAAAATTTATAGCATATGTGTAAAAAAATACACATATACTATTCTATCATTTTCAAAAAAACGCCTACCCACTTAATATATTATCTACAGTTGTGTCTATAATTCTATAAACAGCTTCAATACTATTAAAAGCATTATGTGGGGTTATAACAACATTTGGTTTATCTACAAGAAGTTTAGATTCTACAATAATTTTTGCGGCATTTTCTATAGGGGAATTAGAGATGTTTTCTTCAAATAAAAATTCTTCACCCTCTAAAACATCAAGGCCGGCACCATAGATTTTGCCACTTTCAATTCCTGAGATAAGGTCGGTGTTGTTAATTAATCCACCTCTAGCAGTATTAATAATTAATACGCCATCCTTCATTTTTTCAATATTTTCTTTATTTATCATATGAAAAGTATGTGGATTAAGTGGAACGTGTAATGAAATTATATCTGAAATTTTAAGAAGTTCATCAAAAGAGACATATCTAAAGTTTATAAGTTCAGCTAAAAAGGAATCCTCATTTATATCATACACTCTTACATGCATCCCAAAGCTTCTAGCCATACGGGCTACATGAAGTCCAATTCTTCCACCACCAATAATTCCAATAGTTTTTCCTTTTAAATCGAATCCCATAAGTCCTGCTGTTGAAAATTTTCCGTTTGCCGTGCTAACATATGATTCGTGAATTTTTCTAGATAATGATAACATTAATGCGAAAGTATGCTCCGCTACTGTATTTTCACCATATAAAGCAACATTTTTAACGGATATATTTTGGGCTAGAGCAAAGTCTAAATCTATATGATCTGTTCCAGTAGATCTAGTTGCAATAAGTTTTAAATTAGGGCAGTTAGAGATACTTTCTTTATCTACTTTCGAATGAATAAAAACAGATATAACATCTGAATCCATATAGTACTTTTTATCTACAGACTGAATAGTATCATCAAAGAAACGCAAAGAATGTCCAGTAAGTCTTTGAGATAATCTTTCTTTTTCTATATCATTTATTTCAAAAAACGAGATAATCATAATAAACCTCCATATATAGTATTTCAGTTTTGAAAGTTATTATACTTAAAATAACAACAAATGCCCCTTGATATGCAATACTATATAGATAAGGTAGTAGATGGCAAATGGCAATAGCAAGCCTGATACTTTTAATTTATTAATAAGTATAGTATAATAAGATAATAAAAATAAGGGGTGTATAAAATGAGTTTAATAAATTCAATGATAAAAACATACAAAGGAAACAGATTAAATCGAGAACAAATAAAAAAATTACAATATAAAAGACTAAAAAAACTTGTAGAGTATGCTAGTAAGAATAGCCCGTATTTTAAAGAACTATATACAGGAATAGGTGAAAAGTTCAAGTTAGAAGAACTACCTACAACAAATAAAATAGAAATGATGAAACACTTTGATAGATGGCTTACTGATAGTAATATTAATATGAAAAGAATTGAAGAATTTACTAGTGACATAGAAAATATAGGTCGCATGATTGATGGAAAATATTTGATATTTAAAACATCTGGTTCAACCGGAAATCCTGCAACAATATTATACGATAAGCAAAATATAGATGTTGCATCTGCTGTTGCTGCATTTAGAACTTTTGCTAGAAAAGAAGATTTTAAAGCTTTTATGAAAAATGGAAAGAAAACGGCAGGAGTTTTTGCAAACTATGGTTTTTATTTAGCATGTGGCATGTCTAGATATTTGCAAATACAAATGCCAAAAAAGAAAAATAAAATAACTATTGATGTCAATGCACCAGAAGAACAAATTATAAAAGAATTAAATGAGTTTGACCCCGCAATGTTAAGTGGCTATCCATCAAATCTCGCCTTGCTTGCTAGTTTTAATGAACTTGTAATAAAACCAAATGTGGTAATTACAGGTGGAGAACTTTTAACGGATGAGATTAGAAAAAAACTAGAAGATAAATTTAAGTGTTATGTTCAGACACACTACTCATGCACAGAAGCAGGGGAAATTGCTTGTGAATGTTCTGAAAAACATTTACACATAAACGAGGATTGGGTAATTGTAGAGCCGGTTGATGTAAACAATAATCCTATTGGATATGGTGTTCGTTCAGATAAAGTTTTAATTACAAACTTATCAAATTATATTCAACCATTTATAAGATATGAATTAACAGATCGAATTATTGTTCATAACGATAAATGCAAATGTGGAAAGAATACTTGTTGGTTAGAAATAGAGGGAAGAACAGATGATATATTAGAATTTGACAATGATATTTTAATTGCGCCTATGTCTTTTTATAAAATATTGCAAGAAATAAAAGAAATTTCTAGATTTCAATTAGTTCAAAAGTCGCATCAAAAATTAGAATTAAGAATAGATGCACAAAAAAGAGAATTGGCATTTGAAAAAGCAAAGACATATTTACAAGAATTTTTTAATAGCAAAAATGTTTCCGATATTGAAATATTTTTATCAGACGAACTTCCACAAGTAAATAAGATAAGTGGTAAATTTAATCATATATATAAAGATTTTGAAAAATAAAATAGTGTCTTAAAAACTAAAACAACATATAGTACGCAATAATTATTAATAAAGCTGTGTTAACTATTTAAAAACCTAAATAGATAACACAGCTACTACTTATTTATTTAATAATTTTTCTAGTATTTGAACTGCATTTGAAGCGGCGCCTTTTCTAATGTTATCTGCAACAACCCACATATTAATACCATGCTCTACAGAATCATCACGTCTTATTCTTCCAACAAATACTTCATCTTTACCGTCTGCAAAAGCATTTAAAGGATACATGTTAAATCTTATATCATCTAAAACTACAATTCCATTAAAGCGTGAAAGCTCTTGTTTTAATTCTTCCATATTAAAAGGTCTTTCTAGTTCTACATTAATACTTTCACTGTGACAATTCATAACAGGTACTCTAACACATGTAGCAGTAACTTTAAGATTAGGAAGATTTAGTATTTTTCTAGATTCATTAATCATTTTAAGTTCTTCTTTTGTATAACCATTTTCCTCAAAACTATCTATGTGAGGAAGACAATTGTTATATATTTTATGAGGGAATTTATTTTCTTTAAGACCTTTTGAAGTATTTATCAAATCATCAATACCTTTTTTTCCTGCACCGGATACAGCTTGGTAAGTAGAGTAGACCACTCTTTTTAAACCATACTTTTTATTAAGTACATATAAAGGAAGCATTGCTTGTATTGTAGAGCAGTTAGGATTAGCTATGAGCTTAGCATCCTTTATAGCTTCAAAATTTACTTCAGGAACAATGAGTGGCACATCTTCATCCATCCTAAAGGCACTGCTATTATCTATAACTGTAGTACCATAATTTACAAACTCTTTAGCATATTCTTTAGAAATACTACCACCTGCAGAAAATAACGCATAAGTAAATTTATGTTTAGGAGTCTCATGAGTTAGTTCTTCAACAACATATTCTTTATCCATAAAAGCTACTTTCTTACCTTTAGAATTTTTAGAAGCAAAGAGATAGTATTCATCTATATTAAGCTTCTTTTCTTCTAATACTTTTAAAAACATACTACCAACAAGACCGGTAGCGCCAACAATTGCACATGATACCATAAAAATCACCCTAAAATATTATATTTTAGGGTGGTAGGTTATATTACACAATACAAGTTAGTCACATATAACTTTTTGTATTTTTTCTAGAGCTTGCGAAACTATATCTATATTAACTTCATTTAAGTAGTTTAGAGGAGAACTTGGGTCAAAAGAGAATATATATTTTGATGCAAACAGCATCTGAGAAGTTACTTTAAACTTGTTGTTTATCTCATTTGTTGAATATTTTGAATCGCCAATTACAGGGTGGTTTAAATATTTCATATGAGCTCTAATTTGATGAGTCCTTCCTGTATGTAACGTTACATTTATTACAGAACAATTTTTATTTTTAATATATTTTATTATGTTATATTCTGTAATACAAGATTTTGCACCTTTAGCCATTTTGTCTATAACTTTTGCAAATCCTGTTTTTTCATCTTTTAAAATATAATGTGAAAGATAGGCGTGAGGCTGTTCAAGTTTTCCATGTACTAAAGCAACATATGACTTTGTTATTTGATTTTTTTTGAAAGCGTCAAGGAGTTCTTTGTAAGCTACATCATTTTTGGCAAAGATTACAAGCCCTTCGGTATTTGTATCTAGTCTATGACAAATAACAAGATTATTATTTTGCTTATCTTGTTTTACTAATTCATCAAAATATGGTACGAGTTCGTTTTTAGGTTGTTTATTACCTGCTTCGTAGTTAGATTGAACTCCCTTAGGTTTATATGCAACAAGTATATTATTGTCCTCGTATGCATAATATATATCTTGAGACAAGCCAAATAAGATGTTGTCTGGAAGATATACTTTTACAACATCATTTATATTTACGACATAATCTTTGTTTACTCTTATATCATTTACCTTAACATCTTTTATTCTAAATGCTTTGTTTAGTGAGCTTATAGAAAGATGGGGAAATTGTTTTTTAATCACAGAGTAAACATCCTTGTTTTCTTGTTTTTTAGATATAGTAAATTGTTTCATAAAAATATTATACAATTTAATAAGTATAATTGCAAGCTTGCAATGTGGCTATGTTTAGTATATAATGTAGACGTTAAGAGGTGGTTTAAATGTCTAATATATGGCATGATATGAATAGTAATAGAATAAAACCAGAAAAGTTTTATACGTTTATAGAGATACCAAAAGGAAGTAAAAATAAATATGAATTAGATAAAGAAACAGGAGTACTAGTTCTAGACAGAGTTTTGGGCGCTTCTGTACAATATCCAGCAAATTATGGCTTTATACCAAAAACGCTTGCAGAAGATAGCGATGCAGTAGACGTATTAGTTTTGTGTCAAGAAACAATACCAGCAGGCTGTTTAGTTGAGACTAAACCTATAGGCGTTATGCTTATGAGCGATGATGGTAAAATAGATGAAAAGATAATAGCAGTAGCTGTTAAAGATTTAGTATATTCAAGTTATAACAGTCTTGAAGAGCTACCAGAACATATTATACTTGAGATAGAACATTTCTTTAATATATACAAGGAGTTTGAAACTAAGGAAACAACTATAGAAGGCTTTAAAGGAAAAGACGTTGCAATAAAAACTATAGAACAAGGTCTTCAAAGATATGAAAAAACTTTTAGGGGGTAAACTTGGAACAAGAATACATAGTTAAACCAATGAAAAAAATAACAGGCATGTTAGATATACTAATATGTCTTTTACTCTTTATATCAGCACTGTACAAGGGGGGCTTTTACAAAGAGGACAGCCTTTTTGTAAGCATGATAGTTTGTATGTTAGGTCTTATATGCCTTAGCGTAAAAATAGTTTTAAATATTAGAGACAATAGAAAGATTATAAAAAGCAAATTGGAAACAATAGTAGACATATGCGTAATGCTTATGCCGATTGCATATTTTTTACCAGTTGTTTTTGGAAAAGCGGCAAGCAGGGAGTCTGCAATATTTGAAACTATACGATATGTTAACTTTGCCATAATTTATTTTATAGTACGAACGACCTGGAATAAAAAAATATATTTAACATCAATAGTTATAATAGGAATAATACTTGCAGCACTTGGAATAGATGAAATAACATATAGAGCGATTGGAGGCTTTTTAGAACCTTTATCTATAACTTATCTTTCAGAGAGCAACTTGAAAATATCTTCAACATTACAATATGCAAATATAACAGGCTTGTTCATGTTAATAGCATGCACAATAGTACAAAGTAAGCTTATAAACAATGTACCAATGTTAGAGAAAAAAAGCCCTCTAAGATTTAAACTGTTAGTTATAGCAGAACTATTTAGTTTGATTTTACTTCAAAGCGCTATAGTGCTAACAACTTCAAGAATGAATACTTTGCTTACAATAATAATAAGCATAATTTACTGTGTATACTGTGTAAAAGAGAACAAGAAGAAATCTGCTCTAATGATAATTTTAATGTTATTTGCAGCCTTTGTACTTGTAACTAGTATAGACTCATATTTATTGGTACAAAACAATTTTATGATATGCTTTACATATTTAATTACGCTTGCTCTTATTGCTATAGGTATAATGTTAAGCACTAGACTTAGAGTGGTTAATAGTTGTGATAGAAGTACTTTAAAGGCTAAACCAAAGTTGTTAATTGCAATAACAACAATTGTTTTAATAGTTGTAGTTATAATATTAACCACACCTGAGGGGCTAAGAGTAAATGATAAAACAAATGAAGGAAGTACAGTTACAAGAAACATCTATACTAATATAGAAAAGACTATGGATTTGAATGTTGATTTAGATTTTAATAGAAACAATAAATTTGTGTTAGATCTTTACGAAGTGGATGCAGATTTTAACAAGAATATAGTGGTAAGTATAACAGAACAAGGTTTAGAGCAAGATACTATTTCTAGAAAAATTAATTTATCCCAAGATACTGAAAGCTTGTTACTTAGCTTTACAGCTATTGACTCGGACATTAGCATAGAAAGCTTTAAACTAAATGATAAAAAAATTACATTATCATATAAGTTTATACCAGATACTATGATGTTTAGACTTAAAGACACATTAATTAAAGATTCAAACAACAGCTTGAGATTTACATATTATTTGGATGCACTTAAATTGTTTAATAAGTCTAAATTAATAGGTATTGGAGGAGAAGGATTTAAAGCCAGATATCAAGAGGTACAAACAGAAAACTATATTTCTTCAGAGGTACATAGCGTGCCGCTTCAAATACTTGTGGAATCAGGAATAATTGGGTTGGGAGCATTTTTAATAATAAGCGTTGCAACTTGCATAATAGTAATTAAACTGTGTAAAAACAAAACAGAAGATGCAACGCTATATGCGCTAATAATAATACCATTTATAGCAACAGCTACATTTGACTTAGTATTCTCCTTTGGAATCATGATTAATCTGTTTGCGATTATATTAGGATTAATAATAGGTGAATACAAGAAGAACAATATATGGATGAAAGATAGATATGAGCTAGATAACAAGTCTACGCTTGGAATGCTAAAGATAGCTGCACTGTCAGTTAGTTTAATTTCGGTGTTTTTTGTAACTCTATACTCAGTTAATATATATAGGGCTAGTATGGTAATTGTTCCTGAAGCAAGTGACGACCTAAATTCTTCGTATGAAAGAGTAGGCTTGCTAGAAAATAAAGCGGATTTGGACAAATATAATTTGTCATATTTAAATAGCTTGTTGGCACAATATGATAATCATATTGAACTGTTAAACGATATATATCTTTTGACGCGCGATGAGCAAGAAAAGCTTCTTTTAAAAACGGATATTAATAACTATATAGCAAGACAAAAAGAAGTGGCAGATAGGATTATAGAATGTGAGTATTACAATAAATATGCTATAGATAAAGTAGCAAGATGTTATTTCAAACATTACATATCTTACGCAGATTTATTTGACACAAATTTTAAAAATGATGAGATAGCATATGTTTTCTATGTGGGATATGGAATTAAACTTACAGATAGAATAACTGAAATTGGTAGGGTAAATAAACTGGCACATAATATGGCATATAGTATATATAACGAATATTTACCAGTAATAGAAAAACAAAATAAAATAATAAAAAGTGATCTTTTAGCTCAAGCGATAGAAGATATGAGGGAAAAGCAAGAAAAGTTAAGATTAAGCGTGGAATAAACCACGCTTTTGCTTTTGACAAATCTGTATCTTTATTATATAATTTTTAAAGAAGGAAGGATTATATGAAATTTTTAGTAATAGGAGATGTTGTTGGAAGTAGCGGAATGAACGCTATAAAAGAAAATGTTCCAACAATAATACAACAAGAAAATGTAGATTTTGTAATAATAAATGGAGAAAATGCAACAGGTGGCAGAGGATTAAAGGAAAGAGAACTTTATGAGTTGTATAAAGTTGGAGCTGATGTAGTTACTATGGGAAACCATATATATTACAGGAAAGAAGCGAAAATATTGTACAAGAATGAAGAGAGACTTTTAATACCGGCTAATGTTACAAATCTTGATGGAAAAGGCATGGTTGTTGTAGAGAAAAAAGGCGTAAAAGTTGGAGTAATAAATCTCATTGGCAAAGTACATATGGGAGAGATAAACAACGAATATATAACAGACCCGTTTAAAGAGGCAAAAAAACAAGTAGGCATTCTTAAACAGCAGAATGTAGATTATATATTTGTGGACTTTCATGCTGAAGCTACTGCTGAAAAAATAGCTATGGGAAATTACTTAAAAGAAGATGTAACTTGCGTATATGGAACTCATACTCACGTTCAAACAGCAGATGAGAAAATATTAGATACTGGCATGGCATACATAACAGATGTTGGCATGACAGGGCCAGATGACAGTGTGTTAGGATTAAAAACTGAAATAGCTGTTGCAAGATTTGTAACTGGAGAAAAGATAAAATACGAGTGTAGCGACAATCCAGCAACGCTTCACGGAATAATAGTTGAGACTGACGATATAACAAAAAAAGCTATAAAAATTGAAAGATATAATAAGTGAAATATTTAGACAAAAACTGACAAAAGTATTGCATAAAAATTTTTTATTAGATATAATTAGGTTGTATTAAGTACAAAGGAGGAAATTATGGAAATATTAAAGGTGTCAGCTAAGTCAAGCCCTAATGGAGTGGCTGGAGCAATAGCAGGAATAGTCAAAGAAAATGGTAGAGTAGAAATGCAAGCAATTGGAGCGGGAGCTATAAATCAAGCGGTAAAAGCTGTAGCAATCGCAAGAGGGTTTATGGTACCTACAGGAATGGATATTTCTTGTACACCATGCTTTACAGAGGTTATGATTGACGATTCGGAAAAAACAGGTATAAGATTTACAGTTGAAGCTAAGGAATTAGCTTAAAGATTAACTGGTTGGAATATAATTTGGAAAGTGATAAGGTTTTTCCTTATCACTTTTTGATACAAAAGATTAAAAACAGTTGACAACAGCTTAAAATCTAGTTATAATATATGTGCTAGATGGCCCATTGGTCAAGCGGTTAAGACGCAGCCCTCTCAAGGCTGAATCATGGGTTCGATTCCCGTATGGGTCACCAAAGTTAAATTTAATATAATATTATAAAAAGTTTCTGAGGACGGAACTGGTAGCCGTAGCCCACCGAAAGGTGTAGGAGATGTGGGAGTACCACCCCACCTAAACTTTTTATTTAAAAGGTGTCGTACGACACCTTTTTCTATTGTAAAATAACGTTATCTATGATATCATACAGGTATGTTAAAAGTATTAGAATTATTGTAAAAGTAATTTTAAAAAGTGTATATTAGTATTATATTTGTTATAAATAGGTAGTAAGATTATAATAATAAGAGATAAGGATATTATTGTTGTATTAAAAAGATGAATAGCAACATAAAACAAGGAGGAAAAGCATGGAAATAGCAAAACACATATTTAGAGGTTATGATATCCGTGGAATCTATGGACAAGATTTAGATGAACAAGTTGCATATAAAATAGGTAGGGGATTTGGTTCATACATATCTGAACTTGGAAAAACTAAAGCCGTTGTAGGTAGAGATAACAGAGACTCGTCAGAAGCTTTGGAAAAGGCTTTAATAGATGGTATTTTAAGCACAGGAGTAGATGTAGTATGCATAGGGTTGGTTACAACTCCAATGTACTATTTTGCCTCAGAAAAACTAGGTATTTGTTCAGGACTTATGATAACAGCAAGTCATAATCCAAAGGAGTATAACGGATTTAAGTTTGCTTTTGATGAAAGCGGCAATGCATATGGTGAAAAAATACAAGAATTTAGAGAATATATACAAAAAGGTGAGTTTAAGACAGGAAACGGTAAACTAACTTATGAAGATATTAGAAAAGATTATTTAGAGCTTGTTAAATCTAGCATTAAACTTGGTGACAAAAAACTAAAAGTTGTTGTGGATGCTGGAAATGGCACAGGATGTGTTATAGTTAAAGATATATTTAATATGTTTGATATAGACGTAACGTATATATGTGATGACAGCGATTCGTCATTTCCAAATCATCATCCAGACCCTAGCGTTGAAGCAAATCTTGAAATGTTAAAAGCCAAGGTTAAAGAGGTTGATGCAGACGTAGGCCTTGCACTAGATGGAGATGCAGATAGAATTGGTGTTGTAGATGAAAATGGTACATACATTTCACCAGACCACTTTATGATAATAATTTGGAGAAGTATAATAGATAAAGTAGATAACAAATGTGCGTTGTTTGATGTAAAATGTACAAAGGCAATAGCAGATGAAATGCACAAGCTTGGTGGGACAGCGTGCATGTATAGAGTAGGAAATTCATACATAAAAGCAAAGATGAAAGAGGGAAATTTCGCTTTTGGTGGAGAGCTTTCTGGACACATGTTTTTTAGAGATAGATGGCCTGGCTTTGATGATGGCATTTATGCTGGACTTAGACTAGTTGAAATATTAACATATACGAATAAAAAAGCTTCTGAACTTTTGGATGGAGTAAACAAATATTATTCAACACCAGAAATAAAAGTAAAATCTACGGAAGAACAAAAATATTTGCTTGTAGAAAAAGTAAAAGAATATGCTTTAAGTAAAGGTTATGACATATGTACAATTGATGGCGTAAGAGTAGAGTTTGAAGATAGCTGGATGCTAGCTCGTGCCACTCAAACCGGACCAGATGTTTCACTAAGATTTGAAGCTAAAACTGAAGAAAGGTTAGAGGAGCTTAAAGCAGAATTTAGAAAGATAATAAAATTTTAAATAAGGAGTAATAATATGAAATCAGGATTTGTAGCAGTTGTAGGAAAACCAAATGCAGGAAAATCTAGTATGGTAAATAAACTTGTGGGATTTGATGTGGCAATAATTACACCAAAACCACAAACAACAAGATTTAATATACAAGGAATAAGAACTACAGAAGCGTCTCAAATTATATTTATAGACACGCCAGGTGTGCACAACCCTAAAAATAAACTAGGACAGTACATGATGAAGGGCGTAGGCCTTGCAGTTGATTCGGTAGATAGTATAGTTTATTTAGTAGACGGTGCAAAGCCTGTGCTTGATGAAGCAAACAAAAAAATAATGGAGCAAATAGTTGAAACCAAAAAGAAGGTTATTTTAGCTATAAATAAAGTAGATAGAATAAAGAAAGAAAACATATTAAGAATAATAGATGAATACAATAAATACATACTGTCTTTAGGTGGAAAGTTTGAAGCTATAGTTCCAATTTCGGTATATAACTCAGACGGCCTTGAAGATTTGGTAAAATGTATTGAGGAGACCCTACCTAATGGAGAATATATTTTTGATCAAGATGAAGTAACAGACGTTACCGAAAGAGAGCTTGTAGAAGAATATATAAGAAGTAAGGCGTTAAAATATCTAGATGAAGAAATTCCGCATGGCATTATAATACAAGTAGAAAAGATGAAAGATAGGCAGACTGAAAATGGCAATACTGTTTATGATATAGAAGCAAACATTATATGTAAAAAAGACTCGCATAAGGGAATAATAATAGGCAAAGATGGAGAAATGTTAAAAAGAATAGGCAGTTCAGCAAGACGAGATATTGAGCTTATGTTAGATGCTAGAGTAAACCTTAAATTATGGGTAAAGGTAAGAAAAGACTGGGATGACAATGACAGTTATCTTACATATTTTAAGAATAAAATTCGCTAGTAAAAGACAATTTTTTTCGTATAACTTACTGTAATCTACATAAAATATTAGTAGGTGATAGTATGGAAGAAAAATATTGGAACAGTTTCGAATCTAGCGGAAAAATAGAGGATTATTTAAGATACAAAGGAATACAAAATATAGATGGCAAGTTTGATGGGGGATTAAATGAAGCTACTGAAAGTGAAGGGAGTAGTAATCAAGGAAATACCATATAAAGAAAATGATAAGATTATAACTCTTATGACAGACAAATTAGGAAAGATTTCTTGTATGGCAAGAGGGGCAAAAAAGACAAATTCTGCCCTTCTTGCTTCATGTCAACTTTTGGTATATAGCGAATTTGTACTATACAAAGGGACAAGCTTTTATCATATAAATTCAGCTGAAACTATAGATACTTTCTATAACTTAAGAACAGATTATGACAAACTTGAAAAAGCATATGAGATAACAAAGGTTATTAATAGCTTGGTTGTAGAAAATGAAGATACAGAACATATATTATCACTATACTTAAATTCGCTTTTTGTTATATCTAAAGATTTACTTAAATTTGATTATGTTATGAGTGTATTTAAGCTTAAAATGCTAGTACTTCTTGGTTATAGTCCAAGCATTGTAGCCTGCTCAAATTGTAATAAAAGAATGCTATCTGAAACAAATGAGGGGTATTATTACTCTTTTAATACAAATAGCATTTTATGTGGTACTTGCTATAACAAACTAAAACAAGAAAGTGAGAATAAAATTAAAAATGGCTGGTATGTATCTGTTAGTATGGCGGCGTTTTATGCAATTACATATATAATTGCAAGTGATACAAAAAAAGTATTTTCATTTAAAGTAGACGATAAAGCATTACAGGAAATTGTAAAAATAGCAGATAGGTTATATATAGAACAAATTAACTATTAATGAGCATATTAATGGGCATTTAGAAAAATTAACTTATTGTTTGACAACAAAGAGATAAAACGTAATAGTTTTATCTCTTTCTTCGTATAATTTGTGCCAAATGTTTGCAAATTGGGACCTTTTGGTATATAATTTACCATGTAATAATATGGAGGGAAACAAGATGAAAATATCAAACGAAGAAGTAAAGCATATAGCAAAACTTGCTAAATTAAGTCTTAGCGAGGAAGAAGTGGAAAAGTATTCCAAAGAACTTGGACAAATTGCAGAGTTTGTGGATGAATTAAATGAAGTAGATATAAGCGGAGTAGAACCTACTGCTCACGTTGTAGATAAGAAAAATGTATTTAGAAAAGACGAGAAAAAAGAGTCTTTCCCTAGAGAACAAATACTTAAAAACGCGCCTAGTAAAGAAGCAGGTTGCATAAGTGTTCCTAAGGTAGTTGAGTAGGAGGAAACTATGTACGAGAAATTAACAATACATGAATTAAGAGATAAAATAAAAAATAAAGAAGTGGCAATTAAAGAGGTTGTAGACGCTGTATTTGCAAGAATAGAAGCGGTAGAAAATAAAGTAGAAGCATTTGTTACTTTGAACAAAGAATATGCATACAAGAAGGCTGAAGAACTTCAAGCTAAATTGGATGCAGGTGAAGATATAGGAGTTTTAGGAGGAATACCTGTAGCAATAAAAGATAATATGTGTATGAAGGACACATTAACAACATGCTCTTCAAAAATGTTATCTAATTTTGTTAGCCCATATGATGCAACTGTAGTAAAAAAATTAGAACAAGCAGGAGCAATAATAATTGGAAAAACAAACATGGATGAATTTGCAATGGGTTCATCTACAGCAACATCAGCACACAAGAAAACTAAAAATCCTTGGGATGAGACAAGAGTTCCAGGCGGCTCAAGTGGTGGAGCTGCAGCTTGTGTATCTGCAGATATGGCTATAGCATCTTTAGGTTCAGATACAGGTGGAAGTATTCGTCAACCAGCAGCATACTGCTCTGTGGTAGGTTTAAAACCTACATATGGTCTTGTATCTAGATTTGGACTTATAGCATTTGCATCATCACTAGACCAAATAGGACCATTTACAAAGGATGTTAGGGATGCCGCAATAATGCTTGATGTAATTGCAGGGCATGACGAAATGGATACTACATCAGTAGAAATGGTGTGTCCAGAATATGAAAAATCATTAACTGGAAGTATTAAAGGATTAAAAGTTGGTATACCGACAGAGTTTATTGAAAAAGGATTAAATCCAGATGTTAAAGTAGCTTTTGATAAAGCAGTTGAAAAATTAAAAGAGTTAGGAGCAGAGGTTGTAGAGATATCTTTAGATTATGCAAAATATGCATTACCAACATATTATATTATATCTCCTGCGGAGGCATCATCAAACCTGGCAAGATATGATGGAATAAAATATGGATACAGAACTGAGGACTTTGAAGATCTAGAAAGTATATATGCTAAATCTAGAACAGAAGGTTTCGGTGACGAAGTAAAAAGAAGAATAATGCTTGGTACATATGTACTTTCTTCAGGGTATTATGATGCATATTATAAACGCGCAGGTCAAGTTAGAACTTTGATTAGCCAAGATTTTAACAAGGCATTTGAAAGTGTAGATGTTATAGCGCTTCCTACATGTCCAAATACTACATTTAAATTTGGTGAGAAGAGCTCAAATCCAGTTGAAATGTATCTTGAAGACATATTTACAGTACCTGTAAATATAGCAGGTCTTCCAGGTATATCTGTTCCATGTGGTTTTGATAGCAAACATCTTCCAATAGGACTTCAATTTATAGCATCTTCTTTTGATGAAACAACGCTTTTAAACACAGCTTATGCTTATGAACAAAATACACAGCACCATAAAGAAAAACCAAACGTATAAGGAGTAAATATGTTACAATCAAAATTAATATCAGATACAAAAAAAGAATGGCCAAGTGAAGCAACTTTAAAAAGTCATGGGTTGCTTCTTAAAGGCGGTTATATAAAACAAATGGCAAGTGGAATATTTACACTTATGCCACTTGGTAAAAAAGTATCGACTAAAATAGAAAATATAATACGTGAAGAGATGAATAAAGTTGGGGCACAAGAGATGCAGATGCCAGTAGTAGCAACTAAGAAATTATGGGATAGCGCTAAAAGATATGATTCAATTGGATCAGAACTTTTGCGTTTTAAGGATAGAACTGGGACAGATATGGTGCTTTCTATGACGCATGAAGAAGCTGCGGTATTTAGCGTGCTTAATGAGGCATCGTCTTATACAAAATACCCATTTTCTATTTATCAAATTCAAACAAAATTTAGAGATGAGGCAAGAAGTAGAGGAGGACTTATACGCGTTCGCGAATTTACTATGAAAGACGCATATTCTTTCCATACATCAGAACAATCTTTAAATGAAGTTTATGATAAATATTACGAAGCATATAATAAAATATTTGCTCGTGTTGGAATTCCAGAAGTTATTGCAGTAGCATCAGATACAGGGATGATGGGCGGAAGCGGCGCTCATGAATATATGCTGTTGTGTGATGCTGGCGAAGACAAAATAGTTACATGTAGCTCATGTGATTATAGTGCAAATATGGAAGTTGCAGTATGCAAAGAAGATGAACCTGCAACAACTGAGACTAAAGAAATAGAAGAAATTCATACACCAAATGTTAAGACAATTGAAGATTTAAGAGAATTTCTTAATGTTCCAATGAGTCACTTTGTTAAAGCAGTGGTATATTATAGAATAGATACAGATGAGACAGTAGTTGTATTTATTCGTGGAGATAGGGAAGTAAATGAAACTAAATTAAGGAACTTCTTGAAGGTAGACGATGAACACTTAGTTCCAAAGACTGAAGAAGAAAATGATGGAATACGCTATGGCTTCATCGGACCTATAGGATTTAATCCAACAGTAAAAACTGTTATCGTATATGACAAGTCTTTAGAAAACGAAACATGTTTAGTAGCTGGAGCAAATAAACTAGATTATCACATGTCAGGTGTTAATATTAAAAGAGATATAAAAGATGTAGAATTTATAGATGTAGCTAAAGTTGCTGAAAATGATGTATGTACGAAGTGTGGAAAAAACACATTAAAAATTTCTAATGGTATAGAAGTTGGAAATATCTTTAAACTTGGAACAAAATATACAGCGGCTATGAATATGAGTTATCTTGACGAAAATGGAAAAGCTAATACTCCTATCATGGGATGTTATGGAATAGGTGTAGGACGTCTTATGGCTTCTGTATTAGAAGCAAAGGCTACAGAAAGACAAGCAAATTGGCCAAGCTCAATTGCTCCTTTTGATATTCACATTTGTCCACTAGATTACACAAAAAATGATAGTGTAAAAGAAATCGCAGACAAGTTATATGAAGAGCTTAATAAATGTGGTTATGACACATTATTAGATGATAGAGCTAAAAGTGCTGGCGTTAAGTTTGCAGATTCCGACCTTATTGGTGCGCCTATACGTATAGTTGTAAGTGGTAGAAATATAGAATCAGGAAAATACGAAGTAAAACTTGTAGGCGAAGAAGAAGCTAAACTTGTGGACATGGATAAAATATTTGAATTTATTAACGAAGCTAAGAAGGGATGGGAAGTATAAATATGAGAGAAGATTATGAGGTTATAATAGGACTTGAAGTGCATGCTGAACTTGCTACAAAGAGTAAAATATATTGTGGCTGTTCAACTGAATTTGGTTCTGATCCAAATACGCATGTATGTCCAATTTGTACAGGTATGCCAGGAGTACTTCCTGTACTTAATGAAAAAGTAGTAGAATATGCAGTAAAAATGGGACTTGCTACAAATTGTAAAATTGCAAGATTTTCAAAACAAGATAGAAAAAATTATTTCTATCCAGACCTACCAAAAGCTTACCAAACTTCTCAATATGATTTACCTTTATGTTACGAAGGACATGTAGATTTTATGGTGGATGGGAAACCAAAAACTGTAGGAATTACAAGAATACATATTGAAGAAGATGCTGGAAAACTTATACATGATCCATATACAGGAGATACACTTGTAGATTTAAATCGTTGTGGAGTGCCTCTAATAGAGATAGTATCTGAACCAGATATACGTTCTAAAGAAGAAGCTATTGAATACATGCAAACGTTGAAATCTACACTAGAATATCTTGAAATATGTGACTGTAAAATGCAAGAGGGTTCTTTAAGATGTGACGTAAACCTTTCAGTAAGAAAGAAAGGCGAAACTAAGTTTGGTACTAGAACTGAAACTAAGAACTTAAACTCTTTCAAAGCGATTGGCCGTTCAATTGAATTTGAGATAGATAGACAAATAAAAGAACTTGAAAACGGTGGTACTATTTACCAAGAAACGAGACGTTGGGATGATGATAAGGGTATAGGTTATGCCATGAGAACTAAAGAGGATGCTCATGATTACAGATATTTCCCTGAACCAGACCTAGCACCTATAGTTTTATCTGATGAATATGTTGAGGGCTTAAGAGCATCTTTACCAGAAATGCCAAATGTAAGACGTGATAGATACATAAATAAACTTGGTCTTCCAGAATATGATGCAACACAAATTACAAACTCAAAACATATGGCAGAGTTTTTCGATAAAGTGGTTGCAAAGTGCGGAAATGCAAAACTTGTATCTAACTGGATTATGTCTGACCTTTCAAGAAAACTTAATGAAACAGAGATGGAAATTACAGACGTTAAGTTTACAGCAGAAAATTTAGGAGAGCTTATAGAGCTTATAGACAAGGGAACAATATCTTCTGCAATAGCTAAGAAGGTATTTGAGGCAATGTTTGAAACAGGAGATGCACCAGCAAAAATTGTTGAATCTCAAGGTCTTGTTCAAATAACAGACGAGTCTGCAATTAGAGATTTAGTAATTTCGGTTATAAACGAAAATGAACAATCAGTACTAGACTATATAAACGGTAAAGATAAAGCTGTAGGGTTCATAGTAGGTCAAACAATGAAAGCATCAAAAGGCAAAGCAAATCCGGGTATAGTTAATAAACTAATAATGGAAGAACTAAATAAAAGAAAAAACGGATAAAGAAATTTTAAATTTATGTATAAATTAAAAATATTTGTACATAATATATCTAGCCACAGAGCATTAACACTTTTGCTCTGTGTATTTTTATAATTTTAAGCAAAATAATAAGCAAGATTTAAGCAAGATATAAGGAGCTTTAAAGGTTATAATTGAAAAATAGATGAAAATGTGCTAAACTATTCCTATAAAATAATATACCTAGAGCATAATTGAAAAGGAGAAAAATGTTATGAAAATGTATTATGAAACTAAGGAAAAAATGAAAAAACAGCGGTTAAAAAGAATAAAAGAATATTACGATGCATATGATACAGACTGGCGTATAACGCTTATGTCAGATAAAAAGTTAGACAGACATACAATACTCTCTAAGCAACAATTAAATGATGAGTATTATTTTGTAGTACAAACTGAAGGTGGAGCAATATCTCTCGTAAAGCTCGTTTACAGTGCGGGAGTAACATTTGTTAGAGTATCAAAAGCAAGTAAGAAATACGTTGAAAACAAAGGAGTTTTTGACTCTTGGATTAAAGAAGCAAAAGAGAATGTATAAATTGATGTATAAATTTAAAATATTTATACATAATATATCTAGACACAGGGTATTTACACTTTTACCCTGTGTATTTTTATGCTTGGAAAAAATTTTTCTTGAAATATAATAGTTCTCGTGATATACTACTTTTGTAAATAATATAATAAGTATTATTAAAAAAGGGAGGAATAAACTATGGAATTAAAAGGATCAAAAACAGAAGCAAATCTTATGGCGGCTTTTGCAGGTGAGTCTCAAGCAAGAAATAAGTATACATACTATGCTTCTAAAGCCAAAAAAGAAGGTTATGAGCAAATAGCAGCAATTTTCCAGGAGACTGCAGATAACGAAAAGGAACACGCAAAAATGTGGTTTAAACTACTTCATGACGGCGGAGTACCAGATACAATAGAAAACCTAAAAGATGCTGCAGCAGGAGAAAACTACGAATGGACAGACATGTATGCAGAATTTGCTAAAACTGCTAAAGAAGAAGGCTTTACAAAAATAGCATATCTTTTTGAAGCTGTTGCTAAAATAGAAAAAGAACACGAAGAAAGATACAGAAAACTTCTAGCAAATGTAGAAGAGGGAAAAGTATTTGAGTGTGGAGAAATAAAAATATGGAAATGTAGAAATTGCGGTCATATACACGTTGGATTAAAAGCACCAGAAGTATGCCCAGTATGTGATCATCCAAAAGCATATTTTGAAATAAAAGCTGAAAATTATTAATAGGGTATGCCCACTACAAGTGGGTATACTTTGTTTGTATATAGGAGTGAAAGTAATGAGAAAAGTTAAAAAAGATAAAAATGGACTTGTTATACGTTCAGCTGTTTTTTCAGGTCAAAATATAAACGATGATGGACAAATATTTAATGGCGCAAATTTAAAAGCAATATTTGGAGGAATAGACATAGATTTAACAAATGCAACAATAGAAAACAATGCAGAAATAAAGGCAAGTGCAATATTTGGAGGTATAGATATTAAAATCCCTAAAGATGTTGCAGTGACTGTAAAATCTACATGTATATTTGGTGGGGTAGATAATAAAACAGAAACCAAAGAAGCAACAAAAACAGTATATTTAAAAGCGCTGTGTTTATTTGGCGGTTGCGATATAAAACAATAGGGTGTAATTTATACAAGATGTGTGCTATGTTGTAAGCACACATCTTGCTGTTTGACAAAACCATAAATTAGTAGTAAAATAATGTGGCGGAATTTACATAAAAGGAGAATGTGATGAAAAAAACAACATATATATTTGGACACAGAAAACCAGATACAGATTCTGTTTGTTCTGCTATAGCGTTATCATATTTAAAGAATAAAAGAGGACATAAGACAGTACCTGTAGTGTTAGATAATATGAATAGCGAAACAGAATTTGTTCTAGACCATTTTAAAATAAAACATCCAGCTTTCTTAAATGATGTTAAATTAAAGGTGGAAGATGTCAATTATTACAAAGACTGTTTTGTATGTGAAAATACGAGTATAAAAAGAACTTACGAATACATAAAAGAAATGAATATAACAGGTGTACCTATCGTAGATACAAACAACAAATTGCTAGGACTTGTTACAGTAAAAATGATAGGCGACGAGCTAATAAGTGGAGATTTTACACACTTAAAAACTTCATATGATAACTTATTAGATACATTAAATGCAAGAGAAGTATTGAAGTTTGATAACGAAATTAATGGAGAAATAATTACAGCAGGATTTAGAAGTACTACTATTTTGAATACAATTGAAATAAACGACAACAATATTATGATAGTAGGAGATAGACACAGTGTAATTGAGTATGCCATAAATAACAAAGTAAAATTGCTTGTAATAGTAGGTGGACAAGAAGTAAAGCCGGAACATATAGCCCTTGCAAAAGAAAATAGAGTCAATATAATCAGCACAGATTATGATACTTTCCATACTGCAAAGCTAATAGGATTAAGTGGATATGTGAGCACCTTACTTAATAGCGCCAGAATAGAGAGAATAAATGAAAAAGATTATTTAGATGCGTTTATTGAACTAAGTAGCAAACAAGGATATAACAACTATCCTGTTGTTAATGACAAAAACAAATGTCTTGGGCTTATTAGGGTAACGGACATTAAAGAAAAGAGCAGAAAGAAAGTAATTCTTGTAGATCATAATGAGAGTCAGCAAAGTGTAGTTGGCCTTGAAGAAGCAGAGATAGTCGAAATTGTAGACCACCATAAGATAGGTGACCTTACAACAAACAACCCTATAAACTTTAGAAACATGAAAGTTGGAAGTACAAATAGTATTATATACATGTTATATAATGAAGGTGGAATAGAAATACCTAAAAATATAGCAGGAATTATGCTATCAGGAATTATATCGGATACTTTAAAGTTTACATCTCCAACAACAACAGAACTGGACAAAAATATAGCTAATAAATTAGCAAAAGTTGCAGGAGTAAATATAGATGAATATGCAATAGAAATGTTCAAAGCAGGAACAAAACTTGATGGAAAAACATTTGAAGAAATAATTTTAGCAGATATGAAAATATATCCAATAGAGGATGAAAAAATTGCGGTATCACAAGTATTTACTTTAAATTCTGGAGACGTTTTAGATAAAAAGGAAGAATATATAAAAGTATTAGACGAGTTAGCAAATTCTAAAAAATACTGTATTTGCATGTTATGTCTTACAGACATAATAAAAAACGGCTCGTATATACTGTATAGCACAAAAAGTGAAGAAAAAATTAAAGAGGCCATGGAAATGGAAAACGTATGTCAAGGAATATATGTAAATGAAATATTATCTAGAAAGAAACAAATAATTCCTAAATTAATGAGATATCTAAAAAAATAAAATAAAAAGACTTCAAACACATAATAAGATTGACAAAAATAACCATAATATGTATAATTTTGTCATGAGAAGAAGAAAATCAAGATCAGATGCAATAGGGTTAATACTAGTGCTATTAATATTTCCTCTAGTTGTTTATTGGAGAGAAATATTAGTCATTGGAATAACAATTCTTTTTGCAAAAATAATATACAAAATAATAAAAAGTGTAAGTGCAATTAATGATAAAGACAAGGCACCTTTTGTAGGAGATATAGTAAATCTAAAAAATGATTATCAATCGAAAGAATATGAAGTATATGCTAAAGATAAGTATGTGATTAAGGGAACGGAAGCGGAAAATAACATTATTAGAATACTTGAGAGGATATATAATAAAGAAAATATAATTCATGATTCGTACTTTAGAGACGATGAATTGGTTACAACACAAGTAGATATTGTGACAGTAGACACTTCTGGAATATATGTCATTGAATCAAAAGCATACTCTAGTATTATAAAAGGAAAAACAAACGAAAAGGATTGGGTACAGTTATTTAGGGGCAAAAAATATCAAAGATTTTCTAATCCCGTCATTCAAAATAATAGACACATTAAGGCTATTAAAAATAATTTGATAAGCTTTGGTATACCTGATGAGGCCTTTAAGTCATATATAGTTTTTGCAGACGATTGCAAATTATGTATAGAAATTGACGATAGATGTGATACTAAAGTTATAAAGCAAAAAGAGTTATTCTATACAATGTTAGAAGATATGAAAACTACTCAAAACATTTTAAATGAAAAGCAGGTACAGGAAATTTCAATAAGAATTAATGCGCATGCCAATATAGATGAAAAAATAAAAATGGATCATGTTATAAGAAGACAAAACAATGTAAAATATGTGAAAAAAGGGAGATAGATATCTCCTTTTTTCACATTTGCCCAAAAATCTAAACTTATTTATTATTGAAATTAAAAACAATATCTATGAACATAAAACTAAAAGTGTAAAAGCTTGTAATATATAGCATTTAGTTATATAATAATCAAAATCACATAATTTGACATACAATTATGGAATTTGTGGGATAATTATAATGTATAATATTTACAGGAGGAACGGTATGAAAATAATAATAGACAAAGAAAATGAAGAGGTAGTACAAGAAAAGAAATCAAGAAAGAAAGAGGTGCCTGAAAAATACATAGTGGCAAAAAGAGAAAGTGTAACGGGAAAACAAATAGGAACATTTTGTCTTGGAATTATAGGTGGAGTTATAGGCGGAGCATTAGCTACGTTAGTTGCAATAGATGTAGTAAAGGATGATACAGCAAACAATACTACAAATACGCAGACAAATTCAACAGTTACTTCATATAATTTTGCAACAGTAGAAAATCCAGTTGTGGCTATATCAAGACAGGTAGGCCCATCTGTAGTGGGAGTACGAGTAACATATACAGCACAAACTTTTTTTGGTTCAACTCAGGCAGAGGGAGAAGGCTCAGGTATTATATACTCTCAAGATGGCTATATAATTACAAATTATCATGTGGTTGAAGAAGCCATGAAAAGCTCTAAGGCAAAAGTATCTGTTATTTTATCTACGGGAGATATATTAGATGCGAAAATTGTTGGAGGCGATTCGGTTACAGATATAGCTGTTATTAAAGTGGAAAAGACAGGACTTACAGCTGCAGAATTTGGAGATAGTGATGCAATTGAGGTTGGTGAACTTGCGGTAGCAATTGGAAATCCATTGGGTCAAGAATTTGCAGGTTCTGTTACGGTAGGATATATATCTGCTTTAAATAGAACCATGACAAGTGGTGGTACAACATATAATCTAATACAAACAGATGCGGCTATAAACTCTGGAAATAGCGGTGGTCCATTAGTTAGCTCTAGTGGTAAAGTAATAGGAATAAACACAGCTAAAATTTCTGCAACTGGAGTAGAAGGAATGGGATTTTCTATTCCAATAAATGAAGCCTTGCCAATAGTAGAGGAGCTTATAACAAACAAAAAAATAACTAGACCATATATAGGAATAACGGGAGTTTCAATAGATGCTACGGATGCAAGAATGTACAACTTAGTTGAAGGCGTATACGTACAATCTGTCGAGATAAAAAGTCCTGCAGAACTAGGCGGATTAAGACAAGGCGATGTTATAGTAGAAGTAAATGAAACTAAAGTTATGTCTGTGTCAGACATAAATGTAATAAAGAATAAACTAAAAGTAGGAGATAAAATAACTGTAAAAGTATATAGAGATAAAGATTACAAAGAATTAACAATAACACTTGGAGAAGATTAAAAAAAGGGTGGTAGATATGTATAATATTTGTTTGGTAGAAGATGAGAAGAACTTAAATAATTTAATAAAGTCATATCTAGAAAAAGAAAATTATAAAGTAATACAATGTTTTAGTGGAAAAGAAGCACTAAATGTGAAAGAAAAAGTGCACTTGTGGATTTTGGATATAATGCTTGGTGACGAGGTAAGTGGTTATGACGTTATAAAACATATAAGAGAAAAAGACACTATGGTTCCTATTATATTTACGTCTGCGCGTGACCAAGAGTTAGATAAAATAATAGGTCTTGAGATGGGCAGTGACGACTATGTTACAAAGCCATATTCACCAAAAGAACTTATGCTTAGAATTTCCAATATTATTAAAAGAGTGTATAAAGCAGACAACTCAAAAATAGTGTATGAGAACTATAGTATAAATAAGGACAAAAGAACAGTGATACAGGGCGATACAGAAATAAAACTTACAGCGCTAGAATTTGATTTGCTTATGCTATTTATAGACAACATGAATAAATCATTTTCGAGAGATGAAATATTGGACAAAGTATGGGGGCCTGAATATTTTGGAAGCGATAGAGTGGTAGATGATTTAATTCGAAGACTTAGAGGGAAAATGCCAAAGCTTAATATAAATACAATTTATGGATATGGATATAGGTTATCATGAAATATAGAATTAAAAGAATAGAAAATATGAGCTTAACAAAACAACTAGTGTACGTTACACTAGTTGCACTTGTTGTATGTTTAATTATATTAGGCGTTATATTGCCCAACATATTAAAACCATTTTATGAACGTTCAATATATGGTTACTTAGAGCAGCCAGCAGAATATTTAGAGCCTGGTTCTGGAAAAATGGGGGATGACACTGCTTTTATTATTATAACAAGAAGTGGAGCGGTCTATACATCAAATAATTTGAATCAAATGGTGCCTAATCTAAGCTATAAAGAAATATTAAATATTGCAAGTGAAGCTAAAGGTAAATTTGAGCATAATGAACATACATATTATTATCTGTGGGGTGAAAGAAGTGGTAGTAGAAACTTAATTTTAATGGATGATAGTAGTATAAAAATTCAAGAGCAAAGTCTGCTTCGTATAATACTACCAACTATGATAGCAACAATTGCAACAACCATATCTTTGCTATTTGCATGGTCACAATATGTATTAAATAAGATAAAGAAACTAGAAAAGAAAACAAAATCTTTAATTACCGGTGAAAGAGTTGAAGGTAGGGAATTTATTATAGACGATGAACTAAATGAACTTAACAGTACAATAGAACAAGTTGGCAAGGAATTAAAAGAAAAAGATGAATATAAAAATATGATGTTCCAAAACTTATCTCACGAACTTAAAACACCAATATCTGTTATCCAAAGCTATGTAGAAGGAGTTAGTGACGGAGTTGTAGACAAGGATGAAGCATTAAAAATAATTGAAGAAGAAACAGCAACTTTGTCTAACCAGGTTAAAACGATTCTTCAAATAAACAAGATAGATTATATGAGAGATAGTAAAAACTATGTAAATAGTAAGACGGACTTAGAAAAAATCGTTTTAGATTCGGTAGAAAAACACAAGTTAATTCGCTCAGATGTTGAATTTGAAGTAAAGTTAGAAAAAACAGAAAAAGAGTGTGAGTTTAACGGAACAGAGGATATGTGGAAAGCAGTTTTAGATAATATTCTTGGCAATTTTATACGTTATGCAAAATCTAAAATTAGCATAGTTATAAAGGACAAGAATATAACTTTTGAAAACGATGGCGAAAAGCTTAAAGAAGACATGCTAAACAAAATATTTTTACCTTATGTTAAAGGTAATAAGGGACAAACAGGACTTGGCTTATCTATTGTAAAGAAAACAGTAAATATTTTTGGTTATGACATAACAGCAACCAATACAGATACAGGAGTAAAGTTTGTTATAAAATAGTTATGTAAAAATAAGGATGAGTTAAATTGTATTTAGACAGCAAATATGCTGTCTAAATATTGCTTTTAAGAGAAGTTTCATATATAATATTGAGGTATTTAGGGAGAGTAAATTATGGAAGGAATTAATTTAAGAGATAAATATATAGAATTTTTTGAATCAAAAGGACATGTTAGGGTTCCGTCTGCACCAGTTGTGCCAGAAAATGACCCTTCAGTGTTATTTAATACAGCAGGAATGCAACCTTTAGTGCCATACTTAAAAGGGCAACCTCATCCATACGGAAAAAGACTTTGCGACTTTCAAAAATGTGTTAGAACAAATGACCTAGATTCAATTGGAGACACAACTCACCATACATTTTTTGAAATGCTTGGTAACTGGTCTTTGGGAGATTACTTTAAAAAAGAATCTGTTAATTGGAGTTTTGAATTTTTAACTAAAGTGTTAAACATACCTGTAGATAGGCTTGCAGTAACAGTATTTAGAGGTAATGATTTTGTTGAACGTGACGAAGAAACAGCTGGGTATTGGAAGGCTTGTGGTATAAAAGAGGAAAGAATTGCATATATGGCTGAAGAAGACAACTGGTGGCCTAATATGGAGCTTACTGGACTTTGTGGACCAGATACAGAAATCTTTTATTGGAGAAGCGAGGACGAGGTCCCTGTTAAATTTGATCCGGCAGATGAAAGATGGGTTGAGATATGGAATAACGTATTTATGCAATATATGCATGAAGAAGATGGAAGCTTTACAGAACTTCCAAGTAAAAATGTAGATACTGGAATGGGCATGGAAAGAGTTACAGCAATCCTTGAAGGTTGTACAGACAACTACAAATCTTCTATATGGCAAGATGTTATAGCTAAAATAGAAGAAGTATCTGGTAAAGACTATGAAGGAAATGAAAGAGCTATGAGAATTATAGCGGACCATTTAAGATGCGCTATATTTATTGCGGCAGACCCTGCTGGGATAAAACCATCAAACACAGACCAAGGTTATATTTTAAGAAGATTATTAAGAAGAGTAATTCGTTATGCTAGAGGACTAAATATTAATATAGATAGCAACTGGGAAGAACAAATCGCTATTGTTATAATGGATAAATATAAAAAATATTATCCAGAATTTGTGACTAATTACAACGTTGTTTTAGAAGTATTAAAAACTGAGAAAATTAAATTCAATAGAACATTAGAAAAAGGACTTAAAGAATTTGAAAAAGTTGTAGCAACCTTAAACACAGATGTAATGGACAAAGATACTGCGTTTAGACTTTATGATACTTTTGGCTTCCCACTAGAACTTACAGTAGAGTTGGCTAGTGAAAAAGGAATTAAAGTAGACGAGAAGGGATTTTCAGAAAAGTTTAAAGAGCATCAAGAAAAATCTAGAGCTGGTTCAGAACAAAAATTCAAAGGTGGACTTGCAGCTAGTGGTGAAATGGAAACTAAATACCACACAGCAACACACCTGCTTAATGCGGCTTTAAAAGTTGTAGTAGGTCCAGATGTTCATCAAAAAGGTTCAAACATAACAGCAGAAAGAATGCGTTTTGACTTCTCATGTGACCATAAATTATCTGATGAAGAAAAAGCTAAAGCTGAAGAATTGGTAAACAAGTGGATAGGTGATGCAATAGATGTTACAGTTTGCGAAATGAGTAAGGAAGATGCAATCAAATCTGGAGCAGAGTGCATGTTTATTGAAAAATATCCAGATGTAGTTACAGTTTATACTATAGGAGATGTTTCAAAAGAGCTTTGTGGAGGACCTCATGTAAGTAATACAAGTGTACTTGGTAAATTTAGAATTAAGAAAGAAGAAGCAAGCTCAGCTGGAGTTAGAAGAATAAAAGCTATCTTAGAATAGGAGGAAATATGGATTGCCTATTTTGTAAAATAATTAGAGGAGAGATTCCAAGCAAAAAAGTATATGAGAATGAATTCGTTTATGCATTTCATGATATAAATCCTGTAGCACCTGTGCATGTAATAGTAGTACCTAAATCGCATATTGAAAGTGCAAATGCTGTAGATAAAAACAACAGTGAAAGTATAAAACATATATTTGAAGCAATTCCTGAAATGGCAGATATTTTAGGCGTTAAAGATGATGGATATAGGGTTATAACAAACATAGGAGAAAATGGTGGTCAAACAATTAAACATTTGCATTTCCATATAATTGGAGGAAAAAAATTAGGAGAAAAGTTAGTATAATACGTAGTAATTTGTATTGAAATTTTAAGAAAAAAGTGCTAATATTATAAAAACACTTGACAAAAGCTTAAAAATAATTTAAAATAAATTGTGTTCGGTGGATATAGCTCAGTTGGTTAGAGCGCCAGGTTGTGGCCCTGGAGGTCATGGGTTCGAATCCCATTATTCACCCCACAAGTAAAATATATTGGGATGTAGCCAAGCGGTAAGGCACCACACTTTGACTGTGGCATTCGTTGGTTCGAATCCAGCCATCCCAGCCAAATTTAACTCTAGATTATGTCTAGAGTTTTCTTATACAATAAATCCCCAGAGGATATTTTTCTCTGAGGACTTATACTATTTTAATACGTTTTGATTTAGTATTAGTGTACTATACATAAACAAAACATCTTGGTTAGTAAACTCTATATATTGAGAAAGTAAATTGCTAGATATGTATCTTAAGTCTATAAGTGTTATACTACTATAGTTTTCTATTAAAAGTGGAGCTAAGCTACTAGAAAAGGAATCTCTAAATAGTAGTAATTCTTTATCTGTTTTTGCGTTGGGATTATCTATTCTAATTAAAGGAACAGCGCCGTAAAGATAAGTGTCATATCTATCTGCAGAAGTTTCATTTGTATATACAGGTCCGTATTTTTTTGTTTCGTAATTATATGTTGTTGCATTAATAATAGTGTCATTTGTTAATGTATATAACGTATCTGGCTTAACATTTGTAGCTAGTTGGCCATAGTAAGTACCATAGAAATCGCCTAGATTATTAATGTTATATACTGCGTCTTTTGTAGAGTTCAATTTCATATTTTGTTCAAGTGTATTTATAACATTACTTAAACTTTCTTGTTTCCAGTGCAGGTCAGTTCTATAGTAATCTTTTAAACTCAAGTCATTCCAAATGTCTATATACGTTAAATTGGATAGCTTACTATTTGCTGTATCTTTTATTTTATCATAATCTATTTTTAAATGGTCATCGTTTTCTAAGTAATAGTTTTTATCTGGAATAATAGCATAGTATATATTCATATTTTTATCCTTTAAATATTTGTTATATACATTTACTATTTTATCTAAAGATTTGTTTAGATTAACTTCGCTTAGAGGATAGTCCATTTTGTAAATAGCGTTATCTTTTTCAAACAATTTATTATTATCTTTTTGGTTATATACATTAATATTAAATAAAGACTTAATAGTTCTAAATGTGTCTCTTAATGCAAATTGGTCTGTAGTATATTTTTCAAACTTATCCATTGCATCTCCACTTTTTATGGAGTCAAATGAGATTTTAGGGAATGTCTGAAGTGTTCTACGTTCAGATTCAGATACAGTTTTATCTTTGGCTACAAGGTTCATTATAAACACTGCAAATATTATTATAACAAAACCAACTGTTATTATTATATTTTTAATTTTGTTTTCCATAATGGCACCTCCTAAAATCTAAAGTACAAGAATGGATTAAATGTACTATCTATAATATAACTTGTTGAAAGTACAAGTATTAAAGCTAAAAAGATAGGTTCTAATACATTCGTAATTTTTGTGAACTTGTCTCTACTTACTATTGTCTTAGGCAACCTTGTTGCACCAATTATTCCTATAACTAATACCACAAAGAAGCTTTTTAAGTAGTAGATGCTTTCTGGAGATACTAATGAAGCTGTATTTATTCCAACAAGGCCTCCTAAGTTTTTAAATATTTCAGTTGTAGTATTTCCACTAAATATTATAAAGCTTACCATTACAATAAATAGAACATATATTCTAGATATAAATTTTGGTAGTTTGTCTAACCATTTTTTTAGGAATATTTTTTCTATCATAAGAAGTATTCCAAAATATAATCCCCAGATTATAAAGTTCCATGCAGCTCCGTGCCAAAGACCAGTAAGTAGCCATACGACCATAATATTTCTAATCCATTTAATTTTGCTTACTCTGTTTCCGCCCATAGGGAAGTAGATATAATCTCTAAACCAAGTGCCTAAAGACATATGCCATCTTCTCCAAAATTCTGTAATACTTGTTGAAGTATATGGGTAATCGAAGTTTTCTAAGAAATCAAAACCAAACATTTTACCTAATCCAATTGCCATGTCTGAATATCCAGAGAAGTCAAAATAGATTTGTAACATATTAGATATT
Organism: Clostridia bacterium; assembly: GCA_045604405.1. Classification (GTDB taxonomy): domain Bacteria; phylum Bacillota; class Clostridia; order TANB77; family CAG-465; genus UMGS1649. Next base: position 43,359 of record JAZUNZ010000006.1, read on the forward strand.
CCGTACATCCAATAAAATAGAGTAGAGTTATCTGTTGAGCCTAGGAAGTTGTTTGCAAGTTCACCTAAAATGTTTGCAATTAAAACTTTTTTACCAAGGCCTATTACAAATCTTCTAACACCAAGTGAGAATTTAGAAAAGCTATGTTCACGTTTTTCTAATTGATCCTCAATTGTTGTATACCTTACAATTGGTCCGGCTATAAGTTGAGGGAAAAGTGCGATGTATGTTGCCAGCTTAAGCAAACTTTTTTGAACCTTTGCATTTCCGCGATATACGTCAATTATATAGCTTATTAACTGGAAGGTATAAAAAGATATACCTATAGGCAAAGCAACGTAAATAAAGTCTATTTTACCACCTATGAACAGGTTAATATTGTCCATTAGGAAGTTAAAATATTTAAAGTATACTAAAATTCCAACACCAACAACAATTGCAAGTGTTAAGAACGTTTTTTTATGATTTGGATACTTATCCATAAGTAGTCCAAATACGTATATAGTTATAATAGATAGTAACATTATTATTCCATATACTGGTTCGCCATAAAAATAGAAGAAAAGAGATGCTAAAAGTAGCACTAAATTCTTTGCTTTATGTGGTACTATATAATATATACCAAGTACTATTGGTAAAAAGTAAAATAAAAAAGCTATGCTTGAAAATACCATAAAAAATCTCCTTATATAATAATACCGCCGCGGTTAAACTAGCGGCGATAATTTTAATTAATACATATCTGCTGGAAGTTCAGCTTCTTGTTCTGTTCTTTCAAATTCTTGCCCTACATATCCAGCTAATGTTTTGAAACTGTTATAAACAGATTTTGCAAGGTCTGCTCTAGTCATTACAAGGAAAACTACATTTCCGCTATTTGTTGCGTATAATTTTTCAGCAGTAACACAAATCCATTTTCTTGTGTTTATGTTAGTTTTCATAGTTTCTGCAATTTTACTTGCATTTGCTCCAGATTTAACTTTAGCAATTACTAATGAATACGCTTGAGAAGACATCATTGGTTCTGAAACTACAAGATATTCTAGTTCATCACCATTTTCTAACCCTGTCATATAGTTTACAGAATCTTTATCTGTAACATCTATTGGTTGAGTCATAACTCCTGGCATTTCATCTGTTACACCAGCGTAGATTGAATCTACAAGTGCGCTTAAATCTTCAGCAGAGTTTATAGCTGGAAGATTAGATTTAGCACCTCCGTTTAATACTAGAGCTACTATAGCAACTATTGCTATTACGGCAACAACTGCAATTATAACTATTGTTGATTTTTTCATAAATATCCTCCTTAAATCTTTGTTCATCACGATTATACCATAAAAAAATATATATATGCAATAGCAAAGAGAAAATATAGGATGACAAGGATGAGTATATATGATATAATGTAAACTACAAAACTAAAGGAGGTATTTTATGAATAATTTAGAATACTTAGGAACAATGCTTAACGTTGTAATGGACAGAAAAATGGGTAGTGCTCATCCAAAACATGGATTTATATATCCTGTAAATTATGGATATATACCTAATACCGTAAGTGGAGATGGTGAAGAACTAGACGCTTATGTATTGGGAGTATTTGAGCCTGTGGAAAGCTTTACAGGAAAGTGTATAGCGATAATACACAGGACTAATGACAATGATGATAAACTGGTTGTAGTACCTGAAGGTAAAGAATATTCAAACGATGCAATAGAAGCTTTAGTAGAGTTTCAGGAAAGGTTTTTTGAACATGAAATTTTAAGATAAATAACAATTTAAGGAGAGTTTTTATGGAAGTGAAGCTTAAAAAAGCTCAAGAACAAGATAGAAGCTTGTTGTGGAACATGTTGCAGTTTACGCTATATGATAGCAGCTTCTTTATGGATAATGAAATAAATAAAGAGGGAGTGTTTGAGTATAAGTGGTTTAATAACTATTTTACAGATGAAGATAGAGCAGCATACATCATACAAGATGAGTGTGAAAATGTTCTAGGTATGGCAATGGTAAACGCTTATCTAAAACTACAGCATAGTTGCAAGGCACAATGTGTATCAGAGTTCCTTATATTGCCAAAATACAGAAGACATCATATAGGTAAGAGGGTAGCACACATGCTTTTTGATATGTATGATGGTGAGTGGGAAGTACAACCTATGGATAATAATAAAGGGGCATATACATTCTGGGAAAAAGTCATAGCAGAGTATTCTAACAACAAATATACAAAGAATGAACTTGAAGGCCAAGAAGATGTTTTTGTATTTGCTTCAAAGAAAGTTTAAGTAAGATAAAATAGGCTAATAGCATATTTGCTATTAGTCTATTTTATTGTTTGTCCATTATTTATTAATTTTGCCATATCTTCTGGTGGAAGACAGATAATCTCGATAGTTTGTTTAGTTATAGGATGCATAAACTTTACTTTATATGCATGTAAAGCTTGTCTGTTAATTAGAGTAGAAGCATTACCATATAACGTATCACCAAGTATTGGATGACCTATGTGTTTTGTGTGTACTCGTATTTGATGTGTTCTTCCTGTTTTTAAAGTACATTTAACTAGAGAATGGTTAGAGTAGGTTTCCACTAAATCTATTATAGTTTCGGCATAATCTCCGTTATCATTTACGCATCTTTCTATAATGCTTGCATCTTTACGAGCAATAGGGGCTATAACTGTTTGGGATGGGCTGGTTACAACACCATCAACTATAGCTAGATACTCTTTTTCAAATTTGTTTGTTTTCATTTGCCTTATTAAACACTCTTGGATATATTCGTTTTTTGCAAATAATACAATTCCAGAAGTATCTTTATCTAACCTGTTAATTGGTCTAATTTTTCTTTTTAGTCCTATAGAGTCAAAATAGTATTTAACACCGTTAGATAGACTATCTTCGAAGTGGTTTAAAGAGGGGTGGACTGGAGTATTAGGTCGTTTATTTACAACAAGTAATCCTTCGTCCTCATATAAAATATCTAAAGGCATTTTGGTTGGCACAATATTTTCGCACTGTTCTTCAAAAGAAATATCTGCACAAACAATATCATTTGGATTAAGGGGTTCATTTACACCAGCGGGTTTTCCATTACAATATATTTGATCCGATCTTTTAAGCTTTAGTATTAGTCTATCTGACATATTGAACTGGGATTTTAGCACTTGTTTAATATTTGTGTATTTTGTTGATTCATTTACTAAATATTCTAATTTCATAATATTATAAGTATACAGGCGGAAAACTAATAAGTCAAATGAATTATTAAAATTAAGAAAATATAAAATTTGAAGTATTTCAATTCGTCCATTCGCGGGATACTACCGAAGAAATTATAATAAAGAATGTCTAAGAATCTTTCTTTATGAATGGCAAAATTTAACCATTGCAAAATTATGGTTGTTTTTGCTTTGTCATAGAAGGGAGGTTCTTTTTATATATATAACCAAATATAAAAGTAAAGGAGAGAATAAAAATGCAAGAAAGTGAATTAAAATATTATGAAAGAGTAGGAAATTGGGATTTTAGCAGGATAAAGTATGAAACGGTAAAATTGACAGATTGGGACTTTTATGAAAAAATAAAGAATAACACAAATAATCAGTCTTTATGCTTAGATTTAGGAACAGGCGGAGGAGAGAAAGTTCTAAAATACTATCCTGAAGTTGGAATGGTTATTGCTTCAGGTTTTTAAGAAGCAATGGTTAAAACCGCAAAAGAAAATGCTAAGGAATATCCACAAAAAAGAGTATTATATGGAATAATAGCGAAGAGGTAGAAAAGGACTACATTAAATGTCACGAGTGACAATTACCGTATTAGCTGAAGTGGTAAAATGAAAGTAGAGTCAAAAATCTACTCTCATTCTTGTATGTGTTAACACTAAAAAATATAAATATGACATATAAAGACAAAATTCGACAAGAAATGAAAGTATAATAAATGTGTGTATAAACACAGGGGGGAATGTAATGAAAAATAAAATAGGAGGAATATTAACAATATTATTATTTAGTACAAGTGCAGTTTTTGCACATCCGGGAAGAACAGATTCTAATGGATGTCATACTTGCAGAACGAATTGCGAAAAGTATGGATTAGCTTATGGCGAGTATCATTGCCATGACGGACGTTCGGGCAATACATCGTCTTCATCTGTTAATACAATTACAGTTAAAAAGAGCTCAGATACATCATTAAAGAGCTTAAAAATAGAGAATAAAACAATAGATATAGATGAAAAATTAGAATACACAACAAAAGAAGAGAATGTAACGATAGTTGCAACAGCTACAGACAAAAATGCTGAGTTGGATTATGATAGAGAGGTAAAACTTAATCTTGGAAAAAATGAAATAGAGATTAAAGTTACAGCAGAGGATAGTACAACTAAAACTTATACGGTTACAGTTATACGTGAAGAGAAACAGGGTGTTTTGGCAACAAGTGAAAATATTGAAGAAATTAAAGAGATGGAGGTGACAGATGAAAAAGAAGATGATAATATTACATTTGGAGATCTCGTAGTTACAAGTGGAGTTTGCGGTTTGGGATATTTAGGATATAAAAAGTATAAAAATAATAAAGAAAGTAAAAACAAATAAAAATAAGAATTAAGAAATAGTGTTAAAAAGTATAGATAATAGTCACTTTTTAACACTATTGTTTTACTAAAATATTTAAATGGCAGAAAGATAATGTATAAAACTAGAAGGAATTTAATTTAATCGTGTAGACAAAATATGACAATATTTGGTAGAATATTTACGAAAGATTCAAAAGATAAAATGTATATTATAAACGGAGGAAAAATGTTAATTGAAGAGGTGGAAGAATTCTTAAAACAAGACAAGTACGTTTGCAAGAGTGAATTTAATGAATTTGTAACTGGTTTGAATTTGGAATATAGTGAACAATTACACGACCTGTTAAAAGACCATAATGACAAGTATATTAAGTCTAAACTAAGTGAAGAAAAAGAGTACTTTGATCACATATATGATTCGGTATCTTCGGGTATGGTTTTAGACAATGAGCAAAGAATAGCGATACTTGCAGACGATGATTATTGTTTAATAAATGCAGGTGCGGGGTCAGGTAAAAGTACAACAATAGCAGCAAAAGCAAAATATTTAATAGATAAAAAAGGAATAAATCCAGAACAAATATGTATGCTTTCATATACTAAGAAATCTGCTGAAGATTTAGAGGACAAGATAAACACTTTAGTAAATGATAAAGTTAAAGTTAGCACTTTTCATTCTTTGGGAATGAATATATTAAGAGATATGTATGACTATCCAATAAAAGTTGCAGCTGAAACAGAACAAAAAAATATTATTATAAAATATATAAAAAGCCTTTTTAGAGATAAAGAAAAATTGGCAAAGGTAATAGAATGTTTCCCGTATATACAAAATAGTAAAACGCATTTTTTCTTTCCTGGATTTGTGAAAAACTACAGTAAATTTGAAAACTTTGAGGATTACTTTAATGACTACAAAATTAGAAAATATGCTAAAGAGCAGAATAAACCTGGCGGAATAAAGAATTATATAAATTACAGAACTACTTTAAACAATGAAAGCATGAAGAGCATAAAGGGTGAGAAGTTTAAATCCATAGGTGAGGTAAGAATTGCAAATTTTCTATTTGAACATGGCATAGAATATTCATATGAACGAATGTTAGAAGAAAGAGTAGAAGAAAACAGGTCATATTCACCAGACTTTACAATATATTGGGATGAAAAGAAATATTACATAGAGTATTTTGGGCTTTCTAGTTGCTATACCAATGGAAGACCAATAAATGAAAGATTAAAGAAGTATGAAAGAACTAGAAGGATGAAAGAACAATTTCAAAGGCTTCATCCTGAATATAATTTTATAAATCTAGATTATAAAATAAAGGATGAACAAGGTGGAAGTATTTTTTATCTAGAAACGTTAGAGGAAGAATTAAAAAATATAGGAATAACATTGAATAAAATTTCAGACAAAGAAATATTTGATGAAATAATTAATGCTAATGTAGATGCTGAAATGTTCGAATTTGTAAAATTAGTGGTTAAGTTTATAGATAATGTAAAAGGAATGCTAATTTCAGATATAGAAGTGTATTTTGAAAAAAATAATTATTTGATTAA
>JAZUNZ010000007.1:0-11738 GCA_045604405.1 Clostridia bacterium
ATAAATACTGATTTTAGAGTTGCTATTGAGTGTAATGAAATTGCTCTTGATAAAGATATAGGTGATTATGAAAGGGCGTTGGCTGTTATTTTTAAATTATATGGGGAAAAAGGACTAAATGATTTTGAAAACCATGAGAAGTTGTTAGAATTAGCACAAAAGTTTTTATCAATAAACAAAAATTCTGATAATAACGATAATGATGAACCAGATATGGATTTTGTGCAAGATATGGACTATATAAAAGCAAGTTTTATGAGTGATTATAATATAAACCTTGATGACAGAGAAATGCATTGGTGGGAATTTTTTAATCTCATAAACGGATTGTCGAGTAGCGAGATAGGTAATTGTTGTGTATTAAATAGGGTTAGAAATTTAAGAACATATGATGTGTCACAAATAAAAGATAAAAAAGAAAGAGAAAAAATAGTTAAGGCTAAGAAACAAGTGGCATTGAAAACGAATGAAAAAGAAAATAATTTAACCAAAGAGCAAGAAGAAAGCATGCGTAGATTCAATGAAAAATTTTTAAGAAGGGAGTGATTTTGTGGATGGATGGGTAGTTATTGGAACCAAAATGGATTCTAAAGAACTAGAAAAAGATTTAAAAAATGCTGAACGAAGATTAAAACAGTATGAAAAAGAATCAGAAAAACTAACAAAAGCAAAGACAAAAGTTGAAGTAGATTTACAACCTTATGAGGAACAAAAAAGACTTATTCAAGAAATGACAGATGAAATGAATCAATATGCTCAAAGTGAAGCCGATGTAAGCAAAAATCTTAATATAGAAAAAGCACAACTTGAAGAGTTGAATCAAAAGTATTCAAAACAGATTCAAAATCTCGAAAAAATTAATACTAAAATAAAAGAAAACACTAAAAATCAAGATATTGTTAAGAGTCAAATAGAAGAAACAAATAATAAATTAAAAAAAATTAAGGGATATAAAAACATTAACGATATTACTAAAGATATAGATAAGTCCACGTCTAATGTTCTTAAAAAAATAGCAAAATGGACTCTTGCTGTTTTTGGGGTTAGAAGTGCTTATATGTTTGTCAGACAAGCTGCTAGCACGTTAGCACAATACAATGAACAAATAGGTACTGATTTAGAATATATTAATTTTGCTTTAGCAAGTATGTTACAACCGGTTATAGAAGGAATAATAAGTCTAGTATACAAGTTGTTGGCATACGTTAATTATCTTGCTGAGGCTTGGTTTGGGGTGAGTTTGTTTGCCAATGCAACTACAGAAGCATTTAACAAAACAAATAAAGCTGCAAAGGAGTTGCAAAAAACTACAACCGGATTTGATGAAATGAATGTTATGCAAAGCAATTCTAGTGATAATAGTATAAAAAATCCAAGCAATGATCTATCTAAAAACATTAAAGATATTCCAATTCCAGGATGGTTAAAGTGGATAAAAGATAATTGGAAAATAATAGTAGGAGGATTACTTGCTATAGTTGGAGCAGTAACATTATTTGCTTTATTAGGGAACAAAGGATTAGGTAAAGTTGGTACTTCGTTTACCGGCTTTTTTAATAGTTTAGGAAAAGCTACAGAGGCAATAGCAATATTGGGAGGACTAACTCTTGTTATACAAGCAATTTCAGGTTTAATAAGTAGTTTTGCAGAAAGTGGGTTATCCTTAGGAACTGTTGCCGGATTATTAGGTGTTGTTTTGGGAGAAGTCGCTATAGGATTTACCTTATTAGCAGCAGCTACAAAATTGATGGATTGGTCTGGTATTGCTGGTGCAGCTGTTATACTGGGAGGATTTGCATTGGTTTTAACATCTGTTAGTAATTTATTAAATACGTTTGCTAAAACAGGCACTAACGTTGGTGATGTTGGATTACTATTAATATCAGTCTTTGGAGTTATAGTTGGACTTATGACATCAGTGGCAGTGTTAGGACCATTAATGACAGCGGGTCTACTTCCATTTGCGGCAGTTATGGGCGTTCTAATGGCAACATTAGGTGTTATGGCTTTGACATTACCTACAATACTAGATGCGACAGCAGATTTTATTGAAAGAACTGCTCCTAAACTTGAAAGTATATTAAAAACTATAGGTGATTTATTAGTTAACATAATTTATTCGTTGGGAACTTCATTACCACCAATTATTCAAAGTGTTGGAAGCCTATTTACAAATATCTTTAATGGAGTGTCTAAGGTAATAAATACAGTTGGTAACACAATAGTAAATATTTTAAATACAGCCAAATCATTGGTCACAACAGTATTAAAGTCAATATTAGATTTTATAAATAAACTAGGACCTGCAATAAATAACTTTGTAGATAATGCGATTCAAGCGGTTACTAAATTGGTAAACTTTATGATTAGTGCGATTGAATATTTAGTAAACACACTGATTGTAGATGGAGTTAATAAAATAATCAAAGCAATTAATAGTGTTGCAGAATATGTCGGAATTTCAATACCAACAGTTCCTCAATTTACTATAAAAAGATTCGTTCCTAAGTTAGCGGTTGGAGGTATTATTAGTATGCCAGGCAAAGGTGTTCCGGTTGGATACGGACAAGCATTAGGCGGAGAATCCGGAAGAGAAGGAGTTTTACCTTTAACAAATAGTCAAGCAATGGAAGAATTAGGGAGTGCAATAGGAAGATATATAACAGTTGATTTAACTAATTATATAGAATTAGATGGAAGAAAGATAGCAAGACATCAATCTAAGATACAATCCAACATGAATTTTGCTATGAATAAGTAGGTGATAGTATGTATATAGATGCAAATAGTTTAATAGTGAACGGACTCAATTTAGGGTCTTTTATTTTGGAAGCAAAATATGGTTATTATAAACTTTGGAGCGAAGATAGCGGAAGAAATCTAGCAGGCACTCAAAGTGGTACTTTGATAGGTATATTTCCAAAAATCATAGTTCAATTTAAAAAAATGTCTAGGGAAGAACTAGAAAAAATAGCACCAATATTAGATAGTCCTATTCAAAATGTTACTTATTATGATCCCGTTAAAAAGCAAAATATCACAATGTCTACTTATACTGGTGATTGGGAATTAGTAAATAGAGGAATACTACAAAATCAAGGTTTTAGTTGTTCTTTTATAGCTAGAAAGAAGAGGTCCTAATGAAAACACATACGCAAGGGTTTAAAAATCAAATTAAAGAATTAGGTAGAGAAATAGATAGCAAGATAACTTATGGTAACACTATCATAAGTGCAGAAGAGTTGTTTTCTGTTTCTCCTATTCTTTATGGGGATATATTAAAATCAGTTATGAAACAACTTGATTTTGAGAGTTCTATTAAAGTTCCTGTAAATACTATCATTAACTATAAATTTGGATTAAAAGTTGATGGTGAATATGAATATATAGATTATGGTAACTACATTGTATATTCGAGCGAATATAACGAAGATACAAAGACATACAAACATACTTGTTATGATAAATTGCTTTTTACTATGAAAGAATACAAATCGCTAGAAAATGGAACTTTTCCAATGACTGTTAGAGATTATATAACGAATGTTTGTTTAGATTGTGGATTATTGTTTATAGATACATTAAAAGAGTTTGCTAACTATGATAAAACAATAGAAAGTGATTTGTATGCTAATTTAGGTTATACATATAGAGATGTTTTAGATGAATTAGCACAAGTTACAGCAAGTACAATTTGTTTAAATAAACATGATTCTGTTGAGATTAGGTACATTACTGAAACGAACGATACTATTGATTCTGAGTATCTAAAAGACGTAAATGTTAAGTTCGGTGAAAAATATGGACCAATAAACTCCATAGTATTGAGCCGTAGTGCTGAATCAGATAATGTTTATAAACAAGATGAAGAAAGTGTTGCTGAAAATGGCTTATGTGAATTGAAAATAATTGATAACCAAATAATGAATGATAATAATCGTAGTGACTTTTTACCCGATATTTTAGAAAAATTAAATGGATTAGAATACTACATAAACGATTTTACTAGTACAGGAATACTTTATTATGATCTTTGTGATAGATATACAATTCAAACAGAAGAGAACACATATAGTTGTGTTCTTTTTAATGATGAACCTAAAATCACACAAGGAATAGTAGAAGACATTTATACAGAAAGACCAATTCAAAGTGAAACTGATTATGATAAAGCAGACAAAACAGACAGAAGAATCAGCAAAGTCTTTATGATTGTTGATAAGCAAGAAAAAGAAATAAATGCAACAGTAGAAAAAGTAGGTGCACATGGTACTGCAATAACAAATTTGCAAATTAGAGATGGAGAAATACAAACCAACATAGATGACGCAAATGGCAACATTGCACAATTAAAAGCAACTGTTGAAGGGTTGGAGAACAATGTTACAACTGTTGGTGGGGGAAACTTAATAAAAGATAGTCTTGGTTCGTTAAATGATGGTTCTTGGTCTGACAATGTAACTACTATAAGAGACACATATACGCTAGGAAATAGTATTGCAGGTCAAGGTATAATGCTTAATGCAAATACAATAGAACAAAAGATACAACTACCAAATGAAGTGCACACTCTGTCTTTTAAATATAAAAAGTTGTTATCAACAATAAATGCAAAATTGTATGTAAATGATGTAGTTTTTAATTTGGATCAAATTGAAACAACTGAATTTATACATCAGATAAATGTAGTTAATAATTCAGTGACTATAAAATTTGAATGTGATACTAATAACGGATGTTACATATTAGATTTGATGCTTAATTTAGGGACTAGCAAAGATGCGTGGACTCAAAATGCAAATGAGACTTCAACCGATACTGTCAAAATTGGTAAAGGAATTCAAGTTGAAGACAGTAAATATGGAACATATTGGAGAGCAGATGCTGATGGTACAAGAATAATCAATAAAGTTACTGGAGATATCGTACAACAAGCAACTGACAAAGGAACCGAAACAAACGAATTTACAAGTCGTAGTACATCAATAGTAAATGGAGTGTTATTTACTAGAGTTGGTGATCAAGTTTGGGAAAGCGTGGTGTAAAAGATGGAATTAACTAAAAATTGGCAAAAAATAGGAGAAAAAGTAATTGGTAATGCTGGTTATGGGAATTACTTATTAAGACTTTATGGGAGATACATTAGTCAGTCTACCGAAGACAATTCTAGCCCTGTTCAAGTTGAATTAAGACATTATTCGCCAACAGGAAGTATTACATATTATAGTTCTAGTCAAAAAATAACTGGAGATATAGAAAAATCTAGTACTAACTCAACAAATAAGGTGTGTTATGCAGGAGATACAGTATTATTGACTGAAACAAAAACAATTCAACACGAAGAAGACGGTAGCAAATCAATTAGTATTGGGGCTAGTTTTACGAATAGTTATTTTGGTAATACAGTAACAATAAATCAAGTGAGTGTTGACTTACCTAAAATAAATAGATTAACAACAGTAGTATTAAATAATGGAGAATATTTTTATATAGATAAAGACGAATATGAACCAAATCCAATACCAGTAACACTAAACAAATATGTAGATTCATATACGACTAATTTAAAATTATATTATGAAACTTCAAGTGATGAGGGAACACCTAGATATACGATAGGAGAAAGAACTAATTTTAATAGCACAACTCTATCTTTTACGGCAGTAGAGTTGAAAAATATATATGATGCTTTCCCAAACACTTTTTTTACAAGAATTATTTGTGTAGTTGAATCTTATGAAAATGGCACAAAAATTGGAGAAACAGAATATATTTCGGTTGGTTTAATTTCTAGGGATGATGCACAACCTGAATTTTCCGATTTTGAATATGCTGATACCAATGAAACTACATTAACATTAACTGGCAATTCACAAATTTTAGTCAAAGGATATTCTAATGTAGAAATGAGTGTATCTCAAACAAATAAAGCAGTCGCTCATAAAGGAGCAACAATTAAGCAATATACATTTGCTAATAGGACACCAATACAAGATATAACAGCAATTAATTATCCAATTAAAACAGAAAAATTTAAACCTCAAAATAAAGAACTAGGTGTTACTGCGATAGATAGTCGTGATTTGCCAGTTAAAGTATTAAAAACATTGAGTAGTGATGCAAACGCTTCTCAACCAATAATATCTTGGGATGGTGATTTGGATGGCAAAGAAGCTGTTGGAAATTTTTGCAAAGTTTCTGACAAAATATTCACTGCCGAAGAATTAATAGGAAAAATGGTTGAGATAACACAAGAAAGTGAAAAATTTGTAATTCCGATTGTTGAAACTGAAGTAATTGATGATTATGGGACTATTTTGTTTTATGCCGGAAACGAAGAACTTGGAACAAACGCTATTGGATTTGTTAGAACAGCAAAACAAGAAGATTATCCAGGAGTGATCTTGAGTGGTTCACCAGGGACTTATTTTCTCTTTTACGTAGAAGACAACGTTACTTTGTTTTATGTATCTAAATTAATAGCTGCTGGCAATAAAACTTGGATAGAATACAAAGATATAGAAAAAATTAGTTTTACTGCAGAAAGAAAAAATGCAGGTACTTCAACTGAAGTAACATTAAAATTAAGCGGAAATATTTGGAATGGTAACTTTGGTAAAGAAGATAACAGCATTAAAGAAGCGATTTATAAATATAAAAAGACAACAGACACTGAATGGATTGATGGAACAACAACACTTAATGTAATAAAAAACGGTTCTACTTACTCATTAGAACAAGATATAGCAGGAGATTTAGGTGCTACTGGTTTTGATCAAGAAGAATCTTACGACATTTATGTAGAAGTATCAGACCAACTATCAACTGTATCAGATACCTTTACATTGGGTGCGGGTAGTCCAGGGATCGCAAGATATAAAAACTGTGTGGCTTTGGGGGCTCCTTATGATGAAGCAATAGGCGGTAGAGTACAAATACAAAAAGTAACTGGAACTACAAACTTTGAAACAAACCTTTTAAAACAAGGAAAAGAAGTTGCTACAAAAGAGGATATTCCGGTTGGATGGGAAGATATAACAGACAAAGATGATGAAGTTATTGCTTATGCATCCAATATAACTTTTGAAAACAAAAAAATGTACAGAATTGCAAACAAATTTATTTATTTTGTGTGTACTGGTACTTGTTCGAGTAGTTCAACTTCTATTATAGTGGGAACTATCAATGAATATAACAGACCTTTTTGCACAACGTATGCGGGAGCTTTTGGCGCCGGGAGTCAGCCAGCAACAGTTAGTGCTTCTAGCAGTGGTAATTTAACAGTACGTTCCACTTCTAACAGTGGTTGGTTTGGTTTTTCGATAATGTGGGCAATAGATGAGAAAAGGAGTGATTAAGAATGAATATAAATATAAAAATAGAAAAAGAAACTCGTAAGGTTTTTTCGGACAAATATGTTATTGGTAACGATGCAGAAAACTTACAAGGAAATTTAATTTTTACTTTTGATGAATTCGTAGATGGACAAGCAAGGCTTGAGTTTGAAGCAAAAGGGATAAAAGATGTGATTTATCCTGAAAAAAACGGAGAAACATATCAAGTACCTATTTTATCTAAATTGACAAAAGAAGGTCAAATTGATATGCAACTTGTTATAACAGAAGGAACTGATGAGGAAGAAATACCAGTATTTAAGAGTAATAAGTTTTATTTATTCTGCAATTCTTCTATAAATGCAGTTGATGAAGCACCAGATGGTTATGAATTATGGATAGAACAAGCAAATACTAAATTGAATCAAATTGACAATTTAGATATTGACATTGAAAATTCAATTATAACAATAACTAAAAAAGATGGAACTACAAAAACTGAAAATGTAAAAGGAGAACCAAATACCCTAACTATTGGTGAAGTAACAAAAGGTGATGAAGCACAAGCAAGTATAACAGGAGAAAGCCCTAACCAAACACTTAACCTAGTTCTTCCTAAAGGAGATAGAGGTAACGGAATAACTAATATTACAAGATATTATTTAGCAACTGATGTAGCAGGTGGTTCTCAAGTAATAGAATGGGATGGAGACACAACAGGTCGTGAAAATTATCAAAGTTTTTATAAAGTTTCTGACAAAATACCTAATTTAGAAAAACTTTTTGGAGCAACAGTAGATACAACATTTATGGGTACAAATTATTCAGTGCCTATTGTAGAACTTCGTGGAATGGGAGCAGAAGAAAATTATATGGCTTATTCAAATGAAGTAAGTTTTGAACTTGCTTTGTTTGTAACGGAAACAACCGAAAATGTGCCACTTTCTCAAGGTGTTTATTTCCCTTATATGCAAGGAATGATTATTACAACTAAACTAACGGTATTGGGTGGAGTTACAACCGATACAGAAGGTTGGACAACAGAAGTACAAAAAACAGACTCAACAAATAAATATCTATGGAGTTATGAAGTTGTAACCTTTGATGATGGAACAACAAATACAAGTGATCCAGTTATTATTGGAACTTATGGAGACAAAGGAGATAAAGGTGACAAGGGAGAAAATTACACAATTACTGATGAAGATTATCAAGAAATAGAAACCAATGTTAAAAGTGATATACAACCTGTTTTAACGGATATAGAGAATATCGCAAAACAAGCTGAAGTAATTGCAAGAGGTAGAGCAACAGGTTATGTATTTGATACAGTAGAAGACCTAGATATATGGTTACAAAATAGTGAGAACGTATCTAAATTAGTTTTAGGAGATAACTTTTATATAAGAGCAATAAATGTACCTGATTATTGGTGGGATGGTACAACAAGACAACAATTAGAAGCAGAAAAACCAGATCTAACTGATTATGCAAAAACAGAACAATTTGTAACCCTAACACAAGCAGAATATGATGCTTTAGAAACAAAGAGTGCAAATACATATTATTTTATAATTGAGGAGGAATAGTTGTGATTAAAAATAACAATAATTCTTTTTCTACTGTTTATGATGAAATAACAAGTATAGGAAAGATATATAAAGGAACTCTAAAAGTATATGAGGGTTGGAGAAATCTAATATCTAGTGGAGTTCCACCTCTTACTTTATTAAAAAGTGGTGATAAAGATTTAATAGATTATAAGATACATGGCAATAGCGTACAAGACGGAACGCCTACACCAGAAGCACCTATTGAAGTTGAAAGTGTGGGAGATAAGACAAAGAACTTATTTAACTCAAATATTTTTCTAGATTATGGCTTTGAAAAAAATAACGATGAATATGTCGGATTATCTAGTAGTGTTAAAAGAACGTACTGGACAAATGACAAAAATATAGAGGGGAGTTTAACTTTTTCTTTCGATGTAAAGTATGATAGTGCATCGTTACAAGGACAAAGGTTTACCATTGTTTATACCGATGATACAGTTCAAAACGTGTATTGCACCGCATATAACCGTTGGGTACATAAAACTGTTATTACGCCCAATGCAAAAAATGTAGCGAGCATAAAAAGCGATTATGGTTCTCGAAACATAACTACTTATTTTAAAAATATACAACTTGAAATAGGACTGAAGGAAACAGATTATGAACCATACGGTTATAAAATACCAGTTGCAGTAAGTAATAATTTGTTTGATACAAGAACTCTAGAACAAGGTGCGATTTATGACGCAAGTGGAATTACTAACGATAATAGCACAAGGGTTAGAACAAAGTTTATTTCTTTAGAAGCAGGCACATATACTTTACGAGTAGACTATGAAACCGGTAAATCATTTATAAGAGGTGTACATGTATATAATTATGAAACAGAAGTTTGGGAAGAGTATATGGCTTATAATAGTAGAACTGTAACTTTCACATTGTCAAAACTTTCAAAAGTAAGATTTGTGTTTAATAATAGTGCTAACTCAGTAATAACTCCAGAAGACATTATAAAACTAAATCCTGTTCTACTAATAGAGGGAACGACATTAGAAAATATAACAACTAACATATATCTAAATGAGCCATTAAGAAAAATAGGAGATTATGTTGATTATGTAGATTTTGAAAATGGCAAGGTTGTTAGAAAGGTAAAAGAATTAGAATTAACAGGAAAAAAAGAAATATATAGCAACTCTTATTTTACAAGTGCAAACGGTTATTCAATACCACCAAACCAAGTAAGTGATTATTTAAGAACATCAACATATGGTTTTTCTAATTACTTTATTAAACAAAACTCAAGTGCAAAATTAACTTCGGGTATAGTATTTGGTAACAATATCAATATAGTTGTTCCTTTTGATATGAATTTATCAACAGCAGAAGATTTTCAAGAATGGCTTAGGCAAAAATATGATGAAGGAACTCCTGTTAGAATTTATTATATTTTAGCAACACCAACAGAAGAAACAATAGAACTACCTAATATACCTACAATAAAAAGTACAACTATATTAGAAGTAGATACTACAATTAAGCCAAGTAATATGGAAGTAGTTTATAAAGGTAAAAAATAAGACATTACAAAGTGGTGTCTTTTTTTATATATAAGAAAGGAGAAAAATGAAAAAATTAGTAGAGCAAATAAAAATGTGGGAATTTCTTGTCGGAATAGTTGTCACTGTTTTAGTAACAGTATGGGCTGTATTTAATCTTTTTCACAGCTTTATGGATGAATTAAAACTAATTCAAAAAATGACATTAAGAAATACAATCTGGAACGAAAGTATTCCGATGCATGATCGCTTAGAAAGTTGCGACCACTACATTGAATTAGGATTCAATTCAGAAACCAAAAAATACTGTAATGAATTATTAGAAAGGGATGATTAATATGAAGGAATTATTGAAAAAAATATTTAAGAAAATATTGAAAAAGTTTTCAGAAGTAATTAAAGAAACAGGAAAAAGAATGACCAGTCCTGTCTTTTGGACAGAAATGGCTTTAATTGGAGCTATGTTTTTAAGAACTGTCGGAGCATATGATATGCCTAATGAACAATTAGTAGACATACAAAATACAATAACAACATTATTTACAGTGTTTGCAACATTGAATAATCCAACAGATAAAAAGAATTTTTAGGTGATATTATGACGTATCAAGATTTTAAAAAGAAATACAATGGAAAATATATAGATTATGATGGTAGTTATGGAGCCCAGTGTTGGGATCTTGCTCAAAAATATTTCCTTGAGGTTCTAGGAGTTCCTAGTTGGGTGTTAAGCGGTTGCGGTACTGTAGATAAAATGCTAGTACAACCAAAACTAAATGATTTGTTACTTTATTTTGACGAAGTTTCACCAACTGCTTTGCAAGCAGGAGATGTGGCAATTTGGAGTGCAAATCATATTGCAATTGTTGACCATTGGGATGGTAAAGATATGTGGTACTTTAGCCAAAACCCAAATAAGTGTAAAGTTATGATAATTTATATGAATGGTTTAAGAACATTTAGATTGAAAAGTAAATTTAAAACAGTAGCTAGAGATGAAAACAAAAATCAAATAGAAGTTAAAGTTCCTCAACTAAATTGTAGGGTTCTTCCTAGTACAGGTGCAGAAAGTAAAGGATTTGTTAAACAAGGAATTTATGATTATACAGATATAAAAGAAGCAGATAGTTATAAATGGTATAACATAGGTGCTGGTTGGATCGCATATCATCCAGATTGGTGCAACCTTTATCCTAAAAAGGAAGAAAAACCTATAGAATCACCTTCTGTTGAATCTAATGAGGAAAATAATGTAATTGTACCAGAAGAACCAAAAAGTAGTGAAAAAGACC
>JAZUNZ010000008.1:0-23537 GCA_045604405.1 Clostridia bacterium
AAGAAGCAAGGAGACCCTTGTTTTTCCACAATTGTTTGCTCATTCTATATAAATTTATATAAAAATTTAATTTTAATACAAAAATTATTAGTTAATAACAAACCACGCACTAAAAAGTACGTGGTTTGTCTACAGTCTGAAGAACCATTGACATACAGTCAATGGTTCTTATTTGGCTGTTAATTAAAGCTAATTAGCCCCAATCACACTCGCCGCCGCCATCACATTCGCAGTGACAGCTACCATCACAAGAAAAGCAGTCACACTCGCCAGAGTCACACTGGCCTGTGGTGGCTTCCTCGTAAATAGAAGCAAATACTTCAGC
This sequence comes from Clostridia bacterium, assembly GCA_045604405.1. GTDB lineage: Bacteria > Bacillota > Clostridia > TANB77 > CAG-465 > UMGS1649. The sequence continues at coordinate 326 of JAZUNZ010000008.1, forward strand.
CATAATGGTTTCTCCTTTCTTATAGTTTTATTACTACATTGTTGGATAATAGCTTATCTATAATGTAATAACCCTCTGAAAGATTGGTAACGCCGATATGGTTAACGAATTCCGAGAACGTAAAAGTATTTACTTCCATCAACCAATCTACAAATTTCTTGACAAGATATGTGTAGGTCTTTGGTGTGTCTGCTCTTACTCCCCAGTCTTCTTCAATAAGTTTGCAGCTTGTATTAAACTTAAACTTATCTGTTTCGTTATAACTGTTACAGCCCTTGGGTTTGGTGAAGTACGTTAACGGTAAATTATCTTTGTTTGCGCAAGTGTCCATAGAATTCATCTTGCCAGTAAAGGGGACCGAATCAACCCTACAGCCTCCCTGGCAAAACCTCTTGTGCTTACAATCTTTACACTCGTCAGGTAAAAGTGTGTAATCTCTCCACTCTTCCATCTTCTCAAAAACCTTTACCAGCTCGTCGTCAAAAATATTACCATAGATGGTGCTATCTCTTGGGCAAGCTTTAAGGTTGCCGTACGAATCAACCGCATATGAAGATTTACCTGCCGTACAAGTCTTCTTATTTGCGAACAAATCAAAAGCTTCCTGAGAGTAAAAACTACACATAGGGAAAGGACAACCGGTGTCAACATCTACGTTAAGCTGCTGGTGAACTGCAACACATATATTCTGCAGTTCTTTAATATCGTCAGTATCCAAAAGATACTTATCAAAAGAACAGTCAGAATTAATTGGTTTGCCGACGCGAGTAATATAAATCTTCTTAAGATTATACCTTTCAACTGCCAGTTTAGCCGAATCAAAAATATGATTTAGATTTATTTTTGAAGCAACTATATTTAGATTAAAGGGTATATTATTTTCTTTTAAAGAGTCCAAACTCTTTAATATCCGTTTTAATGATCCCTTACGATTTGTTATAAAATCACAGGTATCGCTATCACCGCTGGGAAATGAAACAAAAAAGCGAAGCTTGTATTCTTTTGCAAAGTTTATAATATTTTCGTTTAACAGTACTGCATTACTATTAATAGAAAGTTGCACTCCGTTATCTTTGAATAACTTTATTACTGGTTTGAGTTGTTCAAAAACAAGCAAAGGCTCTCCGCCAGTTATAACAACAGCGTATGGTTTGTTTGCGATTATCCTTTTTGCAATTTCAATACCTCTTTCCTGATCATATTTGAATTCTTCAAACTCACCACTCTTTCTCCAATAATTGTAGCAATGGATACAGTTATGATTACATTCTGGGGTAACCTCCATGTGAACAAATGGCATATGCTTTATAAATTTCATGTCGCTTTCTCCTTTTTAATTATATTTAGGGATAAAAATACTTTCCAATTAATTTTACCATATTTTTCATGTTTTTTCAATATAAACGTAGATATTTATGTTTACCTTATGATATAATTAGCGCGGAGGTAATACATATGAAATATACAAATGAGCTGTTTACAATAGAATATAACGATAAAAATATTTCTTTAGATTGTTTTAAAAAATTTCTAGATATTTATGAGTCTCAATTAATAAAGATTCTTAAACAATTAGAGGTTAAAAACATTACTATACCTATATGCTTTTTCAGTAAAAATAGTCTGGATGATTACGTTATGAAAAATAGCATTTCTTACAAAAATGCGCCAGTACCTTCATGGCTTGTAGGTTTTTCCTCTAGTAAAATTGTTTGTTTGTTAGAAATTAATGATAGCAATTTAAATAATATGATTAAAGTAGCGCTACACGAATCTGTACATTACATATTATATAACACCTACCCTACTTCTAACCGTTCTAAATTGTTGGACGAAGGACTCGCAACTTATTATAGCAAACAAAATCCATCATATAATTTAAAACAGATTAAAGAGGATTTTAAAAATAATATCCTAAAGAATATATCTGATTTATCTACACAAGATTCTATAAAATTTGCTAATATTAAAGGGTATGCATATTGCTATTATGTATTGGACTTCCTAATACAAGAATTTGGAATTAAAAAGGTTTTGGATTGGTACAAAGATATTTCGGTATTTAATGAAGATATTTACAAGTTAAATTTAAATTCTAAATTTACTAAATATATATGCAAAAAAACAAGCGATTAAGTTCTAATCACTTGTTTTTTTGTGCATTTATTATTTACTCAAACATTCTTTTCAAAACATCTCTATAGATTGATTTTATCATTTCATATCCACCTTCAATGGATTCAATGAATATTGTTGCACCAATACCAGAATTAATTTCTAGTACATATAACTCTCCAGTTTTTGTCTGAATTATATCAATAGTAGCAAAATTAATATTCATTGCTTTTCCAGCAGTTATTGCTAAATTAGTGATCTTATTATACAAATCGCCTTTAGGCAATAAGCTGGGTTTTGCACCGCCACTGAGATTATGTTTCCATGAAACCTCAACCTTTTCATCGATCGCAGGAATATATTCCAAATCAATTCCATTGATATTATCTTTAACAACACTCTTATCTGGCAAATTTAGTTCGGAAATTAATTCACCCATCGAGGATTTACCATTACCTATGACATATGGTTTTGTTTTTCCATAAATCAAGCGAACTTCTCCATTGGCATAAAAGGTTCTATATTCAGTATCAATATCATAGAACGGGCAAAGACTTATAGAGTTGTGTTCTTTAAACAAGCGCTCTACCGCTATTTCCGTCTCCTTTAAAGTGTTGCACAAAAACACCCCTTTGCCTTCACATCCGGAATTAGGTTTTACAACCAATTTACCTTCTTTTAAGAATTCAGACACGACTTTCAACCAAACACCATTGTTATCAATAGATCTTGATCTTGTTGTCGGATTGAATAACATAGTATGCTCTATGACTGGAACATTTTGAGATTTTAACACTTCATACGTTGCATATTTATCACAGGCTATATTTCCTGTTGCCTCCGGATTAATATCAAATCTTGTTCCAGTGATGTGTCTTACCTTTCCATCCTTCGATAATTGTAAAATCCAATCGTAAGATAGTTTTTCCATTTTTATACCAAGTTCGGTACAAACTTCCCGCATCAAAACATGAAATCCTCTTTCTTCCATTGTGTTAATTCTCCTTTGTAATATTTTTGTTTGATGATATAATATTTAGAAACTTATTTAAGTATAACATTGTTACAATGTTTTGTCAACATAATTCCTAATTTCGTTGATTACCGTACCATATGTGTAAAAACTTCCAACAATAAAATTAGCATTATTTCTTTCATAACTAAAAATATATTTTATAGCTTCGTCTATGTTTTTCATCAATATTTCATCCTCTTTTTTATACTTAATGGCAACTTCATATAATTCTTCTTTTGTTGCATATCTATCAGTATCATTGCCATCTGTAAGTATAAATATGGAATTTTTATCTTCTGACAGTATCCTTATCATGTTTTCGTAATCTTTTCTCTTTAATATAGAAATAATATACACTCTTTTCAAATTGCTATAATAATTTTTTATCATATCTTGCAAATTCTTGATAGCTGGTTCATTATGTGCCCCATCAAATATAATCAAAGGATTATTATTTAATGTTTCCATTCTTCCTTTATGCACAATTGAGCTCAAGCCTTGAAATATAGCATCTCTAGATATCCCGTACCCCATATTATTTAATATGTTTATAGTTTCTAAACATAAACTTGCATTATAAATTTGGATCCTTCCTTTTAAATTAATCCTTAAATCTGATATATCTTTAAAAGAAAAATATTGAAATTTATCGTCAAAACTATAGTTATATACATCTTGTTGTGTAATTATATGTAATTTGTTGTTTTTCTTATTACATTCATTTATAAAAACATTATCAATCTCACTTGTTTGTGAAAATATAACTGTATTAGAATTTTCTTTTATTATTCCTGCTTTTTGATATGCAATTTCTGGTAAAGTATTTCCTAATATATGCATATGGTCATAACCTATAGAAGTTATTACTGATACCAACGGATTAGTTATAACATTTGTACAATCATACAGTCCTCCTAATCCTGTTTCTAATACAACAAAATCAACTTTATTTCTATAAAAATACAATAACGCCATTATTGTTTCTAATTCAAACAATGTTATATTTACTTTATTTGAAGAATTGTATTCATCTATAATTGGTTCTAATTCTTCAATTAGATTAACAAGTTCTTCGTCTGTAATCATTTTTCCGTTAATACTTATTCTTTCGTTGTATTTTATCAAATGTGGCGATAAAAATTTACCCACTTTAAATCCTTGTTTAACCAAAATGTTACTTATTATCTCGGTGCAACTTCCTTTTCCATTAGTACCCGCTATATGTATAAATTTCATTTCTTTTTCAAATCCATTATATTTGTCAACAAAAAATTTCATAGCGTGTAAAGAAGGATTTTTAGTACCTCTATAAAAATTATTTAAATATTTTTCTACATCAATCATAAATATTTCTCCTTTCTTTATACCATTTAGCAAAGTTCTCTAATGCAGAATATGACCCATCTATAAACCTTCTGTTTTCTCTTTCCTCTGCACTCATCTCGGCTAATGTTTTATCAAAACCTTTTGGCTTAAACACATACCATAAATCAGACCATTTCTCGTTTCTATCCATTCCTTGTTTTTCATATGCTAAATTACCAGTACTATTTCCATAAAAGTAACGAATTTCTTTACCATCAAAATATGCTAAACATTCATCAAATTTACATGTTCTATTTTCTTTATTTTCCATTAGTTTTAACATTCCATCTATGCCTATCGTTTCTAATGAGAAATTAACGAATGCTCTTGGAAAGCCATTTAATTCTTCTATAAAAAAACCCGTATCTAATGCTATACATGGTTTATTAACCACGCTATATGCTTGCTTTACCTTTGCTGTTGCTATTTCTTGCAAGCTATCGCTTCTAGGTTCATCTAGTTCAAAATCAAAAGTTGATATTTTTAAATTAGTAAAATATCTTTCGGCCGATTTTGCTTTCCCTTTGTTATGTGTGACAAAAACTATTTCTTCCATATATTTTACCTCCATATTATGTTATTATTTATTCATTATTTCTTTTACGTAATTAACTATTAACTCAGGATACACTATTTTTCTGCCAGAAATCACATCTTCTACATCAATCCATTTGGCTATAACATCACTATCTAATATTGGGTATTCATGTTGAATATCATCTGTATTCAAATTTACTTTATACAGCTGTATCATTTCATGGCCACGCCTGCCTTTATGCACAAATAATTCTTCTACAAGACCTAAATACTTATCTATTACAATATCTGTATCTATTTCTTCCTTAAATTCTCTTTTAATTGCCTCTACAGATTTCTCATAAAATTCTATTCCTCCACCAATACATCTATAGAAAGGATATTCCTTGCTAAAATGTTCTGTAAGTAAAATTTTATTATCTACTATTACAATGCCCATTACCATTGAGCGTATTTTTGTATATCTTTCATTGTTTATTTTATATCCTTCAACCCCATAAGGTTTTATTTCTAATTTGTCCACAATTATTTCCCCCAACTAGTAATCAGTATAACAAACACTATACTGTTTTTCAAGTAATCTATTAATATAAAACACAAGGAATATTTTTTCCCTGTGTTTTCAGCCTAATCCATAGGTATTCTAATATAAAATACTGTACCTTGCCCTGTAATACTGTCAAATGTAATTTCGCCACCAAATGCACCTGTTATTACTGAGTATGCAAGATATAACCCAAATCCTGTACCAGATACACCTTTTGTAGTAAGTATATTCTTTCCTATATTATCTCTAATATGTTCTGGTATACCTCCTGCAAAGTCTTCTATAGAAATTATTGCATTGTTACCTACTTTATCTACTACAACATTTACTTCTCCGCCTTTATCTTCATAAGCTTGTATTGCGTTTACTATAATATTAGTTACAACTTGAGAAAGTTTGGCAGAGTTTCCTTTTACAATTAAATCCTTCTTTATTTCTAGATTTAAATTTACTCTGTGTTTTGTAAGCTCATTATGTATTATTACAGATACGTCTTTTATAACCGCTGTAATATTTACATCACTTACATCATTACTTCCAATATTTCTTATTTGGTTTCTTAAGCTGTTTGTTAGTGTTACAATTTTATTTGCACAACTATCCATTCTTTCTACAAGCATTTTTTCATCATCTGTTTTTGCTGTAGTTTTAAATATTAAAAGGCCACTTTTTATTGCAGATATTGGAGTGTTTATATCATGAGCAACTCCCCCTGCAAGTTCACCTAGCATTACTAATGATTCATTTTTAAGCATTACTTCCATATCTTTTTTAGCTTGTGTTACATCTCTTAAAAGAACTAGAGTTGCTACATATTCAGTACCATCTTTAGATTTTACTGGTTGGAAGTCTACCTCAAAATATCTTTCAAAAGAGTCTTTTTCAATGTGGTATTCCTTTGTTATTGTAGTTTCTTTTTCCCTTGCTTCTTCTATGTCTGCTTTAACTTGTTCTAAGCTTATAAAATCCGCAGATTTTAAGATATCAAAAAGATTGTCGTTATTTTTTATCTCACCAAATGCTTTAAACTTCTCAATAAATGTCTTGTTCAAGTCTGCTATTGTTCCATCTTCACTTATTACTACGAAAGCATCACTCATGTTGTCTACTATCGCTTTTAGTGTTACTGGTATTACATCTAGCGCTTTTAGCCTAAAAATCGCTATATAAAAACAAACCGACGTTGCCGTAAATAATATAGGTGTTGCATATACAGTTACATTCAAATTAAAGCCCAATACTCCAATAAAGTTTACACTGGTAGGCAATAATAAGCCAAGTATTATAAAAGCTGTTTGTTTAGAAATAAACCCAGATTTCCTTATGGAAGTATTTAATAATATTATAGCTGATAATATTATTAACAAGTATGAATATACCGTAAAGAAATCTAAAGCAGGACCAAACACACTTTGACTTAGATAAATAGAATATTGTTTGTAAAACAAATGATGTATATCATTTGTCCATAATAATCCTAACAATACCAATGGAATAATATATAGCCATCTTAATTTATCTGTAGTTTTCGTATCTTTTGCATATGTACATGCCATTATAAAAATAGCTGTAGCAAAATTCATTCCTCCAATATATGCTACATATTCAAAATATATAGCCGGTACATTGCTTCCCGAAAATAGTACCTGTAATATAAGTGCGGATATATGAACTATAAACAGCACTATTATTGTGAAAAATTTTTCATATAATTTATTCTTTTTCCTGTTTTTTAGCGTTTCTTTTAACAATACTATAAGCGTCACTAGCGCTATGGCTAATACAACAAGAGTAAAATTTATTACCATGTCTTCCTCCCTTAAAATTTGATTATTCTATTTATTACACGACTCAAATAAAACCCTGTTACGTCTGGCCAATCAAATCCATGTTTATTTAGTATTTTCATACTTATATCATTTGTTACCTCTACATCTGTAACATACTTAAGTTGCGTATCCTTAGTCACATCAACAATTATTCCATCCATTTCACTTTGGCGATTATCTTCTAATTCGTCAAATATAGCTTTTCTAACTTGTTCATCACTACCAAATTTAACATCAATATTAGTCCTATTTAATACATCTACAATTGTTGCAATAGAAACTTTATTATTGTTATATAAATGATATACTATCTGTGAATCATCTAGTTCAAGAAGTTTCACCACTGATTTTGCTGCCATATCTATTGGTGTAAAGTCTACAGACTGTTTCTTAATATCTTCAGGAATAACACCTATACTGATTAAAGATTTTAATCTAGCAGAAAATGCGTTATCCTTTTCATTAATTTGGAATTTACCATCGGAAAATCTATCTGATAAGTTGCCCATTCTAACAACTCTTGCTCTTAAATTATTTCCTATTATTTTTTCGTAAATTTTTCTCTCTGCAATAAACTTAGTATAAGCATAAACATTATCCAATTCTTGTCCTTTATAGAAGTCTAGTTCGGTATATTCCTTTTTTAACACATTTTTTGCATCTACATTTTTTGCTGCTTCAACAATATCTCCCGATACACTTAGTGTAGATATTTGTATTAATTCAATATTTTTCTGCACGCAAAACTCTGCTATCATTTCAACGTTCTTAACATTTACTCTATAAAATTCGTCAAAATTTCCATAATGTTTTACTAATGCTAAAGAATTTATAAAATGTGTTGCATCTTTTATCGGAAGTTCTTCAAGGCTTTGTATTTCGCCATCATATTCAATAACAACTATTCTTTCTCCTATTAGTTTATCATATATGTTATCAAAATAGTAGTTCAATCTCTTCTTGAATCTCTCTTCCGCCGATTCACCACTGGCTCTTCTAACCAAACAATATATGCACCCTTTTTGAGTTTTTATAAATTCAGATATAATATGCATCCCTAAATATCCAGTTGCACCAGATAACACTACATTTTTGCATTCTCTATCCTTTGGTTCTTTTTGATTTTTCAATATGTTTTCGATCTTTGAATAATCATAATCTTTAATATCACTAGATATGTTTTTTTCATCTTTTCCTGAACTTAACATATCCCCTAAGTCTTTTATTGTTCTATATTTATATAAATCACTGTATGTTATATTTATTTTTCGTTCTATTGCCTTTGTTATAAGTGTTACTCCTAACATGGAATCTCCACCTATATTAAAGAAATCATCATCTTGTTTAATATCATCAATTTCTAAAACATCTCTAAACAATTGGTATATATCCAAATATATGCCCACGTATTTTTCAGCTTCGTTAGAATTTATCTGTATTTTATTAAATATCCCCTCTAATTCTTTCTTATTTACCTTTCCGTTATTGGTAATAGGAATTTCATTTACTTGTACAATTTTTCTTGGCATTATATAACCCGGTATAAACTTTCTAAGATATGTTTTTAAATTGTTTATATTTTCCTGTTTATTACTTACAAAAGCGAGAGCTAAATACTTGTTATTATTACTATCAACCATACATATAACTTCACTATTTTGCACGTCTTCATATTTATTAACTTTTTCTTTTATTTCATCTAAATTTGCTCTGACACCTTTAAGTTTGATTTCGTTATCGCTTCTTCCCAAAAATATAATATTGCCGTCTTCTCTTATTTGAGCTCTATCACCAGTATTATATATTTTCCCAGTCTCTAGGTTTGTTTCTATAAATTTTTTCTTCGTCAAGTCTTCATTTTCTACATATCCTGTTGATACTCCATCTCCGCCAACAAATAACGTTCCTGTTACGTTTAAAGGTAACAACCTTAGCTTGTTGTCTAATATATAACTTGTAGTATTAGAAATCGGCTTGCCTATAGGTATAATTTTGTCATTTATATTCACATCATAATATGTGGTTACAACGGCATTTTCTGTTGGTCCATATAAATTTTTTAAAACAGTGTTTGGACAGTGTGAAAGCAACTTTATAGCGTGTTCTCTAGACATTGCCTCTCCACCTGTCATAATTATTTTTACATTTTCAAACATATTAGGGTTAACTGATACCATTTGATTAAATATGGCTGTTGTTAAAAAAACGACTGTTATTTTGTTATTTTTTATATACTCCTCAAATGCTAGAGGATTTAATAATTCCTCTTTAACGAGATACAATGTTACACCATTTAACAGTCCATTCCATAGTTCTAGTGTACTAGCATCAAAAGTAATTGTTCCTGTTTGTAACATGTTGTCTTTGGAGTCCAGTTTTAAGTAATTGCTATTCTTTACTAACTTAATAATATTTCTATTGGTAATTTTTACACCCTTAGGTGCCCCGGTGGTTCCAGATGTATACATTATATTGACAACATCTTCGGGCTTTCCTAAATATATATCATTTCGATAATTGTTTTCAACACCAGCAAGACTAACAATTTCTACGTTTTCTATACTTGATTTTGCTTGATCTGCTACTATAATCTTTAAATTTGAATTCTTGATTATATGTTTTTTGCTCAAATCTGTAGCGTTAAAGTCCATAGGAACATATACTGCGCCTAATCTTAAAACTCCTAAAATTGTTGCAACTAAATCTATGCTTTTATTAAGCATTATGCCAACAGCATCATTTGTTTTTACGCCTCTTTTGCTTAAGAAATGCGCTATACTATTTGCTCTAGCATTCAACTGTGCATATGTTACCCTAACTTCACCGTAAACTAATGCAAGTTTGTTAGGATTTTCTCTTACTTGTTGTTCAAATAAACTTATCACTGTCTCGGTTTTAGGATATTCCGTCTCAGTTTTATTAAAGTTCAATATGTGTTGTTTTTCCTCTTCAGGCATTATCTCTATTGTTTCAACCTTTTTATTGTTTACTATACCATCTTCTATTATAGTTTCTATTCTTCTTGCAATGTATTCTATTTCTTTGTCCTCGAATAAAGAGGTAATGTAATCATAATCTACTTCTAAGATTCCGTCATCATTTAAATCTACTATGTGAATTTCTAATTCATCTTGTATATGCCCAGAAAAGTTCCAGCTCATTCTATATGTATCTTCTTTATCAAATTTAGCTCTAGCATTTTGGTAAGATACCATTACTTTGTATAATGAATCTTCTAATCCATTATTTTTCTTTACATTGTCTATAGTTTTAGATATTGGAAATCTTTGATGTCTAAATAGCGACATTGTTTCTCTTGCGTTCATTGTACATAAATCTTTAAATGTCATTTGTTCATCTATTTTAAATCTAACTGGCATAGTAGATACAAACATACCTTGCATCTGTTTTTCCGCAAAGTTTCCTCTGTTAAGTATAGGGGTACCAATTACTATGTCTTGTTTTTCCGTTATTCTTTCTAGATATATAGCAAGAGCTGTCATAAATATTGTATATGGCGAAAATTTATTCTCTTTACAATAATTTAATATTAACTCATTTAATTTACTATCTAATTTAACTGCATATCTTTTTGCTTCTGTTTCAGTTAATACAGTGTTTTTTATTCCAACTGTTTCATTAAAGTCTTTTAAATACTCCATCCAAAAAGCTTCATCATCTTTAAATTTTTCACTAGATTTATATTCAGTTTCTTTAGCAATATAATCTAAATAGCTAGGATATATTTCAAACTCTATATTGCCTTCTAGCATTTCATCATATATTTTTGCAAGCTCTGTTACCATCTTAGACCCTGACCAACCATCACAAATCAAGTGATGAGCTTTTAAAAATATTTCTCCTGCACCTTGTCCTCTATCTATTAATAAATATGAAAATAGCGGTCTATCTATAATATCAATAGGCCTAGATATATATTCTTGTTTTATATTATCTATTTCTTCTTCTGTTTTTCCCTCTACATTTATTTTATCTGCTTCAAAAGGCTCAAAATTTACTACGTACTGTTTAGGTACGCTGTTTTCTATGCATATTCTTAGCCTCATTGACTCGTTTATTTCTACAAATTTGTTTACCGTTTGTTCTGCCCTTGATAAATCAAAGTCCTTTTTTATGATTAGTGAACCAGATATAATATTAATTAATTTGCTTTCATAAAAGTTCTCAACTAACCATATATTTTTTTGAGGAAATGTTAGTTCAAATTTTTCCATATTTATTACTCCTAACCCGATCTACTTCCACACAATATAAGTATAGCAAATACAGACAAAATGTGCAACAATATGTTACTCATTTTGTCTGTATTTTAAGTCATATTATATTTTTGTATAAACCTATCTATATTAAGGCTAGATTTACTCATCTCTTTTGAAATTTTACCAGTAATATATGCTACTAGAATTGATGTGCTACACTCTTTCCATTTAGTAGACATCAACTCATTCTTAATGGATTTATTTGTTATACTTATACTTGCTTTTTCGCATTTACAATTAGCTACAGATATGACACCATCATAGTAGGCGGGATATGTTATAGCGGTTGAATAATTTAAGCAAGACGATACGACTACAATATCACTTTTCTGAATCACACTAACAATTTCTCTCAACTGTTCATTATCTTCTAATGTAGCAAAACTCATGCAAATTATGTCTACTTCTTTTTCATTTAACCATACCAAAGCTCTTACTACATCTGAAATATTTCCAGTATTATTCTCATTTAACACATTTGCTAAATATATTTCACAATTACTGTCTCCTCTTTTTATGATATCTACTACCATGTCCGCATGTGTACTTTCCTTATTTAAATTCATATTATCTATCATAATATTTGAAATGCCGTATTGCAAAACATATTCATTAGATAAACTTGTGTCTATTACACCTACTTTTATTTTATTTGGTATTGAATAATTTGAATTATTAATTATAACTATACCACCTGTAGTAAATAGTATAATTGATATAATTATTGACATTACCCGATTATATTTCATAGTTGGTCTCCTTAATAATTAAATATATATAGTAATAACCACCAACTAGTGGTTAACTAATTAGTGGTTGTTACTACATTGATATTATTAAAAATGTAACGTTGGTAGACTTTTATTGTATCCTTTTCTTCCAATGGTTTCTTTTACAAGCCTTGGATTTGAATTTGGTGCTACTTCTTTCATCCAGTCTAATATAACGTTTATGTCAAAGCAAGTATATGTCAAATCAGAACGTTGCCTTTCGATAATGCATGGTTCTCCATTTACATATACAGTTTCTTCTTCATAATACCACTTTTCAAATGCTTCTTGATATTTTTTAGAATCGTCACCCATAAATGGTTCGAATTCTATTTCATCTACATGAGATGCAAAGTCTATATTCATTCTCATAAATTCACCTTCCTTTATAATGGTGGAAACCAACAATGCGGCATGCTACTGCTATCTTTTATCCACTTTCTGCCAATAGGATGATAGTGAGGGAAAATATAATTAGTACTTTTATGCGTTCTATCAAACTTTACTCTTCCATTAACAGACGCCGCTTTTGCCGCTCCCAACGCTGCCGTCAAATTGCTTGCAAATACATCATAACCTCTTTTTAATCTCGAAACTGCAGCCGAATAACTAATTTGGTTACCAACCATTACTTGATTCTTATACAAATAGGCAGCATAATAATAAGTTTTGTTATTTTTCTTTGCTGTTTTTACTAGATCTAGTGCCCTTGTTGCAGTTTTCGCTTTTGTATGTAAGTCACTTTTAGTAATAGTCCTAGATTTCACTCCATTTATTGTTGTCGCAATTAGTTCTGCAGAGTAGTATGTGGCTACCGCAAGTGTAGCTGTAACAACAGACGCAATAACTGCTTTTGCTGCTGCAACAATTGCAGGAGCCCAATAACCAGCAGTCAACGCAATTGTTGTTGCTGATTGTGCAACAGCATTCTCCCCATAAGCCTCGCTAGTTGTGTCCTCTAGATAAACCATCGCGCATCCGTCATACATATCTACATTTAAATCATACTTAACGTTGTCTAAATACAATTTGTACTCTTCTGTTTTTTTATCGTAAGTACATTTAACAATCGAGCCATCAACTTCAAGCTGAGCGCTTATATTTTTATTATCCTCTATTGTTTGAACATCTTGGGTTGTTCTTTTTACATTGTTGGGAACTATAATCAGTCCTAACAACATTGCAATGGTTAAAACAAGTGATAAAACTTTCCGGAACATAACAGTTACCTCTCTTTCTTATTAGACAGAAATAAATATTACTTACTGAAATAATTATAATATCTACTCAGAAACTTGTAAAATTATAGTAAGTTTCCTAATATATTACATTTTTATAGTATTTATTTCCTCTTTATTTACATTTATACCATTTTATGGTATAATATTGCAATATAAAGTACATTTTTTGTATTTTTTTACAAAATGTATATTTTTATGATACGTTTTAGAGGTAGTTATATGTACAATTTATCAAATATTGATTTGGGCGAAAAAATAAAATCTATGAGAATTTCAAGAGGATTATCTTTAGAAGCTTTGGGCAATAAAATATGTAAAACAAAGGCTACAGTATCTAAATACGAAAAAAACGAAATATCTTTAGATATCTTAACCTTATTAGAAATATGCAATGCTCTTGATTGTAGTATTGGAAATATTATTAATGAAACTTGCCATAACGCTAATGGCGTTAAATCTATCAATCCATTTAATTGTGATAAGTTATATATCTATTATATTACAGGTAGGAAATTAATTACTTCTGTAATGGAGCTCTCATCTGAAAACGAAAAAATTAATGTTACATTATACAATGCCGTAAAAGATATAAATAAATATGCATATAATTATTCATACTCTTACAACGGTGAATTAATTCATTCTAATTCTCTCGTGTATTTTTCATTATCTAATAATTTCAAAGATAGACAAATAGAAAATGTAAATATTACTGTAAACTTTCCATGGTCAAGCAACACGGATATATTTTCTGCTTTTTTGTCAGCCATAACACCAAATGCACTCCCTGTAGTAAAGAAGTGCATTATATCTAAAAATATAATAACTAATATAGAAAACTATAAAAATGATTTGCTAATATCTGATGACGAGTTGAAAAATATCTCTACAAACAACGCTTGGATTCTTGAAAATTATAATCATAATCATTTTCTGCTGGACTTCTAGATCAAATTTTCTTTGTTTAAGCATTTTAACTCATCTAATACAAACTCACCATCTTTTCGCACTAGTACATCATCAAAGTAAATTTCTCCCCCTCCATACTCTTTAGTTTGAATACAAACCAAATCCCAATGAATGGCAGATCTATTTCCATTATCAAAATCTTCAATACTTGTTCCTGGAGTTAAATGGAAACTTCCGTAAATTTTCTCATCGAATAAAACATCTGACATGATTTTAGTTATATACGGATTAAGTCCTAATGCAAACTCGCCTATATATCTTGCCCCCTCGTCAGTATTTAATATCTCGTCTAACACTTCTTTATTATCAGAATAAGTTTCAACTATTTTCCCTTCTCTAAAAACAAATTTTATATTTTTAAATTCAATGCCATTATAGCTACTTTTTGTATTATATGTTATATATCCATTTATGCTTTCTTTTAAAGGTGCAGTTGCAACTTCGCCATCTGGTAAATTATATGTACCAAAATATTTTTTAGTTTTTATTCCCTTAATACTAAATGTTATATCTGTACCTTCGCCAATTATTCTTACTTTATTCGTTTTCGTCATTAACTCAACAAGCCTATCCATTGCATTTGATAGTCGATTATAATCTAGCGTGCACACTCTATAATACAATTCCGAATATTCTTTAAGTGTGAGGTTGCTCCTACTTGCCAAATACTTATTTGGATAGTTTATTAAACACCATCTAGTACTTCTGACACGTTGTTCCAAATGAACTGGTAATGTATAGTATTTGTTATATAATAACATGTTTTGACTAGATACTTCCTTTAACACATTGGGATTATCTGTAGACTTTATTGCGATATAAGCATCCATTTGTCGCATTCTTTCTAAATCATAAGAACCATATATTTTCATATAATCTTCATTGGCATTTTTTAACATTTCTTTTATCATATCATAATCTATTATGCTAAAATATGCGTTTGCTCCTATACTCGCTACATATTTCATAATTTCAACAGCAAGTGGTTTTCCGTAGTTACCAAAAAGTTCTATTAATATATTATCATTTGCTTTTAACTTTATAGAATTATCTATTATATTTTTAGCAATATTATAAAGTTTTTTATTTTCCATAAATACCTCCATTTGTTGTAATCTGTAATATTACATGTCTTTGTTATATTTTGAAATTATTATAGCATACTTTACTTCATCAGTTATGTTTGAATCTACTTCAATTTCGTCATAATTCATCCACTTATAATCATCGTGTTCAGTTAAAAACACATTATCTGTATTTTCCACTTCAACCTCTAAATTAAACTGTCTGCTCTTTTTACCACTTCCTGACAAATAGTCAAATGTATTAACAAATTTTCCTATTCTTTTTACATCCAGACCTGTTTCCTCCTTAATCTCTCTTATAAGTCCTTCTTCTATAGTCTCATCACCTTCAATATTCCCACTTGGAAGTTCTAAAATTCCTCCCATAAAGTCATCTGCTTTCCTTTTTAACAAAAGTACATTTCCTTCATTATTGTATATAATTCCTCCTGCAATTCTTTTTACTATTCCATCCTTATTTGCTTTTTGATTTAATATTTCAAAAAAATTCATATTACTATTCTCCTTTTATTTGTTTTTAATATAATATTTCAATATTTCTCTGTCTCTATAATTTATAAACATAGAGTGATATATATTTTCATAATTAGAAGCTTTTAAATTCTTTGCACAATTTGTAATTTTATCTAATGCTTCCTCTAAAGTAAGCCAAATAAGTTCAGCCCCTTCATCTTTTTCTTTTTGTGTAAGATTTAGCTCGTTTGTTATTTCTGAAACTTTTGCGCTAAACACATAAGATATTTGTTGAAAGTTGTCCAAAGATTTTAATTCCTTTGTTATGCCTAATTGCGTTATATTATCTATCTTACATCCTGTTTCTTCAAGTACTTCTCTTTGAAATGCCTCTTCGGGCGTTTCGCCTTCATCTATCCCTCCGCCTGGTAGCTTATACTCATTTTTCGCCTTCTTATTGAAAATGGCGATAAGACCATCTTCACTTACAACAATTCCTCTTGCACCATACCTAACTTTTGGATTATTGAAAGCTATGGATTCCTTTCCAAAAGCTTCATCTGTTATCTCAGTTATAATATTCACAAACTTTTACCCCCTAATATTTTCCAGTTTATCACAAAAGAAATAATTTATCAAGGCAAAATAAGGAGAAAGATTTTACTCTTCCTCCTTATTTACTTTAAACTTGTCTGTATAATCCTTAGGCCAAGACAATTCATCTGTTACGTTTTCAATTATGAAGTTTGCAACACTGTCCTTTCCTATAAAAGCCTCCTGCTCCATATATGTCTTAGGTGCATATATTAAGACTGGTTTTCCTTGTATATTCTTGTGATAAGCTATAAGATAATATATCCATTTACTATCATCAAAAACTACACAATCTGCTGAGCACATATCAAAAAGAATACCTAGTACACCGTTTAATACCCAAGGGAATCTAAAGAAAGGTACTTTCCTTAATCCCTTTAGGCTATGACCTATTTGTGCTCTAAGCCAATCAGGTTGAACGGATTTAAAATATGAAAGTACGAAAGGATTATATGACATTACTATGAAGTTTCCATTATATCCAGATTTTTTAATATCCAGAATTATTAAGTCCTCTAATACTCTATTTTTTATGTGGTAATCCTTTATGTCTATAGCAAGATTAATATTTTTACAACCTTTAACGATTTTTAAAACCTCACCCAGTCTCAAAGAATTTTCCAACTGTAGTTTTTCAGCACATGACTTGGTTTGTCCAAGCAAAGCAGGGACTTTATCCTTGTGATAACATCTGACCTCGCCTTTGTAAAGCATAACATCAAACTCTATGGTAATTGCTACATTTTTCTTTTTTGCGTACTTCACGCATTCCTTGAAGCTTTCTTTTGAGTGTTCAGGATAATTGTTGGAAAGTATTCCCCTATGCAACCATAATGAGTTAAATACCCAATGTTTTTCATCGTCCATTTTTACTCTTGATTCGTACCTGTTAATTACTTTACCTATTGCAGCTAGAATTTCTTTTTTATCTTCAAGTTCTTCTATGCTTCTCGTTATTATAGAAGAAATGTCCTCTACACTTGGTATTTGTATTTCCATATCTGAAACTAGTTTATTATACTTCTTTATTTGAGAGTTATAATCTTTGCCTTTTACGAAGTTAAACCGTTTTCTGAATATATTGAGTATAAAAAATACTCTTTTTTCTTCATTTTTACTACTTTTAAAAAGCTTCTTAAGCTTATAGTAATTACAAATGTTTTTTGTATGAAAAAACAACTCTTTTTCATAATCCTGTTGTATTTGTGCTAAATTATTTATATATTCTGCATTTAACAAACCTTTTACTTCAATTAATACATCAACTTTACCATCTACTAATTCAAGTGCTTCTTTTAAAGTTGGAATATATTGGTCACTATCTAGTATCTTATACTTCTTTATTGTTCTTAACTTAAATATAGATAACTTTCCTGGAACTTTTAACAATCTTTTTGTGTACCTATCATGAAAACACACTATTTCTCCATCCCTAGTTTGACGTACATCCATCTCTATTGCCATATTAGCATTAATTGCTGCTTCATATGCTGCTAATGAATTTTCAGGAGCAAATAAATGCAATCCTCTATGTGCAATAACAAGTGAATATATACTATCTGTTTTCTTAGGTTTAAATCTAAACAGTAATTTATGCAAAATAAATACAATTAGCGTTAATATTGTAGCAACAATACAATTATATGGATATTGCATTACTTTTTCCTCCTGAAAATTATTTTTGGATTTATATTTTAATCGATATATATTCTAACAAAACAAATATTAAAAGTCAAGGATAAATATCACCTGGTAATAATTATCCTTGACTAAACTATTCTACTGTAATGTAATAACGCTATGTACTTTACTTTCCTCATCATTATATATAGTAACAATGTGTTGTCCATTCTCTAGGTTATATTTACATTTAACAGTGTCACCTAATTTTATCTCTCTTTTATATGTTATTTTAAAGCTGTTAAATGGTCTTGCTTCATACACTTCTTGCGGCAATGCGTTATATGCAAGATTCATATAATATATATTATGAACATGCCCATTAAAATCTACATCATTTCTTTGAACCGTATATTCAGTTGTAGATATGCTCTCTTTACTAGGAAGAATTTTTTCTATATCCCAAACTCCAAATACACTTTTTTCTTCTGGTTTATATCTTTCTTGAACTTCTTTGTCTATGTTCGCAAGCTTACCCGTATCAATGTTTATAACAACCCATCTTGACGTAGCTATAATACACAAATTACCCTTTTCATCATACATTTCAAAATCCCTGTATGTCGCTATTTTCTTATCTTGTATATTGTTTTCTCTTGACCATGTATTTATAGTAAACTCTTCCCCATAATTTGGTCTGGCTAAAACTTGTACCTTCCAATCCATAAGCACCCAAGCTTTGCCTTTTTGTTTTATTTCATTTA
The DNA here is from genome assembly GCA_045604405.1 of Clostridia bacterium. Lineage (GTDB taxonomy): Bacteria > Bacillota > Clostridia > TANB77 > CAG-465 > UMGS1649. The sequence continues at coordinate 19,510 of JAZUNZ010000008.1, forward strand.
CACCGTCATGAACCGAATCCGAATGATGTGTTGCCACATTTTCAAATATTTCTAGAATTCCCCTATCACTTATTGTATTTCCTTTTTCTACGTCTTTCAATGGTATTTTTACTTTTTCTGTAAATATCATAAAATCACCTATTGCTTCCTTTTAACACAATAGTTATACCACTTAATTAATAAATTTACAACTCTCTAAACAGGAAAAAGGTATATAGAAAATTCTATATACCCCATATTATTATTAAGCGAGATTTATTAAACTAATTAAATAGTCAATATCACCAGCCTTTGTCATAACCGCTACTTTTCCCTCCAAGCCAAACTCATTGCTGAGTTTAAGCAATGTCGTCACATCATGCCCACTAGAGATAATTACTCTAATGTCCGGAAATTGCTCAAGCACTTTTTTTGCTAGCACAAATCCGTTCATTTGTGGCATTTGATAATCCGTAAGCAGAACATCTATATCCTTTTGATTACTTATATATTCGAGTGCTTCTAACGGATTAGAGAACGCTGTGCATTTTGCATCTTTTATCCGATTTTGGATATACAACTTTTGCATATCTACAAGATCTACATAATCATCAACCAAAACTATTTTCTTCATAATAATTCTCCTTTATACAATTATATAACAAGCTCATGATTAAAAGTAACACTTAAACACGTCCTGAATGAGTAACATGTTTGTTGCCTCAAAATAAGTAACATCATGTATATGATTTAAAGATGCAAGTGCTTCATTTTTTGTCAATTGATTAGAAACAAATTCATTTAAAACTTGCTTTACCTGGTTTAGCTTTTCATCGTTTAAATCATGGTTAGCCAAATTAGATATAAAGTTTTGAATTGTCTCAGCATAATCCGTTTCCAGATTAATATTTTCAAGCAAAGCAATGCAGTCTAAAATAATTGGAATAGCTTTACTTAATTTAATGTGCCGATCCATAAACCTGTTTTTTAAAATCTCGTTGTTGTTAGACATCTCTTTTCCTCCTGTTACTATACCAGAGGACAATGCCTCTGAAATTTTTTCAAAGGCAAATATACCATTTGCTACATGTTTTATATTATACCACACTCGACATAATTTTTTCAAGCAAACTATTAACGAAGATAACTAAATATTAGTAAACAACACTATTGATCTATCCTTTTAATAATTTAAAATAGATTAAAAGATGATTATATAAATTACTTATCTATATAATCATCTTTTAATTTTAATCTACATTAACACCTTTTTTAAATAGTTTAAGTCCAACAAAATAACCAGCAAACAATGTTATTGTATATAGTGACATAGCCATATATATAATGTTTTTTAACGTATCTATACTAACTACCTGTGTTGTATAGAAAAGGTTCATTATGTCTTTATTAAACAACGCTACACCAAACATCATAACAACTATTAAAATTTGTGTTACCATATATGCAATAAATCCAAAAAGCACTGACAATCCAGCTTTAGCTGCATTTTTTTTATGTCCTAATACTATTCCTATATAACCTGCTTGAAGTATATTAGCAAATTCTAGGAAACAAATAAACAAGAATGCAATTATTGTTTTTAGAATTGTACTGCCATAAGCATTTGCTACTGGCAACAACATATTTTTTAGCATTTCTATATTTTCCTTAGAATAATATGCTACAAACAAAGTTAATGCTATAACTGCTATACTTACAAATGATGTAATAACTGCTGTAATTGATTTAGACAAGTATATTGTCTGTTTTTTTATTGGCAAAGTATGTGTAAGATATGACTCGTCTCCATATAAACTTTGTTTAAATCTCACCCATAGTCTCATCAAATTGTTTATTATAATATTAAACATCATAGCAATAGTCGCTCCACTACATATCTGCCCTATTATATTCACTATAAGTGAATTTTCTATGCTAAAGAAAATTCTAGTTAGCACAGCAAAAAACAAAGCTAAACTGTAGAATATTGTTAGGAATTTAAATATATTTTTTAAATCATATTTTAATAACTTACTTAACATTTGAACATCCTCCTAAATATTTCATCAATAGAACTGTTTTCTCTTGTTCTAAGCTCATCTGAATTACCTGTAAGAACAATTTCACCCTTATCTATAAATATTACTTCATCCAAAATTCTTTCTACATCTGCAATTAAATGCGTTGAAATTATTACGCTAGCACCCTCATTAAAGTTAGTAAGTATTGTATCTAGAATATAATCTCTAGTAGCAGGATCAACCCCTCCTAAAGGCTCATCTAGAATATACAAATCCGCATTTCTGCTCATTACCAAAACAAGTTGTACCTTTTCTTGCATACCTTTACTCATTTTAGAAAGTTTTAAGCTAGTATCTAGGTCTAAATCTTTAAGCAACTTTCTTGCCTTAGCCGAATCAAAATCCACGTAAAAATCTTCAAAATATCTAATTACTTGGTCTACTGTCATAGATTTGTCTAGATATGTTCGCTCAGGTAAGTAAGATATTATACTTTTACTTTCTACACCTATTTCTTTTCCATTTACTAAAACTTTACCAGATGTTGGCGTAAGTAGGTCATTTACTAATTTAATAAGTGTTGTCTTACCAGTACCATTCTTTCCCAACAGCCCTATAATCTTGCCTCTAGGTATTGTTAAATTAACATCCTTTAAAACCTTCTTCTTGCCAAAGCTTTTTTCCAAATGAACACACTCTAATAATTTCATTTACTTATTCCTCCTATTTTATTTAAATATTGAATAGCTTGCGATTTATCCATTCCTATGCTTAACATATTCTCAAAATATGTTTTAGTTAATTCGTTTGCATATTCCTGTTTGTATTTATCTATTAACTCTTGGTTTTCAGTTACAAACTTACCATTAGTTCTTTCTGTATAAATAAGTCCTAAATCTTCTAGCTCTGCTAATGCTCTTTGCATCGTATTAGGATTTACTTTGTTTTGTAAAGCCAGTTCCCTTACAGACGGCAAACGTTCACCACATTTTATTTTCCCGAGATATTATGTCTTTTTTTAATTGTTCTACAAGTTGTATATATATTGGAACGTTGTTATTAAATTCGAACTCCATATTAACTCCTTTCTTATTGTATTAATAGATTAACACAATAATACAGTATAATTGTTTATATGTCAAGATATAATTTTAAAAATTACAAATATATATAATTTTATTTGCCCTTTTAATGTCACACCCATAACAAAAAGCAGGCCTTACGACCTGCTACTTTGGCTCCTCAAGTTGGACTCGAACCAACGACCTATCGGTTAACAGCCGAGCGCTCTACCGACTGAGCTATTGAGGATTATATAAAAATTGGCGACCCCCTATTTTCCCCGCATGAGTATCTTCGGCATCGTAGAGCTTAACTTCTGTGTTCGGCATGGGAACAGGTGTACCCCCTACTTCATCGTCACCAATATTGTTAAATATGCTGTTTTTTCAGCACACTCAAAAATACATAATGTATAAGTTGTATTATAATAAAATTCTGGTTAAGCCCTCGATCTATTAGTACTACTTAGCTTCACACATTACTGTGCTTCCACGTGTAGCCTATCAACCAGTTAGTCTCTCTGGAATCTTACTGACTTGTCGTCATGAGATATCTTATCTTGAGGTCTGTTTCACGCTTATATGCTTTCAGCGTTTATCTTCTCCGGACTTGGCTACCCAGCGGTGCATCTGGTGATACAACTGGTACACCATCGGTCCGTCCATCCCGGTCCTCTCGTACTAGGGACAGCTCCTCTCAAATATCTTGCGCCTGTGATAGATAAGGACCGAACTGTCTCACGACGTTCTGAACCCAGCTCGCGTACCGCTTTAATGGGCGAACAGCCCAACCCTTGGAACGTACTACCGCTCCAGGATGCGATGAGCCGACATCGAGGTGCCAAACCTCCCCGTCGATATGGACTCTCGGGGGAGATAAGCCTGTTATCCCCAGGGTAACTTTTATCCGTTGAGCTCCGGCTTTTCCACTCAAAAACCGTCGGGTCACTAAGTCCCGCTTTCGCGC
>JAZUNZ010000009.1:0-6442 GCA_045604405.1 Clostridia bacterium
AGGGAAAATGTAGATGTAGTTGCAATAAACGACCCATTCATAGATTTGGAATATATGAGATACATGTTGCAATATGACACAATTCATGGAAAATTAAATGCTGAAATTGAAGTTGCCGAAGATGGATTAATAATAAACGGAAAGAAAGTTTTTGTATATAACTCAAAAGAACCATCTGAAATTCCATGGAAAGAAGCAGGAGCTGAGTATATTGTAGAGTCTTCAGGAGCATTTACTTTAACAGAACAAGCTCGTGCACACATGACAGGTGGGGCTAAAAAAGTTGTTATTTCTGCACCATCTAAGGATGCGCCTATGTTTGTAATGGGTGTAAATAATAACACGTATACAAAAGATATGGATATAGTATCTAATGCATCTTGTACAACAAACTGTTTAGCACCTCTTGCTAAAGTAGTTAATGATGCATTTGGAATTGAAGAAGGATTAATGACTACTGTTCACTCAGTAACAGCTACTCAAAAAACAGTTGATGGACCATCTAAAAAAGATTGGAGAGGTGGACGTGCTGCAACATACAACATTATACCATCATCAACAGGAGCAGCTAAAGCTGTAGGTAAAGTTATACCAGACCTAAATGGTAAACTTACTGGTATGTCATTTAGAGTACCAACATTAGATGTATCTGTAGTAGACTTAACTTGTACATTAGAAAAACCTGCAAAATATGATGATATAGTTCAAGCTGTAAAAGAAGCTTGCCAAGGAGAACTTAAAGGAATTATGGATTATACAGAAGATGCAGTTGTGTCTTCAGATTTCATACATGATCCACATACAAGCATATTTGATGTAAAAGCAGGTATTGCTCTAACAGACAATTTTGTAAAACTTGTTGCTTGGTACGATAACGAGTGGGGGTATTCAAATAAAGTATTAGATCTTGTATCACATATGTACGAAGTAGATAATAAATAGGTTAAGAAATACTAAAGGGAGAATAGTATGAATAAAAAAAGTGTAGAAGATATTAATGTGGAAAATAAAAAGGTTTTAGTAAGATGTGATTTTAATGTACCTTTGGATTTAGAGACTAAAACTACAATTACTAATGATAAAAGAATTAGAGAGTCAATGAAAACAATAAATTATTTAATAGAGCATGGTGCAAAAGTAATCCTTTGCTCACATATAGGTAAAACTAAAGAAAAACTTAGTTTAAAACCGGTAGCAAAAAGACTTTCAGAATTCTTAGGAAAAGAAGTGCCGCTACTTGAAGAAATAATAGGAGATGGTGTAAAAGCTGTCATAGACAACATGAATCCGGGAGATGTTGTGTTGTTAGATAATGTAAGAAAGTTTGAATCAGAGGAAGCAAATGATGAAAACTTTGCCAAAGAACTTGCTTCTCTTGCAGAAATATATGTAAATGACGCATTTGGAACAGCACATAGAGCACATGCATCGACTGAAGGTGTGGCAAAATACTTGCCAGCTGTTTGTGGCTTCTTAATTGAAAAAGAACTAAAAGCGTTAGGTGATGCTATAGACAGTCCTAAACGTCCACTTGTAGCGATAATTGGTGGAGCGAAAGTATCTAGTAAGATAGCTGTACTTTTAAATCTTATGAATAAAGTAGATACTATCTTAATTGGTGGTGGAATGACATATACCTTTGTAAAGGCAATGGGAGGAAACATAGGTAATTCTATACTTGAAGCGGACAAACTGGATGTGGCGCGCGAAATAATAAAAAAAGCAGAAGAAATGAATGTAAGATTGTTACTTCCAATAGATACTGTGGCAGGAAAAGAGTTTAAGGAAGATACAGAAAGTATTGTTGTTGAAACAAATAATATACCAGATGGCTATGAGGGATTAGATATTGGTCCTAAGACTACCAATCTATATACTGATATTATAAAGGAAGCGGGTACAGTTATATGGAATGGACCTGTAGGCGTATTTGAGTTTGAAAAATTTGCAATAGGCACAAATGCCATAGCAAAAGCAATGGCCGAATCAAATGCTATAACTGTTATAGGTGGTGGCGACAGCGCTTCTGCGGTGGCAAAAGCTGGACTTGAGGATAAGATGACTCATGTATCAACAGGCGGTGGAGCGTCATTAGAATTTATGGAGGGAAAACGACTTCCAGGAATAGTTGCATTAAACGAAAAATAAGGGGAAAATTTATGTTAAAAAACAAACCTATATATATTTTTGCAGTAATACTTATAGCAATACTAACTATTGCTATAAGTGTTGTTGTGTCTCAATACAACAAGAATAGGCCTATAGTTCCAGATAAGGGCATAGAAGTTGTGTCTTCAAACGATATGTTGAAAATTAAAATCGCATATGAAGAAAATGGCAAAAAACAAGATTTTTTAGCATGTTGCGAAGAAATAGAGTTGGCGGTTGCAAACAAACTTTTAGATGGAACGGTTACTAATGATGCAGAACTAGCACAAGCAATAGTCAAAATAAACAGTGTACTTAAATCTTCAGATTGGTCATATTTAGGAATAAAAGTACCTACATACTGGATGGGTGATTGGAAATTAGATTCTAAAGGTGCAGTTATATTTACATTCCAAGATATCAATATGAAACCAGCGTGGGCTCAAGATGAAGATGTAAAAATGTACATAAAATAGGAGTTGTTTATGAGGAAAAAAATAGTTATTGGAAATTGGAAAATGAATATGACTCGTAAAGAGACACAAGGTTTGCTTACAGTTGTTAAAGAAAGTATAAAGGCAAATAATGTAGACGTTGCTTTTGCGGTTCCATATACCTCAATGGATATGGCCTCAAGGGTTCTAGAGAGTAGCAGGATAATGTTAGGTGGTCAAAATGTGCATCAAGAGCCAAGAGGAGCATATACAGGAGAAATAAGTATAGAGATGTTACAGGATTTAGGTGTAAAATGCTGCATTGTAGGTCATAGTGAAAGAAGAAAATATTTCCTAGAAACGGATGAAATAGTTAACAAGAAAGTTAAAAATTTACTTGAAGCTAATATTATGCCTATTGTATGTGTTGGAGAAACATTAGAAGAAAGACAAAATGGAATACATCTAGACCTGATACGTACTCAAGTTAAAAAAGCCTTAGCGGATGTTGATTCTATGAAGGTAGAGGAAGTAATAATTGCATATGAACCATTATGGGCAATAGGAACAGGCGTTACCGCGTCAAGTGCAGAAGCAGAAGAGGTATGCTCATTTATTAGATACATAGTAGCTGAGACATATGGTGTAAGTATTTCAGAAAAAATTAGGATATTATATGGTGGTAGCGTAAATGAAACTAATGCTAAAGAACTTTTTAACATGGATAACATAGATGGCGCACTAGTTGGTGGTGCAAGCTTGAAACCAACATTTGTGGAAATAATAAACGCAGCAAACAGTTAAGGAGATTATATGAAAGATAAACAATATATGTTGATGATATTAGATGGAGTTGGCTTAAATGACGATGAAACGGGTAATGCTTTTAAACTTGCAAGTACTCCAAATATAGATAGACTAATTGCAAGATACCCAAATGCATATTTAAAGACAAGCGGTCTAAGCGTAGGGCTTCCGGAAGGTCAAATGGGAAATTCAGAAGTGGGACACACAACAATTGGTTCCGGTAGGGTTGTATACCAAGACCTAACAATGATTAGTGAAAAAATAAAAAGCGGCGAATTCTTTAAAAACAAAGTTTTATTAGATACAGCAGAACACGTAAAAAGGAATAATAGCAAATTACATATATTTGGACTTTTGTCTGATGGAGGAGTACATAGCCATATTGAGCATATATATGCACTACTTGAACTAGCTAAGCAAGAAGGAATAAGTGAAGTATATATTCATGCATTTATGGATGGAAGGGATACACCTCCAACAGCCGGAGTAGATTATATACGTAGTTTAGAAAATAAGTGTAAAGAAATAGGAGTAGGAAAAATATCTACAATAACAGGTAGATTCTATGCAATGGATAGAGATAAACGTTGGGATAGAGTACAAGCTGCATATGAAGCTATGACATTAGGGGTTGGCAAACACTTTAAAACAGCGGAAAGAGCAGTGGAAAATTCGTATGAATGCCAAGAATTTGATGAGTTTATAAAACCAATTGTAATTGTTGACGATGAAGAACAACCAATAGGTTTAGTTGAATCTAAAGACGCTGTTATATTTGCAAACTATAGGCCAGACAGAGCTCGTGAAATATCTCATGTATTCACAGATAATGCCTTTACAGATTTTGTAAGAAAATCTGGCAAGCTTTCGTCACTTAGATATGTTTCATTAACAGAATACGATGAAACATTAGAAAATGTAAAAGTTGTGTACAAAAAAGAAGAAATAAAAGAAACATTAGGTGAATTCTTATCTAAAAGGGGATATACTCAGCTTAGAATTGCAGAAACAGAAAAATATGCACATGTTACATTTTTCTTTAATGGAGGAGAAGAAAAAGCAGCTAATGGAGAAACAAGAATACTTGTGCCATCACCACATGTAGCAACTTATGATTTAAAACCAGAGATGTCAGCTTATGAAGTGACAGATAAGTTAATAGAGGCCATAGATTCTAAAGAGCATGATGTTATTATTATAAATTATGCAAATGGAGATATGGTAGGCCATACAGGCAATCTAGAAGCAGCAATACTTGCTGTTGAAGCATTAGACAAATGTGTGGGTCGTGTAATAGATAAACTTGTATCAGTTGGCGGAGAAGCAATAATTATAGCGGATCATGGTAATTGTGAACAGATGATAGATACAAATACAGGTGAAGTTATAACATCGCATTCAACATTTGACGTTCCAGTTATAGTAGTATCAGACAGAGTAAAAGCTATTGAACCTGGCGCATTATCTGATGTAGCACCAACATTAATAGATCTTATGGGATTAAATAAACCAAAAGAGATGACAGGAAGTTCAATTATTAAAATAGAAAAGGAGTAGTTATTATGGAAATGAATATAAAGAGCGTACATGCAAGAGAAGTTATGGACTCAAGAGGTAACCCTACTGTAGAAGTAGAAGTAACACTTGAAAATGGAGTGATAGAAAGAGCAATAGTACCATCTGGGGCGTCTACTGGAGCTTTTGAAGCAGTAGAATTAAGGGATGGAGATAAATCTAGATACTTAGGAAAAGGTGTTTTAAAAGCTGTTTCAAATGTAAATGATATAATTGCACCAAAACTTGTTGGACTAGATGCAACAGAACAAGAAAAAATAGATAATTTAATGATAGAACTTGATGGTACACATAATAAAGGGAATCTTGGAGCAAATGCAATACTTGGCGTGTCTATGGCGGTGATGAGAGCTGCAGCCAAAGCTCAAAGTGTAAGTATTCACACATATATAGGAGATGGAGAAGGAGAAACACTTCCTGTTCCTATGATGAATATATTAAATGGTGGAAAGCATGCAGATAACAGTGTAAACATACAAGAATTTATGGTAATGCCTGTAGGAGCGCCAAACTTTAGAGAGGCATTAAGAATGTGTGCAGAAGTATTCCATAATTTAAAAGCAGTGCTTAAAGAAAAAGGATATAGTACAGCAGTAGGAGATGAAGGTGGCTTTGCGCCTAACCTAAAACGTGATGAAGAAGCTTTACAGTACATCGTTGAAGCTGTTAAAAAAGCTGGATATGTACCAGGAAAAGACTTCAAAATTGCAATAGATGCGGCAGCAACTGAAATGTACGAAGAAGCTAAGAAAAAAGGTGAAGATGGCAAGTATTATTTCTGGAAAACAGGCAAGCTTTTCACAGTAGAAGAAATGATTAATTTCTGGGAAGAAATGGCAAGCAAATATCCAATAATATCTTTAGAAGATGGTCTTGCTGAAGAAGATTGGGAAGGTTGGAAACAACTTACACAAAGACTTGGAAAGAAAATACAACTTGTAGGTGATGATTTATTTGTAACAAATGTAGAAAGATTGGGAAAAGGAATTGAACTTAAAGTTGCAAACTCAATTTTAATAAAAGTTAACCAAATAGGAACAGTAACTGAGACATTAGCTGCTATAAAACTTGCAAATGAAAATGGTATGACAGCAGTTGTATCTCATCGTTCCGGTGAAACTGAAGATACAACAATAGCAGATTTAGTAGTAGCACTTAATGCAGGACAGATAAAAACAGGTGCACCATCTAGAACAGATAGAGTATGTAAATATAACCAACTTCTAAGAATAGAGGAAGAACTAGGAGATAGGGCAAAATATCTTGGTGAAGAGGCATTCTTTAATTTAAAATAAAAAATAATAGAAGACAGGCGGCAAATTATTTGTCGCCTGTTATAATGAAATATAATCTTCCGGCTTTGCCGGTAGTAGAGTAGGCTTAAGCTTTGTAGTATAAAAACTCCTTTCGTGATATAATATCAAGCATTCCGACATGCAGATATAAAAACGAAAGGAGTTTTTGTTATGCAACCAATC
>JAZUNZ010000010.1:0-2911 GCA_045604405.1 Clostridia bacterium
TGCTCAACTTGCATATGATTTAATGTGGAAAACAGCTAAAGAAGTAGGTAATTCAGTTGGAATAATTTTAAATAAAATAAAAGGTTTTCTTGATAATTTACCAGAACAAGAAGATTTAACTAAACTTATGGATAAATTACCTAAAGAATGGGAAACTGTTAAAAATGAATATGACAACATTATTGGAAAAAGATTAGAAGATAATGAAGTTGAGGGGGACAAGGAATAATATTCCACGCCCTCTTTTTTTTAGGAAATAACAAAATTGAAAGGAGACGGCTTTATGGCACAAACTTTTAATAATAATAATGAAATGGAAAATTATTTTAATAAAGTAATAGAAGAAGTTATTGAAGCTGTTTCTAATGATTTATTAAATGATTTTTTAAAACATATTGATGAAACAATATATGCTGCTAAGCCAGGAGAGTATGAAAGATATTATAAAGATGGAGGTTTTTATTCTGGCTGGAAAATATCTGACGAACAAGATAAACAAATCGGAGATTATGTAAAAGCATTAGTTTTTGATGGTAGTAGATTAATTGCTCCTCAAAATGATATGAGAAACAGTCAAATGTCTCACGGCGGTCACGATGGAAGTGATGTTAGAAATTTAATGGCAATGATATTGAATAATGCTTATGATAATCTTATGTATTCTTATAATGGTGGTGCTTTATATTTAGCTGAACTTAGTAGTCAAGGATATTGGGATTCTTATGTTATAGATTTGGATAAAAAGATAGTTAAGTGGTTCGATAAAGAACTTGGAAAATATGGCATAAAAAGGGGGTGAATAGCAAATGGATAGTAACAAATATAGCGTAAAAGTTGGAATAAAACTTGCTGAAAATGCAGTGGCTAATGTTCAAAAGGACTTAAACGAAAAATTAAAAGATTCAAAATTTGAAGTTAGTTTTAGTTCTAAAGGTTTAGACGATATATCTAAAAAGTTAGATGAAATAAGTTCTAAGTTAACTAAAGTTTCTGGAAAGAATAATTTTAAGAAAACCGGAGATAGTGCTAAAGATGCCGCAAAAGGAGTAGATAAACTTAATCAGAATTTAGAAAAAACCGGTAAGCATCTAAAAAATCAAGCTTTTGCAACAGATAATTGGGCTTATAACTGGTCTAAAGCGATGCAATCTTTCTTAACATATAATACGGTAACTCAGTTTTTTAATACTGTTAGTAATGGAATAAAAGATATGATAAATCAGGTTAAAGAACTTGATGATGCTTTAACAGAATTTAAAAAAGTATCTGATTTATCTGGAGAATCTTTAGATAAATATGTAGATAAAGCATACAAAATGGGTGCTACAGTTGCAAAGACTGGTACCGAAATGATTGAGGCAGCTACTTCATTTAAAAAATCTGGATATACAGATGATATGTCTCTTGAATTGGGTAAAGTTGCAACTATGTATACTAATATTGCAGATGAGGCTATAAGTTCTGCAGAAGCAGCAGACTTTGTAATTGCACAAATGAAGGCATTTAAACTTGAAACTGGTAGTGCCACAGAAACTTTAGAGAACGCATATCACGTTATTGATTCTGTAAATGAGGTTTCAAATAATTTTGCTGTTAGTTCTGCAGATATTGCAACAAACTTAGGTAAAGCTTCTGCGGTAATGGCTAATGCTGGAAACTCTCTTGAACAAATGATTGGTCTTATGACTGCTGGTACAGAAATTACTCGTAATGGTAGTAAGGTAGCCAACGGTTTAAAAACTTTAACATTAAGACTTCAGGGAATGAATGATGAAGGGGAAAAAGACCTTGAATTACAAGCACAAATGGAGGCTTTATTCCAAAAATTAGGAATTTCTGTTTATGATGCGAATGGACAATTAAAAAATACATATGAAATACTTTCTACTTTAGCTCCTGTTTATGAAACATTAACTAATGCTGAAAAAGCTTATGTAACAGAAACAATTGCCGGTAAATATCAAGCACAAAATGCCGCTGCTATTCTTTCAAACTGGAAAGTTGCTGTTGATGCAACTACTACTGCTTTAAATAGTAATGGGAGTGCCGCAAGAGAAAACGAAAATGTTTTAGACTCTATTCAAGGACATTTACAAAAATTAAATAGTGCCTGGGAAGAATTATCAAGAAATTTATTTAATAGTGACTTATTAAAATTTATAATAGATTTAGGAACTGCATTTTTAAAATTAGCAAATAGTGGTGTTGGTAAATTCATAATAAAAATGACCGCTGGTATAGTTATTTACAAGTTGGCTACTACCGCATTACAAAAATTATCAACTACTATAGTTTTAACTGCGGCAAAGCAACAATTATTGGCAGGTAATACTCAAAAAGTAACTAAAGAAATGCTTAAAGAAAAAGCTGCGAGTATGACTTTAGGAGGTTCTTTAAAGCAATTAGGTGGAACTGGAGTTTCTGCTTTAAAATCATTGGCTGTCAGTCCTTTAGGTTGGGTGTCTGCTGGTATAACAGTGGTTACTGCTTTAGTAACTGTATTTAAAGAATTAGATGAAAAACAACACGAAGCTGCTCAGAAAACTGTTGAAGCTGCCGGAGAATTAGATGATAAACTTTCAAATCTTGATGAAATGGCTACTAAAATTCAAGAATTAAGAAGCGTTACAGATAGTAGTACATCAAGTTATGAAGATGCAACAAAAGCAAGAGAAGAATTAAATAAAATACAAAAGCAATTAATAGAAGATTATGGTGCAGAAGCAGATAAAATTGATTTAGTTAATGGTTCTATTTCTGAGCAAATAGAAGAATTAAAGAAATTAAAGAAAGAAGCGGCTCAAGATTATCTTGATAAAAATAGAGATGAATATAATAACGCTAAATATAAGCTTTATGATAAAAATAGAATGAGACAGCTTCAAGGAAGTGATTCAACTAGAGCTTTAGG
>JAZUNZ010000011.1:0-2400 GCA_045604405.1 Clostridia bacterium
ATAATTAAATTCCCTTGTTTTACCTTGTTTTAATGCCCTATACAAGGTTATTTTATAAGGTTTAAAGTTTGTCTGTTCTGCTATTATATCCTGTAGCATTGGCTCTAAATATCTACATTTTTTTAAATATAAATACTTTAATCTTTTATATAAGTCCATACAATACCTCCATAATAAAGATATCATAAATAACTGATACATAATGATACAATGCCCTAAATAGTCGTTTTTATGCCTTAAAATGCACTTTTTAAAATACCTCTACCCATTTATAGAGTTTTAGCGTTGATTTTTGGTATTTCTACGCCACTTAAATTAAATGCACTCTCGCTAAAATATCCATATCTTGCTTTAAAACTAAATACCATATTAAATTTACCACTATTACGTGATTTTAATAGTTTAAGTTCTATAGGTATAGGCTCGCCCTTATTTGATTTTAGCTTTAAGTTTTCTATCAGCTCGTATATAGCTCTTTTCTTTTTAATTTCTGTCATTTTTGGGTCTTTATCGTAGTAAATCTCGTCTATCCCATTATATTGTAAAGCTAGTACGTAGTCTGCTCCATACTCTATAGCTCCACTCTCTTTAAATGCACTTAAATTAGCTGGCTCGTAGTAGTTATCTCTATTGTAGCTACTTATTGCTATTACTGGCGTATCTACATCTATTGAGATCTGTTTTAATCTGTCTACTATCTCGTCCATATTTTGCTTATCTGTAGCTCTATTGTCTACAGGTGCTATTATTTGCATATAATCTATAAATATTACAGGTGCTACCTCTTTATATTTAATAAAGTCTTTTATGATTTTCTCTACGTCGTCTATAGTCATACGTCTTGATATATCTTTAGTCTTATATCTACCACTAATTATATATAGATTTTTAGCTATATTCTCGTAAATATTTATTGATGTACTTATTACATCTTTTTTATCTTTACTATATCCCTCATACTTAATATTATCTAATATATTAAATGTGTCGCTTGCTAGTGGCTCGCCTTTTTTATCTGTTCTGTCGCCTACTTGCATATATGTAGTACGTGCTATACTACGTGCCATAAGCTCTTTTTTATCCATTTCTAGGCTAAAATATAATACTGGTATGCCTTGCTTTGCTATTTGGTCTGCTAATTGTAGCATAAAGGCTGTTTTACCTAAATTACTTACAGCTCCTAAAACATAAAGCCCAGTACGTAAGCCACCTTTTAAATTTTTATTAAGTAGACTAAAGCCACTATCTACCATTTTTGCTGGTGGTTGTTGCTCTATAAATCTAAAGTAGTCTAGGCTGTTTGATATATTAGCATTTTCTAGGCGTTCTGTATCCTCATTTTTATTTATGATTTTATGATTTTCTGTTAAAAATGCCTTAAATGTCTTACTATCCTTTAATAGCATATCGTTAGCGTCTTTGCACTCTGCTATACTTTTAAAGTTATTTAATATATCTAGCCCATTTATATATTTAATATTTTGCATATTTAACTCATTTAACATATTTAACATATTTAAGCTATGTTGTTTACCTGTTTCGTCGTTATCCAGCATTATTATTAAATTTGCATTAGGTTTATATGTTTTAAGTAAGTTTTCTAGCCTTGTAGCTCCTATACCTATTAAAGCTACTGCATTAAAGCCCATTTGTTCTATACTTATTGCGTCATAAATACCCTCTACAATAAATATAGTATTAGGTCTATTGTGTTTTAAGTGGTACTCGTTAAATAATTGCGTAGTTAAGCCTGTGCTGGTGTTTAGTTTTCTATATTTAGCATTATATTTGTCTATATCGTTTCTGTTTGTTATCTCTGCTAAAAAGTTATAGCTATTACCTTGCTCGTCTAGGATAGGTAGTATTATTTTATATAATCTTCTTTTAGTACCCTTTATTTTTAAATTAGGATAATTTACTAGCATATCGTTAATATCGTCTGTTATACCTAGCTTAAATTTTTTAATACTATCCTCTGTTAGTCCTCGTTTTTCTGTAAAATATTTAAAGCCATAAGTACTTAAAACATCTTTATTATCGTTTTTTAATACTCTCTCGTTTGCCTTATCTACTATATCAGTAAAGTTAAATTCTGTATTGATTTCTACGCTTGGTATCTCTTTTACAGGTTGTATAGGTGTCGTAAGTGTACTATTTTGTCCTTTTTTGTATTTGTCTGTATCATTTTTATACAGATCTATATTAGGATAAATACCCTGTAAGTATTGTATGGCGTCGCTATCTTTAGTATATCCAGTATCAGCTTTTACTAAATCTAATAGACTAGCCATTTTGTCGCAAGTATTACAATGATATTTTTTACTATTTGCTATATATCCCATACTTGGCTTATTATCTGTACCCTTTGCGTGTGTTTGGCTTGCATATATACAGGATATA
>JAZUNZ010000012.1:0-2826 GCA_045604405.1 Clostridia bacterium
CCCCCTTTCTAATCATATTTATTGATTGATAAAATCCATTCTCCATTTATTTTTACATAAGCCTTCTTTGCCTTAACCCATTGTCCATCTTTCTTTAAGAAAACTTTACCTTTATTCCAAGAACCATTTATTTTACCCCAAGCTCTAACTTGGTCGGCTGGAGTTTTAAATAATGGACTATAGACATAATTAGACCAAGAACCAGAATCTTTTGATTGAACTCTATATCTTATGTAGTATGAAGTTTCTTCTTGCATTCCAGTAAAATTATAATAAGAATTATTTGTTTGATATGCCCCCTGAACAACATTTTTATTTATATCACATAAAGCAAATTCATATTTACTTGTATTATTTGCATTGCTAGAAGTCATATATGCCGAACAACTAAAAGGCTCTAAATTTTCTATTTTATTAGAACTTACAGTTGAAGGTGTTAAATATGTTTTTATAGTAAGAGTATTACTTTGACCACCAAAACCCCCGTTGCCGTGTGCTTTTGCAAATATTGTATATGTTGTATTAGGACTTAAATTTGAAATTGTTACAGGACTCCCTGTAAAATCTCCATATTTATTATTATTTAAAAAAATTCTTACATAGTCATAAGAACCACCTGTAGAATAATTTACTCTAATTGAATTATGAGTTTTACTATTTTGACTTATTGATACGCTTGGTAATTGAGGTATATTCCCTAAAGTAAGAGAACCTCCTCCCATAGAATGTCTCTCTATAGAATTATTATAGGCTTGAGTATCATAATATCTAACAGACACGACTACAGAATTTGCTGAACCTATATTAACAGTAGCCCATCCTGTAGAAGCACTATATACTGTAGTACCAATTGTATTTAAATAAGTTCTAGGCTTTATTTGAACATTTGAAGCTATATCAACTCCATTTACTGAAACTGAGAAAGCCCATCTCCAGTCCCAATATGCACCCCTACTGGTACAATGATTTGATGTATCTATTTTTATTTTTAATTGACTACCGTTTCTTTCACATTGATAAGTTGCAGTAGATTTAACTTCTGGAGTAACTAATTGTCCTCCAGACCATTTATTAGGTACTATTACCGATTCATTCCATAAAGTTCCAGACGTACTTGCCATTAATTTCACCCTCTATTATGATAATTCAAACCATATTTGACTATCTTCATCGTGTAATGATTCTGCTCCATCAACTATTCCATTATCATCGGTATCATATACATTTTTAAACATCAAACCTGTTTCTTCAACTGTACTATATCCAGTTATATGCCCACTTGCATCAAAAGATAATGCACGAACAGCTAAATTACTTTGTGCTGTTATAGAATTAGTATGCTCAACAGCTATATTACCATTTGAAGTAATTGGTGAACCAGTGATTAATAACGAATTATCTGAATTAGTTATACCAATACTTGTAACGGTACCAGCACCTTGACCGTCAGCCCCATTATAAACATCAAATGTTCCGGCAACTGTTTCATTCTCATCGTTTAAATACATTGTATAAGTGTCTACTGTTCCAGCAGCTCCAGTTCCAGATGTTTTTACTATATTATCTACATAAAATCCTTGAATACCTTGAATACCTTGAATACCTTGTGGAATACCAAAAGTAAATTCAAATAACTTACTTGTTGCAGCACCACTAGCAACTACAGATGCGGTTGCTTGTGAACCTGGTGCTAAAGTATTAGCAACAGCAGTTGGTGTTGCAAATCCTGCGGCATCTCCAGTATTTCCTCTTGGAATTGTAAAATTAAGTATAGCATCTCTTTCTGTTCCTGTATTTGTAACAAGAGCTTCAGTTCCTTCAGCTCCAGTTGTTGTTTGCCCTATTGTTACAGTAGGTCTTACTGTATCGCAGTAGAGTTTTGTTGCTGGATGATAGTCAGATGTAGGAGTGTAAGCATCAGTATTTGTTTTTGTTAAAACATCCGCCGTATTAGCTTTTAAACCTATTTGATAAGGTAATGTATCTAACGCATCGTCAATTGCTGTTTGAACTTCTTGACCTGTGTTATGTAATGGATATTCTGATATTACTGCCATATTTTACACCTCCCCTTAATTTTCTAATAAAAAGTATATATCTCCATCACTACCAAGAGTATTACTTGGCACTGTTGTTCCACTAAAAGCTTCTGCCTTATGTTCATTTAAATAATATCCCATATTAGCAGTTAATGCTTTAGTAGTAGATTGAGATTCTAATGAATCCTCCAATTGTACTGCACCAGCAGCACTTGTAGTTGCGGCATTTAGTGATAAAGTCCCGTCGTTTAAAGTTAATCCATTTCCAGATGTAACTCTTAAATGTCCATATAAAGAACTTGTTGCAAGTCCATAATCACCATTGTCAACTGCGTGATTTTTTGGAGGAGTATTTTCGTCTAACGATGTTAAAGTATCATTTAAAATTTTCCCTTGTGCAGCACTTAATGCTTTTGTTGGGTCATTTGAAGTAAGAGAATCAGCTAATTGCACCGCACCAGCACCGGTAGTCGTTGCAAGAGCTAAACTTACTACGCCATCGCTAACATTTAAGCCATTAGCAACATTTATTTTTACGTGACCAAATAATTCGTTTGATGCAGCACCATAACTTGAATCTGTATATGCGTGATTTTTATCAGCTTTTTGGTCATATAATTCTGTAAAGTTACTATTAATCTTGCTTCTAACAGTTGCCGCAGATTCAAGATTATTTATTGTTTGCTTAGCCATATTTTCCCTCCTTTTCTTAATCTATATTAAAAACCAAACTCCCTTTTTTATTTAACTAAATTATCTATACTAATCCAACCCTCATCTATTAAAA
>JAZUNZ010000013.1:0-52327 GCA_045604405.1 Clostridia bacterium
ATACCAAGACCCGTTTAACGGGTAGCGGGTAGTCCAAAGGACGCGCGTGTCGGAATAGCTAAACGCCTTGAGGCGTTGCTAATAACAAGCCTTATAGGCGCATAGTAAAATGCCCCCAGCTAAGCTGGGGGATTATTTACTGGTGCTTGGTAGTCAAGTTGCTACCCAAAGTACAATTGCAATTACAACCAGTGCAAGTGCTATACGAAACATCCAAATAATAAATTTTGAGGGAGATGCGCCGTAATGGTTTGCACTTAATAATGCGCCTGTAATAGATAAAATTAACAAAAAGCCACCAACAATAGAAGTGAAGAACTTGAGAAAAGTCATCATTGTTGTTTACATCCTCCTAACAGATATTAATATGTTAATCAAAATATTTTACATAACAATTATAACATTTGGGTTGCTGCGCGTCAAGGGAAATTAAATATCATATTATAGCCTTGAAAAAATACTTGTTTGTGATATAATATTTAAAAATTGAAGGGAGAATAATTTATGAAAATATTAGTATTAAATTGCGGTAGCTCATCACTTAAATACCAACTAATAAATATGGACAATGATGAAGTTATAGCAAAAGGTAATTATGAAAGAATTGGAATGGAGGGCTCTTTTTTAACTCACAAATTTGGTGATGAAAAAAAGGTTTATGAGAACGAAGTAAAAAATCATGAAGAAGCAATAGCTTTTACAATGAACAAATTCGTTGAGCCAGGTATTGCTGTTATATCTAGCCTAGATGAAATAGATGGAATAGGACATAGAATAGTTCATGGTGGTGAAAAGTTTACTTCTTCTGCCGTAATAACAGATGAAGTTGTAGAAGGAATTAAAGATGCAATAAAATTTGCACCTCTACATAATCCTGCACATATACAAGGAATAGAGGCATGTATGAAGGAATTGCCTGGTAAGACAAATGTTGCTGTTTTTGATACAGCATTTCACCAAACAATGCCAAAGGAGCACTACATGTTTCCAATACCATATAAATATTATGAAAAATATGGTGTAAGAAAATATGGTGCACATGGCACATCACATAAGTACGTTACAGAAAGAATGGCTGAAATACTTAATAGACAAGATCTAAAGATAGTAAGCTGTCACATAGGCCAAGGAGCTAGTATATCTGCAGTTCAAAATGGTGTATGTATAGATACAAGTATGGGTCTAACACCACTTGGAGGAATTCCTATGGGGTCTAGATCTGGTGATTTAGATCCATCTGTTGTAACATATATAATGGAAAAAGAAAATATTTCTCCTAAGGAAATGGAAAGTATTCTAAACAAAAAATCTGGTTTGTTAGGTATGTCATGCATATCTGCAGATAATAGAGATATTGAAGCTGCTATAGCAGAAGGCGATGAAAAAGCAAAGCTTGCTTTTGAACATTATGCATATAAAATAGCAGGATACATTGCAAAATATGCAGCAGCTATGAATGGTGCAGACGTTATAATATTTACAGCAGGTGTTGGAGAAAGAGGAATAGCTGAAAGAAAAGCGATTTGTAAATACTTAGGCTTTATGGGAGTAGAATTAGATGAAGAACTAAACAACATTAGAGCGGTAGAAAGAGAAATATCTAAGCCAAGCTCAAAAGTTAAAGTATGGATAGTTCCAACAAATGAAGAACTTATGATAGCTAAAGAAACTTTAAGATTAATATAGGAGGTAAACAGTGAAGATATTAGTATTAAATTGTGGAAGCTCATCTTTAAAATATCAATTGCTAGATATGGATGAGAAAAAATTGCTTGCAAAAGGTAATTTTGAAAGAATTGGAGAGAAAGAATCTTTCCTTACACACAAGGTTGGAAATGACAAAACCGTAATACAAACACCAGTGTATACGCATGATGAAGCTCTAGGAGTAATAATTAAGGAACTTCTAAATCCTAAGTATGGTACAATATCTTCCCTAGATGAAATAGACGGAGTAGGGCACAGAATAGTTCATGGTGGAGAAATATTTAAAGGCTCTGCGCTTATTAATGATGAGGTTATAGAAAATATAAAAAAATGTGCAGTATTTGCACCTTTGCATAATCCTGCTGCAGTACAAGGAATACTTGCATGTAGAACGCTTATGAAGGACGTTCCAATGGTAGCTGTTTTTGATACAGCATTCCATCAAACAATGCCAAAAGAAAACTTTATATATCCAATACCATATGAATACTATGAAAAGTATGGTATAAGAAAGTATGGTGCACACGGAACATCACATAAGTACGTTGCGCATGAGGCAGCAAAACTTATGAATAAAGATATATCTGAACTTAAAATAGTAACTTGTCATTTGGGTCAAGGTGCTAGCATTACTGCAGTAAAAAATGGGAAAAGCATAGATACAAGTATGGGGTTAACACCGCTTGGAGGAATACCTATGGTTACACGTTCTGGAGACTTAGATCCATCTGTTGTAACATATATAATGGAAAAAGAGAACGTATCTGCTAAAGATATGGAAAGCATATTAAATAAAAGATCTGGTCTTGCAGCTGTGTGTAAAATGGCGCCAGACTTTAGACACATTGAAGAAATGTCATATGAGAATGAAGAAGCTAATCTTGCAATAAATATATTCTGTGAGAAAGTAGCAGAATATATATCTAGATACGCATCTAAGATGTATGGTGTAGATGCAATAGTATTTACTGGTGGTATAGGAGAAAACCAGATAAATATACGTAAAAAAGTATGCGAACACCTAGCATTCATGGGCTTAGAATTTGATAATGACAAAAACCAAGTAAAAGGCGAAGCTGTAAAAGTGTCTTGTGACACATCTAAGATAGCAGCATATGTAATACCTACTGACGAAGAAATGATGATTGCAATAGATACTTTAAATTTAATGTAAGGGGAAAATATATGGACGAAATAAAAATAAGAGAAACTCTAAAAAAATATGATCAAGAACATTTGCTTAAATTTTATGATAAGTTAGATGATGCATCCAAAAAAAGATTGTTAGCGCAAATAGCAAGTATAGATTTTGAGAAAATTAAATCTGCAAATGAGTGTGGCGTAGAAGGAACAATTCAATGTGAAATAGAACCAATAAAAAGTGTAAAAAAAGCAGCTTTAAGTTCTAATGAAGCTAAAAGGCTAGGTGAGATTGGAAAACAAATAATACAAAGCGGAAAATATGCTGTTGTAACAATGGCTGGAGGACAAGGAACTAGACTTGGACATAATGGCCCAAAAGGTACATTTAAACTTCAGTTAAAAGACAAAGAAAGATATATATTTGAAATATTGATAGACACACTAAAAAGAGCACATGCTAAATATGATGTATATATACCATGGTATATAATGACAAGTGAAGCAAATAATGATGAGACTATAGCTTTTTTTGAGGAAAACAATTATTTTGGCTATCCTAAAGAAAAAGTCAACTTTTTTAAACAAGGTGAATTGCCAATAACAGATTTTGATGGAAAAATATTATTAGAAGAAAAAGATAAAGTACTTATGGCTGCGGATGGAAATGGCGGAATCTTTAACGCTATGGGAAAAATGGGCGTTATAGACGAAATGAAAGCCTTACGGAATAGAATGGGTTATAATTACAGGAGTAGACAATATAATAGTAAATCTTGTAGATGATGTTTTTATAGGGCTTACTAGTGAGGAAAACAAATTAAACGGAGTTAAGTCTGTAATAAAATCATCTCCTGAAGAACGTATTGGAGTATTCTGTAAGAAAAATGGAAGACCATGGGTAATAGAATATACTGAACTTGATGACGAAATGAGATATGCTTTAAATGAAGATGGAGAATACAAATATGCAGAAGGAAACTTTATGAATCATTTGTTAAACATTAAGATTCTAGAAAAAATTAATAATTGTTCAATGCCGATACACAAAGCAATAAAGAAACAAACATATTTAGATGATATGGGAAATAAAGTTACTTCATATAAACCAGATACAATAAAGTATGAGGCGTTTATTTTCGATTATTTCAAAATGGTAGACGACGTAACAATATTTAGAGTAAATCGTAACGATGAATTTGCGCCTGTGAAAAATAAAGAGGGAATAGATAGTCCTGAAACTGCTACTAAATTATATAATGACTTACACTTTAAGGAGGATTAGTATATGAATTTAGAAAAAGTGAAAGAAAAATTGGCAAAATATTCTCAAGACCATTTGCTAGCGTTTTATGATGAGTTATCAACTAACGAGCAACAAGCATTATTAAATCAAATCTCTAATATAGATATGGATTTAGTATCTAAATTATATAACGAAAAAGATAATATAGGAAGTGCAGATGATGTTATCTGCCCTATAGCATATGTAGACAAGTTAAAATTATCTCAAGAAGAAGTTTTAAGATACACAGAAATTGGGGATAAAATAATTGCTAGTGGTAAATTTGCATTTGCAACTTTAGCGGGCGGCCAAGGAACTAGGCTTGGACATAATGGACCAAAGGGAACATTTAAATTAGATGTAAATCCTGAAATGTCACTGTTCGAAATCATGTGTAATAATTTAAGAAGAGCATATGCAAAATATAACGTATACATACCATGGTATATAATGACAAGTAGAGAAAATAATGATAGCACAATAGAGTTTTTTGAAGCAAATAATTATTTTGGTTATCCAAAGGAAAAGGTAACGTTCTTTAAACAAGAAGAACTTCCTATGATAGCAACAGATGGAAAAATGCTTCTTGAAAGTAAAGCAAAAGTAAAAGAAGCAGCAGATGGACATGGTGGAATATTTGAAGCAATGTATAAAAATAACGTTATTGAGGACATGGACAAACAAAACATTAAATGGATTTTTATAGGTGGAATAGACAACGTGCTACTAAAAATGGTTGATCCTTTATTTATTGGTATGGCAGAACAAAGAGGTGTAAAACTTGCGTCTAAGTCTATAGTAAAAGTAAATCCAGAGGAAAAGGTAGGAGTGTTTTGCAAACGTAATGGCAAACCAAGCGTTGTGGAATATACAGAAATAACAACAGACATGGCAAGTTTGCGTGATGATGATGGAGAGCTTCTATATGGTGAATCACATATACTTTGCAACCTATTTAGCATTGAAGCATTAAAGTTAATAGGAAATGAAAAGTTGCCTTATCATACGGCATTTAAAAAGAGTTCTTATGTAGATAATAATGGAGATATTGTAGAACCAGACGCACCTAATGCATATAAATTTGAGACATTCATATTTGATGCATTTAGTAAATTCGATGACATGTTAATATTTAGGTCTTTAAGAGAAGAAGAATTTGCTCCAATAAAGAATAAAGATGGAGTAGACAGTCCTGAAACAGCAAAAGCACTGTATTTAAATTATTGGAATAAGTAATGTTAAACAGCATAGCATCTAAGATGTTATGCTGTTTACTAGTATTGTCACTATGTGACAAGAACAGTTGTTAGGAATGCGTATTTTAACAGGGATTCCTACAAAAGCTCTTCTAACAAAAAAGATACTACCATTATCTAAAGATAAGACAACAGAATTATTACTTACTGCAATTATTTTCAAATAATATGAGCATTGTAGAGGTATAAAATCTGTTAAAGTTGTTATTATCTTAGTAGTGGACATGTTATTTGTATAGCATTTACTATTACAACAGTCATTGATAGAAATATTAACACTAAATGTATCCATTTAATCCCTCCTATAAGCCACAACAACAGGAGTTGTTACAACAAGTGTTGTTACCACAACAACGCATAGCAGCAAATATTGCAATCCTAAATGTACCGCCATCTATAGGCAAATCAAAAACATTTGTTGTGCCATTTTCAACATCAAAGAAAAATAACAAATCAAAAGACGGATTGGCAAACGTTAATCTAATTGTGTTATTACTTGCTCTACTTACAGTTAATGTATAACCGTTAGAAAGAATAATAGACGTGTTGTTAGATACGTTTGTATATGTATTATCGATATTTACAGGAACTCCGGCTTTGGCAAATACGCTGTCTAATGCTAATAATAAAACAAATATTATCCATAATATTCACTCCGTTACAATATATTATTCGGTACAGTTTATCCTGGTTCATAAAAGATAATTTAAAAGAGTAATAATTGTTGACATTAAAATTTAAATTATGTATACTTTATGTGTAAAGTAAAAACAAAAGGAGAAAATAATGAGAAAAACAAAAATAGTTGCAACAATAGGACCTAGTTCAGAAAGTGAAGAAATGTTAGAAAAACTAATAAACGCAGGATTAAATGTAGCAAGATTTAACATGTCACATGGCTCTTATGATGAGCATCAAAACAAGATAAATAAAGTAAAAAAATTAAATGAAAAACTTGGGACTAATGTTGGTCTTATGTTAGATACAAAAGGACCAGAAATTAGACTTGGAGATTTTGAAAATGATAAAGCCTTACTAATTCAAGGTAAACAATTTGTCCTTACAACTGATGTTGTGCTTGGAACAGACGAAAGTGCAACTATAACATATAAACAAATAGCTAAAGATGTAAAGCCTGGCACAATAATTCTTTTAGACGATGGACTTATAGAGCTTGAGGTCCAAAAGGTAAAGAAAAATGAAGTAATATGTATTATAAAAAATACAGGTACTATTAAATCTAAAAAAGGTGTAAATATTCCTGGCATTAAATTATCTTTACCAGCATTAACAGATAGAGATAAAGCAGATATTAAGTTCGGTGTTGAAAATGATGTAGACTTCATAGCAGCATCATTTGTAAGAAAGGCTCAGGATATAATAGAATTAAGACAATATTTAGATAGCATTGATGGAACAAGAACTAAGATTATAGCAAAAATTGAAAATGAAGAAGGCATACAAAATCTTGATGAAATATTAGACTTGGTTGACGGTATAATGGTAGCAAGAGGAGATATGGGAGTAGAAGTAAATATAGAATTACTTCCATCTATACAAAAGATGATGATAAAAAAAGCCATTACTCAAGGCAAAATTGTAATAACAGCAACACAAATGTTAGAATCTATGGTAACTAACCCTAGACCAACAAGAGCTGAAGTTTCTGACGTTGCTAATGCTATATATGATGGAACAGGTGCAATAATGCTTTCTGGAGAGTCTGCCTCAGGCCAGTATCCAGAAGAATGTGTTAAGATGATGAACAACATTGCAACAAGCACAGAACAAAATATAGATTATTGGAATAGATTTAAGAAGCGTAATGTTGACAAGATGGGAGCATATGTTGAAAAACAAGAGCAAGATACAATAGATACAAACACATTTAGAAGACAAATCAATTTTGCTGTGTGCAGTAGTGCGCTATTTACAGAAGCTAAAGCTATAATTTCAATATCTGAAAAGGGAAAAACGCCGGCAGTGCTTTCTGGTTATAGACCATCTTGCCCTATATATGTATTTACAGCCAATGAAAAGACATATAAACAATTGTCTCTTGAATGGGGAGTAAATGCTTTGTATTTCCCAAACGTGTATAAGTTTGAAGAAATATTAAAAATGGGTGTAGATAAACTAATAGAACAAGGGCTTCTAGAGCGTGGAGATATTGTAATTCTAGGCGGCGGAACATCTAATGACCACATATCTGAAAATTATTTATCTACTCAAGCGATGGGAGCTGTAATTAGAATATAATAAAATTTAGCTCAAAAACTTGCAAATATATGAAAAATATGTTAATATAATATATGTAAAATTTAGACTAGATTTAAGAGGAGGGAACATAAAATGGCAAAATGTGAAGTATGCGCTAAAGAAGTTGTTTTTGGAAATAACGTAAGTCACTCAAACAGAAAGACTTCAAGAACATATAAACCAAACGTACAATCTGTAAAAGTAAAAGAAAATGGTACAACTAAAACAATGAATGTTTGTACTAGATGTTTAAAATCAGGAAAAGTAGAAAGAGCGTAATAATTAAGTATGAAGCAGTATAGAATTAACTATGCTGTTTTTCTTAATCAGCCAACAAACACACAGTGATATATAATATAACCAAAGGCGTTATACGCTGTAGGAGGTAAATTATGACAGATGAAGAATTTATTAAACTTGCATATAAAATGTGCAGAGTTCAAGATGTATCACAAGCATTTATAGACTATCCACCAGAGGATGAGTGGCATAAAGGAAAAATAGAGAATGTATTCTATGAAGAAAATATAGAATATGGTCCTTATGGTATTGGAGATATCGTATTTGTAAAAAAATATAAATATTCTAGTGGTAAAGAGGGATTTGATCATTTCTTTGTAATTATATCTCAAGATAACATGGCTGTACCTATTGAATCTTTTGGATTTCTAATTTCCTCTAAACTAGAAAAATTAAAATATAAATCAAATATATTGTTAAAGAAAGACGAACAAAATGGTTTGGATAAAGATAGCATAGTTAAAATAGATGTAATATATAAAATAGCTAATGACCAAATATTATTTAAAATTGGAAAAATGGATTTAGAAAAAATAGAAGATTATAAAAACGAATATTTAAAAAATGTAGAAGGTAGCATTTAGCTACCTTTTACACACTTTTGTTTTGGGAACCATTTATTCTACTCATTCTTTCGGCAAATTCTTGAGATTTCAGCTGGTAATCCATAGCTTCATTTAAGTATCTGTAATAATAATATTGATTCTCATAAAATTCTTTTGGCGTAGTTTTGTTATTTGCATTTGGTGAATTTGCTATGTTTGGTGGTGGCATCATATTAGGTGGTAAATTTGTTCCAAATGGCGCGCCAAATCCATATGGGTTAAAAAAGAATCTATCTTCCATAAAAAAATCAACTCCTTATGTATATTATATAAATTTTTGAGCAATAATATGATTACCTCATAATTAAATGAGTATCCCCCTTTTTAGGCGACAGGTTTAAACTTGTCGCTTTTTTCGAAAGAAAATTAGGGATAAAATAATGGTAATAATAAGAGCTAACATATACACCGTAGATGGTAATATATTAACAGCACTTTTAAAAATATCTGTATTAAAAAATGATGGAAGTGCAGGTGTATAGATAAACTCTGTAATTATATAGGTTATAACACAAGAAATTGCGCCTTGTAGTAATTTAAATTTTAACAAATCACCAAATTTAACTTTTGCTTTAAATGCAAATGAGAATATTTGCATAAGTATCATAAGTGAACTAAAAGATAATATAAATGATACAAGTACAAGCTTATAGTTTAAACTAATATTTAATGTATATATATTGTTTATTCCACTGGATATTTCAAATATTCCAATTATAATAGATTTTAAAAGCTGTGGCAAATTGAAATTACTTAAGACTATGGTTGGGATAAGTGAAAATATTATGGTGTATGAAAGTATGTATGCTGACGTCTTTAAGGTGCCCAAAATACTAGTATATAATAGCTCAAATGGTGAATATATTTTTTCAAAACTATTTGAATTTACATTTGTTTGTTGTATAATACTATTGTTATATGATGGTGAAAAAATTATACCTATAATTATTGCAGACAAGAAGTGGCTAATTGCAAGCATTATTCCTATTTCTATACTGTTGAATATGCCAATTCCTATTGTGGCAATAATATACGACATATTTGCATTACTTGTAAAAGAAATAAGTTTAGTAGCAATTTTATTATCTATTAGGCGGTCTTCATAAAGTTTTAAAACGCACTTAGCAGAGTTTGGATAACCTAATAAAAATCCAATTATTACGCAAGACGCTGTGCTTTTGGGTACATGAAAGAGTTTGCCAAGTATTGTGTCTAGCCCTAAAGCTAAACTATCTATTTTACCAGAGCAAATTAAGAGTTCTGTTATTAACAAGTAAGGGAAAAGTGCAGGTATAAGTTTGCTAATAAATATACTTATGGAGCTAGATATAGAAGTAATAAGCACTTTAGAATGCATTAGTAAGTAGAAGATTATGACATAGATAAACATATTTGTAAGCAATTTTTTATGTTTGCAAAAACAAGTAAATTTCATATAATAACCTCAATAAAATATACTTTAAAGGAGAAAAATATATGCAAACAGTAGATAATTTTGATGATGTAAAATTACTAGATATGGCAAATGGTGAAAAATTAGAAAAATGGGGCAAATACCTTTTAATTAGACCTGACCCACAAATAATTTGGTCTAAAAAAACCAATCCAAAACTTTGGGAAAAGGCAGATGCAAGATATATACGTAGCAAAACAGGCGGTGGCCATTGGGAGCTAAAAAATAGGCTACCAGATAGCTGGCAAGTGTCATTTGAGGACATGGTGTTTAATATAAAACCAATGGGCTTTAAACATACAGGATTATTTCCAGAACAAGCAGTTAACTGGCAGTATATGATAGATAAAATACAAAAAAGAAAGAAAGACGGAAAAACTACTCGTGTTTTAAATCTATTTGCATATACAGGAGGTGCTACAGTTGCTTGCGCTTCAGCAGGTGCTAGTGTATGCCATGTAGATTCATCAAAAGGAATGGTTTTATGGGCAAAGGAAAACATAGCAAGTTCAGGCTTAAAAGACGCTCCTGTAAGATTTATTGTAGATGATGTAATAAAGTTTGTTAGCCGTGAAATTAAAAGAGGCAACAAATATGACGCTATAATAATGGATCCGCCAAGTTATGGTAGAGGCGCAAAAGGCGAGGTTTGGAGTATAGAAAAAGATTTAGAAAATCTTTTAGGGTTATGCATTAAGCTATTATCAGATGAACCTGCTTTTGTTATAATAAATACATATACAGGAGGCTTATCTGGTACAGTTATTTCTAATTTACTTAAAATGAAATTAGAAGAGGCAAGAAAAGATTTGATTAAAAGTGGAAAGATTTTAACAGATGAGATTGGAATAAAAATGGAAGATAAAGAAATTGTATTACCATGCGGTATTACAACAAAATGGGAAGAATAGGTGATAATATGGGCAAATCAGTTGGAAACTTATCTTTAACAGAAAAAGTAGGTCAAATGTTCATGATAGGGCTTGATGGCTTTACACCAGATGAAACCATCATGGAACTTATACAAACACATAAAGTGGGGGGCTTTGTTATATATGAAAATAATGTTCAAAGTGTAGAACAATTATTAAGATTAATAAATAGCCTAAAAATAATGAATGCAGGAAATGAAGTGCCGCTATTTATTGCTGTATCTCAAGAGGGTGGTAGAGTAAATATTATACCAAGTGAAATAAGAAAAATTCCGGCAATAAAGTATATTTCAGAAGATGCAGATAAAAACCTAATACATGAGGTTTCAAGCCTTACAGGGCGTATACTTAAAGCCTTTGGAATTAACATGAATTTCTGGCCAGTATTGGATTTAGGTGGCATGGTAGAAGGAAGAGACTTGTCGGATAGATGCATAAGCGCAAATCCAAATATTGTTTCTAGTTATGGCCTTCAAGTTATAAACGGCCTAAATGATGAAGGAATAATTTCTGTGCCCAAATATTTTCCAGGGCATAGTACAACCAAAAATAGAGGCATAGACTTTGTAATTCCTTCAACAACTAAGTCTATATCAAGGCTAGAACAAGCGGATTTAGTTCCATTTAAATCTGCTATAGAAGCTAAAGTAGACGGTCTTATGATAGGACACATAAACTTAGCTAAATTAAATCTATTTGCACCAGCTACCATGTCATATAAAGTTATAACGAGACTCCTAAAAGAAAGATACAAATACGAAGGAGTTATAATTGCAGAAGATTTAACAGCTACACCTGTAGATATACAATATGGTATAAAATCTAGTACACGTAGAGCAATTCTTGCAGGCTGTGACCTTATGATAATAAAAGACATAAAAAAGGTAAAGGGTGTTTTAGAGGACATAGCAAAACAAATAAAACAAGGCAACCTAGATAGCAAAGAGATAGACTTAAGAGTGCAAAAAATACTAGATTTAAAAGCAAAGTTTAATTTAAAAGACGAGGAAATAACAGAAATTGAAATTAAATCTCTAAATGAAGAAATAGAAGCTTTAATAGAAAAAGTAAGAAGATAGCATAATCCCCTGATTAAACACATGTTTAATCAGGGGCATAATATTTTAGAGTTAAGTTTATTAACAATGTTAGGAGATGCCTTTCTTTGCTATATATTGATGCCTTTCTTTGCTATATATTGGTTGAAAAATAATGTAAAATATAGTATAATTAAAACAGTATTTTAGAATGAACATATAGGTAATTAACTTATGTACAAAATTATCCAAATAAAATTAGGAGGAACTTAACATGAAAACAAGTATTCAATTAAAACTTTCTACGGGTAAAATCACAGAGATTAAGCTACAAGAAGACGGTAACTATGAATTCGTGATAGATAGTGAGGAACCAGTAGAATTTAAAATTGATGAACTGCGAAAGAAACAGGACATGCTAGCCCTTGTTGAAGCATCTAAACTTTCTTTAAAAGACAAGTTTATGCAACATGAGCCGATAACGGACAATGAGAGAAAGTTCAAAGATTTACTTAAAAAAGTAATTAAACGAGGTGTCAAAGACTTCTGGCGACCGATACTTGATCCATCATTTAATGAGGATGGAAATGCAATTTGTTACGTTGCTGGAAAAAAGCCTGCTGTAGGCAAATCATACAACTGGTGGTACAAAGTAGCAAAAGAGTATAATCCAAAATTAAGAAGCAGACTTGGAACCAATTCTGAATATGTAGCATTTCTTGGAGTTCTTATTAAGACTCTTGTTTCAAATGATTGGTCTGTTAAGGCTGCTTGGAATGCGGTATGTAACGACTCTAAGGAACTGGGGCATTACTGGAATTCAGAAAATGCTCTGCACGATTTTGGACCTACAGGCTCAAGAGAAATTTGCGGTTTCTATGATCTTGCAAATACGGTTAAGATTGTAGCAGACGATGAAGTCGGTGGCTTCTGGCTGGCTGGTGGTGACTACAGTTTCATTAGTAATAGCTATCCATTGGCGGACGTGTGTCATAGTATCAACCTGGATGTCAATTTCGACGACAGTGTTGGTTGGCTTGTGCTTGAAGAAGGTAGCTCTGATCACTGAAAAACAAAACAAATGGGACTCTATATTTAGAGTTCCGTTTGTTTTTTGTATTAGTGCCTCTTTTTTCGACCTATACTTTCAAAAGTTTTAGTACAAGCGTATAAAATATTACATTATTCTTGTAGGGTGTGTTGTATATTTATTGTGGTGATTGAAGTGATAGAAAATATTACAAATGTCTTACCAACAGAGATTTCTAGCTTGTTAATAAAACTAGATAATAAAGAAAAAATGACAGAAATAAGACTTAGAGTGGGCAGTAATCTTAGAGTGTATTTTGGAAAAGCTGAAAAAGAATTTGGTATTAATATTACAAAAGAGCACCTGTTAAAAATTCTAAGCAATATATCTTCTAACAGCATATATTCAGTGCAAAACGACATAAACAAGGGTTTTGTAACAATAGCGGGAGGAAATAGAATAGGACTTGCAGGCGAGGTTATTGTACTAGATGGGAAAATAAAAAATATAAAAGACATATCCTCTATGAATATACGTATAGCACATGAATATTTAGGAGTTTCAGACAAGGTAATAGATAAAATAATAGATGTAGATAAAGTAAAAAACACTTTAATAGTATCGCCGCCTGGACTTGGAAAAACAACGCTTCTTAGAGATGTTATACGCAATATAAGTGATAGTGGATACAACATATCTGTTATAGATGAAAGAGGAGAGATTGCAGCTATGCATCAAGGGAGACCAACACTAAATTTGGGCTATAGGACAGATGTAATTTCTTTTGTAGATAAAGCACAAGGAATGCAAATGGCAGTAAGAAGCATGGCGCCTCAAGTTGTGTGTACGGACGAAATAGGTGGAACGGAAGATATAGAGGCTATAAAATACTTGTGTAAGTGTGGGGTGTCATATATTACGACGATGCACGGAGATTCTTTAAAAGATATTACATCTGGCAAAATGAAAGAACTCTTAGACAATGGATATTTAGATACTGTTATAATTCTTTCAAACAAGGCAGGAATTGGAAGTATAGATAAAATATATACAAATTTAAATAGTATGGAGGAAGTTGTATGTTAATTATAAAGTTGGTAGTTGCAGGATTAATAGTTTGTGTATGTGCTGCAATTGGGATTTTAAAATCTAAAAAATATGAAAGCAGAGAATATATATTAAGAGAAGCTGTAATGTTATTTAAGGGCCTAAAAAACGAGATAAGTTACACATTGACTCCAATACCAAATGCAATTGAGTCTGTTAGGCAAAGTATGAGAACAACTCTTAAGGATGTAATGGGAACAGTAAGCTTTGAGCTTTTACAATATAACGTAAAAGAAGAAGCAGTAACAAGTGAGGTGGCAAAACTTACAGAGCTTACTCCTTATGACATACAAGTAATCTCCAATGGAATAATTTCTTTAGGCAAAACTGATGTTGAAGGACAAATGGGAGTTATAAACATGGCGTGTGATACTTTGGAAAACCAACTTTTAGATTCAATAGAGGCCAAAAAGAAAAATTCTAAACTATATAAAACGGTAGGAATTGCAACTGGGCTTATGATTGCAATAGTATTTATTTAGGAGGCATATATGAGTGTAGATTTATTACTTAAAATAGCAGGACTTGGAATTTTGGTTGCGGTGTTAAACCAAGTTTTATCTAAGGCGGGGCGTGATGACCAAGCAATGATGGTAACAATCACAGGGCTTGTAATAGTTCTTATGATAGTTGCAAAAGAGATTAGTTCACTTTTTGGTAGTGTAAAAACAATGTTTGGGTTATAGTATGGATATATTTAAAATAGTCAGTTTTAGTATAGTAGCAGTCATATTAATTACTATACTTAAATCTGTTAAAAAAGAAGATTTTGCACTCACTGTAACAATAATTGCATCACTTATCTTGTTTGGCTTTTTATTATTAAAGCTAGAGGATATAACCACATTATTAACTAATGTTATAAACAAGTCAGGAATAAATAAAGACTATTTGACGTTATTGCTCAAGGTTACGGGGATATCTTATGTAATAGAGCTTGCAACAAATATTTGCAAAGATTCCGGAAGTAGTAGCTTGGCGTCTAAAGTTGAAATGCTAGGCAAAATATCCATAGTACTACTTACTATACCAATTCTAACATCAGTAATAACTACGGTGCTAGAGATTCTGTGAGGCAGTATGGCAAAGAAAATATTCATACTTACAATATTTTGTATATTATTTACCTCTTTAATAGGTGGGGTACATGCATTAGATGTTGGTGCTGTAGCAGATGAGCTAGATTTAAACTCGCTAATTAAGACGCTAAAAGAATATATAGATGACGAAATAGACATAGATTCTATGGCAACTAGCTTAATAGCAGGTGAAGGGCTAGATTATGGCAAAATAGGGAATTTTGTTATAAACAAAATATTTTATGAAATACGTGTCGGACTTAAAGCTTGTGTATCTATTTTAATAATAGTAATACTTATGGCTATAATTAAAGGCTTAGAACTTGAAAAAGATAACAGCATATCTAAAGTGGCAAGCCTTGTTGGATTTCTTGTAATAGTTACTATTGCACTTAAGTCGTATTTTGTAATACTTAAGTCGTTTACGGACACAATAACACTACTTACAGGTGTAATGGAGATTGTAGCGCCATTTATGCTAGCCATTTTAATTGCCACAGGCGAAATTGCAACTAGCGGTATTGTAGGGCCAGTATTGTTATTTGTTACAAGTCTTGTAGGTGTACTAGTAACATATGTTATAGTTCCCCTGCTTAGTATATCACTAGTGTTTAGAATTATATCTAACATGTCAGACACTGTAAAGCTAGACAAATTGGCGGGGCTATTTTCGAGTACTTCTATGTGGGTGGTTTCCGTAATACTTGCTTTGTTTTTAGGTGTTATGGAGCTAGAAAGTAGTGTAACTACAAGTATTGATGAAGTTGCAGTTAAGACAACACAGGCAGCAGTCTCTAACCTTGTGCCAGTTGTAGGCAAATTTGTATCAGATAGTCTTGAAGTAATGATGGGAGCATCTGAAATAATTGGTAAGGCTGTTGGAATAATAGGAATTATTGTAATGGTTATTGTAGCACTAATACCAATTATCAAAATAATAGTATATAACTTAATGTATTTTATTGTTTCAGCTGTTTCAGAGCTTTTAAATACAGATAAAAAAATAACAGACCTGTGTGCATCAATGTCTAAACAGTATAAAACAATGCTAGGAATAATGTTAGGCGTTATGGTGACATTTATAATTGGAATAGGAATAGTTATAAATCTAATGGGAAAGGTTGTGGGTTAAATGACAGAATACATATCAACAATTATATACATCTGTATATTTTCGGTTATATTAGAACTAATTTTACCAGAAAACAAATTAAGAAAGTATGTAGGAGTACTTGTATCACTCTTAATAATACTTACCCTCATAAGTCCTATAATAAATTTACTAGAAAACGAACAAGTAATAGAGGTAATATCTTCTGCTATAGACAATATACAAGGCAAGGTTCAAATAAAGGAATATGATTTTAGCAATCTGCAAAATAAGCTAATATTTTCATCAGTAAAGGAAGATATAGAAGATGAAATATATACAAAATGTAAAGAAAAATGGAATACAAAATTTGATGTATCTAAAGTAAAAATAACATTAAATGACAATTATAAAATAGAAGACATAGATGTATATGTAAATAGATTAGAAGAAGTTGCAAGCGCAGCAGACATTATAGATTATATATCTTACGAATATGGTATAGATGCATCTGCTATAAATGTTATAAAGGAGGAAAATTAGGATGGAAAAATTAAAAGAACTACTTAATAAAGATAAAAAAATGAGTAATCTAATATTAATTGCTGTGCTACTTGTAATAGTTTTAATATTTATGAATTATATATTTAATGAGCCCGAGAAAAATTCTAATGGTACAACTGCTACTCTAAGTGAAAATATTATGGAATCAAGCGAAGACATTGAAAGCAAACTCGCCAATATAATACAAAAAATTGATGGTGTGGAAACTGCAAACGTAATGGTAAGTTTTTCGTCTACAGAAAAAATAATACCCGTTTATGATACAAAAGAAAATATAGATACAACTACAGATGAAGATAAAACAAGCAGCAAAAAAACAGTAGAAAAAACAGTGGCATACGAAGGAGAAGGAAGCAGTAAATCTGCTTTGCTAGAAAGTAAACAGACAGCAGAAGCTACAGGGGCGATTGTGGTTGTTAATGGAAGCATTACCGAAAGTGTGAAGCTTGAAATTAAAGAGGCTGTTAGTATGGTGACATCTGTTCCTTTGCATAAAGTACAAATATTTGTAAATTAGAAATAGGAGGAAATATGAAAATAATAAAAAGAGGCCAACTCGCAATGCTTTCCATATCTTTTATGATAATGATAGCAGGCTATATTAATTATAAATATGATCCAAAAAGAGAAGAAAATTTAGGTCAAACAATGAGGGTGGATAGTGACCAAGTATATCTTTATACATCGGAAAATGATGTAGATATATATTCTGAAACAATAAACAATCTAGATAGAAATAATGACACAATATACAATAATAAAAATACGGAAAGCTCTCTTAGTAGTTTTAAAAATTCAAGAGACAATATGTTTTCAGAATTAGAAGTAAATTATACGGCTGTTATTTCTAAAAGTGCCAGTCAAGAGGAAGCACAGGTTTATCAAGAAAAGTTAGATGGAGTAATAAAAAAGAAACATCTAATAGATATTGTAGAGGGCATTATAAAAGCTAAAGGAATAACAGAAATAGTTATTGTACCAACAGATGACAAATACAATGTTATGGTAAAAATGGATTCAAAGCTTACAGATGCTCAAGCTAATATGATTCAAAGGATAATAGAAGATGAATTTAATGTAGATGCAGATAAGATAAGAATAATTGAACAATAAAAACACTAATAAAACAAAGAATTACAAACAATAGCTTGACATAATGCGACTTCTGCGATATAATGTAGTTGCAATTTGTTTTGCATAAATTTAACTTTAATAAGGAGGATTTTATTATGAGTAAGTGGAGTGGACGTTATGATGACACATATGAGGCTGATCGTTCTTTAGAGGACGACATCTCGGAGGCAGGTGAAGGAAGATTCTGCTATCCTACTTCAAGTGGGGGAACAGTAAGAGAATCGGATGATCGCATCGATGTATATGGTCCGAGCGACTCGTCTAAGGGACATTCTCACAGCTGGTACAACGCCAACACTGGAGAACATGGTCACCATGACTAAGTAAACAAAAAGAGCACTGAATATTTTCAGTGCTCTTTTTCTGAATATTTAAATAACCAATAAAAATTATAATATAGAGTGTTATTTATTGTGTATATATTTTGCTTTTTTGCTTGCAAATACTAGTGTTGTAATATATAATAATGTGGTAGAATAAGATAATAAATAAGGGTTTTTAAGGAGCGTGTAAAAATGCTAAAATTATATAATACATTAACAAGAAATAAGGATGAATTTGTACCTATAGACAAGGAAATTGTTAAAATGTACTCTTGTGGTCCAACAGTATATAGCGAAGCTCATGTTGGAAATATGAGAGCATATCTTTTTATGGATTCTTTAAGAAAAGTACTAAAATATAACGGTTACAAATTAAACCATGTAATGAATATAACAGACGTAGGACATTTAGTATCTGATGCAGATGAAGGCGAAGATAAAATGGAAAAAGCTGCAAGGGAAACAAAACTTTCGCCATGGGAAATAGCAAAAAAATATACAGATAAATTTTTAGTAGATATATGCAAACTAAATATTGAACGTCCTGAACATATAACTCCAGCAACTGAACATATAAAAGAAATGGAAGACTATGTTAAACGTATAATGGATAATGGTTATGCATATGAAACATCAAAAGGTATATATTTTGACACATCAAAACTTCCTACTTATGGAGAGCTTTCTCGAGCAAATTTAGACAAGCAAATGGCAGGAGCAAGAATTGAAGTAGATACAGAAAAAAGAAATCCACTAGATTTTGCACTATGGATAAAAGCACCAGAAAATCACATAATGAAATGGGAGAGCCAGTGGGGAATGTGCTATCCAGGATGGCATATAGAATGTTCTGCAATGGGGCATGAATACCTTGGAGAAAAGTTTGATATACACACGGGAGGAGTAGATCATATACCAATACATCATGAAAACGAAATGGCTCAATCAAAAGGAGCAACTGGCAAGAATCCCGCAAATTATTGGATACACAATGAGTTTTTACTTATGGACGGTGGAAAGATGTCTAAGAGCTTGGGTAATTGCTATACTGTAACCAATATTGAAGAAAGAGGATACGAGCCTTTAGCATATAGATATTTAGCCTTTACTTCACACTATGGAAATAAGTTGAACTTTACGTGGGAAGGAATTGAGGCATCTCAAGTTTCATTAAATAGACTTCGTGAAAATTATAGAGAACATATGAAGGGTAGTGAAACTGTAAATGCAGATAAAATTAATGAATATAAAGAAAAATTTAAAGCGGCTATAAATGATGATTTGAATTTTCCGGCAGCGCTTGCTGTAGTTTGGGAGGTTGCGAAAAATCCAATTCGCTCTAAAGATTATGCTAATCTTCTAAAGCATTTTGATACAGTACTTTCTTTAAACGTAGATTCTCAACCTTTTAAAAGAGAAGAAAAAATAGAAGTAAGTAGTGAAATAGAAGAATTGCTTGAAAAGAGAAAACAAGCAAGACTTGCTAAAGATTTTAAATTATCTGATGAAATAAGAGATAAATTATTGAGTATGGGATATAAAGTAATAGATACTAAAGAAGGACAAAAATTAGAGTTATTATAGGAGGAAAATATGCCAATATTAGATAAAAAAGATAAGAGCATGGTAGATAAATATAATGAATTTGTAAGAAAGAAAGAACACGCAAGTGCTCTACAAGATTTAAATTGGGCATATGTAAAAGGAAGTGAATGGGCACATGAGGCAGTATATTTAGAGAAAAATGGAAATATAACTGCCGCCATGTCAATGCTTATTCGTACATTTATAAAAGGATTTAGCATTATATATGTGCCGCGTGGCCCTGTATGTGATGCTTATGATATTGGGGTTGTAAAAGAACTAATAAATGAAGCAAAAGCAGTAGCTAAAAAATATAATGCTTTTGTACTTAAGTTTGACCCTGAGGCTATATATGATGAAAAATTAGAAGCATTGTATAGACAAGCTGGTTTTAAGGTTAGAAATAATGATAAAAACAAACATGAATTTATACAACCAATTCAAAACATGATTCTTAGAATAAAAGGGAAAACAGAGGAAGAAATATTTAAGGGTTATAGCGAAAAAACAAGATATAATATTCGTGTTGCTGAAAAAAAAGGAGTAACTGTAAGATATTCTAGAGATGAAGAGGATTTGAAGAAGTTTTATGACTTATCTGAGATTACAGCTAAACGTGATGGAATAACGCTAAGGGACTTTGAATATTATAAACGTATGCTTGAGGCATATGATGAACAACATCTAAGAATATATATAGCAGAATACAATGGTGAGGCATTATCTGGAGCATTAGCCTTAAATTACGGTGGAAAGTTGTTTTATATATATGGTGCAAGCTCTAACGAAAAACGTAATTTGATGCCAAATTATTTGATGC
Organism: Clostridia bacterium; assembly: GCA_045604405.1. Lineage (GTDB taxonomy): Bacteria > Bacillota > Clostridia > TANB77 > CAG-465 > UMGS1649. The sequence goes on from JAZUNZ010000013.1 coordinate 20,706, forward strand.
AACAGACTATGATAGGATGGGCAATTGAAACTGGATGCTTTGAATATGATTTTGGCGGAATATTTGAAATAAGTAAAGATAATGGGTTGTACAGATTTAAGGAAGGCTTCTGCAGACAAGAGGGCGTTACAAGATACATAGGTGAAGTAGACTATGTATACAACAAGTTAGTATATTTTACTTTTGTTAAACTGTTACCTATATATAAGAAGATTAGAAAATTTTTAAAGAAAAAATAAAAGGTGGGTAAGTTACATGATACATAACATGAGATTAAATGATGGACCATTTAAAGCAATTAAAGCTGGAACAAAAACAGTTGAGATGAGATTATATGATGAAAAAAGAAGAAAAATAAATGTTGGAGATATAATAGAATTTGCACATATAACAACAGATGAAAAACTTCAAGCAGAGGTTGTTGCACTACATGTTGTAGACTCATTTGAGGATTTATATAACATGTTTAACAAAGTGACTCTGGGATATCAAGAACATGAAATAGCACTTTATACAGACATGGAGCAATTCTATTTAAAAACTGAAATAGAAAAATATGGTGTAGTTGGAATTGAAATAAAACTTGTATAAGTAAAAATAAGAGGGAATATGCAAATAACAGGTAAAGTTTCACAAATAATATATAGAAATGAGAATAATGGATATACTGTCTTTCTAATAAAATCAGAAGGGGAGTATATTACTGCTGTAGGTGAAACTGGACAAGTTGAGCCAGGAGATGAGTTTGAGCTTGAGGGAGAAATTATATATCACAAATCGTATGGAGAACAATTTGCTTTTACAAGTATTACTAAAGTCTTACCATCTGATGCAAATGCTTTAATAGATTATATTGCAAAAAGCGGTATTAAGGGTATTGGTAAAAAAACAGCGGAAAAAATTATTAAAATATATGGTGATGATGCTTTAGAAACTATTAGATACAAACCGGATTTATTAATGGATATTAAAGGAATGAACGATGAAAAAGCATATGCCCTAAGTGAATATATAAATGATGAGTGGGAAAGATATAACTTAACTACTTTTTTAAATAAACATGGCATTGGAATCAATATGGCCATGAAAATATATGATGCTTTAGGAATTAATGCAGTAAATATAATAAAAGAAAACCCATATGCTTTAATGGACTTTGTATCAAATCTAGATTTCAAAACAACGGACAAGCTGGCACAAAGCTTACAAATAGATGAAACTCATCCAGATAGAATAAAAGCCGGAATACTATACATTTTGTCCTACTATTTACGAGAAGGACATACAAATATATTAATGGACTTGTTATTAGAGAACGCACAAAATATGTTGGGCGTAAGTGAGGATAATATTATATCTGGTGTTGAAGCTTTAAAACATAAAGATAAGGTTATAATTGAAACGCGTGAAGATACCGATTATATATATAGAAAAAGCGTATATCTTGCAGAACTTAATATTGCAAACAAAATAGTAGAATTAACACGAAAACCTACTCTTAATATAAAATTAAATAAAGATATTGAAGAAGTGTCTAAAAAACAATCTATTGTTTTATCTGAAACTCAAAAAGAAGCAGTTATATCTGCTATCAAAAATAATGTTTCTGTAATTACAGGCGGTCCTGGAACGGGGAAAACTACCATAATAAAATGTGTCATAGATATTTTAAAACGACGTGAGCAAAGTTATGTTTTAGCAGCACCTACTGGAAGAGCTGCTAAAAGAATAACAGAAACCACAAGAGAGGATGCAAAAACGCTGCATAGATTGCTAGAGATAACAAAGATAGAAGACACAGACATAGATACATTTGTAAATTATCCTGTAAATACAATAGATGCCGATGTTTTAATTATAGATGAAGCTTCAATGATAGACACATTACTTATGAATAACGTAGTAAAGGCTCTATCATCAGACACTAAGCTTATAATAGTTGGAGATAGTAATCAACTACCATCGGTTGGTGCTGGAAACGTATTAAAGGATATAATAGATAGTGGCATGGTAAATACGATATATCTTACTGAGATATATCGCCAAAGTGCAAAAAGCGACATAATAATGGGTGCGCATGCTGTAAAAAATGGAGAGCATTTGTCTTTTAAAAATAAAGATACAGATCTTTATTTTATAGAGGCAAACAGTTTAGAGGATACAAAAAAAGAACTAGAAAGTTTACTTACCCATAGAATTAAAAACTTTTTTGGAGAAACTATGGATATAAATACTCAGGTTATTTCTCCGATAAAGAAAACGGAAATTGGTACTTTTGAACTAAACAAAATGATTCAAAAAATAAGGCTTAATCCAAATAAGGAAATGAGGCATAGAAATTCTGGAGATAGAGTGTTTTATGAAAACGACAAAGTAATGCAGGTTAGAAATAATTACGATATTAACTGGGACTATGAAGGCGTACAAGGTACGGGCGTATATAATGGAGATATAGGAACAGTTGAGACTATTAATTTAGAGCAGGAGTATTTAACAGTAGATTTTGATGGCAGAAAAACAAGATATGAATTTGAAGATTTAGATCAATTAGAACATGCATATGCTATCACAGTACATAAATCTCAAGGCAGTGAATTTGATGCTGTTGTAATTCCGCTTTATGTTTGCTTTGAAAAACTATTCAATAAAAATTTATTATATACAGCAATGACTAGAGCAAAAAGACTTTTAATATTTGTCGGTCGTAGGTCTGTTTTAGATTTTATGATAGATAATACTAAAGAAAATCTAAGGATTACAGGGCTTAAGCATAAAATACAGAGTTTAGTGTAAATCTAACAATAATAAAAATCAAATAAAAATAGCTAGACTATTTATATTCTATATGATAATATATAGAAAAATACGGGGGTATATATGAAAGAGTTAATTGAAAGTATTGAAGATTATATAAGAAAACCATATACAGATTACGCTGTTATGATAAATGGTGAATGGGGTAGTGGAAAAACGCACTTTTGGAATAACAAGTTAAGACAAAGAATTGAAAACATTAGAAATAAGGATGGAAAGCTATATAAAACCATATACATTTCACTATATGGTATAAATAGTATAGAAGAAATAAGTAAAAAGATTTTCTTAGAGACGAATCCTATGCTATCTAAAACATTAAAGAAGTTTGTAGATAATGTAGATGGAAATGTTATACCAGAGTATGTAAAAACAGGTATAGATATAGCAAATCTATATGGGGCAATGTCTACTTCTCCAAATCAAATGGACTTTTCTAAATTATTCTCTACAAATGATAAAGTATTATGTTTCGATGACCTTGAAAGAGCGAATATAGACATTATAGATATTTTAGGTTATATCAATAACTATGTTGAGCACGATGGTATTAAAACAATACTAATATGTAATGAAAAAGAACTTGCTATTAAGTTTAAAAACGCAAATATAGAAATGAAAACTTTGATTGCAACTCAACTTCTAAAAGAAGAAGGAATTGCTCTTAAAGATGATGATAATGAGCCACTTGTAGCAAAGTTAGACAACAAAATTAAGAGTGTTTTTGACAGAACTAATGCATATGAAAGAATTAAAGAAAAACTAATTGGGGAATGTTTTGAGTATATGCCAGAATATTCATACATATTAAATGGCATGATAATTAAGTATGAATATAATAAGCCACTTGAAAAATTCTTGAAGATGGAGATATCGACTATAATATCTACATTTAAAAAGACAAACACTAGAAATCTAAGAGTTCTAAAGCATGCTCTAAACGATTTTGAGAAGATTTTTGACATGGTAAAACAAAACTATCCAGATACGTCAGAACAAGCTTTGCGTACAATTTTAATGTTTACTATAGCGATATCTTTTGAAATAAAAATAGGTAGTGAAGTAAAACAAATATTTACAGATATTAACTCAAATGAAGAATATAAATCTATAATATATACTTCAAATATGATAAACGATCAGTCTGGGTATTACCTTCGTGAATTTGATACAAGATATTTCTTGAATTCTAAAGAGGATTACAGATTCTTTAAATTTATTGAAATATATGTAAGAAAAAGGATTTTCGATAATAAAGTATTTACTCAAAATATGAAAGAAATGTTAAACGCTCATATTGAAAAGAAAAAAGACCCAGAATATACAAGACTTTTAAATGGCTCATATTGGAAATTACAAGATTTCGACTTTACAATTCTTGTAGAGCAGGTACTATATGATGTTAAAGAGGGAAAAGTTCCATCTAAAGAGTATATAAAGCTTTTTGCAGTATATAAGCATTTAGTAGAAATTGGAGTAATCCGTACTGAACTAGAGGATATACATACAAAGTTCTTAGTAGGGTACAAAGCATCTCTTACAAATGAGGCGAAAAAGGATCCTAATACTGTAGAAAAGAATGAAGATTTTGATACTACAGATACTATTATTAAAGATTTTGCAAATGAATGTAATAGACTTAAAGTTGCTATTTTTGATAGCTGCATAAGAGAAAAAGTTAGCGACTTATTTAAGAATATGGCAGAGAATATAGACGAATTCTATAAAGATATTTTAGGAGAATTTGCTAATATTCCAATATTTGAAAAATATGATATGGATGTGCTTTATTCTAAGTTAGAAAATCTTCAAAATACAGATCTATATAACTTAATAAGTCTTTTATCTACAAGATATGAAAACAATAAAGAACTATTAAGTTTAGATAGTGCAAATTTAAAACGTTTAGCTACAATAATTGAAGAAAAAACACAAAATGAAGATATGTCAATTAAAAAAGCACTTCTAGGAAATCTTAGAACGGCCATAATTAAGTTGACATAACGCAAGACGCGTGGTATAATAGTTTCATAAAATTAATTTATTCCAATAATATTTAGGAGGAACTTTTATGAAACAGTTGTATTATATAACAATATCCTTTGAAGGTACAGACAGAAAAATTTGTTATGGCGGATATAAGAAAATAAGTTATGAGAGGACAGGCCGGACAGTAAAAATTCATCTCTATTGCTGGAATGGGAGTGTTATAACTACAGACTATAAAAATGTCGAGTCTGTAAAAATTACAAAATACAGGAAATAAAACTAATCTCCAAATTAAATTTATGTATAATCTTAAAATATTAAGATAATAATATACATAAAGCTAATTTGGAGGTTTTTATTTTGAAAGCAACAGGTATGATAAGAAAAATAGACGATTTAGGAAGAGTGGTAATTCCAAAGGAAATAAGAAAGACACTAAGGATAAGAGAAGGCGATCCTATGGAAATTTATGTTGAAAAAAATGGAGAGATTATTCTTAAAAGATTTGCTCCACTTGGAGATATAGTAGATGAAGTAATTTGCCTTGCAGAAGTACTAGCAAAAAATACAGGTTTTTCGGTATATATTACAGATACACAAACAGTAATAGCAGTAAGCTCAAAGACTAAAAAGAATAATTTAGATAGACAGATAAGTGATGAACTATTAGCGCTTATGGAAGAAAGAGCTTTATTTATAAACAGAGGAGAAAATGAGATTAAAATTACTGAAAAAGATGGAGAACATACATATTTATCTCAAGTTATTTCACCTATTATTTCTGATGGAGATATAATTGGAAGTATAATACTTTTTTCGGAAGGAACAAGAAAAAATATAACAGAGTCAGAACTAAAAATGCTACAAGTAGCAACAGATTTTTTAAGCAATCAAATGTAGAGTAAAAGCGGCTAACGAAAGTTGGCGGCTTTTAGTATGTAAACATATTATCATAAGAGCGTCTGCCATCAACAAAATAATGAACATAAATAGTGTTAGACTTAATAGAATATATAATTAGATATCGTTTTTCGAGAACAATTTTTTTATAATATATATTATTTATTGGGATTTCAAATATAGAAAATGTGTCCGGAAACTTTTTAAGAACATCTAAATGGTATAGCGTTTTTGCGTGAATTAGATTAACATAGGAACCAGAAATACGCATAATAGGTAAAAGGGAGAAGTAGAACATATTGACGAATTCTTGAGATACGATAACATTATAGTTATTCATCTAACAACATCCTTTTAACCTTATCCATGCCTGTTTTCAGATCATAACATCTTCCATATTTAAAGTCTTCAATACTTCTATTGATACCCTCAGTAATTTCATCAATATCTAAATTTGTAATTAAAGAGTCTATTTCTGCAACGCTTAAATTCGCGTTTGTATTTTCATTGGCAAAGTTCATGTTACACCTCCAAAGTTTAAAATATAACTGATAGCGTTTGTACAAATACATTATATAGAAATTACGATACATTGTAAATATATTCTACAAAATTAGATGAAATTATACAAAAGTAGACAAAAGGATAAAGCCTATTGAAATCTAATCCTTGACAAGTTTGCATAATTTTAGCATAATTGTTGTAGGGTGTAAATTTTTTCATGCACTCAGATTAAAATCTGGGAGCAAGGACTTCCAGAAATATTGGAGGTTAAAATGAAAAACAAACTAAGTATGGTTAAAATTATAGCGGTAGCTACAATCCTTGTAATTTTTTGTATTATAGGCAGTAAGCTGTATTCCGATTCCGTTGAACAAGATGAAATAAAATGTACAAATTTAAAACTTTATGAATGGGAATCTCAGCACAATTATGAGGTGGGTGGACCTAATTGCCCTGAGTGTAATGGGTCGGCTATAGAAGTAGGAGATATAACCCCAGATAATTGATACCAAGAAAAGAGCGAACAAAAAGTTCGCTCTTTATCTATTTTGCATATTCAGAATATTTTTTAAGTTTGTTATAAACTTTTTCACTTATTGAATCTTTTTCAAATCCTTTTTGATCATCGTATTTACCGTACTTTACACCTGTTAAAATTTCAATTCCTTCATCTATTGTAGATACAGGATAGATGTGGAACATTCCTTTTTCTACAGCCTCTACAATTTCATGTTTAAGCATAAGGTTTTTAACATTTTGGTGAGGGATTATTACACCTTGTTCTCCGGTAAGTCCTTGCATTTTACACACCTCGTAAAACCCTTCGATCTTATCCGAAACTCCACCTATTGGTTGGATTTCACCTTTTTGGTTAACTGAACCTGTTACTGCAATTCCTTGTTTAATTGGAACACCAGATAGGGAAGAAAGTATTGCATACAACTCAGTAGAAGATGCAGAGTCGCCATCAACCCCGTTATATAGCTGCTCAAAACAAATACTTGCATTGAAACATAGTGGGAATTCTTGTGCAAACTTTTCGCCAATATATGCGGATAAAATAAATACACCTTTTGAGTGAGTAGTACCACTCATTGAAACCTCACGTTCTATATTTACTATACCTTTTCCACCCATATAGGTATTTGCTGTAATTCTTACTGGTTTACCAAAAGAAGCATCACCAGTATTAAGAATAGTTAAGCCGTTTATTCTGCCAACGTCAGCGCCTGAAGTAGAAATCATAACAGCGCCTTCTTCAATCATTTTCATAATGCCGTCATTATATTTGCCATATCTTTTCTTTTTATTTTCTGTGGCTATAATAACATCTACAGCATCTACAGATTTCTTTTCGGCTAGACGCGCAATATGTGCAGATTCTATAATAATATCTGTAATATCTACTTGCATAGCAGTAAGTTTAGTTTTATCCCCAGCACACCTAGAACTGTATTCTATAATGGCTTTAACCGCATCACTTTTGAAAGGAGGGAGTTTTTCTTTTTTTGCCACATAGGCCACATATTCAATTGTTCTTCTTACAGTATCTGAATCCTTATCTATAGAATCATCAAAATCTGCCTTCATTTTAAACAGTTTTTTAAAGTCTGAATCTAGGTTGGATAGTTGTTGGTAAATTGCTTCACTACCAAATAACACAATTTGCGCATGTATTGGAATAGCTTCAGGTTTTATACCAATCATTGTGACAGGAGTAGTCATATCTCTAGAACTGTCTATGGTAAGCTCAGAATTACGAATAACTCTTTTGAAAGCCTCCCAAATAGTCATATTAGTTAGAAGGTCACGAGCATTAACTAGAAGATAACCACCATTTGCCTTGTAGAAAACACCTGCTTTAAGCATCGTATGGTCTGTTTTTATACTTCCCATACAGTTTTCATATTCTAATTTTCCAAACAAATCATAATACGTTGGGTTAGAGCATACAACAACAGGGGCATGATCTAAATTTTCATTATTCACAATTACATTTACTCTATATTTTTCCCATGGTTTTGAGATAGCCCTCATTTGTGGCGGTACATTTTGAGTATTCTCTGGTATATCTTTGAATTTTTCTGCATTTTTTACAACATCTTCTTGAACAGAGTATAGGAAGTTTTGTATTTTAAGATCGCCTTTATACCTAATTTTTAGCTCATTTATATTTTTAGACACAATATATGTTACCATGTTAGCTTGCCAGTCATGAACTTTTGTAGCACATTCTTTTTCAAGAATTTCTAATTTTTGCATTATCTCATGAGTTTCTTGTTGTATTTTTGGAGACTTAGCTTTAAACTCTGCTTTAATTTTTTCATCTAAAGCATTAAATTCTTGCTCATTTAATACTTTACCATTGTAAACAGGCGAGAAGTATATACCATCTGTAGCCGTTTTAATTTTAAAGCCTTGAGCAGTTGTGTGTTTATCAAAAGCTTGTAATATTTCATTCTTTTTAGCTTCATATTGATTAGTAATTATTTTTCTTTCTTTTTCATAATTTTCAGACGCAAAAATCTTAGCTAGGTCTTTGCGAATAGTAGATATAAAACGATTCATATCTTCTTTAAAGGTTCTACCTAGTCCAGCTTTTAAAAATATTGCAATTGGTTCATTTGGATTTTCAAAATTATGAATATAACACACGTCATCTGGAACCGCTTTTGTTTTAGCTAAACGATTTACAATAGATAAAACATACGGCATTTTACCCATACCAACTTGTCCACAAACGTAAAGATTAAATCCTTTTTGAGGCATTTCTAAAGCAGCTTCAACAGTTTCTAAAGCTCGTTTTTGACCAATGATTCCGTTATAACCAGAGATATCATCAGTAGTTTTAAAATTAAACTGTGAAGCGTTTAATTTGAATGTTAAATCTGTAGATTTTAATTCTTTAATTTTTCTCATAAGTACTCCTAATTAATATATAATTTGCTTCATTTGTTGCTACATTTTTATATGATATTTATACAACAAATAGCAAATATTTTCAAGGAAATTTGTATAAAAGATAAATTTAAATATATTAACAATACAAATGATACACAACTGAAAAATAGCAGTAACAAATTTGACACAAAACAAATCATATGATATAATCTGTCAAGAAAAAGGTAATATATTCTATTTTAATAAAGGAGAAGGTAAAATGTTTCTTGATGAACTTAAAGAAGCTCTTGCTTTGCAAGCAAGAAAAGACAAAAAGGACATGCTTCGGGCCAAAGAGAGACTAGATTCTAATAAGATATCTGATAAAATATTTCAGAAAAAGACAGAAGAAGCATATAGGATAATAGACAAGAGAGCACTAGATATAGCGCGAATTCTTAAGTACTATGTGACCGGTCCTATAGAAGGACCTCTATGCGAACATGTTTTCGGCAAACCGTGCAAGAAAAAGGAAATTATAAGAACACTGAAGGATAAGAACTTTACAGCGTTTTTGATTCAGTCAAATCTTCTTGGTAGAACAAGAATCTTAAGTGACAAATCAAAAGGTGAGGTTAAGATAAGACTTTATTGGGCTATTTTAAATTTCCAAGAGATTGCTAAATAAAAAGATTGGTGTGTTATTTCACACCAATCTTTTTAAGTATATATAAGCATCTTCATTAGTATCTGCATAATAATTTTTGCGGGTACTTATTTTTTCAAATCCATTTTTTTCATAAAATTTTATCGCTACAAAATTGCTGCATCTTACTTCTAAAAATATATCTGAAACATTAATATGGTTACAAGTGTTAAATAGTTTATCTAAAAGCATAGAGGCAATTTTTTTACCTCTATATTCTTTAGCAACAGCTATAGATAAAAGATCGAAGTGATCAACTAGATGCTCTGCTGCAGTATAACCAATTACCGTATCGTCACAGATCGCTATAAAATAATGATAAGTATCTTTATCTAAAGTAGCTTGAAGTAGGTCATAAGATAGAATTCTATGCTCTAGTGTTTTTTCAATATTATTTATACTATTTAAATCATTTATTGTCGCTTCTCTAATTTGTATATTCATATATTATTCACCCTCTTTAGTTCTTTCTGCTTCGCTTTTTCTGTAGTACATAGCGTCAAGAGTAAGGTAGTCATAGAAAGAAGCAGTTGAAGATAAGCAAAAAATATTAGTTAAATCTAAAGAACTAGTAATAGCACTAGGCACCATTAAATTATCTTTATCTATTGTAATAAGTAAATTGTCTAAATCCATTTTTTGGACAGTTTGTAACACACTTTCCAAATAGTCGTTTCCAGAAAAATCAAGTGCTGTTAGAGCCCCATTGTCATATTTATATAGGTTGTAATATACTCTGTTATTCCTTGCATCCATCAATGAAAGGACGTATTTAGGTGTAAATGTGGCTTTTTTAATTCCATCCAACGCTAGGAGCTCTAAACTGGTAACCCCATATATTTGCTTGTTTGTAACTTTAGCAATTGCTTTTATAGTAGCAATTCCTATACGCACACCGGTAAAAGAACCAGGTCCTAAAGTTAAAGCATATAGATCTACATCATTAAGTTTAATACATGCTTCATTTAAAACAGCATCTAAAAGCGGAAGCAATTTTTCTGAATGTGTAATTTCGTTATCTACTTCCTTTGAATATATTTTATCATCGAGCTTTAAAGCTACAGAAGCTCTTTTTGTAGTTGTATCTATTGCAAGTATTTTCATATTATATATCTCCTTTAACATGTATGATACGTTCATTTTCATTTTCGGTACATTCTATAGTTATATATATAGTAGAGGCGGGAAGTATTGGCTCAATAATTTCTCCCCATTCTATAATGCATAAACCAGAATTAAAGTAATCTGTTCCTACAGAATCTTCAAAGTCATCAGGACCGCTTAATCTATATACGTCAAAATGAAATATTTTATTTATATGAGAAGTATTAATTTTAGGAGCGTATTCATTTACAATAGTAAAGGTAGGACTAGATACTTCGTTTTCTATTCCAAAATATTTTGCAATACCACGCATAAATCTAGTTTTTCCTGTACCAAGATTTCCAGTTAAAACTAAAACGGAATTGTTATTTAATTTTTCTGCAATTGTATATCCTAAATTTTCTGTTTCATGTTCAGAATATGTTATATATTTTTTCATTAAATTCACCGTATATATTATACAATTGTGAACAAAAAAAGTAAATAAAAAGGAGAAATAAAAGAAATTTTGTCAAAATTTTTTGAAAAAAATCGAAGTGAACATAATAAAACTTGCTGTTTGAAAATAAAAGGGGGGGAGTGTGATTAAACCTTTTAGAATAGAGGTTTTGAAAATGCGCGAAAAATAATATTACAAATGTGTTTTAAAATTATGGAAACAAAATATGTCACGTTGTTTTTAAATCAAAAAAAGTTCAAAAAAAGTGTTGACTTTTGTAGGTGTTTGAAGTATAACATTGTTGTAATCTTATTACAGGAGGTAAGAAATATGAATAAAGGAGAACTTATTGCAAAAATCGCTGAAGAAAGCAAACTAACTAAAAAAGCTGCTGAAGCTGCATTAGACGCTTTCATGTCTTCAGTTGAATGTGCTCTAGCTAAAGGGGAAAAAGTTCAATTAGTTGGATTTGGTACTTTCGAAGTTAGACAAAGAGCTGCAAGAAAAGGAAGAAATCCTCAAACTAAAGCAGAAATAAAAATACCTGCTTCTAAAGCTCCAGTTTTCAAAGCTGGTAAAGCTCTTAAAGAAACTGTTAACAAATAGTTTTAAAAATACCCTTTCGGGGGTATTTTTTTTATGCCAATTTGTGGTATAATGTCGACCTAATATATAATATATCCATATAAAATTTTATAGGAGGAACAATCCGTGAGAGAATTTAAAAATCCTAAAGCAATTGAACTTATGCAAGAGGCACAAGCTCTTGAAGATTATGTAGTTTCAAAAGAAGCGGAGCTAGAACAAAATGGCCTTCCGTTTCCTGAATATTATTCAGAGCTTTTGACAGAAGCTGCTGGCCTTAGAGTGCTTGCGGACGCCGTTGAAGATGGAAGTGTTTTTGAAGACGAACTCTAAGTTGCAATTTATGTGTGATTGTGGTATAATTAAAACGTGTAAATAATGCATCTAAATAAAATTTTAGGAGGAGAGAGTATGATTTATCCAGAAGAATTTGTTCGGAAAGTAAAAGAGTTATATCCAAAGTATGTGCAATTACATGATTGTATAGATGGAGGGGATGAAGCAGTCGGGTTGTTCTTGAGTGTTCAATCTTGCAATTCAATTTCTACTAGTGATGTATTACAGGCAAACTCATTAGAAGAGTTAAAAGAAAAGGCAATAGAACAACAAAAAAAACATGAGCTGTATAAAGAATGGATAAGACTTTATTGTGATCAAAAACGTTAAACCATATATTTTAATAAAGATATAGGAGAAAATCAAATGAACATAGTAGGACATCGCATAAGGGCATATATTTCCGGTACAGGCACATATGTTGAATATACTGCGTTACCTAACTCTATTAGTGTAACTAGGGAGCATATTCAATTTAAAGATATGGAAGGAAATTACCATCGAATAGTTGGAGCACCAACTATTATAGATTATAATTATGTTGAAAAATCAATTGAATAAAATAAAAAGCTTCAGCAATTTTGCTGAAGCTTTATTATAATTAACAAAAGCTAATATATTAAAAACATTGAAAAATTAGCATTTTATGGTATAATAAATGTGAGTTTTTTAAATAATATATTAGAAGGTGATTTAAATGAAGTATGAAAAGAAAAATGTTTTTGAGTGTATGAATAAATATGATCAAGAAAACATGTATAAATACACAGATGAATATATTAAATTTTTAAATTATGCAAAAACAGAATATAAATGTGTAGAATATATTGTACGTGAGTTAGAAGATAATGGCTTTAAAGACATACATTCTGTAGAAAAACTGTCTGTAGGAGATAAGATATATTATATAAATAAAGAGCGTTCATTGTTTGCTGCGGTTATAGGGAAAGATAGTATAGCGTCTGGAGTAAATATAATAGGAGCGCATATAGATAGTCCGCGTTTAGACACAAAGCCAATGCCTTTGTTTGAAAAGCAAGGATTAGCTTTAATGAAAACACAATATTATGGTGGAATTAAAAAATATCAATGGCTTGCAATTCCTCTTGCGATGTATGGCAAAGTGTACAATTCTAAAGGTGAACAGATTGATGTTGTTTTAGGCGAAGACACAGATGACTTTACTTTTGTTATAACAGATCTACTTCCTCATTTAGGTCGTGAGGAGCAAGAGAAAAAAGCCTCTGAATTTATTGATCCAGAAAATTTAAATGTTGTTGTTGGTTCTATTCCAGATAGCGATGAGAAAGAATCAAAAATTAAAGCAAAGATATTAAGGGAACTAAACAAGAAATACGGAATAAATGAAATAGATTTTGCAAGAAGTGATATTAGATTTGTACCAAGCTTTAAAGCTAAATATGTAGGTTTAGATAGAGGACTTGTTGCAGGTTATGGTCATGATGATAGGGTATGTGCATATGCAACTATAGCAGCATTAGTTAACCTTGCTAAAGAAAATGTGTTAAATAAAACTGCCGTTGCGGTCATTGTAGATAAAGAAGAAATAGGAAGCGAAGGCAATACCTCTATGAGCTCTGATGCTTTTGACTTATTCATGTCAAAAATCTTAAGACTTAAAGGAGAACAATATAACATAGAAACATTATTAGAAGCGTTCAATAACTCACAAATGCTTTCTGCGGACGTATCTGCAGCTGTAGACCCAATGCACGAACACTTAAGTGATGTACAAAATGGAAATATAATTGGCTGTGGTTTGTCTATAGAAAAATATACGGGAAGTGGAGGAAAATATTCTGCAAATGATGCAAGTGCTAAATTCATGTCACATGTTATGACTGTCTTTGACAAAGCAAATATTGTGTATCAAATGGGAACACTAGGTAAGATTGGAAAAGGCGGCGGCGGAACTATTGCATACATTTTAGCTAATAAAGGTGTAGAGGTAGTAGACTGCGGAACAGCGCTATTATCTATGCATTCTCCTTATGAACTTGCAAGTGTAGGGGATATCTACATGACATATAAAGGATATAAAGCGTTCTTTAACAGTTAAAATAAGATTAAGGGGGATTTATGAGGAGTATTTTTAAGAATACAGACTATATAATTTTAATCCTTGCACTAATTCTTGCTACAATTGGTGTAGTTGGGATTTATAGTGCGGGCATAAATAGTACAAGCTCTGGAGACGAATATATAAAGCAAATTATATGGATAGGAATATCCTTAATAGCTATGTGTGCTATATGGCTATTAGATTACCATGTAAGCAGTGCTGTAGGCCTTATAGCTTATCCCATATGCTTAATACTACTTATTGTAGTATTATTCATGCCAGAAGTTAACGGCGCATCTAGCTGGTTTAACATTGGAAGTATCCAAATACAACCATCTGAATTTACGAAAATAGCGTATATACTAGTACTTGCTAAATATATAGAATATGTACATACAAAAGGAAAAGATGCTATAAATAAATGGTACTATGTAGCACTAGCAGCATTTATATTTATAATACCTGTGGCTTTAATTATGTTGCAACCAGACTTTGGAACAGCTTTAGTATTTGCAAGCATTACATTTTTTATGCTATTTAAGTCAGGCCTAAGTTATAAATATGTATTAGCACTAATATTAATATTAATTGTAACGGTGCCTTTAATGTACTTTTTTGTATTAAGTGATTACCAACAAGAAAGAATACAAGTATTCTTTAATCCAGAACAAGAGCCGCTAGGCGCAGGATATAATGCAATACAATCTAAAATTGCTGTTGGCTCTGGTATGCTATTTGGGACAGGCCTAGGCAAAGGCACACAAACGCAGTGGGGGTATTTACCAGTCAAATCTTCGGATTTTATATTCTCTGTAATATCTGAAGAAATGGGATTTATAATGTCAGCATTAATAGTTGTATTATATATTGTAATGTTATATAGAATACTAAAGTTGGCAGAAACTTCAAAAGATAGATTAGGTTCAGTTATATCTATAGGAGTGTTTGGAATGTTATTTTTCCACTTCCTTGAAAATATTGGAATGACTATAGGATTAATGCCAATTACAGGAATACCACTTCCATTTGTAAGCTATGGTGGAAGCAGTATGCTTACGAATTTTATAGCTCTAGCATTAGTGCTTAGTATAAGCTCAAGAAGGCAAAAATCATTGTTTATAGAATAGGAGAAACATGTGCTAAAAGATTATATAAAAGAAATTAACGTAGGAAATATTAAAGTAAAAAATAATGTGTTCTTAGCTCCGATGGCAGGAGTTACTGATGTACCATTCAGATATATATGTAATAAATATGGTAAAGTGGTATATACGCCAACAGAGATGGTAAGTACTAAGGGACTTGTATACAAAGACCATAAGACGCATAAAATAATGGATGGTTATGAGGGAGAATCGCCTCGTGTTGTGCAAATTTTTGGTAGTGATACAGAAGTATTAAAAAAAGTAATACTTAAATTAAACACCAATCCGGACATAGACATTATAGATTTTAATATGGGCTGTCCTGCACCAAAGGTTGTAAAAAATGGTGACGGTAGTGAACTTTTAAAAGATTTGGATAAGGCAGAAGAAGTTATTCGTCAAATAATGTCCGTAGCTAAAAAGCCAGTAACTGTTAAAACAAGACTTGGTTATGATAGAAATCATATGACTGCAGTTAAAGTGGCAAAAATGTGTGAGAAATATGGCGTAGCTTTAATTACAATACATGGTAGAACTAAAGATGAATATTATACTGGAAGAGCAGATTTAGACGAGATAAAAAAAGTAAAGGATGCTGTATCTATTCCGGTTATAGGAAATGGAGATATAACAGATATAGAAAGTGCCAAGACTATGTTTGAATATACAGGGGTAGACGGTATTATGGTAGGTCGAGGTGCTTTAGGAAATCCTTGGATATTTAAGTCTATACTTGAAGGCAAAGAATATATCCCAACTTTAAAAGAAAGATATGATGTTATTTTGGAACACTTGGCTTTAGCCGTTGAAAGGGATAAAGAGACTGTTGCGATACCGAAGATGAGAAAACACATAGCCTGGTATTTAAAGGGTCTTAAAAACAGCGCTGTAGCAAAAGATGCCATAAACAAAGAATTGACGTATGAAGGTGTTACAAAAATCTTAAAACAATATTTTGATACTTTAGAATAAGTATAAACTCTTAGCTCATAGACTGTATTATGAGTTAGGAGTTTTTATTATGTTTTTAAATATTTCTTTAAAGTCTTGTAGCAAATGGCGCTTTATTGCCTTTATTATAACAGTAATTTTATTTCTTATTGCTATTATTTCAATGGTTACTTTTATAGGCAGTATACAAAATAAAGATAAGCTGGAAGGCAATGTGGATTTAGGCTTTACTAATTATTATGTGCAGTATGATATGACAGTTATATCTAACAAAAACATAAATACATATAACGTAAAAGAATGGCATAAAGAGGGCGTTATAACTAAATTAGAATATTTAGACTATATGAAAAATGTTGTAACAATCATCCTTGAAAATAACACATGTAACATTTCAAATAGCGGTAACACAGCAAAGCTTGTAATTAATAATATGTTTGAAAATAAAAGTATAAGTTCTCTTAGTACGTTTGGCTATTTATATAACTCTGGCTGTGAACCTAATTGCTGTAGTAAAACACAGTATGTTAAGGAAGGTGAAACTGTTGTTACATTAAGCTTTAAACAGGGATGCACTTGCGCTTGTAGTAAGATAGCAGATGAGCTGGGGATCTCTTCTTTAGAGCTAATTTTAATAGATAATAAACCCAAAAATTATACTGTATATAATAAAAACAAAAAGGAGTACATTAGCATAGTATATAATGTGTATGAAAAAAACATTGAAATATAGGAGAAGACTATGAATATAAAAAGAGGAGATATATATTATGCAGATTTAAGTCCTGTTGTTGGTAGCGAACAATCTGGAATACGTCCAATTCTTGTAATACAAAACGATATAGGAAATAAGTTTAGCCCAACCATAATAGGTGTACCGATAACTTCAAAAGCAAAAATTAGCATGCCAACGCACATTGCTATAGAAGGAAATAAATACGGGTTAGATAAAGATTCAATAATACTTGCAGAACAGATAAGAACATTAGATAAAAGCAGACTAAAAGAGAAAGTAGGGAAATTAGACAAAAAGGCTTTAGAACAAGTAAAAAAAGCAATCGAGATAAGTTGTGGTTTAAGAGGCAGATTAAGTTTTGAGGAATACATAAAGCATATAAGGAAAAAACTTGAGCAAAATTAAATTATATTTTTTGTCATATTTTGTTGAAATATGTTGTTTCGGATGATAAAATATTTGTAGCGAAAAACTATATTCAAATTTAATTAAAGGAGAATGACTATGTTGGATGGCAATTTAAAATTATATGTAACATCATATTCTGAGGAAGTTACAGGGAGCAACAATCATGTGAAAGTAGAGTGGCCTGATGGCCGGTCTGTTTCATTCTTAGTTGACTGTGGACTTTTTCAGGAAAAAGAGCATAACCATATAAATTCTAAAAAACTCCCATACAATCCTGAAAATATATCATTTGCTATTGCTACACATGTTCATACCGACCATGTTGGCCGCTTCCCGTTTGTAGTAGCAAATGGCTTTAATGGATATATATATTGTTCATATGAGACTTTTCATATACTTCCTGTAGTTTTGGCTGAGACGGCAGAACGTCTAGAAGATGAACACCGTCAAGAACTTAAACACTATAAAGCATGTAAAGACAGAATAAGAAAACTAAAAACATCTTCAAAAGGAAGAGGTAGAAAAGACAAACCGAGGCATGAAAAGTGTAGCAAAAAGTATAAAAAGAACGAGGAGAAACTACGGTACCCCGTTTTGATATACAGTAGAGACGATATTGACAGAGTAATAGAGAAAGTTATTCCGCAGAATATTTGCGAAACATTTTCTCCGTGTGAAGGAATTGAAATAACTTTTTACTCCAATGCTCACATTGCAGGTGCAGTGCTTACGGTTTGCAGAATTTATGACTTACATGAAGAAGTATACGTGCTTTTTACAGGCGATTTGGGACTCAAGAACCCAATAATAAACGTAGAAACAAGTATACCCAAAGAAGTTGCAGAAAAGATAGATATTATAGTGTCTGAGTCAACTTATGGTTCTGCTGAATATGCAAGAAACGTTGCGAAAGAACGTCAGAAACATATTGATATAATAAGCGAAGCTCATAAGAAAAAAGGTACCATAATGTATATGTCAAATTCGCTGGAAAGACCGCTTAGAGTAGGAGTGGATTTGAAGGATATGCAAGAATCTTCGGCTGTTGAAAAACAGATGCTGGATTTTCAAATTTACTTTGACTCAACGTTTGGTATAAAATGTCTTAACAAATATGTCAAAATATACGGTAAGGACTATTTACCCCATGGATTTACAATAGTAGACAAGGAGTTCAGAGAAAAGGTAATTGCAGCTGCCGGCCCAAAGATGATTATCTGCACATCTCCAAGGTTGTATCAAGGCTCATTTTTAAATTATGGCGCAAGAATGCTCGAAGACCCAAATGTAACGCTAATATTTGTTGCATACGTTCCAGATGAAGTCAAAAACATTATTTCTCTACCCATAGGAACTGAAATCGATTTTATGGGAGAAAAGGTGACTTTAAGATGTAAGAGATATCAGTTTGGTTATTATTCTTCACATGTCTCTACTGAACAGATGGATATGTTTTTAAGCCAGTTTACAAACGCTTCCACGCTTCTGTTCAATCATGGAACTCATGATTCCAAAAACAATTATGCAATAAGGTATAAAACAAGCCAAAATACAACTCATAATTTGCTTTATGGAAAAACTGTAATGCTCACTAAATCAAGAATCGAGAAGTACTTTTAACACAAGATATCGCCTAGATTATTTCTAGGCGATATTTTTGTGTATTTGTTGAAAAATAACACCCCTTTTGTTACAATTATATTGTAGGAGAAAAACATGTTAGAAAAAGGAAAGATATATAAGTTTAAAATAATAGATGTTGGAATGAATTTCGAAGGTATAGCCAAAACAGATGAAGGGCTAACAGTGTTTATTCCAAACACTTTAGTAGATGAAGTAGTAGAGGCTAAGGTTATTAAGGTAAATAAATCCTATGCTTTAGGAGAAGTAAAAAGAATTATCTCTTGTTCAAGCAATAGATTTGAAACTAGTTGTAGGTACTATTCAATATGTGGCGGCTGCACAGCACGACATACTAGTTACGAAAACACGTTAGACATTAAGAAACAAAACGTACTAAATACATTAAAAAAACAAGATGTGGATACAACAAAAATTGAAAGTATATATGGTATGGGCAATCCATATTATTACAGAAATAAAGTTCAGTACCCCGTAAGACAAATAAATTCAAAAACAGTAATGGGAATGTTTGAAATGTCTACCCATAGGATAGTGGAAAATAACGATTGCTTAATACAAGATAAAACAACTCATGAAGTAGCAAGGAGAGTTTTTGATCTAGTAGTTGAAAATAACCTTACAGGTTATGATGAAAATACAGGTATGGGTGATATTCGTAACATAATGGTAAGAAGGGGAACACACACTGGAGAGGTTATGGTAGTCCTTGTTGTGAATTCTACAGCTCTTACTAAAGATGAAAGAGTGTTAAAGCTAATGGATGTAATAACCAAGGAAAATAAAGATATTAAATCTTTTGTTATAAATATAAATGAAAGAAATACAAATGTAATACTTTCAGATAATAACATTTGTATATATGGAAATGAATACATAACAGATTATATTGGCTATTACAAGTTTAAAATAACAGCGGATTCATTTTTCCAAGTAAATACATTGCAAGCAGAGTTGTTGTATAACGTGCTTAAAGAAGAATTAGAATTAGATAAAGAAAAAACGATGCTAGAGCTATATAGTGGTGTTGGAAGTATAGGTATATTTTTATCAGACAGCGTTAAAGATATATATTCTGTAGAAATAGTTGAATCTGCAACAGAGGCAGCAAAAGAAAATGCAAGAATAAATAACGTGCAAAATATAATAAACGTTAATGGAGATGCAACGAAAGAAACTCTAAAGCTAGTAAAAGAGGGAAAATATTTTGATTATATAGTAGTAGATCCACCAAGAAAAGGACTAGATTTGGAGGGAATAGAACTTATATTAAAACTTAAACCCCAAAAAATAGGTTATGTTAGTTGTAATGCTGCTACTTTAGCTAGAGATTTAAAGTTGCTTTGCACAGACGACTATGAAGTTAAAACAATAGAATTGGTTGATATGTTCCCTTGGACTAGTCATGTTGAGTGTTGTTCTGTACTAAAATTAAAGGAAAGTACTGAAAAATAAGCAAAAACTGACACATCTACTAGTATCAAAAACGGGGTAAAAAAAGCCATAAATTTGGTCAAAATTTAAAGAAAAAATATAATAAAAAAATAAGGGTGGTAAGTGGTCGACATGTCTACGGACCACAGAGCGAAATTTTAAAATTATCTTTACATAGAAAGCATCTTATGATGCTTTTTATATTGTTTAATTAATAATTATTTGTTTGTGAATTCTTGAAAAATTATGTAAATCATGATATAATACAGAACGTAACAAATTTTATTGTTGCCTTTGAAAATAAATTTTCGGAGGCACAGTCCTCCGAAGTAATAACAAGGAGGAAAAATTAAATGTTGAAGCAAATTAAAACGTGGGAAGAACTTGTTGGCTTAGAAAGTGAAAATTATAAGCTGGAAGTTGAGTTACTTCCCGAGAATGGTGGTTGTGCATGGATTAGACCTAAAGTTGAAACCGAGGAGAACCGTGGCTCTAAACATAATGTGTATTTATCAACACACACTTTTTATGAAAGCCATTATCAATGGGCAACAAAAACTTTACAAGAGTTTGGCTTTAACGTAGAATTGGTTAAAGATGAGTAATGACCAAAACTAAAAAAGAGGAACTTTGAAAAAAATTTTTTCGAAGTTTTTCTTTTTAGTTATATAAATACAATTTAAAATGAAAATATCACTTGACAAAGGAACAAATGTTTTATAAAATATGCATAAATAAAATATATTTTTATTTTAAAGGAGATAATTGAATATGGATAATAAAATTAGAAATAATTTCAAATCTTTTTGAGGGTAAAGAAATAAGAAGTATTTGGGATACTGAAAAAGAAGAATATTATTTTAGTGTTGTAGATGTTATAAAATCACTTACAGATAGTAATAATCCTAATGATTATTGGTATAGATTAAAGAAAAGAATGACAGAAGAAGAAAAAAGTGAGTTATCGACAAAATGTCGACAACTGAAATTAAAATCTAAAGATGGAAAAAGTTATTTAACAGATACTTTGGACACTAAAGGAATTTTTAGACTAATTGAATCTGTACCGAGTGCAAAAGCAGAACTATTTAAGTTATGGTTAGCTCAAATGGGAAAAGAGAGAATAGATGAAGTTTTTGATCCAGAAATTGCAATAAAAAGAGCAATAGATTATTATAGAAATCGTGGATATTCTGATAAATGGATAGAAGCAAGATTAAAAGGAATATTGGATAGAAATAAGTTAACAGATATATGGAAAGAAAATGGAATTAAAGATGGTTATGAATTTACAGTTTTAACGAATGAAATTTATAGGGCTTGGTCAGGAATGAAAGCATCAGAGTATAAAGAATTTAAAAATATTAGAAAAGAATCTTTAAGAGATAATATGACAGATGTTGAAGTTGCTCTTACAGATTTAGGAGAAATTGCAACTCATGAATTAGCTAGAAAACATAGACCACAAGGATTAAAAGCAAATAGAAAAATAGCCAAAGCAGGAGGAGAAGTAGCAAAAACTGCTCGTGATAATTTGGAAGAAAAATTAGGTGAGTCAATTACTAGTAATAAAAATAGTCTGAATTATCAATACATAGAAGATAATAAGAGAATAATAGACAAAAATAGTTAGAAGGATTTCTAAAAAGTATAGCCAAAATATAAATTACAGTTTATAATAATAATGTACTGTGGTCGGTAGATATATCGCTTTAACAACATACAACCTATTTTTAATGCTGCAACGTACCATAGTAAACTCACGTGGAGTGTTGTTCCGTGCTAAAACTTAAGGAAAGCACTGAAATATAGCGAAAAATTGACACATCTACTAGTACCAAAAACGGGGTAAAAAAAGCCATAAAATTGGTCAAAAATTAAAGAAAAATTAGAATAAAAAAATAAAGGTGGTATGTGGTCTACATGTCAACGGACCACAGTGCAAAAATTAAAAAATAAAACTTATCTTTACATTAAAAGCTCCTTAGGGAGCTTTTTCTATTGTTAATTTAATAATTTCTTGAAAAATTATGTAAAGCATGATATAATAAAAAACGTAACAAAATATATTGTTGCCTTTGAAAATAAATTTTCGGAGGCACAGTCCTCCGAGCATTACAAGGAGGATAAATATCTATGGTAAAAGTAATTATTGTTAAAATCACCGAAATTAAGGGAATAGGGGGATAATTTATTTATGGAAATTATCAAAAATAACTTTAAACCTGTTCGTGCCAAAAAGGTGAGATGCAAGCACTGTAAATCCAGACTTAAAATTACGTATGACGATTTGAAAATGTATTACAATACGGTTTTGACTAGTTATTATTTCGAATGTCCGTGTTGCAAAGAAAAATTGGAAATTTCTTTGAAGAAAGGAAAGAAATTAAAGAAACCTAGATAATTTAAAAAACAAAGAAACGGCAGATAATTTGCCGTTTCTTTGTTAAACTTTATGAAAAATAATATAAAATATTGCTTGACAAAAGAACAAATGTTTAATAAAATATTAACAGAGAAAGAGGTCGATATATGAAAAAATTAGAAGAATATAAATCAGGTGAATATATAAAAATGAATGATTACAAAGCATTTATTCCAAGCAAAATAAATTACAACTGGGGTTGGGATGATACTAAGTTAGACAAGCTACTAGCTGAAGCAAACAGACAAATTGGAGAATTAAATGCATATTCCCTATTAATACCAAATGTAGATTTATATATTAAAATGCATGTAAAAATTGAAGCTAATAAATCTAGTAGAATTGAAGGAACAAGGACAACAGTGGAAGAAGACTTGTTAGATGTAACTGACATTAATCCAGAAAAAAGAGATGACTGGGAAGAAGTACAAAACTATGTAAAGGCAACAAATTATGGAGTGCAAAGAATAAGAGAGGGTTTTCCGGTATGCACAAGACTAATTAGAGAAATTCATGGAATATTAATGAATGGAGTTCGTGGAGAACATAAAACACCAGGAGAATTTAGAGTATCACAAAACTGGATTGGTGGCAGCATGCCAAGTACAGCAGTATATGTTCCACCACCACATACAGAGGTGGCAGAATGTTTATCTGATTTTGAAAAATTTATAAATAATGAAGAAATAGATACACCAGATTTAATAAAAATTGCAATTTTACACTATCAATTTGAATCCATACATCCATTTCTAGATGGTAACGGAAGAATAGGAAGACTACTTATTCCATTGTATATACAAAGTAAAGGAATGCTTGAAAAATCTTGTTTATATATTTCTGATTATATTGAAAGAAACAAAGATACATATTATGATATGCTTACAAGAGTAAGAACTCATAATGATATGATAGGATGGATTAAATTTTTCCTAGAAGCAGTTATTGAAACATCAAAAACTGCAAAAGAAAAATTTAGAAATGTAGTCGAATTGACAATTGAAATGGATAAGATTATTATGGAATTACCAGTAAAACCGGAAAATGCGAAAAAAGTAATTGATTTGTTATATGATGAACCGGCAATTAATAGAAAAAAACTTTGTGAATTGACTGGAATAAAAGAAGGAACAATAAAGAATATTATAAACAGTCTATTAGAAAAAAATATAATAGTTGAAACAACCGGATATAGTAGGAATCAAATTTTTAAATTCCAAAAATATACTGATTTATTTTTAAAATAAATTTATAGGTCAAAAAAATAAAAAAAATTGACTTATAAAAACTTATAGGTCAAAAAAATAAAAAAAATTGACTTATAAAAACTTATAGGTCAAAAAAATAAAAAACTATGATATAAATATCTATATAACGAAAAAATTTAATAAAATATCATATAAAATTTTAGTACACTGTGTTCGGTAGATATGTCACTTTAACAATAGACAACGTATTTTATACACTGCAACGGACCATTTTCATCACACGTGGAATGTGTTTCTGTACTAGAATTAAAGGAAAGCTATAAGACATATCTATAAACAAAGCGGTCGAAAAAAGTAATTTGTATAACTCTACAGTTCGTTTGGTGTATTTATATAAATGTTATATTATAATTATTTACGAAAGGGGAGATATTTATGGACCAAGAGAAGATAGGAAGATTTATAGCAGAACTTCGTAAAGAAAAAAATATGACACAAATGGAACTAGCAAATAAATTGGGAATAACAGATAGAGCAATTTCAAAGTGGGAAAATGGCAGAGGCATGCCAGAACTGTCTTTATTAAGACCCTTATGTGAAGTGTTAGAAATATCAATAAATGAACTATTGAGTGGTGGAAGATTGAACAAGAAAGATTATCAAGAAAAATTAGAGGAAAATGTTATGAATACAATAGATTATACAGACAAGAAATTAAAGAAAACTAAAAAAACTTTTAAAATTGTTTTAATAATAATTTTAATGTCTATTGTAATATTAATAACATTGTTTACAATTGATATAAATAGAATGCGAAAAAACAAACCTGTCTTATTTAGTACTTGGGGGTTTTGTTATGTGCCTCCAATTGATTTAAGAGAAGAAGAAATAGAAATTGCAATAAAGGATTATTTAGTAGAGAAAGGCGACAATGAATGTAAACATTGTGAGAATGAAAAAACTTTTGTTGGTATGAGAATATACTTAATCGAGGAAAAAGAAAAACATACATTATATAATATATATGCTTGGATATTAGAAGAAAAATACTATTTAGAAAATAATGAAGTTAAACAAGATAGCGGTTCATCAATTCCATATAAGTTTGTTGTAGAAAATGTAGAGGGTGTTTTTACGGTAACAGACGCAACAATACCAAGAGATGGAAGTTACTATTTACATGACATGAAAAGCATATTTCCAAATAGCGTAAGAAATGATATGGACAAAATTCATGAAGATGGAACTATAGAAAGATTGCAATTAGATATACAACAACAAATAGAATTATATTTTCATAAATAAATAATAATTAGGAGAAAGTTATATGAGGGATAAAATATTAGAATTGGAAAAAAGCCTTTTTAAATATGAATATATGTCAAATTACAATTACTTAAACGATATACTTGCAGATGATTTTAAGGAATGTGGCAAATCTGGGCATATTTTTAATAAAGAGGGAACAATAGAATTTTTACTAACTTTAAAAGAGGATAGAAAAATAGATATATATAATTTTGAGTGCACAAACATAAGTAAAGAATGTTGGCTTATTCATTATATTACAAAAAGTAGCACGCAAGAGAATATATATCGAACATCTATATGGATAATGGATAAAAGTCTGAAATTATTATATCACCAAGCATCTATATTAAATGAAAAAATAGAAACAGTTAAATGTTAATTATGAAGAGTATATTTTCTTAACCAAGATGCATGAAGATAGGTAATTTTAAGTAAAATTATGTTATTTTGTCGTATTATACGACAAGGTATTGCCATACTAAATTATTGGTGATAAACTAACATAGTTAAATAGGATGGAAAGAAAATGTTACAAATAAAAAATATATCAAAACAATATAAAACAGGTGATTTAGTTCAAAATGCTCTAAGCGATGTTAGCTTAAATTTTAGAGATAATGAGTTTGTGTCAATTCTTGGACCATCAGGTTCTGGAAAAACAACACTACTTAACATTATTGGTGGTTTAGATCGTTATGACAAAGGTGATTTAATAATCAATAACGTCTCTACAAAAGATTACAAAGATCACGATTGGGATTCATATCGTAACCATACTGTTGGCTTTGTATTTCAAAGTTATAATTTAATACCTCACCAAACTATTCTAGCAAACGTAGAATTAGCTTTGACTATTGGTGGAATATCTAAAAAAGAACGTAAAAGAAGAGCGCTTGAAACGCTAGATAAGGTTGGCTTAAAGGAACAAGCACATAAAAAGCCAAATCAAATGTCTGGTGGTCAAATGCAAAGAGTTGCTATTGCAAGAGCACTAGTAAACAATCCAGATATTTTGCTTGCAGATGAGCCAACTGGCGCACTAGATACCGAGACGAGTTTACAAGTTATGGAACTGCTAAAACAGGTAGCAAACGATCGTCTAGTAATTATGGTTACACATAATCCTGAGCTTGCTGAAACTTATTCTACAAGAATTGTAAAATTAAAAGATGGGAAAATTGTAGGAGATACAAATCCGTTTGATATAGACACAAAAAAGCTAGAGCAGCCAAAATACAAAAATTTAGGGAAATCCTCAATGTCTATTAGGACTGCATTAATGCTAAGCTTTAATAATTTGCTTACTAAAAAGGGGCGTACTATATTAACCGCATTTGCAGGTTCAATAGGAATTATTGGCATTGCATTAATATTATCGTTATCTACAGGATTTCAAAATTATATAAATCAGATACAAGAAGATACGCTTTCATCATATCCTTTAACTATTACTGCAGAAACGGCAGATGCAACATCAATGTTGCTTTCTATGGTAACTGAAGGTGAAGACTCCACAGAAGGCTCACTGGTTACAGAAAGCCAAAATATAACTACGATGTTTTCAAAGATAGGAACTAATGACTTAAGAAGTTTTAAAGCATATCTAGAAGACACTTCCAAAAAGGTAGATAAAATGGTGTCCCTTGTGCGTTATCAATACAGTGTTACCCCTTTAATATATACCAAAGACAGTAAAAATGAGATTGCACAACTTAATCCAAGCAAGCTGCTATCTTCTCTTACCGGAGGTATGAGTAGCATGGCGGTAGCTGGAACTACAATGTCAGTGTTTAACGAACTTTTGGATAATAAAGCTATGTTGCAGTCTCAATATGATGTAGTTGCTGGAAAGTGGCCGGAGAACTTAGATGAGGTCATTCTTATTCTGCCTGACCCAAATAGAATAACAGATTTATTATTATACAGCTTGGGCTTGCGCGATGGTGATGAATTAGAAGATATGATTGCAAAAATTATAGAAGGCGAAAAAGTAGAAAATACAACTAAACCTTTAGAGTTTACATATGAAGAATTAATGAATATTCCGCTTAAATTAGTGGATGCAAGTGATACATATAAATATAATTCAAAATATGAGATATATGAAAGTATGACAAGCGATAAAGCTTTTATGAAAGGCGTATATGAGAATGCCTTGGATTTAAAAATTGTTGGAATTGTTTGCCCTAAAGAAGATTCTAATGCAACAAGCTTAATGACAGGTGTTGGATATACCAAAGAACTCACAGAACACATAATTAAACAGGCACAGGAGTCTAAAATAGTAAAAAAACAACTTGCTAATGAAGCTATAAATGTATTTAGCAATAAACGTTTTGATGATGACAGTAAGGAAGCGGGCTTGGATTTTAATGATATGATATCTATAAACACTGAACTATTATCTTCGGCATTTGGAATAAAAATAGATGAACAAGATATTTCTAAAATGACACAAGGCTATATGGGTGAAATATCTTCAGCTATTACTACAGATACAGCTGCTGCAAAAAATGCTTTTAGCACTACGCTTGTAACTCTTACAGCTAATTTGCTTAACAATTATATAGAAAAAAATCAAGTAGCAGGTATTGCAACAATAAAATTAAGCGATGTAGAAACAGTAGTAAATGAATATATGACGTCATCCGGGGCGCAAGATCTCCTTTCAAAACTTGAGAAAGAATATGTTATCCCACAAGTAACATTCAAGACTGCATATACAGAATTAATTAAGGGCTTTTTACAGCAGTATATTATGACTACAACTTTAGATAAAGCGGATCCAAGTGGAATGCTTGTAAGCAATGCGGTAGAAAGCATAGTAACTACTTTTGTTTCACAAGATTTGGTGCTGGCTCAAATAAATACTATTGCTGCTAAAATGACGGAAGCAGTAATGCAAAAAACAATATTGACTAAAGTAGGTCAGTTGAGCTCCGAATTAATGTCTAGTTTGGCAAACGCGTTTGATGTAGATGAAAAGCAAATTGCAGCCGCGTTTAATTTTGAATTAGATGAAGAGGAGTTACAACGCATATTTGAAGCAATGTCTTCAACGGGTGTTGAAAGTGCGGATACGAATCTGTTGTCTCTTGGCTATCAAGACATGAATGAACCAACTGCGATATCTTTCTATTTTAATGATTTTGATTCTAAAGAAAAATTTATAGATTATTTAGATGATTATAATAAAAAGATGGAATCTAAAGACGATGAGAAAGTGATAAAATATACAGATATAACAGGATTTTTAATGTCGTCTGTAAAAGTAATTGTAGACAGCGTAAGTTATGTTCTAATAGCCTTTGTAAGCATATCTTTAGTAGTATCATCTATTATGATTGGTATTATAACATATATTTCGGTATTAGAACGTACAAAAGAAATAGGTGTATTAAGAGCAATAGGGGCATCTAAAAAGAACATATCTTCTATATTTAATGCAGAAACATTTATTGTAGGATTATTTGCAGGATTACTCGGTATTGGAGTAACGCTTGTATTATTAAATCCAATAAACTACTTAATTCATGCAGTTACAAATAATACTGGCATAGTTGCAACACTTCCGATTGCGGGTGGAGTAATTCTTATTTTGTTAAGTGTAATTTTAACTTTAATTGGAGGAATCATTCCATCAAAACAAGCGGCAAAGAAGGATCCGGTATTAGCTTTAAGAAGTGAATAGATAAGTACGCAATACAAATAGAAAAATCAGTTGTAAAACTGGTTTTTTCTATTTGTATATGGTATAAATTAGTAGACAAAAGATTAAAAGGGGTGCCATATGATAAAACTGGTAAATGTGGATATACATGAATTTAGTAATATCATTTATCCGGAGTATGTAAAAATATTTCCAAAAGAAGAAAGAAAACCATATAAAATAATAGAGAGCGCATATATTAAAGGAATTTTAAAAATAATAAAGATATTAGATGACGAACTGTTTATTGGTTTTATAGTAACTATTAATAATGACAAATACGTACTTGTAGATTATTTTGCAATTTTACCACAATATCAAGACAAAGGCTATGGAACAAAAGCAATAGAGCTTTTAAAAGAAAAGTTTAAAAATTATCAAGGATTACTTGTAGAGGTTGAAAAAGAGGGTTTAGGCAAGAACGAACAAGAAAATAAACTAAGAAGACGAAGAAGTGAGTTTTATAAAAAGCTTGGCTTTCTTAAATTAAATGTTGATTGGGACTTATATAATGTTATATTTACACTGTATGTTTTACCAATGGCGAACAATATGGAACAAGAAGAAGTTATAATTCAAGAGCTTTTAAATATATACATTTCTGTTCAAGGAAAAGAAAGGACCCAAAAGAACTGTAAGGTTATAGGGAGATAAAAATGATACTAGAGGTTTTGGGCGAAAAATAAGATAATTTGCCAAAACACTTTACATAATATTGTATAATACTTATTCTTATGTTATAATATAAGAGTAAGTTTTATTTATACTAAAAATAATTTGGAGGTTAAAAACATGTATCAAAATCATTTGGATATGTCGCCACTAGATCTATATAGTTTGATTGTGGATAGACAACTTAAAAAGTTCCCAAATGGATATCTAGACAAGCCTGCTATAAAAGAAATAATACGGCATGTAATTATAGATAAGTATGGTTACACTAGAGAAGAAATCCTTACAAAAGTTGATCGGGAATTTTTTAAGAATAATTACATGGGAGGTTTTCATAAATTTTTTGAATTTGGAGAGAGTGAAATACTAATCTATGCATTCCCCGAGATGGATCTTAAATATTGGGAATTTAGAAAAGTACCACCTAAGTTTTGGGAAAGCAAAGAAAACCAGAGATCTTTTGTTTGTTGGATAGCAAACCGGAAAAAAATAGACATAACTAAAAAGGAAGGCCTAAGAAGAATAACTGCGGATATAATACAAAAAAATGGCGGTTCCAAGGCTCTCATTTATGCTGGCGGTCTATTTGAGCTGCTCGATTCTGTAGCCTGTGGAAAATACAAGAAATGGGAAATTATTAAAATGACATCTTGGACTGAAAAAGATATCATTGAAGCAACTAAATGGCTTATAGAAGAAAAACTTTTATTTACACCCGAGCAAGTTTGTAATATAAAAGTTGAAGATTTTGTAAAATACAATTTGGGCGGCATGTTACAAAGAGGATGTAATCACAGCATTATTACTGCTTTGGAATTTGCATATCCAGGTAAATATTATAGGACTAAGTCCCGTGGTATATTTCTAAAGAAATAAAAATTTAAGAATAAGTTTTGAATTTTCAAGACTTATTCTTTTTTTATCCAAATATATATTTTAACTTGAAAAAAACTTAATGTGATAGTATAATAATCTTAATGTAAAGGGAGGTGCTGTAATGGAATATTCTAAAGATAATACTATGACTAGAAAAGAATATTTAAAAAGTAAAAAGAAACATAAATTTAATTTCTCTAAACTTAAGTACGTCCTTTTAATTATTGTGGTTGTATTGTTAGGTATATATGTTTTTAAACAACTAAAAACGTATAACGATGTGACACAAATTGCAAATAAAGTATTAGAAGAGTCTAAACTTGCAAAAACAATGACAATGTATTTTGTATCGGATTCATACACAAAAGAGGGTAGCAGTAAAGTAGTGCTATATAAATCAACAGATGAATCTAGAACAAATATACCAGGTACTGAAGACATGTCAAACATTTTAGTTTTCGAAAATAAGTTGTATGGTTTGATAGCTAAAGAACTTTATGCAGTAGATTTAACAAGCTATAACAAAGAAAAGCTTGTAGAAAAGAAAATAAAAGATTATTTTGTAAAAGATACAGAGCTTATTTTTCTAAGCACTGACGATGGGATATATAAATACAATACTAATACTAAGGAATTAAAAAAAATAATAAAAGACAAGGCAGAGCAATTATTAGTATATGGAAATGACTTATATGTTATTGCTGCTGGAAAGACAAATAAGAGTATAATAAAATACAATCTAAATGGTGAAAGTAAAAAACAATTG
>JAZUNZ010000014.1:0-1737 GCA_045604405.1 Clostridia bacterium
ACTTTATGAACCCTTCCGTTTTTGATAAAAAATAAAAGTATAGCGACACCTTTGTCTTTTTTAACTAATTTAACTTCTAATAAATCATTGTTTTGGAAATTAATAGCACCAATAGTAATTGTTGGATGCTTACACAATAAACCACTTTGTTTCATATCTACAGACTCAGCTTCTGCTGGATACGCTATTATATTTCCTATTTCACATGAATTTCTGCAGCTAGACAGAATAAAAAACATCGATATGAAAAAGTCAATTAGAACTCTTGTTTTAATAATTTTAATAATTTTGTTCATTACTATCTCGTGGGGGGGGGAAATACTAAGCTGTCGCCCTCCTTTTGACACGAACAAGCCATTTCTTCTTGTTTTTTTGCCCTGATGAGCGCAAATGTTTTATAGCATATGACGGAGTGTACGGTCAAGCTTTTTTTTTGCGTTTTATATCTCTCCGCATTAGGACAAAAATATG
This sequence comes from Clostridia bacterium, assembly GCA_045604405.1. GTDB lineage: Bacteria > Bacillota > Clostridia > TANB77 > CAG-465 > UMGS1649. The sequence goes on from JAZUNZ010000014.1 coordinate 472, forward strand.
CGCACCGAAATTGCCCCTAGAGCAAAGAAAAAGTCTCGCTTGGACAGAATTGCGCACTATAATATGCATATGGTGCTTAAAATAAAAGAAGAAGACAGGGGCTCGTATGTCTATGAAGCTAGAAAAGCGTATCGCAAGTGTCGAAACAAAAAGGCAAAGAAAGAATTTTTGGATCGTTTTGTGGAAGAAAGCGGATATAATCGAAAACAAGCTATCCGACTATTACAAAAAAGGCAGAATAAGAAAGAGACTCTGCGCCGAGGTGCGCCCAATAAGCTATCAGATGATGATATTCGTCTTATTCGAATTATCTGGAAGTATACAAATTACGTCAATGCTGAATATTTACATGCAAACCTAAGGCGATGGCTTACAGACTATAGTTTGCGCCTCGAAACACCTTTAAGCGAAAAGCAAATAGAGCGAATATGTTCGGTAAGTTACAAGACGATAGAGAGAGCATTAAAACGTTGGCGAGCAAAACTTGGTAACAACAATAATTGGATGAAAGAAACAGCCATACGCGAGGGTATAAGTCTAGTGGAGCGCATACGTCATGTAGAGGAGCCGGGCTATATTTGTATGGACACGGTTGCGCACTGCGGAAGGAGTACGGCAGGAAGTTTTGTATGGACCTTGACATGGACGGATATCTATACAGGATTTACAATCAATCGCGCAGTATGGAATAAGGGATTTGAAGGCATGAAGGATGCATTTGAATACTGCCTCACACATACTCCTTTTCCGATCAAAAGCATCAACGTGGATAACGGTTCGGAGTTTTTAAATTACCACGCTATAAGGTATTGGAAATCAAAAGAGGAAATAAAATTAACGCATTCTCGTCCAAGCATGAAGAATGATAACGCACATGCTGAACAAAAGAACAGAACGCATGTGAGAGAATTATTTGCCAGATACCGCTTTGATGAACAAATATATGTGGATGAAATGAATAAAATCTACGAACAAACGTATAAGTTCAGAAATTTCATATTGCCTTGTAAGGTATTAAAAACCAGGATACTTAACCACAACAGCAATAGGTATAGACGAGTGTATGACAAGGCCTGTACTCCAGTGGAACGAATAATAAATTATCCAGGGACCTCAAAGGAAGTAGTGGAAGAACTTCAACGTAAACTTACGACACTGAATTATTTCGATGAAAGCCTCAAGCTTCAAGGCATGTTAAATGATTTTTTTGCAAAAGTTGCGGTCAATCATAGCGATGAGTTGCCCTATTAGCCTCGCCCCCCCCCC
>JAZUNZ010000015.1:0-3901 GCA_045604405.1 Clostridia bacterium
ATTAGTTTGAACAGCAGAACCTTGTGAAATTGGTGTACCTAAGTCTAATCATACTGTTCCACCCCAAATGTTTTGTACTGAAACATCCTTTAACCTATTACCACTTAAATAGTTATCTGGTGTTATAGTCGTTGTAGTACCTGTTTTAGTTTGTTCTGTTCTTCCTCCTGCCCCTTCTTTTATTTCTCCTGATTCTGTTTTATTATTTTCTGTTCCTGTTGAAGTATCTCCTTCTGTATTATTATCACCTGTGTTACCACTGCCTGTCCCTTCTTGTTCTTGGTCTTGCTCTACTTTATTATCTTGTTGTTCTTGTGCAAGCCTTAGAGCTTCTTTTTGTGCTCTTTGCATTGCTTGAACTAAACTTAGGTTGGCTTGACTTTGGTTAATATCAGATTTTATTGTTACTGATGTTGTTCCATCTTCATTTACTTTTATATTAAATTCTATTCCTGTTTCTGAATCAGTCCAAACTGTGTCTATTGCTGCATAACTTACAACAGATAGACCTATCATTAAAACCAATATTAAACTTAAACTTATTATGTTTTTTGCTTTATTCATCTCTACTTCACCCCCTAGTTATAATATCTCGCTGTTTTTCTTTTTATAAAATATATTCCTGTTGCTAATATTACAAGTCCTACTAATATAGTACAAGTATATGTTACTTCTGCACCTGTTGCAGGTGATATAATAACATTTGCTGCACCTATATCATCTTCACCTTGAGCTTGGTTATTTGGTGTTGAGTCTATATCTACTAAACCAAGTTCATTGTATTGTTCATATATTTCTGCACGGTTGTTTGACAATGCTGTATTATTTTCTGTCATTGTTTTTGTTAGTATTAATTTTATTGTTTTTGACTCTCCTGGGTTAATTATTGTATTTGCAAGTTCTGTACTATATAAGTTACCATCATTTCCTGCATACCAGTTAGAGTTTAGGTCTGAGTTAAATTTGAAGTCTGCTGGCATATAGTCAACTATTTGTTTTGCATACGCTGGCAAGTTTCCTTCATTTTTAACTACGATTGAATATTCTACAACAACTACTGAACCTGCTAAGTATTTTGTTCTTATATCTACTTTTGCAAGTGTTGTGTTGTCATAAGTATATGATTTTACCCCTTGTTTATTTTGTACTGTTATTTGACTTACATATTTATCTAATCTTAAGTCTGCTGTTTTGTTTATTACTAAACCTAAGTCCATTCCAGAAATACTGTTTTCTTCTATTTTAATAGTATTTGTTACAGCTACAGTTATTGTTTTATCATTTTCTTTTAGGTTTGTTAATATAACATCTGAATTTAGTTCTGTGCTTACACCGTTTTTTGCATATTCTGTTAAGCCATATATTTCGCTATTATGGTAGAATACTACAATATATTCACCTTGAACTAAATTATCAAATTCGTAAGTACCATTACTTGCTGTTACTGTTTCTTTTGCTTTACCTGTAGTTCTGTCTATAATTATATCTCCAGTTTTTGCATTTATTAATGTTACTTTTATTCCAGAGAATATTTTTTCACTGTTTTCTCTTGCACCATTTGAATTTTCATCTAACCACGCTGTACCTTTGATTTTATAAGTTTTAATTTCTTCTGGTTTTTCTGGTGTATTTCCTGGTTGTTCTGGGTTTGGTTTATCAGTATTTGGTTTGTCTGTGTCATTTGGTTTTTCATCATTATCTGGATTATTTGGTTCTGTTGATTGTTCAACAGTTTTCTTTAATACATTTGATGAAAGTTGTCCTATAATATCTCCACTTACAGTGAATACACTTTCAAAACTTGCTTCTTTAACTGTATTTAGCAATTCATTTGCTACTGCTTTTAGGTTTATTTTTAATTCTTCACCTGGTCCAACACTTCTCTTGATGTCTAGTTTATTGTTACTAATATTTCCTTGTGCCTTTCCTGTTCCATTTACAGTATAGCTGTATCCTGAAGCAGTTACATATTGTGATAATTCATTTTGTATATTTATAATATCTGTACTTATTTTTCCTTGATTTTTAATGCTTAAAGTGAAAGTAATTTCTTTTCCTTCTGTTAGGTATTCTCCACCATTATTATCTGTTTGTACTATAGTTAATTTTGGTTTTGCTACAGTATTTGTAACTTCTGTTCCAATATGTTTGCTTATTGTAGAAGTATATACAGCTGATGAAGTTGTTATTTCTTTATCATATACACCTTGTGCAAGTTTATCTGTTAATACTTTTATTTCTACTCTAGCAAGAGCTTCTGCTGCTAAACTTGGTATTGTTAACAATACTTTTCTACTTTCTGAATCGTAGATAGCTTCTGCTATTTGTTTAGTTTCACCTGTTTCTGTGTTATATTGTGTTGCAATTCCTTTTACATAAGAAATACCTTCTGGAAGAATTTTTTCTACTTGTACATTTGAAATAGCAGTTTCTGTATTATTTTCTACTTTAATTGTGTATGTTAATTCTTCATTTTCTCTTAGCATTTCTGTTTTAGCTTTACTTGATGTTTCTTCAACTTTGAAATATACTTGTTCTATTTTTGTTTCTGCACTTTTTGCTACTTTTAATTCTAAATCTGTTGCTGTTAAATGAAGTGTATTGTATATTTTTATTTCAGGAATTGAAGTTATTTCTGTTTTAGTTGTTTCACCTGTTTCTGGGTCATATTTTGCAATATAGTTTTTACCAGTTTCTGCATCTCCTGTAAAGTATTCATTTTCTGCATATTCATACTTACCATTTTCCCCATAATATTCCATTATTGTTGGTAACTCATCTACACGAAGCATTACTTCTTTTTTTACTGTTACCCCTGGCTCTACTGTTCCTATGTTCCATTCAATATATTGTTTACCTGTTTCTTCATCAATGTCTGTTTGTGCATATTCATAAGTCCCTACTATTCCACCTAGTGGTCCTGGTTCTCTATATTCTACATATCCAGTGTATTCTGGTAATAAGTCTTTTATTTTTAATTTTTCTATATTACTTGTTCCAGCATTTTTAACTGTTATAGTGTATTTTATAAGTTGTCCTTCTTGAACTACTCCATTTTCTCCTACAGAAATTGTTTGATTTATTTCCATTACTGGACCAGTTCCGGTTGTTAAACCTACTGTGTCTGCAACAACATTTTCTTCTAATAATCCTATTTCTGTTGCTTTTTCATAAGATGCTCCAAAAGTTCCATATAAATAGTTGTTTAAATCTATCATTTCTGGCACTAAGAAATTATAACTCATATTAATTGTTTCACCGTGCTTAAATTCATATCCTTCAAACACTATCATATATGATTTTATTTCACTAAAATCTGTTGGTTGTTGTGTCCATTTGTTTGCTAGGTCTAATAAGTCTTCTGTTGCTTCTCCATTGGTTGAATAATATACTTTCGCATATTCTGCTTGTTCACCTTTTACCTCTAGACCTTGTATCATATTTGTGTTTACCGTTGTTTTTAAGTCTTCATCTGTTCCAACTTTTTTGTTCCCTTCAAAAGGAATTCTTCCTATTACACTTACTGTTTTACAAATATCTCCTGTGTTGTTTATTAACATTAATTCCATTGTTGCATTTATAGCATCTGAGTCCATTTTTATTTTATCTATAACAGTGCCTTGATTTACAGATATAATGCTTTTTCCTGTTCCTTCATAACCAGATATTTTGCTTACTGCAAGCATTCCAACTGGAGCTGCAAAACTTACTTTTGCTTCATTATAGCCTTTTCCTTCTGTTTCTATTTCATAACTAGTTGCATTATCGTGGCTATAATACATTTTTACAACATCTTCTGATGATGGTGTTAGTAATTTTGTTTTTATATCTGCATTTAATATAATGTTTGTACCATTTGTTACAGAACCTGTACTAAATACCTTTTGTGTTCCTTCTAGTG
>JAZUNZ010000016.1:0-4816 GCA_045604405.1 Clostridia bacterium
TATAATAAATTTTTAGAACTGAATTACTTAAAACATCCGTACCATTTAAAATTGCAGCATTTATTGAAGCAGTTGTTGAATTTACAGCTATTCTATACCTACAATTTGTACTTGTACTGCTATAATACCCTCCATTGTACCCTCTCGTAGCAGATAATTCAATTTTAGGTATATAATTGCTAAAAGACACACTAGAATTGCTATTGATTACTATTATAGCTAATAACTCTATATAGTCTATAGGTAAAGTTAAAACTGTTGAACCAGTTGTTGACCCCCAGTATTTAAAAGTGTTTTTTTCATTTACAGGTATATATTCTTCATATATTCCATTATCATTTCTTATATATGTTTTAGGTTCTACATAAGGTTCATATGTGTGAGCCACTGGACTAAGCTCTATCATTAAGTCAGTATAATCTGTATATACTCCTACTGCTCCTGTACCATTTCCATTGCTTTCTGCTATGAAATATACTGTATCACAATCTGTAGGGAAACTAGATGCCAAAGTCATTGTTCTATTCCCAGTTGCAGTTATGGTTGAGCCAGATGCATAAGTTTTTGTAGGTGTTGTAGAATTCCCATAATATAAAGCGATAAGTGGCGAATTGCTTGCACTTGCAGCTATCGTTGCACTTATTGTTACTTTTTGCCCTAGCAATTCACTTTCTCCTAATTTATAAGCAGCATAGCAATATTGACCAGCTGTTGTTGATGTTACCCTTACCCCTGTATTTAAACTAGATACAGTTGCATTATGTAAAAACACTGGTGTTGACTTTGGATTAAATATATTTTTACTTTTCTTTAACCATACCCTTTCTTTAGTGCTTGGCTCACTAACAGACACTATTACACCATCTGTTATTTTTTCTCCATCCACTTTTAAGCCACCTGTTATTGCTAGTGCTACATCATCTTCTGCTAGTTGATTTATGCCTATGTGATAATTACCATCATCATCTTTATATTTATCTGTGCAAGGTATTCCACTATCTAAAGTTAAGGATATTGATTGCCAAGCATTATCGCCTAATTTATCAGCAACTAAAATTTCTATTTCATATTCTGTACCTAAAGAAAATACACGAGGTGTTGTATCAGTTCTTGATATTGGTAAAAAAGCATCATCTATACTTTTTAAATTTCCTTGGCTTGCATTAAAGAAATTCATTGGAAAAGTTATATAACTACTATAAGTGCCTCCAACTTTTCTCCATCTATACCAAGCAGTCGAAAAAACATTTACACCTGTGCCAAAATCTCCATACCAGTATTTAGCTTGTAAATTAAAATATACCTTTGTTCCTACCCCATTTTCTCTTTCTACTGTTGCATTTGTAAAGGTAATATTTCTATAGTCCTTAAAAGTAGCAACTTTAGATACAGTTGTTTCTAAACCTCTGCTATCAATAGCAGTTACACTTATATTTGCAGATGTTACATTTGTAAAACTTGCAGTTACATCATCTGAACTAGAATATGTTACTTCTTTAGATGTGCTTCCTATTGTAACTCTATATTTAGAGATTGTAGCACTATTATTCCCAGTAGCTTTATTTGCACTCGATATTGTTACTGTTATATCTGAATAACCATTTACTATTATCTGATTGTTCCCTGTTAGTGCTGTAGTATTACTATCAGTATCAGCATAGGTAAAATTACTAAATGTAGGCTTTTCTGTACCTTTAATTTTATAAGTGCCACTTTTTGTTGTTACTACTTGACTTGAATAATGTACATAGTAAACTGCTGTGCCACTTTGGCTACTTGGAATACTTGCATATAATGTGCTAGCTGTTGGTGTAAATGTTGTAGTAGTTCCTGTTGTAGTTCCACTATATAATGTAGTACCACTTGTAGAATTTTGTTTCATTCTTACATTTACAGTTCTATTTAGTGGGTTATATAGTGTAATTGATTGCCTATCGCCTATTGTTAAATTAGATGTCTGTATTCCTGTTATATATGGGTATTGATATGTTGTAACACTTGTAGATGAACTTGGTTGTACATTACTATCAGTTGCTACTCTATGTAATCTAATTAGTACCTTGTAATTTGTATTAGCACTTAAGCCTGTTATTGTATAAGTTCCACTTGTGCCACTTACTGTTACTGCACTTGACCAACTACTTCCATTATTTGTTGAATAATATAGTTTATCTGCTGTGCTGTCAATAGACCAGTTCATAGTTATTGATGTTTCAGTTTTAGCATTTAAACTTTGTGCAGGTAGAGCATATGTCTTTACACTTAATGAAGTAGTATCATAAGTAGTTTGAGTAGCACTTCTTCTTACTCTTGTTTTTATTGTGTATGAAGTATTAGCTGTTAAACCACTTATTGTATAATTTCCACTTGTAGCACTTACACTTCCTACTGCTGTCCACGTTGAGCCATTATCTTTACTATACCAAATGTAGTCTGCTGTGCTATCTACAGACCAGTTCATTTTTATGGTTGTTTCCGTTTTTGAGTTTAAGCTTTGTGTTGGGACTTTATAAGTTGTTACTGATAAACTTTTTGTAGTTGACTTGCTTGTATCATTTGGATTTGTTGCTACTACGTATATTGTATAACTTGTATTTGCACTTAATCCTGTAATTGTTGCTGTTTGTGCTGTAAATTTAGTCAGTCCTTGATTATTTACAGAATAATAAAAATTTGCTGTTATATTAGTAGCACCTCTATCAACTGTTACCGTTGTTTCAGTTTTCTTTGTTATACTAGGGTTTGTAGTAAATGTAGGTGTTGTATTTAAAGTATCACAAGTATAAGTACCTGATATACTTGCATTTCCAAGCCCTACATCTGAGTAATGATGAGCTGATACTGATATTTGTTTTGCACCATCAGAATTGTGTGTAACTACTGTATCCCAACTTTGTATAAGCATTTTAGCACCAGTAGTCCTTGCATCAAATGTTACATTACTTGTTTTTGCATTGCTATTTATAGAAACATAAGCTTCAGAGTTATACTGATTCCACCATTGAGAACTTGCATCATTTACTACCATATACAAGTCTGCTCTTTCAGTAGTCTTTAAATTTGGTAAATCTGTCGCTACTGTATATACGTGAAGCTCTAAATATATTTTCCCTTGTCCACCGCTATATTCACCTGTAAAATATTTTTCTGCCATTAATTATTCACCTCCAGTAAATGTACTTTACCATTAATAGTTTGAGTGTACCTTTTCCAACTTGATGTGTCTGTACTTGAAGTCTTTTGCTCTAACATTCCCACTATTTGTGTATCGCTTAAAATACATTTGTTTTTATTAAACGTAATAAGTGTCTTACCACTTGTATTTGTTACACTAAATCCTAAGTTACTGATATTGGTTACTATCTCACTATTTTCGCTTGATACTTTAATACCATTGTAATAAATAGAAAGTACTGTACTTAATGCCTCACCACTTGCTGGCTGCCATTTATTTGCTACATCACCTGTCTGTAAATAATAATCTGTTATTCCTACTACCCCTTGACCTGTACTTACATATAGTTCTACAAACTCAGTATTTGCTGTAAATGTATGCTCTACAGTAGTTAAATCTTTTTCAACTGTTGTATTTACTAGATTTGTTGTAGTGTTATTTAAGAAGTTTATAGTACATTGATTATCTGCTGTGTTTGAATACTTGAAACTTAAAGTATAAGTATCTCCTATTACTAAGCTCTCAGATTTGAATTTAAACCATTTTTGTGAACCTATATATATAATTCTTCCAAAGCCATTATCAGTCGTTGTTTTGAGCAATTCTTCTTCTGCTGCAATTATTGTACCTTCTTCACTTTGCTCGAAATCATTAGTGCCATAAGCACCAACTGAATTTCTTTGCTTGTTATTGCCACCTATTAATTTAACTGATGCATTAATATTTTCAATGTTTTGGTCTATCCTTGTAATATTAGTTTCATTTCTGCCTACTCTTTCAGCAACAGATGAAATTTCCTGTGTATTTTTATTTACCTGAATCTCAGCTAGCCTTGCAAGTTCAATAGCTGATAATTGCTGTTCATATTTAACACTTGCATTTATAATACTTGGTGCTGATAAAGTTACATTTTCATAATTAGTTTCAATTCTTAAAATTACACTACTTACTAATTCACCAGCTTTGTTCTTGAATTGTATTCTATCTCCTAATTGTAGATAAGGTTTGAAAGCATACTTACTTGTAAATGCACTATATCCAAAACCTTTTACTTTATTGAAAATTGCTGTTATTAGTTGAGCCCTCTTTTCTTGCGTATATGCAAATGGATCATCATTGATTATTAGCCAATTTTCTCCATATTGCTCAATTAATGCATCATCTTTTAATACTACATTTTCTCCTTCAACATTTTCCATACCTAAACTTACGCAAGTTATTATATGTGTATCTCTTTTATCTTCTAATTCAACGTAATCTTCAATAACTTCTGTTGTATCTTTATAAAATATTAATTCAAGTTCCCCACTATCATTAATTGTTGCAAAGTCTCCTGTGATATAAGCTATTGCACTTATTACATCTCCATAAAGTTCACCATTTACAAATTGATTACTTGTTACAATAAAATCACCATTTGTTATGCTTGAATTTTTAAGAATTACATCACACTTTTCACAGCACTCTTGTAATACTTGAAATAAAGTAACATTTCCACTTGCATAATTTAAATCTGTTTGATATTCATTTGCAAATTTCAAGCCATTATCGTAAGCTGTTACTGATACTTCTTCTTTAGTATCATTATCAGTTACTGATGTAACTATAAAATGTCCTATTTTAAAAGTATTTCCATTTACC
>JAZUNZ010000017.1:0-28716 GCA_045604405.1 Clostridia bacterium
TATTCATCTTTATTGTTTTCATGCGCTTTCAGGATACATAATATTGATTTTATTTCCTGCTTGTGATATAATCTTTGCAGTTTCTATCTTTATTAAAATTTAATTAAAATTTAAAGGAGGTTCTATATGATAATATGTAGACAAGGGAATGGCCATTATTTAAATGGTCTAAATAATCAAGATTTCTGTTATATGGAAAAAAATTTAAAGTTACTCACTGATGGATGTAGTGCGAGTGAATTCTCAGAAGTGGGCACTAGGCTTTTTGTTCAGCAATTTTCTCGTTTGGATAATCGGTTTGATGTGAATAAATTTGAATCTAATGTTGAAAAAACATTTTCTAAAATTTGTTCTCTTGTATCCGGTTCACCGGAAGAAAAAATTGAGTTCATCACAAACAATATGCTTTTTACCATACTCGCTTGCTTTGAGCTTGATGATAAGTATGTTATAAAAGCTATAGGCGACGGGTATATAATTACAGTAAATCACGACAATATGGTTAGCTATATTCGTCTTTACTATGGTAAAACCCCTCCCTACTATGCTTACAACAAAATTCCTGCCCCCGCTTACAACGATAAGCTTAAATTTAAAACTTTCGAGCTTTCAAAAAAGGATTTCAAAATTGTGGGTATTGCCTCTGACGGCATTGCTCCCATCGCAGAGAAGAAAATTGATGATGATTTTGATTCTTATATCATTGGTGTTGAATCTAAGTACACCCCTGAAGGAATTATTCGTTCTCATCAAAGCAGTTTCTTCGACGATATTACTATATTAATTTAGGAGAAATAACATGGGTATTTTAGACATCTTAAAAAAAGCTTTATATGATGATCCGGAAAATGATCAACCGCCCGTACAGGCAAAGGTCTCAGCAAAAGGTCCTGTTACACAGAGTACTCAATCAAGTCCATCCGTTAATGTTAATGAAGCAAATCGTACTCAAAATGTTCCTAAACGCAATCCTCTAAATGTTATTTTCGAAGACTACGAAGACGTTCCTCAAGCAAAGGAAACAAAAGTCTCCAAAAATAATGGTTGGATATTCGATAGTGAAAAATTATCTAAACCTCAACCCTTTTTCGAAAAGCGTGGCATTATCATTTTGGTTGTAGAAAACACGCCAAAAGTAAACAGTTATCGTAATGAGGTTTTAAGACTAGCAAACAAGATTATTGAGGATAATAAATCTGAATTCTTTCTGTTTCTAAAAAACGGCTCTGAAGGCGAATTTTTTAATACGCTTTCTTACGACGAGCTTAAATCAGAAGGTTTTCCTGAACGTTTGTTGTTTTCAAATAATTGTTCACAGTTCGTTAATCTTTCAAGCTCGTTTATTCATATTTACAACTTTATTAAAAAATATTTGGGTAGTTATAAACTAGTTCCCCACAACGGGAAAAGCTATACTATTGATAATGCCCGTATTATTTTTATAGGTACTGGCATAGACGATACAAACGCTGATTATTCCCGTAGACTTTTACGTCTTATGCGTGATAACAAATGTGTAAAAACTATTAAATATTTTTGTATAAAAGATGAAGATGCAATAAACGCAGCAAAAATTGGCTTCCCTATCATTGGACATATAGAGTCTAACTTTTATAAGTAAGGAGATTTATGTATGCATATAATCGGAAAGATTATACACTTTTTTAAAAAGCTGTTTCATAAATCCGAAAATGCATCAAGTGACACAAGCCAATTGAGCTTGCAGGAAACTGAGGCAAATGATGAGCAGATATTGCTAGAGAATACAGATAATATTGAAGAGAGTTTAGAACAATTCAAAATGCATAATATTGTTTTTGAAAAATTAAACTATCTTGAACAATATATTAAAACATTTTCTCTTCCATTTCCTAAAGAGTATTCTCATTACTTAGGCATTATACAAACTCATCGAAAAGAATATGAAACAGAATTAGAAAAGTTTTCTAATGGACTTTTAGGCGAATTAACATTTGCCATTGACCCAGAATGCGAATCTAACAGATTGATTACGGTTTCAAACCTAGAATCAGAGATTAAAGATTTTGTAGAATCAGTTGTAAACTTTTCTTATTATAAGAATAAGTTTTCTAAGCTTAGCTTAAAACTAAATCAATTTTACAACGTCTTACTTGACACCAATCAAGAAATAAGTGTTATAACTTCTCAATTAAACAACGCGATACATTCAATGCAACAACTTATAGAGAATGTTAAAAAGCAACATTTCTTTGAGTCGGATTCAAGAAAAAAAGAAATAATATTAAACCATATTATATATGGTGAATATATATTCTTTAAATCTTCCTTAAGGTGTCATCTAACCAGCAACTTTGATGAGTATAAAAACAATATTTCTAAATTTCATAATCTGTTTATAGACACTGAATATGAAGATTTAGTTTTTAAGTTTTTCATCGAAGACCTTGAACAGTATCAACTATATATAACTACTAATCTTACACGAGCTAAACTGCACAACCAAATTTTAAGAAGTTGTCAAAGTTTGCAGACAAGATTAAATAATTATCAAAACGTTTTCAGTAATTCTAATTTCTTCGAAGAATTAATTAGGTTTGAAAATACCGTAGATAATATTTCAGATAATAATGGTATAGAATTTATCTTTCCATTGCCTGAATATCTAAAAAATCAGGCGATTTCTGAAAGTAAAGTAAGTATAAAAGATACTGCTATCTCTGTGTTAAATATGCTTGATCATAACAGCGCTAAGATACTTGTTAAAGTTATCTCTAATTTTAATAAAGACATATCTTGGAGGGAATTTTATTTTCTTTGCAAGATTTTCGAGCTTCATAAAGAAGTTATTAGAGTTGCTTCTAACACTATCTTCGGCTTTGTTGTTACTAAATTCAACTCGTTTGACGCAAGGTATACTGAGTATTCTGACGTCTTTATAAAATCCGAGAAAGAAAAACTGCTTAACTACCATGGCAGTAAAAGTAGGAAATATGTTTTTCTCTTAACTGTAGAAAATACATACTTAACTACTGTCAAATATGAATTACAGCAGTTGAAATTGGATTTTATCATTCGTAAGAATAACATTTATATTAACCATTCATATTTTAACGGATTCCAAAATTTGGAACTAAACTTTGGACACTATAAACTTCTGGAGGAATTATTATGAGTTTTTATTTAAGTGACTGTAAGTATGACTTTTCTTCTGATAACATCAATATCATCGCACTTTTGTACGACATGTCGGGTTCTATGTCTTCTGACAGGCATGCAATGATTGAAGCAAATGAAGCTTTTTACAAAGACTTTTCAAGATTTGAAGAAATCGGTTCAATAGCCATATCCAAAGGATATTTCAACAGCGATTTCGATATGTCCCCTTTTAAAGGCGTACGGCACTTCAGTACAGACTATTCTACATATGGAGGAACCCATTTATATTACTCTATCCGTAGAGCTGTTGAAAATACTGTTAATTATTACAACGAGATCGTCAAGCGTTTAAATGTAAGGCCTCGTATAACCTTCTTGGTGTTTAGCGACGGCGAGGATACCGAAAACAGTTCAAAGAGCTATATGAGCGCAATTGGTGCTATCAAAGAGCTTAATAGTTTGGATGCGACCACAGTGTTCGTTGCTTTCAGAGATGCTATTGAAAACGAAACAGGATCGAAGCTTGGATTTACCTGCACGAGAAACATTACAGATGTTAAAGAACTTATTTCTTGTTTAGGAGGCGAGCTTTCAAAAAGCTGTAAAGAACAGTCAAGAAGTGTGTATTCTCTGAAATCTGAATTTTTCTCAAAAGCAAGTGCGCATTCAGAAGACGATTCTTTGGCCGAACAGGCTATAACCGACGATGACTTTTTTAACGTTTAAATAAGGAGAAAATTTGAGGAGGAGGTTCCTCCTCCTCAAATTATGGTGAATATATGTTTAAACATCTTTTTAAACCAACTTCAATCTTTGAAGACTTATTCACAAGTCCTACAAAATGCTTATCCATAAGTAATCACGTTTATAACAAAGTATTGCATAAATTGGGATTCACTCTAGATTCTATCATTCCAAGCTGTGAAGCCTTTGACGATTTTACCGTCTATCATATCGCAGACGACAGACTTTCTTCATTAATGTATCTTGCTACAAAGGAGGATATAGAAGCTCCTGATGATTTTAAAGATTTAAAGTTTATTACCATCGAGAAGCAAAAGAAAGTTGCGTTTGTCATAGATAAGCATCACCGCTACTATGTGGACTATAAACAACATAGGCGAGATGTTTTCGAAAGAATAATTGCTCTATCAGATAGCTTTAGCAAATATCTTTTGTCAAATAGTTCTGGCGAAAATACTGCATATATAGACCACATTGCACTATGCCATTTGTATATAAACGAAGATTATGAGTTGATACCAGCGTTATTCAAATCTATATGTTTAGAGCCTGTAACATCATCCTCTTCAGACTTAGAAGCTATTATAGAGGATATATTAACATTCTTTAATTGCGATGATTCTTTAAGGACGATTCGTGAAGCTGCTTTAGCATCATCTAACGGTTCGTACTATAATAGAATTAAAAAGGGGTATTGCATCCCAAATCAAGTATTTAAAGGATCGGTTCCTCTAGCACTGTATGCAAACATTTTAAATTATGTTTTTGACAACAGTTGTGTTACTTGCCTTAAGGATTTGTTTAATTATAAGGAGCGTTATGTAGAATTTAGTAAAGAAGCTATTATCTTTAACCAGGACATGTTTCTTAATTCGTTAACATATAAATGTGATACCGAAGATTTTAACATTTATACAGATTATGATGGAAACACATTCGCTAAGTTGAAGGATACGGCATGTCTTCCAAAATTAAAAGAAGTAATAACTAGTCTTTCAGATAATGGATTGTTAGAACACGCATACATTCTCTATTCGGAGCAATCAGATGTTTATCTTTTATTTGAAAAGGCACTTAGTCTAAAGGACTACATTCATTCTATTGCAAACAAAGAAGATGTGTTTTTGAAATTGCTAAAAATAACTTTTTCAGACCTTTCTTCTTGTGATTACCTTAAGAAACTGCATTTCAATAATGGGGCAAATTTGATAGATTGCTTTAGTTTTTTTGAAACTCATAATAATATTTGCTTTACAAATCTATCCAATCTTTCAATTGGCTCACTACCGTCTAGTCAAGCTTTTGATTACTATTATGTGATCATGTTAATTATTCGCGAATATATTACTTGCAGTTCAATCTGTATTGATGAAATATATGGTTGCGAATTTGCAAAAGTCCTTCATCCTGTTTTAATGCGTTCGCTTATAACGTTCCTCGAAACAGGAAAGTATGAGTTTAAGCAAAAAGGCATAAAAAACGTGATTTCAGATGTAGATAGTCATTTGATTAAGTTTGTTGAAACTTTGCCATGTGATGATTCTATTACTCTTTCTAAGCTTAGCTTTTTTAACGGTGTTGAAATTCCCAAGGATTTGGAAGCCGCCTTAGAAAAGCAGCACAAATTAGATGAGAGTAACGGTTTCTTATCTTTAGATAGTTGCCTAAACTATATTACTTCCAATAGTTTGAACTCGAAAAATTTTAAAAATATTTTCTTAAATTCAGACTTGGACCGTAATTGTTTTTTAACACCAGAAGCAGTAATTATATCTAAAGATATCTGTAGAGATGGTAATTACCAAATTATAGGCGTGTTGTGGAACCATTATCATTTGCGTAGTGCCGCTCAGGTCATAAAAGCCAAGATTTTAAATTGCCAAGAAGTTTATGTATATATTTCAAAAGTACTATCTAGCTCTTTAAATAACAACTCTTTTATAAATCACAAAACAGATGTCAGTAGTAATTTGTATATAGATACATCAAACAAAGCAATATTTAATGCAAATGCTGTTTATTATCATGGTTCACGCAATTTGCCAAGTTATTATTATGATATTATTGGTTTGCTAAATTCATGTGCGAAGTTCAGTGAAAATTATGATGTTTTTGATTTTTTTGATATCGTCCCATTAACTACTAGACCGCCTAATCAATTAGAGCAGTTTTATATTAACGCTTGTGGCATTACAAAGTGCGATATTCATAATCATTGGCGTCTACCAGGTGCCTTGTGTAAAGTATGTGCTAAAAGTTCAGAAATTGTAGATGCGGATATATTAGACTATTCATTTACTCTTCTTTATCAAGATGAAGTAGCAACATTTTGTTATGACGATGATGGTGAATATGACTCCGTTATCTATAAATTTCTGTCTAAAAACACATCTAATTACATCAAGCAGGTAAGATTAGGAATTGAAAATGATTTGTTCAGCAAGTTTACGGGATTGGTACCACTAAAAGTTCTCGTATACAAGCAGGATGATTCTAAAAAATTGATTCCATTTGGAATTAAATATGACGGTTTGAATTTTTCTAACATTATATCGATATCTACTTTCAAGCAAATTCAGCGATTAAAAGTAATCCTTGTAATGTATAAAAAATTATTGTCATATATTTTAGACGGCTCCTTCATATGCTCTAACAAAAAAATCTTTGAAACTATGGTTATGCACAAGGATTTTAAAGGCGAGATGTTAATTCCAAACTTACCACTCATGGATTGCAAATCGGTAATAAGCAATAATGACTCTCTTAAGGAATCAAAGATAGAAAACACCAAGAAAGTGTTTGCGTCATTTCTTAAAGATTACATTATGGCTGACGAATTCTTATCTGGTAAAATTGCAGATAATGATGAGGTTTTTATGGCTATTGTAAAAGATATCGAACGCCTTAACTTTTCAGAAGATGCAATAAGAAAGTGTTTGAATCTCTACAATAACTATTGTTTAACACATTCATTGCCATTTTCCAGGCAAGACAAATTGTGCCCTATGTGTATTAGCAACGGTATCAAGGAAGACATCGTACTATTTGAAGACAAATCTTATTTCGAAGATCTCGAAGCTAAGGGTTCGGAATTTGATGGTGGCGAAGCAGATATCTATACTTATAGTTCTGGTGTCGCACAAAAAATCTTCAAAAGTCATGTAGACTCCCAATTTAAAGCTCGAATTCTTGGCAAGGCTTTAGAAAAAGAGCCGCTTATACGGCAGTTCAACGATGAACATAATGACATCAAGATTATCTCAGTTAATGAAGTTGTATATATGAAAGAAGGATCAGTTCTTGAGCTTAAGGGTTATTTCCAAGACTTTATTGAGGGTTCTTACAAAATATCTAATTTGAAAGATAAGAGTTTTGTAAAAGAACATAATTATTCTCGTAAAGATGTCGTAGAAATTCTTATTAAGGTATGTCAAGGAATTGAATTCCTACATTCTATAGGAGGCTTTATAGGAGATTTAAATGGCGGCAATATTCTTATCAAAGAAAAGTCTGTATACATTATCGATATCGACGGAATGAGCTTTGACGATGTAAAAAATTGTGTGTATACAAATATGTATATCTATCCGCCTTCTGCTGAGAATAACAATATAACAAAGCAGGATGATTGGTATTCATTAGCTGTTCAGGCATTTTATTATCTAACATATTCTCATCCTTTCAGGGGAATATGTGATAATAGCACTGTACCGGAAAATGAAACAAAGCGTATGGAGCTCGGTCTATCTGTCCTTGGGCCACACAACATCATTCCACCTAGTATTAGCATCGGTTGGGATTTTATACCCCAAAATTTGCTAAAGCACTTTTTAGATACGTTTGAATCAGGCAAGCGCGAAAGTATGTTGGAAGAATTGCAAACATATTCCAAAGACTTGTCACGAGTTGAAACGATGTTTACTGAGATAGAGCGCAACCGCAATGTTGCATTTAACATTAATGAGTTTACTTATATTGACTCTGATTCCAACTTAATTTATAAGGAAAAAGAGATTGCAAATATAAATAACGTACTTTCTGTTATTGCATCAGATAACTCCATGCTACTGAAAGCTCAGTCTCACACATACCATTTCAACACTGTCACTGAAAAGCTGTCAAAAGTAAGTAAAACGTATCCAAATTGTCCTATATCACTTTGTGGAGATAATGTTTACTACACATCTCAAGACCAGCGAATTCTCATGGTAGATGAACTAGATACTGGTGCGTCGCATATCATAAGCAGACCTAGCACAAACCCAATAATTTCGCTGTTTGCAGCTGAAAAAGACAAAATCATATTTGTTGAAACTGCATCATCGTTTTATAACATATACTGTAATTCTAAGTTGATTCATAGTATAGGATTAGATTTTTTCACAGAATCACCAACAATCCGAATTCTATATGATGAGGTTTCTCAAAAATGGCTTGTTATTTTTATAACAAACTCATCTGCAACGGGTGTTGTTATTGAAAAGCAAACAGAACGCATTTCTACATTCGAATTTCATGAAGCTTTAAGCTCATCTATTAGTTTCTACTCAAATATGTTGTATTATGTGGATAATCAAAAAATTCATTATTACAATATAGTTACTGGCAATCTAAAAAGTATGATTTGTCCATACGTAAAAAAAGATTCTAATATTAGTAGGTACGATAACAAGTTTATTGTTCTCAACCCTACAACAGCTTATAGCTATGTGAAATCTTGATTATTTATGTGTTTGGTGATATAATGTTATACATCAAATATATAATAATATCTCATTAAATTTAAGGAGGATTTTTTCATGGCAGAAAATTTTAAGGAACGGTTCGATATGGCTGTAGGAAAGGCTGCAACCTTCGTAAGCGAGAAAAAAAGCAAGGCTGTTGAGTACTTTGATGGTAAGCAAAAGCTTTACAAAACCAAAAGTGCTTTGGACGAGGCAAACAAACGACTCGACAATCTATTCAATGAACTCGGAAGGACTTCTTATTACAGAAAGTCCACAGTTCCCGGCAGAGTAAGCGCAGATATCAAAGAAGAGATCAAGGCCACCTTAACTGAAATCGACGCACTTCAGAAAGCCTACGACGAACTAAAGCCTGTTGACGAAGAAGAATAATTATTCTTTTGTCTCAAGGTATAAAATGGCGCAAGCAAATGCTTGCGCCGTTTTCCTTTATATAACACTTTAGTATATCATTGCATATTATATTCTAGAGGTGATTTTATGCCAAATTTAAAAATAGGAGACATTGTTGCAAGACGTTCATATAATTATGATGTTCTCTTTAGAGTTGCTAGAATAAATGGCGAAATGGTAGACCTTGTTGGAATCACTGTAAGAATTATAGCAGACGCCCCTATATATGATTTAAGACTTGTGACCGATGCAGAAGCCAAAAGAAGGCTTAGTGATATAGAAAAAAATAGTAGAACTAGACTCTCTCGTTCCTATTCGGGAGTAACAAATAGATTTAATATTAGAAGTAGTTTTGTTCCAAGTAGAGATGGAAATGTACCTATATATTCAAAAGACGAAATTTTAAAAAAGCCTGGTGTTGTATTACATATAGACGGAGACCCAGAATATGCTTTAAAGTGCAAAGATGTGTATAAAAAATTAGGTATTACCGCGCATGTGTATAATATAAAAGAGCAAGATCAACCCAAACATATATATAATTTGCTTACAAGAATACGTCCAAATATTTTAGTACTAACAGGACATGATGCTTTTATTAGAAAGAAAAGCGATATATATAATATAGATAATTACAAAAACTCTAGATATTTTATTGAAAGTGTGTTAGAAGCAAGACGATATGAACACTCATTAGATAATCTTGTAATATTTGCTGGCGCTTGCCAATCATACTATGAGGCAATTATAAGTGCAGGCGCGAATTTTGCAAGTGCCCCTAAAAGAGTTCTAATAGATATGCTTGACCCTATAATAGTTGCCCAAACCGTTGCCTATACTCCTGTAGATAAATTTGCCCCTATAGCCAGTATAATTTCAAATACACGAGAAGGATTAAAAGGTATCGGCGGTGTACAAACCAGGGGGCAATACAGAGAAGGAATGCCAGGAATATAATCCTAGCATTCTTTTTATCTATTACATATACTTTATAATATAATCCTCAAACATATAAAAGTAGTGCTTTATATTAAATAATATTTTAGCCGGCCATTTACAAATTATGTTAATTGTGATAGAATATAAAGCACTATGTATTTAAACTCTTATTTTAATAAAGAAGGAGGTATATCATGTTTATTGTTATTACAGGTTTAGATGGTTCTGGAACAAGCACAATAGCTAACAAGTTGCACGAAATTGACAAAGGCTCAATCTTACTACGGACTCCCAGTGTAGAGTTTGTAAGAGATGAAATCGACCAAAAAGTACGCGAAACATCACAAGTAGGACATTATCTATTTTACTTATCATCTGTTGTTTATATGTCAGATTATATAAAAAATAATTTCGACTATATCAACAACAATGTGTATTGCGTAAGATATTTAATAGATACTGTTGTTTCTCACAAAGTAGCAGGAATGGATGTGAATTTAAATTATGAAACCGAACTGTATAGCATTCTAAAACCAGACTTAACTATTTTTGTCGATATAGACGAAAACGTTAGACAAGAAAGAATAACAAAGCGCGGAAAATCCGTCTTGGATAAAGTTCTTGACAAAGAAGAAACTAGAAAAATGTTTCTTGATGAATTTGATAAGTTATTATCAGAAGATACTATCATTTTTAACAATTCTTCTAGTAATTTAAATGATTCTATTGAGAGCATCTACACCAAATATATAAGGAGATTTTAGTATGAAATATTATGATTTCTTGTTGTCTGATGAAGTAAATGGCATCGACTATAACTCTTATATTGAAAGAAAAACAATCGTAGATGAACTTGCAGCATTTCCCGTAGAATTACTTTCCAAACTCCGGCATTTTCAACCCCAAATAGGTTGTCTCAATGCATGTAAGATATGCAGCAAGCATGCTAGCACAGTTACAGAGTATTGGGATACCACTCGAATCCGAAATGTTATTGCAGCATTAAAATTCCTGGGTATGCAGCATGTCAAAGAAAAGCCGTATATTGTATGGGACAGAAAAGAACACCGTAACGGAGTAATATTCTCATACTTAGACAACGACGTGGGAAATTATTACTACCTCAAAGACTTTATCGCTCTAGCATATAACGAATTAGGTGTAAAAACTAGAATATCTACCGTTGGATACAGCAGATATAATTCTGAAATTGCAAATATGCACAAGGAAATTAATTCTACCTGCTTGGATTATCTTGCCGGCGTAAGACTCTCTTTTACCCCCTACGCAGTAGGCTGGTACTCAAACAACAAATGCTATAGCAAAACCGAGTATATGCATGACATGGCTGAATTTTTAAAAACCTATCGCCCCTATTATTTGCATACCGGTTCTGGCAGTAGAAAAATGTGTGTAGAAATAAGATACAAGCCCTTAGTTGAGATTGATGATGTATATGAGCTTGAAGTGCTTGATCATTATGTTATATGCACAGGAAACTATTTGTATATATCCAAGGAAAAAAATATAGAGTTCAAAATAAGCGAAATCGTTGACCCTTATGATCATCTGATAAAGCTTAGCCAATCGCCTCATATCTTTTTTGAATTCGATCTATACAGTAGGCCCAAAAACTTGCAAGATTTACAAAGGTTAGCACACAAGTTTATACTTAGAAACATCTCTCTCTCTGAAGCTACTCGCTACGCAGAAGTGTATATGTTATCTAATTATGACGGCAAATACTATGCTATTAACCCTAGCATAAAAGACTACGGAAACTACGGCATTAATATTTATCCAAAAACAGAAAATCGTACCAAATCCGGCTATATCATAACCGAAAGATTCCTTTTAAATGCCCTTATTGCGTATAAGAGCACTCATGGGTTAAAGAGTATGGATTCCTTTTTAACTGCTACTTGGGATGATGTATATAGCGTTTTGGAGATATGTAAGATCAATGCATCTGTATATAAGTCGTTTAATAAGATAGAAAAGCACAACTATATTATTAACGAAGTCATTCCGATGATTGAAGCTTATGTATTTGCCTTGCAGTCTGCTGAGTATAGTCCTAGCGTTTTCTTTGATCCGAATTTCACTATAGATACAGGTATCATCTGTAATCTTGGAAGAGCTATAAGTGAATTTAAAGGTATAACTTTCAAAGAGAACGAGCCGTTAACACCGACTCACGAAAGAAACTATGGCCGCAAAAACAGTACTATGGCAAAAGAAAGTGTGGCTTGGAGATTGAGTTGTGACTATAATAATTCAATTATTATAGAAGAACTTAATTTAGCAGCGACTTCCGATTTCGGTGGGCAGGTATCATTCAAAAAGAGGTTACAGCTTGATACACCAAATCACGCTCTTTCTTCTAAGAACCTATCTAAAGAATACTTAATCCCAGGCCAAAGGAGAAAAAATAATGATTAATTTTTACAAAGAACACGGCCCATTGGGCTATTTGGCCTCATATTCAAATCACGGATTTGAGCTTGATGGACAATATTGGCCTACCACTGAACATTATTATCAGGCGCAAAAATTTTCCGATCCTTTAATAAAGGAAAAAATTCGAATGGCCTCTACTCCTAAGGAAGCTTCAACAATAGGAAGGGATCGCTCCCTTCCTATTAGAAGCGACTGGGACGAGATTCGCCAAGAAATAATGCACAAGGCAGTTCTAGCAAAATTTAAAACTAACAAAGATATTCTTAAAAAACTTCTCGATACAGGTAATGAAGAAATTGTCGAATGTACTACCAAAGAGTGGTACTGGGGCTGTGGCCCAGATGGGACAGGACAAAATAACTACGGCAAAATTTTGTGCCAAGTAAGATCTGAACTTAAAGATTATGTTTGACTTTTAAA
The DNA here is from genome assembly GCA_045604405.1 of Clostridia bacterium. Classification (GTDB taxonomy): domain Bacteria; phylum Bacillota; class Clostridia; order TANB77; family CAG-465; genus UMGS1649. Next base: position 12,840 of record JAZUNZ010000017.1, read on the forward strand.
TTAATTTTTGGTATCATAATACAGCAGGAGGAGTATATGAACGTCTATTTAACAAGAGCAGGTAAACAAAAAATTGACCAGGAGTATTTAAATATTGATAAGGAGATCATGCAAACTCATAAGCTTATGGGCGAAAGCGCACAAATGGATAACGACTTACGAGAAAATCCAGATTTTATGGCTTTAAGATTCAAAGCAATGTATGAGTTGCCTCAGAAGAAAAAAACTTTATCCGAATTGTGTCAAAATGCTATCATTATAGAAGATATGGATGAATTTAAAAAATTCGACGGAGTAACAGTTATTATGGGGGTAACCGTAACTATAAACTTTGATGGCGAAAAGGAAATATATCATATTGTAGGCACTAATGAAGGTGATTTACAAAACAATTCAATTTCCGAAAATTCTCCAATAGCGCAAGCAATTCTTGGTAAAAAGGTTGGTGAAACTGTACAATTCAGAGGAATGGATATAACCATTCTATCTGTTGCTATTTAACAAGTAGCCACCCATTCAAATGAATGGGTGGCTTTATTATTTACTTTTAAAGTTAAACATGATATAATCGCTTAAATCTATTATATATCCTAAAAAAATTTGGAGGAAATTTGAATGAATATCGTCTTAATAGAAAAGCTTGTTCCAAAAGTTAAGTCCTCTTCTCAACTCACTGTATGCGACCAAGTCAAGAAAATTCAGGCAAACTATCTAGGCAATTATTCTTCCGAATATGTCCCTAGAGCAGGTGAACTGGTATGGTATACTAACGATAATTACTACTATGTTCTTAATGTTATCCATATCGTCAAGAAATCTATAAGTCCCATTTTTTCAAATGTAGCTCCCAGTGAAATTGAAGTGATTCTTGAGGTTTGCCCTTATTCAGATTATCAATTCTACATTAATCTAATTAGTCTTTTAGGTAGTGATCTACCTTTAGTGACAGAAATTGATAATTACACATGATAATAACCCATTCAACACAAATGTTGAATGGGTCTTATCTTTTATTTTAGTTATAATATTGCATTGTTTAATTTAAACTTTCTTCTAGCTTAGCAATAAGTTCTGTATACTTTTTCACTTTTTCTTTTTCTGCTTGTATAAGTGGCTCAGGTGCTTTAGATACAAATTTTTCATTTGCAAGCATTCCTTGTGCTCTCTTAAGCTCAGCTTGTGCTTTTGCTATTTCTGCTTGAGTCTTAGCTATTTGCTCTTCTTTATTTACTCCTACAGATAAATCTAAAATTATATCTATGTTTTGAGTATGTATTGCAGTTCCTTCTATTCCCTGAGTACTAGCTACTTTTAATTCTTCTACTGACAACATTTTCTTTAACATGTCTATAGATTTTTCTATATTTGCTATATATTTTTTACTATATATTGTCATGTTTATTTTCTTAGAATTTGTAAGTCCCGCTTTTGCACGTATATTTCTAGTTTCACGAATACATTCTATTAATTCTTCTTCAAACTTCTCATCCTCTTCAAAATTGTAATGCGCTTCAGGGTAGCTTGCTATAATTAACGCCTCATCACCAGTTTCTAAATTAGAGTATATTTCTTCAGTTATATATGGCATATATGGATGAAGTAGTTTTAAAATATTTGTAAGTACATATTTAAGTGTTGCTACAGCAGATTCATAACCATCGCTTGCTTCATTATATAATCTTGGTTTTACCATTTCTATATACAAATCACAAAAATCTGACCATGCAAAATCATAAATTGTATTTAATGCTACTCCTATTTCATACTTTTCAATATTTTCTCTTATATTTGTAATAGTATGAGATAATTTGCTTAATATCCATTTGTCTTCTGGATAAAGCTTTGTTTCATCAATTTCTCCATTTGGCATCTTTTCAATGTATGTCAAACTAAATCTTGATGCGTTCCATAGTTTGTTTGCAAAATTACGTCCCGCTTCAACTTTCTCTGGTATATAGCGAATATCATTACCCGGTGCTATATTTTGTATTAGAGAAAATCTTAAAGCATCCGTCCCATATTCTTTCATAACTTCTAGTGGATCTATTCCATTTCCTAAGCTCTTAGACATTTTTCTGCCTTGCGCGTCTCTAACCAAACCATGTATGTAAACATCCTTAAAAGGAACTTTTCCTGTATGTTCAATCGCGCTAAATATCATCTTAGATACCCAGAATGTTATAATATCATAACCTGTAACTAATGTATTTGTAGGATAGAAATATTCTAAATCCTCTGTTTTATCTGGCCAACCTAAAGTACTAAATGGCCACAATGCTGAACTAAACCAAGTATCTAAACAGTCTTCGTCTTGGTGTAATTTTCCTCCGCATTCGCATTCCACAGGATGTCCCATTTTTACTATAGTTTTTCCACATTCTTCACAGTAATATGCTGGAATTCTATGCCCCCACCATAATTGTCTAGAAATACACCAATCACGAATGTTTTCCATCCAGTTCATGTATATCTTTTCAAATCTTTCTGGTATAAATCTTGTTTCTTTATTTTTTACTGCTTGGATTGCAGGTTTTGCCAACTCTTCCATTCTAACAAACCACTGTTTTGAAGCATATGGTTCAACTATTGTTTTACATCTATAACATTTGCCAACATTATGCTCATAATCTTCCGTCTTAACTAATGCTCCCAAAGTCTCAAGCTCTTTTACTATAGCTTCTCTTGCCTCTTCACGAGTCATACCTGTAAATTTGCCATAACCTTCAGCTATAGTTCCGTCTTCATTAATTACAGATATTACCTCTAAATTGTGTCTTAGACCCAATTCATAGTCATTTGGATCGTGTGCAGGTGTAATTTTTACTGCTCCTGTTCCAAATTCTTTTTCAACATATGTATCTGCAACAATAGGTATTGCTTTATTTATAATTGGTAGAATTACATTCTTGCCAACAACAGAGGCATATCTTTCATCTTCAGGATGAACTGCTACTGCAGTATCTCCAAGCATAGTTTCAGGTCTTGTTGTTGCTACTATAACATAATCGTCTGTACCTTCTATTTGGTATCTAATATGCCATAGGTGTGATTTGTCTGCTTCGTATTCCACTTCATTGTCTGAAATTGATGTTTTACAATGTGTACACCAGTTAACTATTCTTTTGCCTTGGTATATAAGACCTTTTTCATAAAGCTTAACAAATACATATTCTACCGCATGTGTTAGTCCCTCATCCATTGTGAAACGTTCACGAGACCAGTCACATGAGCAACCTAATTTTCTAAGTTGAGTTGTAATTCTTCCGCCGTAAAGCTCTTTCCATGCCCAAGCTTCTTTCAAGAAGCCTTCTCTTCCCAACTCTTCTTTAGTCTTACCTTCACGAGCAAGTTTTTCAACAACTTTCATTTCTGTTGCAATACTTGCATGATCTGTTCCAGGAACCCATAATGTTGGAATGCCTTTCATTCTGTTGTATCTAATTAACACATCTTGTATTGTATCATCTAGTGCATGTCCCATATGTAATTGTCCTGTTACGTTTGGTGGTGGTATAACTATTGTATATGGTTTCTTATCCTTATCTATTTGTGGTTTGAAATATCCTTTATTTTCCCAATTTTCATATATTCTTGATTCTATATCTCCCGGATTATATCTACTTCCTAAATTCATTTTTTACTCTCCTATCTGTTAATTAAAAATACTATTAAAAGCGAAATACAAGAGACGACAAAACCACTAGTAGTTACTATCCAACTACTAGTTTTAGCTTTTAAAATGTCTCTTCTCCAATATATACAAAAAACACCAATTAACAACCCAATTAGTGCTATTATATTTATTATACTTTCACTCATGTTGTTCTCCCTAAAATTATATATATAATCTTACCACAAATAGTGTAAAAGTCAAGAAAATTCTGTTTGCTTGAACTTTACTATAATATATGTGTGTTTATAAATAAACTTACCATAAAATAATTTTTAAGGAGAATATTCAATGAAAAGAATGACAAATGATGAACTAAGCAAATGTGGTCTTTTGGCATTAGATTTTATTATAGAAAGGTCTTCTGTAACGGTAAATGAATTATTTCATTTTTTTAAAACTCTCAACATGTGTAAAGAAGATATGCTTCGTTTAGGCGACGAGCTTTGTGAATCCAGTGCAATTTATTTCTACGATAATACTTTCTATTCTGTCTAATTTGCAACAAACAAAAGTAATACCAACAATAAAAACAACATACTAAAGTATGTTGTTTTTCAGACTGTAGACAAACCCCGTACTTTTTAGTGCGTGGTTTGTTATTAACTAATAATTTTTGTATTAAAATTAAATTTTTATATAAATTTATATAGAATGAGCAAACAATTGTGGAAAAACAAGGGTCTCCTTGCTTCTTTTTAGGCCTATTTGTTAATTTAGTAACTATGTTTTTCATATTTTGGGCAGCACAAATTAACCAGGTATAATTCTGGTTCTTTTTTAAGCCTCTATACATAGCATATCTGTATCCATGATTTTGTTTACTATCTGCAAAACTTCTTTCTATTTTTTCTTTTCTTAACGAGTAGAGTTCTTTGCCACGTTCAGATAATCTTATATCTCTAAAGAAGTCATTCATGTCTTGCATAATATGTCTTCGTATTATTCTATAACCTTGATTCTTACAGCATTTTTCTAACTCTGGACAATCTTTACAATTTTGTTTATCTGAATAAACTTTATAACCATTTCTATCTATTAAGCCAGTGTAAGGAAGAATAACTTTTGTTTCTGGACAGATGTAACAATCTAATTTTGAGTTGTATTTAAATTGATATTTTCTAATTTGAGTATCTCCTTGGCCGTATCTTCTATAACCAATTGCACCAAATATGTCGTTTTCTAAAAAGTATTTTTTAATATCTAAGGTGTCGTATCCAGAATCTAAAGCCCATTCTTTAATGTTAAATTTAAAAGTATTTTTAATATATTCAGCTCTTGCGATAAAGGGAGTAGAGTCATGAGTATTACCTTTGGTAACATAGCAATCCACAATGATATTGCATTTGCCATCAACAGTTCTATGGTCTAAATACATAAATCCTTTTTCTTTATGATCTCTGTGATAATATCCACTTTCGTTGTCTGTATTACTAACTTTAACTTTCTTTTCTTCAATCTCATCCTTGTACTCAAATTCTTTTTTACCTTGAGCTAAACGTTCTTGATTTATTTCTTCTTCTAGCCAAAGTTTACGTTCTTTAACTAATTTTTGAGTTTCTTCATGATATTTATTTTTATTAGCATTAGCTTTTTTATGTGTTGAGTCAGTGAAAAAAGTTTCACCTTTAACCAAATTGTATTTAATAGCTTGTTCAACAATATTGATAAAAATTTTTTCGAATATATCTGAATCTTTAAATCTACGTTCATAATTTTTGCTAAAGGTAGAAAAATGTGGAGTTTCGTGGCCAAAAGGAATACCTAAAAACCATCTATATTCTGCATCAACTTTAATCTTCTCACAAGTTTTACGCATAGATTTAATGCCGTCTAAAGTTTGGATAAAAACTAATTTGAATAAAACGACAGGGTCAATAGAAGGACGACCATTGTCTTGAGAGTACAAATGCTTAACTTCATCATAGATGAAATTAAAGTCTATATATTTATCTATCTTTCTAAAGATAGAATCCCCGGGAACAAGTTGTTCCATAGTGCATAAAAGCAATTCTTCTTGAATATTTTTGTTTGTTCTTAACATATGTTTACCTCTCTTAATCTAACAACAAAATTATACCATAAACATAAAGAAAAAGCAGTAATTTCTAAGAAAAAACTGCTTAAAACATAGACTAAAATTGTTAGATTAAGAGTCATATGTTATGCATAAATATTACCACAAAAAAGATAAAAAGAAAAGACTGTTAACAAAAAACTTTGTCAACAGTCTGAAGAACCATTGACTGTATGTCAATGGTTCTTTACTTTTACAATTTATCATATTTCAATCTCTATATTATATTCTTCAAGCCACATATTTATTTGTATTAAATATGCTAAGGTTTGTGGATAAGTCATTAGCTGGCCAAACCAATTTTCTTTTAAATTTTCTCCATGGGTATCAAGTATATTGTATAAGAATTTTACGTTTATAAGCTGTAAAATAGGTGAGGAAGACTTGTTTATAATATCTTTTATGTTGTTTTCTAAAAGTTTTGTATAATTAGGATCATATGTTTTAGGGAAAGGAGATTTCTTTCTATATACAACATCATAAGGAAGTTCATTTTCGAACGCTTTTCTAAGGAGATATTTTTCTATAGGAGTGTCATTTCCATCTATAAGGCCAAGCTTGTGTTTTCTACTTACATTATACACATATTCAAATATTCTGTAATCTGCAAACGGAACTCTAACTTCAAGTCCGGACAATATAGACATCCTATCTGTTCGCTCTACAAGTGTATTCATAAACCATTTAATTGTGTTGTAGCAGGTTCTTCTAAACGTATTTTCATGTTCGTCATCGCTGTTATATACCACATTACTAGACGTTTCTTTAAAAGCATTATCTATATATTTTTCTAAGTATCCAGGAGAGACTAGCTTTTCATTTATAATATTCTTTCTGGTATCTATTGAACGGGACCACGGGAAGTTTACAGAATCAATTAAATGCTCTTTATAATACCAAGGATAGCCTCCCATTATTTCATCAGAACATTCGCCAGATATTGCCACGTTATATCCACAAGCTTTTATCTTTTTGCAAAATACAAGAAGTGAAGAATCTACATCAGCCATGCCAGGCATATCACGAGCAATCATGGCATCTTTTAAGTTTTTAAATATTTCTTCTGTAGAAAAATATAGATTAGTGTGTTTAGATTTAATTAAATCTTTCATTATTGCTACAAAATCGCTGTCTCTTGTTGGTTGGTAATCTGATCCTGTGAAGTGGGTTTCATTACCTTCAAAGTCTATAGAAAAAGTTGCCAAATCACGAATCTCTTTTGATGCAAGATAGGCAAGTACACTAGAATCTAGACCACCAGATAACATAGAACATATGGGTTTATCAGAGATTAATTGCCTCTTTAGAGAGTCAGTAACAAGCTCTTTTACTTTAGCAACACTTTCATCTATTGTGTCAGTAACTTCCTTAGTTTCTAAGTCCCAATATTTATATGTCTTAAGAACACTTCCGTCATATATTCCATAATGTCCCGGCAATATTTCATAAATATCTTTAAAAAATGTTTTTCCGGGTGTGTGTGCAGGTCCTAGAGCAAATATTTCACAAATTTCATCTTTACCTACTTTTGCAGACACTTCTGGATGCATTAGAAGTGCCTTTATTTCCGATGCAAAAATAAAAGAAGTATTATTTGTGTAAAACAGTGGTTTTATTCCTAGTCTATCTCTAGCAAGCGTAATAACATTTTTTGATTCATCATAAATTGCATAAGCAAATATTCCATTAAGCATGCTTAAAGAATTTGTGCCATATTCTATATATGAAAGAAGAACTATTTCTGCATCGCTTGTTGTAAAAAATTCATAACCTTTGCGCATTAAATCTTCTTTAATATCTTTTGCATTATACAAATCGCCGTTATATACAATTGTATAAGATTTACCCTCTATTACGCGAGTTATTGGTTGCACGCCACATTTTAAATTAAGTTTTGTATGACCTAGCGCAATTTTTTTGTTTATATATGTACCTATTGTGTCTGGTATACTATCAGTTAGGCTAGATGCCATATCAAAAATTAATTTATCTTCAGTTATATTTTCTTTATTTATATATCCACAAATACCGCACGTTCATTACCTCCATACATCTAATTATATTATTTTCCTTTATTATATATACATAATTTAATGTAAACAAATTATAATAAAATATGAAAATATAACTAAAAAAGAAAGAATATTATTGAAAATAAAATGGGTATGTAGTAGTATATAAGTAAATTTGGAGGTAAATGTATGGGACTTACAACAACAAAAGACATGTTTAAAAAAGCGTATGAGGGTGGCTATGCAATAGGAGCATTTAACGTAAATAATATGGAGATAATTCAAGGAATAATGGAGGCGGCTTGTGAAACTAATTCGCCAGTAATACTTCAAGTATCTAGTGGAGCAAGAAAATATGCAAATCCAATATATCTTAAAAAGCTTGTAGAAGCAGGAATAGAAGATGCTAAAACTAAGGGTAAGGATATAGACGTAGTACTTCATTTAGATCATGGAGACACATTTGAACTATGTAAAGATTGTATTGACTCTGGCTTTACGTCTGTTATGATAGATGGTTCAAAATATTCATTTGAAGAGAATGTTGAACTAACTCGTAAAGTGGTAGAATATGCACATCCAAGAGGAGTAGTGGTTGAAGCAGAACTAGGTAAACTTGCAGGAATAGAAGATGATGTTAATGTAGCTGAAAGCGATGCTATGTATACATCACCAGATGAGGCAGTTAAATTCGTCGAGCTTACAGGATGCGACTCCTTAGCCATAGCAATAGGAACTAGTCATGGCGCATATAAATTTAAAGGAGAACCTAAACTTAGAATAGATATATTAAAGGAAATAACAGAAAGATTACCAGGTTTTCCATTAGTACTTCATGGTGCTTCATCAGTACCTGAAGAATTTGTATATATGTGTAATAAATATGGTGGAAATATCCCAGGTGCAAAGGGAGTGCCAGAAGAATTATTAAAAGAAGCAAGCCACTATGGAGTATGTAAGATAAATATAGACTCAGACATCCGTCTTGCAATGACAGCAAATATTAGAGAATGTTTTTGTGAAATGCCAGAAGTTTTTGACCCTAGAACTTATCTTGGAAAAGGTCGTTTAGCAGTAAAGGAAATGGTAAAACATAAGATTATACACGTACTTGGTAGCGAAAATAAAATGTAAATTCTAAAACAAGTTAAAATAACAATAAATAATATGTAACCCAGGGTTTTCCCTGGGTTAAGTATTGTAAGGGTATTATATGTTAAACTAGCATCCGCAGCAGCATACTAAAATAACAATTATAAGGATTATCCATATGCAGCAACAGTTTCCGCCACCGAAACCTCCGCCGAAATTTCCTCCGCAGTTTCCACCACAGTTTCCACAACCGCATCCACATCTTTCATCTATCATTTTAAATTCCTCCTTTTAATTAATTAAAGAAGCCATTAAGCAAATTGTTAGTATTATTAATATTGTCTGTAAGCTTAAAATAATTTGCTTGGCTAATTGAAGTTGATGAACCTTGAGTAAAGAAGATTAGTATAAGTAGAATAAGCCAAATAAATGAATTGTTGCCATTGTTATTGTTAGTACCCCACATGCGAACTCCTTTCATATACACTCAAATACATTTGATTGTATATATTACATAGTATGAAAAATTTAGAAAATTGTTACATTAATTTTAAATAACTATATAGAGTGATAGAGTGTATATATCTATTGACAAATCGCCGAAATTATGTTAATATATATGTATGCGAATGCGTTATTTTATTAATAATTATTATTAAAACGGAGGATTAAAAAATGTTAAACGTTATAGCTGTTTTGTTTGGGTGCTTGGCTCTTATTTTGATGGGGTTTGAACTTATATTTTGTAGGAAGAAGCCTATAAATATACGGATAAACATTTCAACTTTAAGACTAATGTGTGTGTCTGGGGCTATGACAGCAGTCTGTCTTAAGGCGATCATCGGAATTATAACCATGAACCTTTCGATGAACCTTATATTGCCGTCAGTTCTTCTCCCTTTGTGGATGATTTCTGAAGTACTGCTATTAAATAGACTTATCAATAAAAAAGTAAACAGCAATAAGCAACTAAAAAGAGTGGATTAAAATCCACTCTTTTTCCATTTGTGTAACTATTAACTTGCAATTTATCTTCTATGTTGATATAATTTCCTAAGAAAAGAGGTAGTTATGACAGAAGATAGAGTAATAATGCCTGAATATGATATAGAAGAAGATTCAAAAATAGAGGTATCACTTAGACCGCATAATTTTGAAGAGTACATAGGGCAAGAAAAAGTAAAAGAAAATATGAAAATATATATAAAGGCTGCGCTAAAAAGAAAAGAAGCCTTAGACCACGTTTTGTTATATGGACCGCCAGGACTTGGAAAGACTACTCTTGCAAATATAATAGCATCAGAATTGGGTGTGAGCATAAAGATAACATCAGGACCAGCTATTGAAAAGCCGGGAGATTTAGCGGCTATCCTTACTAATCTTGAAGAGAATGATTTGTTATTCATAGATGAGATACATAGGTTAAAGAAAAGTGTTGAGGAAGTATTATATCCCGCTTTGGAAGATTATAACTTAGATATAATGATAGGGAAAGGTCCATCAGCAAGGAGTATACGAATTGACCTGCCAAAATTTACATTAGTAGGTGCTACGACAAAGGCGGGCTCGCTTTCAGGACCATTAAGAGATAGATTTGGAATAATACATAGACTAAATTTATATTCTGTTGAAGAACTTGCAACCATAGTTACAAGAAGTGCAAATATTTTAGAGATACCAATTTCTAAAGAAGCTGCAGAAGAAATTGGCTCTAGAAGTAGAGGAACGCCTAGAATTGCCAATAGACTTTTAAAAAGAGTTAGAGACTTTGCTGAAGTACAAGATAAAGATCATATAGACTATGAAATTACAAAAGAGACATTAGACAAGCTCGAAATAGATGAATATGGTTTGGATGAAATAGATAGAAAACTATTAGATACAATGATAACAAAATTTAGTGGACGTGCAGTAGGTTTGGAAGCTCTTGCAGCAGCTATAGGTGAAGATAAAGATACTATAGAAGATGTTTATGAGCCATACCTTATGCAAATTGGCTTTATAAACAGAACGCCAAGAGGAAGAACGCTTACGCGTCTTGCGTATGAACACATGGGAGTAAAGTATGAAGGATAAATTATTAGTACACGCGTGTTGTGCACCATGTTTAGTTGCAGTATATGAAGATATAGAAAAAAATTATGAAGAATATAATTTAGAATCTTTAGAGGATATGGATGTTATCTGGTATAATATAAACATACATCCAAAAGCAGAGTATGAAAAAAGAAAAGAAACATTAAAAGAGTTCTTAGGAATGAAAAATAAAGAGGGTATTTTTTTAGATGAATATAATCTTTTAGATTGGACAAAAAAAGCTGTAAATCATAAAGAAAATGGTTTCGAGATAAGATGCAAGTATTGTTACATATCTCGTCTTGAAAAGGTATTTGAATATGCTAAGAATAATGGCTATACTGCAGTTACTACGACGCTTTTAATTAGTCCATATCAAAAACATGATATAATATGTCGTGTATGTGAAGACTTAAGTAAAAAGTATAGCGTTAAGTTTATGTACAAAGATTTTAGACCAATGTTTTGGGATGGGCAACACAGAGCCCGTGATTTGGGATTGTATAGACAAAAGTACTGTGGTTGTATTTTTTCTATAGATGAAGGAGGAAAACAAAAGTGAAAAATAATAATAGAAGAATAGTTCTTCCTATACTAATAATAGTATTTGTACTCATTATAATATCGTGTTTATTATTTTTATGGTATACATTAAGCGGTAATTACATAAATATTGGCTATACAGATAATAGTGCAAAAAACGCTACTATATCTGATGCGGCAAATTCTAATGTTATAATAGTAAATGGCATTGTACTTGGAGCAAACAGTGGCAACAAATGGGTTTCTGCTGAGAAATTCTATGAAGCCAACAGTTCAGTACAACAAATTGAGGTTGATGTATTAGGCACAAATTCACAATATGGAACGTATAAAACTGCAAGCATAAGAAAATACAGTAACTCAGTCATATATACAACAATTGCAAAAGAAGGCAATCTAGATAATTATCTTGCTGTAAGTGCGACAGATAATACAAAGTTGTTTCCTGGAATGACTAAGCTTGAGGCTACTAAGGAAGATGAAAAGCATGTTAAAGAGGCTATAGGTTCATATAAGCTAATAAATGGTTCTGTAAAGGTTTTAGAAGTATATGGAACTAATATAAATCAAGTATCAGATAAAATAATATGCGCTACAAGTGAACGCGCAAATTTGCTTGGGGCATATAGCGCGGTAGTATATGTAACTAATAATGAGGCACATCTTGTAAAATATGCATATGTAAGAGATACAAGTAATTCAGATAGATGGCCTATATATTCATTACAATTTGTTATGGATTTAAATAGTAGTTCTAAACCAGAGATAGTGCTACAAGAAACAACAGGAAATGATATGTCATATAGTGTATTAGAGATAAGAGAAAACAATAAGTTTTATGAGGTATTAAGGTCGACAGTGGAAATTTAATTTTGTCGAATAATTCGATGAATAGTTTGCTAGAAGGAGTAAGGATTTACGGTTTGGAATAAAAACTTTAATAAAATCGCTTGCGAACAAAAAACATAGCATTGTATAATATGGCCACACACAATTAGTGTGTGGCTTTTGTCGACAAAGTTTAGTTATTTTATCTAAGAATTAAAATCAAATTTTTTTAAATATAAAGTTAAATCAAATCAAATTAAACTAAAATCAAAAAAATCCTAGGAAAAACAAAATAAAATATTGAAGCGCTTCTAAATTTATGTTAAAATGGAGGTTGTAAGATTGAATATAAACACAAGCGGTTTGTCTCCCAAAAATGACTATTTATTTAAGAAGCTATTTACAAGCAAAGGAAATGAAGATATTTTATGTGATTTTATTTCAGCAATAATAGGAAGAGAAGTAGTATCTGCAAAAGTTCAAATGGAGAAAATGTTACAAAGGGAAGAAGAAGCTAATAAATATGGAATGCTAGATATAGAAGTAACATTAAGAGACGGAAGTAAGATAGATGTAGAAATGCAACGCTGGGATGAAGTAAATCATATAAAAAGGACAGTATACTATGCAGGAAAACTCATATCCGAGCAATTACAGCGAGGAGAAGCATATGATGAATTAAAGCCGGTAGAGATAGTATATATAACGGATTTTAATTTTCTAAAAGGTGAGCATTATAAAACAAGTACGGTAATAGTGGATGAGCTAAATAGAAGAGAAGTAATAATAAATGAACTAAGATTTCATTACATAGAGTTACCGAAATTTAGGAAGTCAAATCCAGACATGAGAGAGAAGCTAAACCAATGGTTAGCGTTTATAGACGATCAGAATAAGGAGTGGATGAACATGGCAAAAGATTTTAATGAAAGCATATCAAAGGCTATGGACGAATTCGACAGATTGGTCGCAAAAGAGGCAGAGAAATATACTGAAGCAGGAAAAGAACGCTTTTTAATGGATATGGCAAGTGTAAAATACAATACATTTAATAAAGGTTTAAATGAAGGAATCCAACAAGGAATCCAACAAGGAATAGAACAAGGAAGACAACAAGGGATACAACAAGGAATAGAACAGGGAGTTAAACAAGGTATAAAACAAGGCGTGGAACAAGGCGTGGAACAAGGAGAACAAGAGGCTATAAAAAAACATATAGTTAACATGTTAAGAAGGAACATGGATATTGACATAATATCAGATATTACAGGAGCCAGTAAAGAAAAAATATTAGAAATAAAAGAAAAATTAGACAAAACTATTTAACTTTTTTATAAAATATAGTATAATTTATTTGTAAGTGTTGATGGGACGAGTAGAATTGTCGTACGCAAAAGAGAGGAACGGTCGTGGCTGGAAGCTGTTCTTGAAGGTTGACTTTTTGAAGACTACCCCGGAGCTTGTAGCGAAAGCTACCGTTAAGATTTACGACTTAAATCTAATAGTTGAGTTAAATATAGGGTGGAACCGTGTAATATATATTTTGCACCCCTATAGGTAAAATGCCTATAGGAGTGCATTTTATTATGCTTAACGGAATGTTAATTAAAGGAGGTAAATTTTATGATAAAAATAATTAATAATGATGGAAGCATAAATGAAGTAGAATATAGTGAAAATATTGCTATAGCTAGACATACCGCATCGCATGTATTAGCGGAAGCAATAAAAAGGGTATATCCTAATGCAAAATTAGCAATTGGACCTTCAACAGATTCGGGATTCTACTATGATTTTGACAATATAGAAATCACAAATGAAGGGTTAAGAAAAATAGAAAACATTATGAAAAACATAATAGCTAAAAATTCAGAAATGAAAACTTATGTATTGTCTAAAGAAGAAGCAATTGAGAAAATGAAAGACGAACCATATAAGTTGGAATTAATTCAAGAACTACCAGAGGGGGAAAAAATATCTTTTTATGATAACGGGTCTTTTGTAGATATGTGTAGAGGACCTCACGTATTAAACATTAAAGATATTGGTGCTGTGAAACTTATATCTGTAACTGGAGCATATTGGAGAGGCTCAGAAAAAAACAAGATGTTAACTAGAATATATGGAACTTGTTTTAAAACTGAACAAGAAATAGAGGAACATCTAGCAAAACTCGAAGATGCAAAAAATAGAGATCATAATAAATTAGGAAGAGAAATGGAATTCTTTACAACTGTAGATTATATTGGTCAAGGTTTACCAATATTGCTTCCAAAAGGCGCTAAAACTATTCAATTATTACAAAGATTTGTTGAAGATACAGAAGCTAGACTTGGATGGCAATTAACTAAAACTCCATTTATGGCTAAATCTGATCTATATAAAATATCTGGACACTGGGATCATTACAAAGATGGAATGTTTGTATTAGGAGATGAGGAGAAAGACGATGAGGTGTTTGCACTTAGACCTATGACTTGTCCTTTCCAATACCAAGTATTCTTAAATAGAGGAAGAAGTTACAGAGACCTTCCAATGCGTCTAAATGAAACTTCTACATTGTTTAGAAATGAAGCTTCTGGAGAGATGCATGGACTTATTCGTGTAAGACAATTTACAATATCTGAAGGCCACTTAATGTGTACTCCAGAGCAGCTAGAAGGAGAATTTAAACATTGTTTGGAACTGGCAATATATATGTTAAAATGTTTAGGCCTTTACGAAGATGTATCATATAGATTCTCTAAATGGGATCCAGAAAATAGAGAAAAATATATAGGAACTGAGGAGCAATGGGATGAGGCTCAAGGTATAATGAAGAAAATACTAGACAACTTAGGCCTTGAATACAAAGAAGGAATAGGTGAAGCTGCATTCTATGGTCCAAAACTAGATATACAAATAAAGAACGTATTTGGTAAAGAAGATACTTTAATTACTATTCAAATTGACCAAATGCTATCTGAAAAATTTGGCATGGAATACGTTGATAGTGACGGTACTAAGAAGAACCCATATATCATCCATAGAACTTCAATTGGATGCTATGAAAGAACTTTAGCATTATTAATTGAAAAATATGCAGGCGCATTACCACTTTGGATTGCACCAACTCAAATTAAGATATTAACAATAGCAGATGCTCATATAGATTACGCAAATGAGATTAAACAAAAACTAGAACTTGCAGGCTACAGAGTAGAAGTAGATAATTCAAACGAAAAGATTGGATACAAAATTAGAAATGCAAGACTTGAAAAAGTTCCATACTTTGCGGTAATTGGAGATAATGAAATGAATGATGGTACACTTGCACTAACTGCTCGTGGTGGAGAAAAAGTAGGTACTTTAACTGTAGGCGAAGTTGTAGCTAGATTTGAAAATGAGATTAAAGAACAGTTAAAGTGGTAAGCATAGATAATATAGACTATATGATGCTAGTAAATAATCCCCCAGCTTAGCTGGGGGCATTTTACTATGCGCCTATAAGGCTTGTTATTAGCAACGCCTCAAGGCGTTTAGCTATTCCGACACGCGCGTCCTTTGGACTACCCGCTACCCGTTAAACGGGTCTTGGTA
>JAZUNZ010000018.1:0-146039 GCA_045604405.1 Clostridia bacterium
AAAAGAAGCAAGGAGACCCTTGTTTTTCCACAATTGTTTGCTCATTCTATATAAATTTATATAAAAATTTAATTTTAATACAAAAATTATTAGTTAATAACAAACCACGCACTAAAAAGTACGTGGTTTGTCTACAGTCTGAGAAAAGAGAATGCGTAGAGCATTCTCTTTTCTATTTACAAAATAAAGCATAAATGATACAATCATCAGTAGGTGATTAAAGTGATAGAATTAACTTTTGAAGAATTTGGTAAACACAGAAAAAGTAATGGCTATATAAATTTAGATGAGATTATTACAGATGGGGTTGAACTTGAAAGAGAAGTAAGGGGAAATGAAGAAAGAGATAAAAATTGGTTCGACATAAAAGACGGTAGAGTTATGTTCAAAGCTAATGCGAACAATCGTAAATATTCTCAGTATTCTGAATTAATATGTTGTGAACTTGCAAAGCAAGCAGGAATTGAACCGGCTCAATATGATTTTGCGGAGCATAAGGGCGAGATAGGCGTAATTACTAAAGACATTCGAAAAAACGGAGAAGAAATGATCTCCATAAACGAATTGATAGGGCACGGACCAACAAATCCAGAATATGTAGACAAAGTAGATATAATTTTTGTGTTTAATAAGTTAGAAGAAAAATTAAGACTAGATGGATATGATGAAAATGATATCGACTTGTGCATGTTGCAACTAAGAAAACAACTGTTATATGACATATATGTAATGGAAACAGATAGGCATACGGAAAATGTATCTTGTATTATAAGTAAAGACGCTAAGACTGGCAAACCAGATATACGCATTGCTGCAATGTATGATACAGAAGATGCTTTAGTATTATATGACGATGATGAAATGATAAACGGAATTTCGGATAGTATGGTTATGACTGCTAATATAACTGACATGCAAGAACCTAAAATGTGTGTTATTCCGGAAAAAGAAGATAAGGAACAAAACGCTATAGGCTTGACACTATTAGAACAGCTTCAACTACAGGTGGGAGAAAGCTATGCCACTGAAAGTGAAGAAATATGGAAAACAACGCTTGACTTTTTGATAGAGGATAGAAGAGCGTATGCATATTTAGAAGAAACATTAAGCTGTATGGATATTAAAAAAGCAATAGAAGAAGTAGAACAAACAAAAAAATGTAACATACCTGATGCTGTTAAAAATATGGCGATTGCATGCTTTGAGGATAGAAAAAATGCAATAGCTTATGAGCTTGGATTAGATATAGAATATAATTATAAAAAAGAAATTAGCGCAGAAGAGTTGACATAAGAATAAAACGGTGCTATAATAGTAGTGCGTTTGTAACAAAACAGACTTACACTAACTATGTGAAAGGAGAAGAAATGATAAAATATATTATTTACTATAAAGAACATAGTATTGGCGAGCTTTATATAAATAAAGATAGTCAGTATAAATATGTGGCAGACGAAAAGAAGATCGAAGAAGTAGAAAAAACAGAAGATGTGTGCATATATGCAGATGCTAAAAAGAGTCGCGATTGGGGAGAACCTATTGCATTCTTTGATAGCCGCATCGAAAACTGCAAACGTTTCGGAATGGTAGACAAAGTCAAGTATCCAAATAGTGATTACTATTTTATAAAGGACAACCATTTTGAAGCATAAAAATTAAGCGAGTACTTGGTACTCGCTTTTTTCTTTAGTATGTTTTCTGTATAAGACATACTTGTCGGTAAAACCAACTGTGATTTTAACTGTCCGACCAATCCAAGAGGTTTGTATATAGAATAGGGTAGGCTCTACATACAAGACTTTTATTTATGCGCATAATAAAGTTTATACATCTTGGTACAACACAATACTACTATTATAGACAAAAAATGTCAATAACATCTAAATTAAAAATAGGTTACAAAATTGTTACAAAAAAATAAAAGTGTTTATATTGCTTGTAAAGTCGCTTGTGTTGTTTTATACTATAATAGTGATGCTAAGATGAATAATATAATGAAAGGATAATGTAAAAGTATGAGAAATAGAAAAGGTGTATCACTAATAGTACTAGTGATAACAATAATAATAATGATAATTTTAGCAGGTTCAATAATATTGACATTGAGTAATAATGGATTGATAACAAAAGCAAGTGATGCTGTAAAATTAACAGACTTATCCAATGTAAAAAAATTGGCAATTTTAAAGTGGACTGAAGCGTTTGCAGAGAATAAACAAACACAAGAAGAATTAGAACAAGCTGTAATTGATGGCTTGGAAGAAAGCAATATAGACATATCTAAGTATGATATTAAAGTAACAACAGAATGGGTACAAGTATCGCTAAAGGAGACGGAAAGTGATACGGGTGAACAAGATCAACCTGAAACTGACGAAGAAGTTCAAAAGTATTCTGTATGGACGCAGACGGATAAGTTAACCGTTGAAAAAGGCAATATAAAACTAGAGATAGGAGATAAGATAAACTATATAGACAAAGCTGGAACAAACGGAAGTGAGTTGTATTTTGGAGAATGGAAAGTGTTAGGCGCAGAGAATGGCAAAATTTTAATAGTTTCAGCTACAAATGTGACAACTAAGACACTTGGCTCTGAAACGGATTCGAAAGTTTCTCAAGATGCGTATGTAAATGGAATAAAATATTTAAATGATGTATGTGCTCCTTATGGAACGGGCAATGGTGCAAATGGGGCAAAATGTGTTGCAATGAAAGATGTTGCGAGGTTAGTTGGTGATGAATTAGTAGGTATTAGCTTTAATGATGATCCTTTATTTGCTGCTGGGCAAATAATAAAATATTATTGGGACTCGGATAATTTTCCATATTACATCTCTACAAGTGGGGAGAGTGGAAATTTGTCTGATACTAGAAACATTGAAATAACTGACTTTGCGAGTTTTACATGGTATGATGGAACTGCATGGCGTACAGCTAAAAAAGATCAATCTGCTACGGACAGCAAGAGGATACTTATACAATCGGATGGAGTGGCTGCTAAAATAGAAAATATTGGTTATGAGTTAGCTAATGGTTCGGATGGAATAAGAAATTTAAAAGTCAAAAATGAAAAAGCATATAATGCCATGTTTGAACATACTGAGGATTTTTGGCTAGCAGATAAAATTGTTGATAGTTATTGGGGACCGGAGTATGGCTTTAGAGGAATTAGTTTTCCGAGCGAGCCTAATGTAGCTTATGTTAGTACTAGCATATTAACTGTATTTAATGCAAGCGGCTGGAGTGCAGATTGGGAACGTGGCGTACGTGTTATTGTAGAGCTTGATGAAAATGTCAATTTAAGTGGTTCGTCAACAAACGGATGGAATATAGTAAATTAAAAACAGATAAATCGTTTTGGAGCTTTGTGCTTAAAAGCGATTTATTTGTATATATTATATTATATTGATAATTCTATATAATGATGAGTATTCCTAATTAAACATAAAATATTTCAAAAATATTGCAAAATATTTCAAAAAGCACTTGCTTTTCATATATTTGTGTGTTACAATATCTGTGTTGATTTGCGTTGAAGTGGTAGATGGCTATGCTAAGACATAGGGAACTTCCATGGAGCATGTCTGATTTTAAATCGGGCGGCAAGTATTGAATTTGTATTTGCCAAATATTAATTTGGCTTTATATTATATCACAAATTTGAAACACGCGGGGTAGTGTAAAACTTGTTAGTCCTTGAAATTTTAGTAAAGGAGTGAAAAATATGGCAAAAACAAATGTATCAAAAATGAGAATAAGATTAAAAGCTTATGATCACGTAGTGCTAGAACAAACTGCACTTAAACTAGTTGAAGTAGCTAGAAATTCAGGAGCTGAGGTATCAGGACCTGTACCATTACCAACTAGAAAAGAAATCGTAACTATTCTTCGTTCACCACACAAACACAAAGATTCTAGAGAACAATTTGAAATAAGAACACACAAGAGAGTTATCGATGTTAAGGCACCAAACCAAGCAACAGTTGATGCGCTTATGGCAATAGATATGCCAGCTGGTGTTGAAATCGAAGTTAAACTTTAATAATATTTAGTAGCAATCCTTAAATCCTTAAGGCAAGTGCATACCCTATACTGAATATGACAGTTAAGTTAAACTTAAAAGTTTAGTAAATTTTAAAGGGAGGAAAAACAAAAATGAAAGAACTTTATGGTAAAAAGTTAGGTATGACTCAAATCTTTAATGAAGACGGAACAGTTGTACCAGTAACAGTTATCGAAGCATACAAGCTTGTAGTTGTTGGTAAAAAGACTCAAGACAAAGAAGGCTACAATGCAATAGTTGTTGGTTTCGGTGACATCAAAGAAAACAGAGCAAACAAACCTCAAAAAGGAGTATTTGCAAAAGCAGGGGTACCTGTTAAAAAATACATAAAAGAAATTAAAGTAGAAAATCCAGACGAATACGAAATAGGAACTGAAATTACTTTAGAGTGTTTAGAAGCTGGAGACCATGTGGATGTACACGGTATATCTAAAGGTAAAGGATTCCAAGGTGTAATTCATAGATTTGGATTACATAGAGGACCAACTACTCACGGTTCTAACTATCATAGAAGACCAGGTTCAATGAGTGCTGGTACTAACCCAGGTAGAGTATTCAAGAACAAAAAACTTGCTGGACACATGGGACATGTAAATCGTACAGCAATAAACCTTGAAGTAGTAAGAGTAGATATAGACAAAAATGCGGTATTAGTTAAAGGTTCTGTACCTGGAGCTAAGGGAGCAACTCTAAATATTACTAAGAGTGTAAAAGCTTAGGAAAGGAGAAATAAAAAATGCTTAAAACAGACGTATTAGATATAACAGGAAAGAAAGTATCTGACATTGAGTTAAATGAAGCTGTTTTTGGAGTAGAGGTTAACGAAGTAGTAGTGCACCAAGCATTAGTAAACTTCTTAGCTAATCAAAGACAAGGAACACAATCTACAAAAACTCGTGCAGAAGTTCGTGGTGGTGGTATAAAACCATGGAGACAAAAAGGAACTGGTAGAGCAAGACAAGGTTCAATCAGAGCACCACAATGGATTAAAGGTGGTATTGCTTTAGGACCAAAACCTAGAGATTATAGATTCAAACTACCTAAAAAAGTAAGAGCACTAGCAATAAAATCTGTTCTTACAACAAAACTTGCAGAAAACAAACTTGTTGTAGTAGACAAAATTGAACTTAGCGAAATTAAAACAAAAGAAATGGTTAAAGTATTAAATAACCTTAAAGCAAATAAAGCTTTAGTTGTTTTAAATGAAAAGAACCTAAACGTTCAAGCATCTGCAAGAAATATTGAAAATACTAAAACAATAACAGTTAATACAATCAACATTTATGATTTATTAAGATTTGAAACTTTAGTATTAGATGTAAATGCAGTTAAAACTTTAGAGGAGGTGTACGCTTAATGTTATACGCAGAAGATGTTATAATCAAGCCTATAATAACTGAAAAAAGTTATATGGAAATGGCAAATGGAAAATACACTTTCCAAACAAAAATAGATGCAACTAAAATAGATATAAAAAATGCAGTTGAAACACTATTTAATGTTAAAGTATTAAAAGTAAACACTTTAAGATATGACGGTAAGTCAAAAAGAGTTGGAGTACACCAAGGTAAAACAGCTGCTTGGAAAAAAGCAATTGTTACAATAGATACAAATCCTAAGGATGAAAAATATCTAGCAAAAGGTGGAAAAGAAACAAAGATTGCTAAAAAATACAACACAGAAATTACTGAAATAAGTTCAGCATTCGCAAACGAGGGAGGAAACTAATATGGGAATAAAAACATTTAGACCAACAACTCCGTCTAGAAGAAATATGACAGTTCTTACAAACGAAGAAATAACTAAAAAATCTCCAGAAAAAACACTTCTTACAACACTTAAAAAGAATGCTGGAAGAAACAATACTGGTAAGATAACTGTTAGACACCACGGTGGCGGACAAAGAAGAAAATATAGAATAATAGATTTCAAAAGAAATAAAATGGATATGTTTGCTACAGTTATTGGTATCGAATATGATCCAAACAGAAGTGCAAATATAGCTTTAATAGAATATGAAGATGGAACAAAATCTTACATACTAGCACCAAAAGGATTAACTGATGGTATGAAAGTTATATCTTCTGAAACAGCAGATATAAAACCAGGAAACAGCATGCCAATTAGTGCAATTCCTGTAGGTACAGAAATACACAATATAGAACTTCACAAAGGTAAAGGTGGTCAATTAGTTAGAACAGCAGGAGCTGCTGCACAACTTATGGCTAAAGAAGGAAAATATGCACACGTTAGAATGCCATCTGGAGAAATGAGACTTATACCAGTTGATTGCTTTGCTACAATCGGTGTAGTTGGAAATTCAGATCATGAAAACGTATCTTATGGTAAAGCAGGAAGAACAAGACATATGGGTATAAGACCAACAGTAAGAGGATCTGTAATGAACCCTAACGATCACCCACACGGTGGTGGTGAAGGTAGAGCTCCAGTTGGACACGCAGGACCTATGACTCCTTGGGGTAAACCAGCTTTAGGTTACAAGACTCGTAAGAAAAACCATAGAACAGATAAGTTCATAGTTAAGAGAAGAAATAGAAAGTAGGAGGTAACACACTATGTCAAGATCACTAAAAAAAGGACCTTATGTAGATGCTAAACTTTTAGCTAGAATCGAAAAAATGAACGAAAATGACGAAAAAGTAGCACTTAAGACATGGTCAAGATCATCTACTATATATCCTCAAATGATAGGTCATACAATTGCGGTTCATGATGGAAGAAAACATGTACCTGTATATGTAACAGAGGAAATGGTAGGACACAAATTAGGCGAATTCGCTCCAACAAGACTTTTCAGAGGTCATGCAGGAGACAAAAAGAGCAAAGTAAATTAGTAAATTAGGAGGAAACAAGAAATGGAAGCAAGAGCTGAATTAAAATTTGCAAGAATAAGTGCAAGAAAAGCTAAAATTGTTTTGGACCTAATAAAAGGAAAAGATGCTCATGAAGCGCTAGCAATACTTAAATATACAAATAAAGCAGCTAGCCCTATAGTTTCTAAAATCCTTAAATCTGCTATGGCTAACGCAACAAACAATCATTCAATGAATGAAAGCAAATTAGTAGTTGCAGAAGCTATTGCAAATCAAGGGCCAACAATGAAAAGAATAAGTCCAAGAGCTCAAGGTAGAGCGTATAGAATAAGAAAAAGAACTAGTCATATAAGAATAGTTCTAAAAGAAGTAGAATAGGAGGAAGCACGATGGGTCAAAAAGTAAGTCCACATGGTTTGAGAGTAGGCATAATAAAAGACTGGTCTTCTAAATGGTATGCAAACAAACAAAACTTTGCTGATTACCTAGCAGAAGATAACAAAATTCGTAAATATCTTAAAAACACTTTAAAATCTGCTGGAATTTCTTCTATTAACATAGAAAGAAAAGGAACAGACGTAAAAGTAAATGTAGCAACTGCTAAACCTGGTATGATAATAGGTAAAGGTGGTTCTGCTATAGAAGAACTTAAAAAGAAATTAGAAAAAATGACAGGTAAAACTGTATCTTTAAATATTGAAGAAGTTAAGAATATAGATATGGATGCAATGCTTGTTGCTGAATCTATTGCAAATCAACTAGAAAGAAGAATATCTTTCAGAAAAGCAATGAAACAAGCAATGTCAAAAACAATGAAAGCTGGAGCTAAAGGTATAAAGACACAAGTGTCTGGACGTCTTGGTGGAGCTGAAATTGCAAGAGCAGAGCACTATAGCGAAGGAACTATACCTCTACAAACTTTAAGAGCAGATATAGATTATGGTTTTGCAGAAGCATTAACTACATATGGTATTATAGGTGTTAAAGTTTGGATATACAAAGGTGATGTTTTGCCTCAAAGAAAAGAAGCAAAAGGGGGTAACAAATAATGTTAGTACCTAAAAGAACAAAATTTAGAAAAATGCAAAAAGGTAGAATAAGAGGAAATGCTACAAGAGGAACTAAACTAGCTCATGGAGATTATGGAATAGTTGCTCAAGAGCCATCTTTTATAACAAATAACCAAATTGAAGCTGCCAGAGTTGTAATTTCTAAATATACAAAAAAATACGGTAAATCATGGATAACAATATTCCCAGACAAGCCAATAACTAAAAAACCTGCTGAAACAAGAATGGGTTCTGGTAAAGGTAACCCAGAATATTTCGTAGCAGTTGTTAAGCCTGGTAGAGTAATGTTTGAAATAAGTGGCCTAGACGAAGCTACATCTCGTGAAGCTTTGAAAAAGGCAATCCAAAAGCTTCCTATAAAATGTAAGATAATTACAAAGGAAGAAAGCTTAGGAGGTAATGACAGTGAAGAATAATAGATTAAATGATTACAAGAAAATGGATGAAAAAGCTTTAACAGAAGAATTAAAAGCATTAAAATCTGAGCTTTTCAAACTTAGACTTTCTCATGCAATGAATGGTCTAGACAATCCGAATAAAATAACAGAAACTAAAAGAAATATAGCTAGAGTTAACACAATCTTAACTATCAAGAAAAATGGTGGAGAAGTTGTAGTTAAAGAAGCTACTAAGAAAGCAACTGCAAAAAAAGCAGCGGCAAAGAAAACAACAAAAGCAGCTAAGGAAACAAAAGAAGCTGCAAAATCTGAAGAGTAGGAGGATAAACTAGTGGAAAGAAATGCAAGAAAAACTAAAATAGGTAAAGTAGTTTCAAATAAAATGGATAAAACTATTGTTGTAAGAATCGACACTAAGTTTAAACATCCACTTTATAACAAAATCATGAACAAAACATTAAAAGTTAAAGCTCATGATGAAGAAAATGTTTGTGGTATCGGTGATACAGTTGAAATAATGGAAACTAGACCACTAAGCAAAGATAAAAGATATAGACTAGTTAGAATAGTAGAAAAAGCTAAGTAATGAAAAGGAGGAACTACTATGATACAACAACAATCAGTTGTTAATGTCGCTGATAACACAGGAGCAAAAAAATTAATGTGTATTAGAGTTCTTGGTGGACACCACAGAAAATGGGGTAACATCGGAGACGTAATCGTAGCTTCTGTAAAACAAGCAATACCAGGTGGCGTTGTAGAAAAAGGCGATGTTGTAAAAGCAGTAATTGTTAGATCTAAAACAGGACTTAAACGTGCTGATGGATCATATATAAAATTTGATGAAAATGCAGCTGTTATAATTAAAGATGACAAGACTCCAAAAGGAACTCGTATCTTTGGACCAGTTGCAAGAGAGCTAAGAGATAAAGATTATATGAAGATTATATCTCTAGCACCTGAAGTACTTTAGGAGGTAAAGCACAATGGTAAAGAATATTAAAAACGAAGCTAAAATCAAGCTAAGAGTTGATGATACTGTTATCGTTAACACTGGTGTAGATAAAGGCAAAAAAGGTAAAATACTAAAAGTACTAAGAGCAGATAACAAAGTAATCGTTCAAGGCGTAAACGTTAGAACAAAACACGTTAAACCTAAAAAACAAGGTCAAGAATCTGGAATACTTAAAGTTGAATCTCCAGTACACATTTCTAAAGTAAATTATTACTGCCCAAAATGTGAAAAAGGTGTAAAACTTGGAGTTAAAGTTGTTGACGGTAAGAAAATAAGAGTATGCAGAAAGTGTAATACTGAAATAAAGTAAGGAGGACGCAAGAATGGATCTTAAAGAAAGATACATAAAAGAAGTTGTACCAGCACTTATGGATAAGTTTAAATACAAATCTGTAATGCAAGTACCAAAACTAGAAAAAATAGTTATAAATATGGGTGTTTCTGATGTTAAAGATAACTCTAAAGCATTAGACGTTGCAGTAAAAGATCTTGAAACAATAACAGGACAAAAACCTCTTATAACAAAAGCTAGAAAATCTATAGCAGCCTTCAAATTAAGAGAAGGAATGAATATCGGATGCAAAGTAACTCTAAGAAGAGAAAAAATGTACGATTTTGCTACAAGATTATTCAACGTAGCACTTCCAAGAGTAAGAGATTTCAAAGGTGTTTCACCTAACTCTTTTGATGGACGTGGAAACTATGCTTTTGGTATTAAAGAGCAAATGATATTCCCAGAAATAGAATTCGATAAGGTAGATAAAGCACGCGGTATGGATGTTATATTTGTAACAACAGCTAAGTCAGATGAAGAAGCTAAAGCTCTTTTAGAGTTATTAGGACTACCTTTCGCTAAGAATTAAGGAGGAAAGTTTAATGGCTAAAAAATCAATGATAGCTAAACAACAAAGAACACCTAAGTTTAGCACAAGATATTATAACAGATGTAAATTGTGCGGAAGACCACATGCCTATATTAGAAAGTATGGAATATGCCGTATATGCTTTAGAGAATTAGCATACAAAGGTGAAATTCCAGGCGTTAAAAAGGCTAGTTGGTAGTAAGGAGGAACGTAAAATGAATTTAACAGATCCTGTAGCAGACATGTTAACAAGAATAAGAAACGCAGTTAAAGAAAAACATACAACAGTTGACGTTCCTTATTCTAAAGTTAAAAATGAAATAGCTAAAATTCTACTAGAAGAAGGCTTTATAGCTGACTTAGAATTAGTAGAAAATGGAACACAAAAAAATATAAGAATAACTCTTAAATATAAAGATTCTAAATCTGTAATTCAAGGACTAAAGAGAATATCTAAACCAGGTCTAAGAATATATGCAGAAAAAGAAGAATTACCAAGAGTATTAAATGGACTAGGAATAGCAGTTATTTCTACATCAAAAGGTATAGTTACAGATAAAGTAGCAAGAAAACTTAATGTTGGTGGAGAAGTAATGGCTTACATCTGGTAGTAAGGGAGGAAAAGTAAAATGTCTAGAATAGGAAATAAAGCTATAACACTTCCAGCTGGTGTTGAATGCACTATAAATGGAAACCATGTTGTAGTAAAAGGACCAAAAGGAACTCTAGAAATGGACGTTGTTAAAGAGATCGCTGTTAAAGTCGAAGAAGGTAACATAGTTGTAACTAGAGATAGTGATGATCACAAAGCATTGCATGGACTAACTAGATCCCTTATAGCAAACATGGTTATTGGTGTAACTGAAGGTTTCGAAAAGAAACTAGAAGTAAATGGAGTAGGTTACAGAGCAGCTAAACAAGGAAATAAACTAGTTTTAACACTAGGATATTCTCATCCTGTTGAAATTGTTGATACAGACACTTTAAAAACTGAAGTACCTGATCCAAACACTATAATAGTAAAAGGAATAGACAAACAAGCAGTTGGTCAATTTGCAGCAATAATTAGAGAAAAGAGATTACCTGAACCATATAAGGGCAAAGGAATCAAATATGTTGATGAACATATAAGAAGAAAAGAAGGAAAAGCCGGCGGCAAGAAGTAAGGAGGATAAAAAATGAGAAGTAGAGATAGCAAAGAGTCAAAAAGACTTGCAAGACAAAAAAGAGTAAGAGCTACTGTTAAAGGTACAGCTTCTAGACCTAGACTTTGCGTATTTAAAAGTTTAACTAATATATATGCACAAGTTATAGATGATGAAAACGGTACTACACTTGTTTCTGCCTCAACTTTGGATGCTGACGTAAAAACTAAAGCTTCTAACGTAGAAGCTGCTAAAGAAGTAGGAACATTAGTTGCAAAACGCGCTATAGAAAAAAATATAGATACAGTAGTATTTGATAGAAATGGTTACTTATACCATGGAAAAGTTAAAGAATTAGCAGAAGCTGCAAGAGCAGCAGGACTTAAGTTTTAAGGTTAGGAGGAAATAAGTAATGACTGATACAAAGAAACAAAGCAGACCACGTAAAGAAAAAAGAGAAGAATTCAAACCAGAATTTAAAGAAAAAGTAGTTTACGTTGGCCGTGTAGCTAAAGTTGTTAAAGGTGGAAGAACTTTTAGATTTAGCGTACTTGTAGTAGTTGGAGATGAAAAAGGAAGAATTGGTGTTGGTTCAGGAAAAGCATCAGAAGTTCCAGAAGCAATCAAAAAAGCTACAGATGCAGCTAAAAAGAACTTAATAACAGTTCCTATGGTTAATGGAACAGTACCTCACGAATATACTAAAAAACTTGGTTCTTCAATAGTAATTATCAAGCCAGCTCCAGAAGGTACAGGTGTTATCGCTGGTGGAGCAGTAAGACCAGTTCTTGAACTTGCAGGAGTTAAGAATGTTACAGCTAAAACATTAGGTTCTCGTAATAGCAGAAACGTAGTACTTGCTACAATAGCTGCATTAAGAGAAATGAGAACAGCTGAACAAGTGGCTGAAGCTAGAGGAATTACAGTAGAAAAATTATTAAAATAATTAGTGTAGAGAGGAGGAACTTAGAATGGAAATGCATAATTTAGGACCAGCTGTTAAAGGCAAAAACCGTAATAGAGTAGGTCGTGGAATTGGAAGCGGTAACGGAAAAACTGCTGGAAAAGGTCACAAAGGCCAAAAAGCTAGAACAGGTGGAAAAATTAGAAGAGGATTCGAAGGAGGACAAACTCCTTTATACAGAAGAATTCCAAAACGTGGATTCAACAATGTATTTAGTATTGAATATGCTACTATTAACGTTTCTGATCTTGAAAGATTTGAAAATGGAACAGTAGTTAATATGGAACTTCTATTAAATGAAGGAATAGTTAGACGTGAACTTTCTGGACTTAAAGTTTTAGGAAATGGAAATTTAACTAAAAAGCTTACAGTAGAGGCTAAGAAATTCTCTAATGCAGCTAAAGAAAAGATAGAGGCAGTAGGTGGAAAGATAGAGGTGAAATAGTATGTTTGATACTCTAAAAAAGATGTTTACAGTAAAAGACATCAGAAAGAAAATACTATACACAATATTTATTATTGTTTTATTCCGTATAGGTACATTTGTAACAGTACCTGGAATAAACAAACTTGCATTTGTAGAAGCTGTACAAAGTCAAGCATCAGGAATACTAGGAACAATTAACATTATTTCCGGTGGTGCGTTTAACAGACTTTCTATATTTGCAATGACAATATCACCATACATTACTGCATCGATCGTGTTAAATCTTTTGCAAACTGTTATACCATCATTGGAAAGACTTGCTAAAGAGGGTGAAACAGGCAAACAAAAGCTTAGTAAATATACTAAGTTATTAACAATCGCGTTTGCAGTAGTAGAGGCGATAGGATTATACTTAAATTACAAGGCATATTTATTACCAGCCATGTCATATGGTATTTACCAAATATTTGGTATGATACTATTTGTAGTATGTTTAACTGCAGGTACAGCTTTGCTTATGTGGCTTGCAGATAAAATTACAGAGCATGGAATTGGAAACGGTGTCTCAATGATTATCTTTGTGGGTATCGTTTCAGGAGCGCCAGGAGCAATTACATCGTTATCTGCTTTTGCAGCTCAAAGTAAATGGAATATACTAATGGTTGTAGCAGTAGTTATAGCATTTGTAATACTTCTTGCTGGAGTAATATTTGTACAACAAGCTGAAAGAAGAATACCAGTAAACTATGCAAAAAGAGTTGTTGGTAGAAAAATGTTTGGTGGGCAAAATACTCATATACCACTAAAAGTGGCTATGGCAGGAGTTATGCCAATAATATTTGCTATGTCATTTATGATGATACCAGCTACTATAATACAACTTGTAACTAAAGGTGCAGCAACAGGATTTTGGGGAGTTGTTCTTAAAATCTGTTCGGCATCAACAGAATCAATTTGGTACTTAGTAGCATATGCAGTAATTTACATGCTATTAATTATAGGATTTACATTTGTATACACAATGTTTACTGTGAATCCTGTGGAAATGTCTAACGGATTAAAACAAAACGGTGGATTCATTCCAGGAATTAGAGCAGGTAAAAATACAGCAGAATATATAAACAAAGTACTTAAAAACATTACTGGAGCTGGAGCAGTATTCCTAGCACTAGTTGCAGTACTTCCTGTTATATGTCAAGCTGCAATGCCAAGCATATCTATATCTTTTGGTGGAACTTCAATACTTATCGTAGTAAGTGTTGCGCTTGAAACTCTTAAAGTTATAGAATCACAAATGGTAAGCAGACATTATGACGGATTCTTAGATTAATCATATTGTATGAGTAAGTAAATATAAATAATATATTAAAAAGTTGTTCAAGGTTTATTCCCTGAGCATCTTTTTTATTATAAAAAGGACTGTATACAGTCCTTTTCACACAACTTCCCATAGAATATTAATAATTTATACAAAATCATATTGTATACTATAGTTGTAGTACAAATACTACAATTCATACATATATGAATACATTTTTCCCCTTAAGAGAGCTTTAGCTCTCTTAATATATTTGAGTTATTTTACACTATACAATGTAATTAAATAGTTGTATTTTATAGCATGTTTCATCTCGTCTGTCATAATATATAACACTTTATTATATAGTTCTTTATTTGGCATATATGCTAGTATTTCTCTGTACTTTTCTACTGCCTTTAGTTCACCCATAAGGGCCTTTTTAATACCATCTAAGTAAGTTATCTTCTCATAGTTTCCAACACTTGTATTTGGTTGTAAAACCACTCCAGTAAGTTCTGTGAAAATGTCTCTAAGCAATCTATTATGTATTTTTTCATCATCACGTATGCTAGTTATAATATCTTTTGCCTCTTGATTTGGCGCCATATTGATTAAAGCATCATACATGGCAGCATCTTCTGTTTCATCTGCTACTGAGTTTTTTACCATTGTAACGGCTGTATTTAAATTATATTGAAAACTTTTATTAGTGAAGTCCAAAATCCAAGGCGTAGTTTCTCTTGGATAAAAATAGTTATTGTAATTTGTGTAATAATTAAAGTAATCCATAATATACCTCCAATCATAGTTTATGTAAAAGTTTTAATATTGTTACTATACGAATGTTTTGTAGCCGTAATTGATAACACGATTATATTGTGATATAATCTCAAAGAAGGTGAAATTATGAAAAAGGGAAGAAAAATAATAGCAACACTTGTTATAATTATTGCAACTATGGTCACTATTTCAGCGCTGTATATCACACTGAGAGGAGCAAAACATAATAGCTCAAAAAATATTGTTACTATACAATTTGATAGTTTAGGAGGAACTGAAATCGAGTTGCAAAAAATAGAAGCGGGGGAGGTTATAACAGAGCCGGAAACACCGTCTAAAGAGGGCTTTACATTTGTTGAGTGGCAACTAGATGGAGAAGCATATGATTTTAGCAAGGCGCCAAAGGATAGTATAACCTTAATAGCTAAATGGCAAGAAGATGCAGAAGAAAAAAATTATACAGTTACTTTTAATAGTGACGGAGGAACAAAGGTAGACTCAATTAAAGTTAAAGAAGGAAATAGTATCACTAAGCCGGCAGAACCTACAAGAAAGGGATATGTTTTTAAAGGCTGGTATTTAGGTGAGAAAAAATATGATTTTAAAAGTGAAATTGAAAACGATATAGTGCTAAACGCAAAATGGTCAAAAAAAGAAACTGCAAGCAATACAAACGGAGATAATGTAAATAATACAACTATTAATAATGATAATACAGACAGCAATACAACAAGTAATAGCGATAAGCCGGATAACCAGGCTAATAATACAGCCAATAGCGGAGATAAAGTAAATATGGACAATAAAGTAGAAGGCAGCAAGGAAGAATATGAATATATAAAAAATGACATTAAAAATTATGGAAACAAAACACCAGAATGGCAATTTGGGTATAAAGAAAATATGAAACTAGATAGCACTTTTGGTTTCCAAAGTTATGATAGGGAAAAATGCAAAATTGCCTATAGAACGGACAATTCAAATGTTTTGAAGGTGGATTCAAATGGTGTTGCAACTGGTACGGGGTTAGGTAAAACAAAGCTACATATATGTTTAGTGGATAAAGTAACAAATAAAGAAATTGATTATTTTACTTGGATTGCAAATGTAAAATATCAAGTGGGTAGTGCCGCGGCTACAAAAGATACAGCAAATCTTTTAAATGGAATAGATGGACACTATTGGTATTTGGATGGATATAACTATGCCTACATTAAGGGCGATGTCATCCCATGGTATGATCATAAGGCGCTAAGTTGGACATCACAACACATAGAACTAGAAAACAATGCGTTTGTAACATCGGAGCAAACCGGCAAAAATTATTGGGTTGAAAGCGCGGCAATTCATAATAAATTTTTGGCAAATCCTGCGGAAATGGCGTATATGCTAATTGAAGAATATAATATGCGAGTATCAAGTAATAAATTATATATAACTTTTGGGGGTAAAACATATTCGTTTACAAGACATACTAGCAAAAAGAAAATATATGGAAAAATATCTTTAAATCAATCTGAAATTTCTGTAAATAAATATGAACCTGCAGAGGCTATAGTAAAGATTTCGCCAAGTTTTGCAGAATATGATATAGAAGTTAGCTCATCAAATACTAATAATGTTGATTGTTGGATTAACAATAATCATAACGGAACTGTAACGATAAGCTGCATTGGGAATTCGGTGGGAACCGCAGTAATTACCGTCAGAGACAAAATAAGTGGAGATTCAAAAACGTTTACCGTGGTAGTAAAGAATAATATAATTGGTGCTACAGGAGTTTCTTTAAATAAATCCGATACGTCTATTTATGAAGGAGAAACTGAAACTTTATATGCAACAATTATTCCGGAAAATGCAACAAACAAAAAGGTTTTTTGGCAAAGTTCAGATGTAAATATTGCCTCAGTAGATTCAAAGGGGAAAGTTAAAGCGTATAGACCTGGAACGGCAACTATAACAGCAATGACTGAAGATGGAAGCTATACCGCTTCGTGTAAAGTAGAAGTAAAAATGGAGCCACTTACATTAGACGGAAGTATAGGAATTTCAACAAGAGTATCTGACAGTGGAGTTTCGTCAGGAATGATTGTAGAGGCGAAACCGTCTGGTGGAACAAAATCTTATACATATAATATAAAGCTGTATTATGAAGGCAATTTAATTGGAGAAGGAACTCAAAAAGAATTGTTTGTAAATCAAACAACTAACGGGACCTATTCGGCGACTATAACAGTAACAGATTCTAGCGGAAATACCAAAACTATAGTAGAAACTATAACTAAAAATTAAGCGAACAGACATCTATGCTTTACATAGATGTCTGTATTATATTATATAATGCGTGAGAATCTTTACATTAGGATTAAATTATAGTATAATGTGTAAGTATTTAAGGAGGTATTTTATGATAATAGTTATGCTTGGAGCACAAGGTAGTGGTAAAGGTACAGTTGGTGTAAAACTTGCTGAAGAATTAGGACTTGTGCATGTATCTACAGGAGATATTTTTAGAGAAAATATTAAAAATGGAACAGAGCTTGGAAAGGAAGCTAATGCATATATTTTAGAGGGAAAATTGGTGCCTGATGAATTAACAAATAGAATATTAATGGATAGACTTTCTAAAGATGATGTTATGACAAACGGTGCATTAATAGATGGATATCCTAGAACAGAAGAACAATGCAAAAAATTAGATGAAATGTTAAATGAGTTGGGTAAAGAGGTTAACCTTGCTATAAACTTAGACGTTGCCCGTGAGGAACTTATACAAAGAATTACAACAAGACGTGTATGTAAGGGATGTAAAGAAGGATATAACACAGAATATAACCCACCAAAAACAGAGGGTGTTTGCGATAAATGCGGTGGAGAAGTTGTTCAAAGAGATGACGATAAAGAAGATGCAGTAAAACAAAGACTAGATATTTATTATACAAACGAAAAAGTAATTTTAGACTATTACAGAGCTACAAACAAACTAAGAATAGAAAAAGCAGGAGATAAAATAGGCAGAACATCAAAAGATGTTATAGCAGATTTAGTAAAAGATTTGAAATAAGAAAAGGAAAAGCATATGATATATATTAAGTCAAAAAAAGACATTGCAGCAATGAGAATTCCAGCAGAAATAATGAAGGAAGTATTAAAAGAAATAGAAAAGAATATTCGTGAAGGAGTAACAACTGCATACCTAGATTATGTAGCAGAAAATGTTATGACTAAACATGGGGCTATTCCATCGTTTAGAGGAGTGGAATGCCCATATAGAGGTGGCAAAACATATACGCATGCTACATGTATAAGTGTGAATGAAGATATAATACACGGTATACCTAACTCTAAACCACTAAAAAAAGGCGATGTAGTAAGTGTTGATGTTGGCGTATATAAGGGCGGATTTCATGCTGACGCTGGTCGTACCTTCATAGTAGGTGAAGGATCGGCTTTGGCTAAAAAGCTAGTTGAAGTTACAGAACAAGCCTTCTTTGCGGGAGTAGATCAAGCGGTTGAGGGTAATAGAATTGGCGATATATCTAATGCAATACAAACAGTGGTAGAAAATGCAGGATTTAATCTTCTAAGAGAGTATCAAGGACATGGTATTGGCAGAGAAATGCATGAGGACCCAGGAGTTCCAAACATAGGTAAAAAAGGCAGAGGTGAAAGGCTTCAAGTAGGCATGGCTCTTGCAATTGAACCAATGGTAGTTGTAGGCTCGCCAGAAATAGTTGTAGGTAAGGATAAATGGACGGTTTCGACAAGAGACGGCAAGTTATCTGCTTACTATGAAAACACAATTGTTATAACAGAAGAAGGTCCAGAAATTTTGACTTTGTAAAAGTGTAAGAGGCGAATCATAAGGTTAGCCTCTTTTTATTGACATAAGTATATAACGATGATATAATAAGCGACACAGCATTTTATAACCTTAAGAAATTTCAAAAGGAGATAAGTTATGAGAACAAGACATTAGCTACATTGCAATCAAAAATTAACTAAAAACGAATTACTGAAAGGAGAAGCAATGAATAAACAAAAAATTATATCCGACCTAAGAAAAAAAGGAATTATACTGCGCCGGTTTGATGTGAGCTACACAGGATATGAAGTAGAGCTTGAATTGGATCCAAAGAAGGCACAGGGTTGGGAAGAAGTACTAAATTCCCCATTTGAAGGATTTGAAATTGCAACAATTTCTCAAACATCAGCATTTACAATGAATATGATACTTATACCGGCAAATAAAGAAGAATTTAAGGATTTTATAAAAAAGTGTATTGCTTCCGGCATGGAAAAAAAGAATGCACGAGCATTGCTTATTTCGCTTGTAGAAGAATATGGCAGTGAAAGTGCAAAGGGCGAATTAAAAAATACAATAGAGTAGGATGAAATAAATATGAAATTTTCATGGTTAAATAGCGAGTTGGAAAAAATAGAACTTAAAGTTGCACGTATAACTTTCTTAGAAGACGGATATGAAATCCGGATAAAAGCAAATCCCAAATATTCAGATGAATGTAGAGCTAAAAGCGATTTTGTGCGTGACAAAATAAATGGAATGGACATTATAGAGTACAACGGCTTTGTTGCATTGGAACCAGATATTGTAGGCGGTATGTGTACAGTTATGCTTGTTCCTAAAAGCATGGAAGAAATGACAGATTTTATCTGGAAATATGTTGAAAGATATGGCAAAAAAGAAAACAGGCTTGTAGATATACTGGCCGACGCCTTTTGTGTGTTGGAAAAAGCAATTGAACGTATTCCTGACGATAAAAAATATAGCAAGGCAAAAAAAGAGGCTCAGGATAACTATAATAGCTTTACGCAAATGATTTTTTAATCAAAATGTAAAAATATATAGACGCAAATTTTGCGTCTATATATTTTTGCTTAAAAAAATGGCGCAAATTCACATAAATTTGTAATAAAATCGTTGACAACAAGCCTAAAATACGTTATAATTTACTTGTTGATTTGTGCAAACTTTTATGTGGTTTTGTGCAAACAGTATCTAACTATTATATAGGAGGAAAATATGGCAAAAGATGACGTTATAGAAGTTGAGGGAACAGTTGTAGAATCAATGCCTAATGCAATATTTAAAGTTGAACTAGAAAATGGACACGTTGTAACGGCGCACATATCTGGAAAACTTAGAATGCATTATATTAAAATTTTACCAGGAGATAAGGTAAAACTAGAGCTTTCTACATATGACCTTACAAAAGGCAGAATTGTGTGGAGAGATAAATAACATTTAGATATAATCAAATGCTAGAGCGGCTGTATGAGTAGGGTGTACAACTCATATATTTAGTATTTGTTATATATATACACAGATAGTGGTTTAAGGAGGAAATACAAAATGAAAGTAAGACCATCTGTAAAGAAAATTTGCGAAAAGTGCAAAGTAATCAGAAGAAATGGTGTGGTTAGAGTTATATGTGAAAACCCTAAACACAAACAAAGACAAGGTTAGGAGGAGCTAAAAAATGGCACGTATAGCAGGAATTGATTTACCTAAGAACAAAGTAGTAGAAATTGGTTTAACAGCCATCTATGGTATAGGTAGAACTTCAGCTAAGAAAATAATGGCTGAAGCAGGAATTGACGCAAGCAAGAGAATAAAAGACTTAACTGAAGACGAAGAAGCTAAAATAAGAGAAATAATTGAAAGAGATTATGTTGTAGAGGGAGACCTTAAAAGAGAAGTTTCTCTTAACATCAAAAGACTTATGGAAATTGGTTGCTACAGAGGAATAAGACATAAAAGAAAACTTCCAGTAAGAGGACAAAGAACAAAAACTAATGCAAGAACAAGAAAAGGCCCTAGAAAAGTAGTGGCTAATAAGAAAGGAGTATAGGACATGGCACCAGCAAAAAAGAAAACAACTAAAAGAAAAGTTAAAAAGAACGTTGCAAGTGGTGTTGCACACATTCATTCATCATTTAACAATACAATCGTTAGCATGACTGATGAACAAGGTAACTTATTATCTTGGTCAAGTGCAGGTTCACTTGGATTTAAAGGTTCTAGAAAAAATACTCCATTTGCAGCTAGTGAAGCAGCAACAGTTGCAGCTACTGCAGCAAAAGAACATGGTTTAAGAACAGTATCAGTAAATATTAAGGGGCCTGGAGCTGGACGTGAAGCAGCAATTCGTGCACTTCAAACAGCAGGTTTGGAAATCGATACAATAAAAGACGTAACTCCAATACCTCACAATGGTTGCAGACCACCTAAGAGAAGAAGAGTTTAGTGGGGGTGAATGAAGTGGCAAGATATACAGGAGCAAGTTGTAAGAAGTGCAGACGCGAAGGACAAAAATTGTTCTTAAAAGGAGAAAGATGTAACACAGGTAAATGTGCTATAGAAAGAAGAAATTATGCACCAGGACAACATGGAAAAAACAAATCAAAATTATCTGAATATGGTTTACAACTTCGTGCTAAACAAAAAGCTAAAGTTTACTATGGAGTAAGTGAATCTCAATTCGTAAAATATTATGAAGAAGCATTTAGAAGAGAAGGAGTTACTTCTGACAATCTATTTGGATTATTAGAAACAAGACTAGATAACGTATGCTACAGAATGGGTATGGGAACATCTAGACGTGAAAGCCGTCAATTAGTTGGATATGAAATGTTTACTGTAAACGGTAAAAAAGTAAATATCCCATCTTACCAATTAAGAGTTGGTGATGTAATAGCTATAAGAGCAGACAAGAAAGATAACGCTACAGTTAAAGCTATGGCAGAAAATGTTAAAGCTAAAAACATAGTACCATGGTTAGAAATGGACAAAGAAAAATTAGAAGCTAAAGTATTAAGAATACCAGCAAGAGCTGATGTAGATCTTGAAGTAGCTGAAAACCTAATTATTGAGTTATACTCTAAGAACTAGTAAGTAGATAATAAAAAACTAACAAAATTATGTGTGCGTGTAATCAGAGCGTACAGGTAGGAGGAATATTATGTTAGAAATGAAAAGACCAGAGATAAATTGTGTTGAAATAGATGTAGACACATATTATGCTAAGTTCGTTGTAGAACCATTAGAAAGAGGATTTGGAATTACACTTGGTAATTCACTTAGAAGAATACTTCTTTCTTCACTTCCAGGATATGCAATAAATACTTTAAAAATAGATAAAGTAGCACATGAATTTTCAACAATTCCAGGCGTATCTGAAGATGTTACAAATATAATTTTAAACTTAAAAGAAGTATGTTTAAAATCAAATGATATGGACCTTAAAAATCTTAAGATTTCTAAAAAGGGACCATGTGAAGTAACAGCGGCAGATATTATAACAGACGGAACAATAGAAGTTGTAAATCCAGATTTACACATAGCATACCTTGATGAAGATGGTGAACTTGATGTAGAAATGACAGCTATAAAAGGTAGAGGATACATTTCTGGAGATAAGAATAGAGAAGAAAATGGTGGAGCGATAAACACTTTACCAATAGATTCAATATTTACTCCAGTAAGAAAAGCTAACTTCATAGTAGATAAAACAAGAGTTGGTCAAGAAATAGACTTCGATAAACTAACACTTGAAATATGGACTAATGGAGTTATAGAGCCATATGAAGCATTATCTATGGCTGCAAGAATACTAAATGAACATTTAGAGTTATTCATAGACTTATCAGACATTGCTAAAAACATGTCAATAATGTCTCAAAAAGAATTATCTGAAAAAGATAAAATGCTTGAAACTCCAATTGAAGATTTAGAATTCTCAGTAAGATCATACAACTGCTTAAAGAGAGCAGGAATACATACTGTTGCAGATATATTATCTAGAACAGAACATGATATGATGAAGGTTAGAAACCTTGGTAAGAAATCATTAGACGAAGTAGTTGCAAAAGTTGCTTCTCTAGGACTTTCTTTCAAGAAACCAGAAGAATAATAGTAGGAGGAAAATAAAATGCCAGGAACAAATAGACTATCAAGAACAAAAGGAGCTAGGGATGCACTATTAAAAGGGCTAGTTACAGCACTTATCCAAAATGGTAAAGTTGAAACTACTCTTGCTAAAGCTAAGGAAGTTAAACCATTAGCAGATAGCATAATTAGTCTTGCAATTAAAGAGGCACCTAATTTTGAATCAAAAGAAAAAACAATTTCTAGAGCAAAATTAGATAAGAATGGTAAAAAAGTTAAAGTTGAAAAAACTTCTAAAAACGGTAAAAAATATCAAGTAGTAGAAAGAGAAATCGTAAAAGAAACAGTTAAAGTAGACAAACCATCAAAACTAGCTGCTAGAAGAAAAATGTTTAAATTAGTAAACAAAATTCATGATTCAAAAGGAAATACTATAGATTTAACAGATAAATTATTTGATGAAATTGCACCAAAATATGAAGCGGGTAAAGGTGGATATACAAGAATCACTAAACTTGTTGCTAGACGTGGTGACGCAGCTGAAATGGCTATAATCGAATTAATATAGTTTGAAATAAAACGGGTTACATAAGTAGCCTGTTTTTCTTGATTTTTAGGACTTTTGGTGGTATAATATGTGTACGTTAAAAATAGATGATAATTAAAAGTGATTATGGATAATATAAACGGCGTGTATATTGCTAAAAAGAAAGACTATTATGGAGAAATAAATTGATAAATTAATTAATAAACACTTAAACAAACAATTTAAATTTATTCAGTCATATAGTACCGTATAATTATCATTAAACCTTATGGTTAGTAAGTACCATACTATGCTTCTACAGTACGCTGGTGGAAACTGGCACCGCATCTTGGTAGCTAAGCTATCAGGGTTGGCGTTGTAGATGTGATCAGAGGCTCGTCTACACAGCTATAGTAATATATCCGAAACAACCCACGTAAGAATATGAAACCAATAAATTAATAATAATACAACCTTGTTATTTTCAAGGTTGTATTATTTTATTCGTATAGTCCATATTATCCGCGTTATAAAGATTGTTTGCAAGAATATCTAATTTAATACTTTCTTGGATATCTTCATTAAGACTTTGTAATATGTCGTCTGTAACTTTAGTTATAACAGCATTTTTAGCATTGCTAGAAATTTTAGATAAAAGTTCAAGACTACTTTCCTTAACTTTTAAAATTCTGGCATAATTTACGTCCTTTAGTTTTATATATTTTTCTTTTGTTATTCCAAGTAAAACATATATGCAAATTCTTTTAATTTTACTTAAAGTATAGCGTTTACTCTTAACACTGAATATGAATTGCTCGTAGCTATTACAAGTAAGAGCTTGTTTATATAATTTATTTTCTAACCCCTCGGTAACTTCATGGATTTCTTTAAGTCCATTGGTATTTAATTTAATAATGGTATATTTTAAATTTTGCCATAAATCTTCGTTTAGATAAAATTTGTTGTTTTGTAAATAATTATAAGTGTTGGATGGTATACAATTAGAAATTTTGTTTAGTTTTTCATCAACAGTTAAATCTGGTGCGGAAAGTGCTGTTCTGATGCTTGTAGAGCTTGCATATGCGCCTACATTTGTTATTTCTTTGTCATTATGACTAGATTGTAATCTATGAACCAAAACGGGCTTAATTTTGCTTTTAAGGGCAATTAAAGCCTTTAAATATTCTATAGCAAGAATATTATTTGGTAGAGTAAAATCATCTGCGTTATTTATAAATTGGCTTAAAGATTTACTGTATGCCTCACCACTATTTAGCCCTTGTTTAGACAATAATTTAGTATTAGCTATAATGGTATCTTTGTTAGCGATATATGTTTTTGCTACTTGTTCTAGATTATAAATATTATCTGATTCAGCACCAAAAGCTAGATGAGAGATAATACCTAGGCTATTTAATATATTCACAGCACCAAAAGCAAAATTTTCTGCGCTAGATATAGCATAAATAGTTGGGAGTTCTATAACCATATCTGCACCATTTTGTATAGCGATTCTAGCTTTTTCAAATTTGTTTATAACAGAAATGTTTCCTTGCTCCGTAAAACTTCCAGACATTATTACTATAACATAGTCTGCATTAGAGAGCTCTTTAGCTTTTTTTATGTTATATATATGTCCATTGTGCATTGGGTTATATTCTGCTATTATACCAACAACATTCATAGTGTACTCCTTTACATTGTTTTTAACTTATTATATAATACCATAAAAGCGAAAGTTTAGCAATAAATGGAGGTTGTCATGGAAAAGACAAATGTAACGATATATACTGATGGGGCATGTAGTGGAAATCCAGGTCCTGGAGGATATGCTGCTATAATAATGTTAGAGGATAACAAAAAAGAAATGTTTGGAGCTGAGCTAAGTACTACAAATAACAGAATGGAACTAAGAGCTGCTATAGAAGGACTAAAAACACTAAAAAGACCATGTAAGGTTACGCTATATTCAGATAGTGCATATCTTGTAAATGCATATAACAATAATTGGGTAGTAGGCTGGAAGAAAAAAGGCTGGAAAAACTCTAGTGGTGAGCAAGTAAAAAATATAGATTTATGGCAAGAAATTGAAGCTCTAAGACAAGTGCATGATGTAACTTTTGTAAAGGTAAAAGGCCATGCAGATAATGAATTTAATAACAGATGTGATGAGCTTGCGGTAGCAGCTATTACAAAATTACAAAAAGGAGAACTTATATCCAAAAGGCAAGAAACAGAAGTGCAAAGAGTATTTGGTAACTTACCTACATTTGAAACAGAAAGACTAAGAATAAGACTGTTTAAGGAATCTGACGCAAATGATTTGTTTGAATACTGTTCAGATGAGCAAGTTACACGATATTTACCTTTTGAAACATATATCAATATAACTGAAGCTATAGATAGAATTAAATTTTGCTTAGAAGGATACAAAACTATAGACAAACCAATTCTTTGGGCAATAGAGTATAAAGAAAATGGTAAACAGATAGGTAGCATAGATTTTGTTCATTGGTATGAGCAAGATAAAGTAGCAGAGATTGGATATGCTTTAAACAAAAAGTATTGGAATATGGGGATAATGACAGAAGCCTTACAAACTATAATAAAATTTGGTTTTGAAAAAATGGGCTTAAATAGAATTGAAATTCGTTGTGACGAAAGAAATATAGCTTCAGCCAGAGTAATGGAGAAAAATGGACTAAAATATGAAGGAACGTTAAGACAAAAGAAATTTCAAAAAGGTGAATTTATATCTTTAAAGCTATACTCTATACTAAAAGAAGAATACGAGAAAATAGGTTAAACATAAATCACTTAGAATGTACATAATATGTTCTAGGTGATTTTTCATGCTTAAGAAGTGGTTTAAAGAATATATTGAAATAAATAAAAGGGAAATTGTAATAATTATATCTATGCTATTACTAGGAATAATTATAGGGGTAGGGGCATATATATTTTCAGCGACTGAGGTAAAAGCTTTAGCAATTTCAAGTGCAAAACAAGTTTTCGATATTTCTAAATCTGAGACATATGTGAGTACTAATATAATTTTAAATGGAATAAAAGCCGAAATCATTTTAATAGGGGCTGTTGCAATATTTTCTGTTACACTTTTTGGCAAATGGTTAATGTATATAACCATTATGTTAAAAGGAGCAGCAATTTGTGTATACACAATAATACTATTTAATATATTTGGGCCGTTATGGGGAATAGTTACCTTTATTCTTCTTGTGTTACTGGTGAATATACTTTACATACCAGCTTTAATGTACTTAACAGTAAGCTTTTTGGAGTTAAACTTTAATATATTTAAAGCTAAATATACTAATGTAAATGTTATGGGAATATATAAAGTGCTGCTTACAACCATTATTAGTTTTGTTGTGATGTTTTCAAGTATAGTAGTAGAACAATTAGTAAGTTCTATAGTGCTTTGCATTTATACAAAAATATAGCAAAAAAGCGGCAAAATTACATTATATGGAAATATATTTATTGCTTAAAAAATAATCATATAAAATATCTCCTTGTGATTACATAAAAAAGCGAAAAAGACTTGCAAAACTGTAAAAAGTAGTGTAAAATAGTAGCAGTTATATAAAATTATGTAATATAAGCTTATGGGGGTATGAAATGGAACTTATAATTCAAGACTTTATAGATTACTTAGAGAGTAAACAAGTATCTAAAAACACGCTTTTATCTTACAAAAGAGATATTAGTCAACTATATGCATATTTAGAGCAGGTTGGCAAAAAAATGTTTGAAGCAACAGAGGAGGACTTAACAGCATATATTGCATATATGCAAACATTAGAGAAGTCTAATGCAACAATTTCTAGAAATATAGCTTCTATGAAAGCTTTTTATAGATATTTGTTAAAAATAAAATTAGTAGAAAAAAATATTGCAGAAAAATTAACATCTCCAAGGGTTGAGAAAAAAGAACTATCTATACTTTCTGTAAGTGAGGTTGAAAACCTGTTGGAACAACCTAATACAACTGACCTTAAAGGCCAAAGAGATAAGGCTATGCTTGAAGTGTTATATGCTACAGGTATAAGAGTTACGGAACTGATCTCTTTAGATTTGTCTGACGTAAATTTAAATGCAGGACATATTAAAGTTAAGAAGAAAAATAAGGAAAGAATAATACCACTAGGAAATACGACATTAAGATTTTTAAGAGAATACGTTGAAAACGTAAGACCACTTTTA
Source organism: Clostridia bacterium (assembly GCA_045604405.1). Classification (GTDB taxonomy): domain Bacteria; phylum Bacillota; class Clostridia; order TANB77; family CAG-465; genus UMGS1649. The sequence continues at coordinate 27,522 of JAZUNZ010000018.1, forward strand.
ATAAAGACAGAAGAAGAACCATCTTTATTCATAAATGCAAATGGACAAAAGATGACAAGACAAGGCTTCTGGAAAATATTAAAACAATACAAAGAACAAGCTAAAATAGATAAAGAGCTTACACCACATACAATTAGACATTCATTTGCAGTACATATGCTACAAAACGGTGCAGAAGTAAAAACAGTTCAAGAATTACTTGGACATACTGACGTAGCTTCAACTTTAATGTATACACATGTTGCAGATATGAAGGTAAGGGACGAATATTTAAAAGCTCATCCAAGAGTATAATTTAAAAATAAACAAGCGAATACATATGTATTCGCTTTTCTAAAATAAAAACAAAACATAAGAAGTGAAAGGGAAATGATATGAGAAATTTGAAATTAACTATAGAATATGATGGAACCAATTTTAGTGGCTGGCAAATACAAAAAGACAAAAGAACAGTACAAGAAGAAATTAATATTGCATTAGGAAAAGTTTTAAAAGAAGAGGTAACTGTGACTGGTTCTGGTAGAACGGATGCTGGCGTACATGCATTAGGACAGGTTGCAAATTTTAAAACAGATAAAACAATAAAACCACAAGAGTTATTATTTGCAATAAATACAATGCTTCCCGTAGATATTGTTGTAACCAATGTAGAGGAAGTGGATGAGAGTTTTAATGCTAGAAACAGCGCAAAGAAGAAGCACTATAGATATGTAATAAATAATAGCAAATTCCCTTCAGCTTTAAATGCTTATAGAGAGTATCATTTTAAATATTTTCTAGATACAGAAGCAATGCAAATGGCAGCGGACGATTTGCTAGGAGAGCATGATTTTAAGGCTTTTTGCGCAGCAGGCAGTACAATAAAAGAGACAAAAAGAACAATACATTTATTAAAGGTAAATAGACTAGGAGATAGAGTAATTATTGACATAGTTGGAAACGGCTTCTTGTATAATATGGTAAGAATCATAGTTGGAACGCTTTTAGATATTGGCTCTGGAAAGCTAGATATTTGTGTTATGAAAAATATGATAGAAACTAAAGATAGAAGTTTAGGAGGCAGAACTGCGGGACCAGAAGGGTTATATTTAGTTGATGTTGAGTATTAGAAGAGATATAAAACTAAAAACACCAAACATAATGTTTGGTGTTTTTAGTTTATGGTGGGAAAGACCGTTAAAAAACAACCTCAAACTATTGAAAATACAAAGTTTTAGTGTTTTAAATAATGCAATTTTAATTCAAATAAGAAAAATATTATTGCAACATATCTTTATTGTCAACAAAATATTTCATTAAAGTGAAACATTTTGTTGACAATTCAAAAATGTTTCAGTATAATATAGTTGAGGTGTACTTAATATGATATATAGAGAACATTATATCAAACAAATAAGAGAATTTTATGATTCTGATTTGATAAAAATAATAACAGGAATTAGACGTTCAGGAAAGTCTGTTATATTAGAACAAGTAAAAGGAGAAATAGCAAATAAAACGGATAATATTATTAGTTTAAATTTTGAAGATAAAAAAGTGGTAGCTAATATATCTACGGCTGATGATATTATACAGTATGTTGAAACAAATAGAAAAGAAGGAAAATGTTATATTTTCTTAGATGAAGTACAAGTAATAGATGGTTGGCAGGAAGCTTGTAAAACGTTAAGATTATATGATAATTCTATTTTTATTACTGGTTCAAATTCTAAATTATTATCACGAGAATTTACAAAAGAATTGAGTGGAAGGTACGTAGCCTTTAGAGTTAGACCATTTGTATATAAAGAAATATTAGAATACAGCAAAGAATTAGACAAAGAATGTTCTGTAGCGGATTATCTTGTATGGGGAGGGTTCCCAAAAAGATTAGAATTTAATACGGAGGAAGCGGTTGTTCGTTATTTAAATGATTTGGACGAAACTATTGTAATTAATGATTTAATAAATAGATATAATATTCAAAAAGTAACTTTGTTTAAAAATATTGTTAACTTTGTTTTAAAGTCTAATGCAAGAATTATTTCTGCAAAATCAATATATAAGTATATAAGCGAGAAGTATCAAACATGTTCAATTAATACCATTATAAAATATTTAAGCTATTTGCAAGAAGCATATATTATTGAAACTGTAAAACAGTATTCACCTAAAACTAAAAGTGAACTATCGTACTATTTAAAAACATATAATGCAGATGTAAGTTTAAATTCTATTAGATGTTTAGATAATAGATATGACTTAACACACAATTTAGAGAATGTTGTATATAATGAATTGATATATATGGGATATAAAATTAATGTATATAATAATGGTGGGAAAGAGATAGATTTCTTAGCACAAAAAGATGGCAAAAAATATTATATACAGGTAGCATATAGTGTAGCTGAAGAAAAAGCTTATGAAAGAGAATTTTCAGCGTTTAATAATGTAGATAATTTGTCGCAAAAAATAATAATAACAAATGATGATATAGACTATTCAACAAGTGTTATAAAGCACATTAAATTAAAAGACTTTTTGATTATGGAATCATTAGAGGTTTAATTATTATATATATTAAAAAGCTACCAATATGGTAGCTTTTGGTTATGGTGGGAAAGACCGGAATCGAACCGGTACGAGGTTTAACCCTCGCAGGATTTTAAGTCCTGTGCGTCTGCCAGTTCCGCCACTATCCCATGCAAGTTATATATTAACATTTTTGATGAATAAAGTCAAGAAAATTTTTAAAAATATTTTCATTAAAGTATAATTTCTTCCTTTTAACCATATATTGTAACAAGAATGAGGGGGAATATTATGCTAAAGTTAAAGAAAATGTTAGCAATAATTGTAGTATGTGTATTTTTGTTTAATTTAATTATACCATCTGTTATATATGCGGCTTTACCGGATTTTGCAATAGTAGAAAGCAATAGTAGCAGCATTGATGCGAATAGCAAAAATTATAAAACGGCAGAATCATCAATTCAAACGGCTGTGGCGCCAACTTTTGTTTTTCAGTCGGCATCACAAATACTTATGGAAGCTACAACAGGCGAAATAATATATGCAAATAATGAAAACGAAAGACTATTACCTGCATCTGTGACAAAGGTAATGACACTATTGCTTATTATGGAGCAGATAGATAGTGGAAACCTAAAATATACAGATGCAGTTACATGTAGTAGCACAGCTTCTGGAATGGGAGGATCTCAAATATGGTTTAAAGAAGGGGAAAGCTTAACAATAGATGAAGCCTTAAAATGCATTTGTGTAGTATCTGCAAATGACGTAAGTTATGCTATGGCAGAGCTTGTAGGTGGTAGTCACGAAAACTTTGTAGCTATGATGAATACAAAAGCAAAAGAATTAGGTATGGTAAATACTAATTTTATGAATGCTCATGGTATAGATGAACAAGGCCATTATACTACTGCAAAAGATATAGCTATAATGTCAAAAGAATTAATTACTAAACATCCGGATGTTATAAAGTATACAACAATTTGGATGGATAGTATAAGAGGCGGAACATTTGAACTGGCAAACACAAACAAATTGTTAAAAACCTATGAGGGTATGACAGGACTTAAAACGGGTTCTACATCTCAAGCTTTGTTTAATTTGTCTGCAACAGCAAATCGTGATGGCTTGTCGCTCATTGCGGTTGTAATGAAGGCGCCGACAAGTGCTATAAGAAACCAAGAAATTACAACACTTTTAAACTATGGTTTTTCTGCATATTCTAGTGAAAAAATATGTTCTAAAGGTGAGCTGATAGAGAAACTAAAAATAAGCAAAAATGTAAATTGCGAAGCGGAAATAATTTTAGAAAAAGATGAGTATTTAATTAGTAAAAAGGGTGAAAGTAAGGAATATGATAGGGTTGTAGAATATAACCAAAATTTAAAAGCACCTATTGCTAAGGGGACTGTTGTAGGTGTGTTAAAATTTGTAGATAAAGCTTCAAATGTTTTGATGCAAACTAACCTTATAGTAAATCAAGATGTTGTAAAATCTACGCTTTGGGATTATATGGTATATGTCATGAATACTTATATGATAAAAGGATTAAAAAAATGACGTAGAGAATGTTGTTTAATAGCGTAAAATAGCAGTAAAGAAGATGCAATATTTCAGGAATATTACATCTTCTTTACATTTGCGTTAATACCATCATAAATCGTTTATTTTGGTTGACTATTCGGTCGGTTTATTATATTATTTTCACAGTATTATGGAGGTTTATACATATGATAGGAATGAATCAAATAAAGAAAAGATTAATTAACGGAATTTTAATAGGTCTTGGAGTAGGACTTGTGCTTGTAATAGTTACAATAATAGTATCAAGTAATATTGTTAAAGGATATGAAGAAGGCACAAACGAAAACTTTTTACAAAATTACACATCAAATGTTGTAACATTTACAAGAGATGTTGTACAAGGTGAAACAATAACTGCAGACATGCTTACTACTACGAGAATACACAACAATACAGTTCCAAGTGGAGCATATACGTCTGCTGGAGCGGTTGTAGGTCAAGTAGCAAAATATAACATAGTAAGAAATGCTACAGCGGTTTCAAGTATGGTATCAGATAAAGTAATATCTCAAGACATGAGAATTCAAGAAATTAATGCTGTTGTATTACCAACAGATTTAATGGTGAATGATTTCATAGATATACGTTTAATGTATCCAAGTGGTGTTGAATATATAGTGCTTGCTCAAAAACAAGTAACAAAAATATCTGGAACTACAATCTGGATGGACATGTCTGAAGAAGACACATTAATGTTAAACAGTGCTATAGTAGATTCATATTTAACTGATGGAACAAAATTATATGCAGTAAAATATACAGACCCTACGACACAAATAAAATTAGGGGCTTCTGAAGAAGCTATAAATCAAGCAAGAATATATCTTAAGGATGCAATTGCTAAAGAATTAGCAGGTTTTGATAGTATAGATGAAGTTTACACTACAGAACAAAGACAAACTGGAAATGTTGATATATATGGGGAACCAACAACAATAAATGTTGTAACTGCAAGAAATGAAATAATAGACATTATAACAAGATATGCTATTGAATATAGATATTATGTTGAATCATACAACAAAATAGAAGCAAACTATCAACCAAATGCTCAAGTAATGGCATATATGAGAGAAAACGAATACGTAGTTAAACAAGCTAAGGAAAAGTTAAGTGAAACAGCTAGACAAAATATTGAAAGAAGTATAGCCCTATTTGAAAATTCAAATTCAGAAGGATACGCTAATGTAGTATCAGGAATAAACACTTCAGTTAGCGCACAACAAGCTTTAAGAAATCAAGCATTAGGACAATAATTTAGGAGGAACAAATGCAAAAAGTAATAGGTTTGGTAGGATATGTAAATAAAACAGAATATATTATTAATTTAGCTAAGGTTTTATCTATAACAGGAAAATCTGTACTAGTTATTGATGGTACGGTTGAAGAACGTTTAAGATATTCTATACCAGCCTTTAATAATTCTGAAAAAGAATATTTAGTACATTTTGATGGTGTAGATTATGCTTTGGGCTTTAGAAGCATCGAAAGCATAAAAGAATATATATGTAAGAAAACATCTAATGCGGATAGCTATGACATTATATTAATAGACATAGATAATGTTGGGGCGTATGAAGATTTTAGACAAGAAAACTTTTCAAAAACGTTTTTCTTCATAGAATATTTAAATATTTCTATAGCAAAAAATGAAGAACTATTAAAAGTGATAACAAGTTATGAGGCGGTAGATAGGAAGCCGGTACTTACAAGAGTAATATTTAAACAATATGTTACAAGAGCTAGCGAAAGGTATTTTGAAAATAAGATACTAGAATATCCAGTTGAATGGAATGAAGCTTCATATGAGCTTCCATATATGGATCAAGATAGGATTGCAGATATAGAATTTGAACAAAGTGGCTATATAGACATGAATAGACATACAAAACAATATACTATGCTTGTAACAGATATGGCATCAGATATTATTGGAGACGTTCAAGCGGGCGAAATAAGAAAAATGGTAAAAATGTATACAAGGGGGAGAATGTAATGCCAAAGATAGTTTTTTGGAGTCCTGTAGCGACATCAATAGGACAAACACATGCTAGTATTGCAGTTAGTACTTTAATGGCAATTGAAGAAGATTTTTCTAACATTCTTTTACATGGACATTGGCAAGCGAAGAAAATTGAAAGTTCATTTACAGATTATAACTCTTTAAAGGCGCAGAATGTTTTCAATAGCTCAAGTATAGGAATTACAGCACTGGCTAGACTGGTTGAAAGCAATAAACTTACTCCAGAAAGCATTAGAAATTATGCAAAACCAGTTTTAAAACAAAGATTAGATGTAATGTACGGAACTAACGTATCTAGTAGAGAACAATTTAGTCAATTAACTAATAGTCTAGATACAGTTATTAAAAAATCTGCAGAAACATATGACTTAGTGTGGGTAGATCTTCCTAAGGGCATTGAAAAAACATATATAACAGACGCATTAGAAAATGCAGACTATATAATTTGCACTATAAATCAAGAAGAAGTATTTTTAGAAGAAGCAATTCAAAAGTACTTGGAAAACGATATTATAAAGAACAAGCCAAAGATGCTTTTGATGTGTAATTACGAATCTAAATCAAAATATAACATACAAAACATACGTAGAAAGTATGGAATAAAAGAAACAATACATTGTATACCACATAATTTTGTGTTTACAGATGCATGTAACGACGGTTCTGTAGTAGACTTTTTCTACAAAAACTTAGGTGCAGATAAAAATGACTATAATGGTTATTTTATTCATGAGATAAGGAATATAACTAAAACAGTTTTAGATCATGTAAAAATATAAGATAAGGAGGAAAGGGCTTTGTCACTATCATTTATATTAAATATAATATTAATTTTGGTTGTATTAGCACTTGTTGTAGCAGGAATATATTATGCGGCCACAAGTAGAAAAGAAGCAGATTCGGTTGATGAAGTTGAACGTGAAAGACAAAGATATAGTATAAAAGGAATGACGGAATTCATAAAACATGAGTTTGATGAAATAACCAGAATGAATTTGTATGATCTTGCTCTTTCTGAAGATGAGTTCGAAAGAAGAAAGAATACAAAATATGAATTAAAGAAAGCGTTAAAAGGAGCAGGATATGCTTCTGCAAACGACAAGAAGTATGTAAAAACATTGATGTTTGACCTTTTAAGGAACCAATATAAAGTAACAGATAGAAACTTAAACTATGCGATTCCTTTTGACAGCAAGGAAAAACTAACAAGTCAAGATAAGTTTGATATACTACTTCACATATATAAGAAGAAATATAAATCTAATGCACTAAATCAAATAATTACAAAATACAGATTAGATGAACCTAAATTTCAATTTGATTCAGCCGTACCTTCTTATGTTATAACACCAGAAGAAATAGACAACATATTTGAACAAGAAGTTTCAGGAACGATTATAGATTTTGATGATAAATTAGAAATAGTAGTTCAAAGAATATATCAAGGATACAAAGGATTTAGCGTAATTGATGATATCCGTGACCAAAACATAGATGGAGTATCTGGTGGAGTATCTGGTATACCACCAAGCTTCTTAGATCAAGTTGGCGATATGGAAGATTATCTTGATCAAACAGGAAAACTTAATATACCAATGTCGTATGATTCAGTATGGATTTTCTATAAAGGTAAGTCAATGTATCTATCCTTCCTATCATTTGGAAGCGAAGCAGAATTAAGAAGAGTTTGTCAAAACATATATAAATACAACAATCCAGGTCAGTTATCTGAGTCAGTTGGTTTCAAAATCAACGAGATGAAGGATGGTTCCAGAATAGTTGTATTAAGACCAAACTTTTCAGAATCTTGGGCATTCTTCGTAAGAAAGTTTGCTCCGCCAGTATTAATAAATGCTGAGCAATTGTTAGTACATAAAAATAAAGAGCCAGTAATAGAGCTTTTAAAATATTTAATTAGAGGAGCTCGTGTTACAGCAATAACAGGTGAGCAAGGTTGTGGTAAAACTACACTTCTTATGGCTATAATGAAATACCTTTACCCAACAATCACAATGCGTGTTCAAGAAACAGCATTCGAGCTACACCTAAGAAAAATATATCCTAGAAACAATATCTTGTCTTTAAGAGAGACAGATACAATCACTGGACAAATGGGACTAGATGTTCAGAAAAAAACAGATGGTGGTGTTAATATGCTAGGAGAGGTTGCAACAGACCCAGTTGCTGCATGGATGATCCAAATGGCACAGGTTGCATCTAAGTTTACATTATTTACACACCATGCAAAAACTTTCCCAAACCTTATAACTGCACTAAGAAACTCACTTTTAAAAATTGGTATGTTCAACAACGAAGATGTTGCAGAAGTACAGGTTGTAAATGTAATTAACTTTGACATTCACCTAAAAAGAGGTGTTGACGGAACAAGATATATAGAAAGAATAACTGAATGTATTCCAAAAGAGAAAGAATTTAAATATCACGAGGGATACAAAACAGCTAAAAACATGGAAGGAAAATGGGAAGCTTTCATGGATAATGCGACAGAATACTTTAAGCATATGACACAAACTTCAAACTACGACTATCACAATATAGTTGAGTTTAAAGATGGGGAATATGTATTCGTACATCAACTTTCAGAAGCAAATGTTGAGGCTATGAGAGAAAATATGTCTGATGAGGACATTAAAGCTTTTGATAAATTCTTAGATACTGCGTGGGGGTGAGTAGATAGTGGCAGTAGGTAACAACATATGGTATATTATAGGTGGCATGGTATCAGTTGCGACATTAGGATTACTTGCTGTTATAATATACTACCAGGCAACCAAGAAGAAATATTCAGCCAACAAAAAGTTGTATCAAAAAGATCAAATAGTAGTAAAAAATAAAACTAGTGTAAGAGATATTTTTGATAGAATATTTCAAATAGCATATTTGGTGTTAATAAAAATACCAATAGTAAAGCACTATACTAAGAAGACAAGACTTAAACTTGAAATGGTTAACGACTATACTGAGTATGAGATTAGAAAGAAAACAGGCTCTATAATGTTAGGCTCACTTCTATTTATATTTGCTGCATTATTTGTTTTCTTAAATGTAGTTTCAGACTTATATATGGCAGCAGTAGTAACGCTTATGGTATTTATCATAAACGATGTAATGGTAAATTCAAGAGTTAATAAAGTTGCAGATAAAATATTAAGACAATTACCAGAAGTATTTACTGAAATTAGACACTCATTTCACGAACATGGGATGATAGAAGAAGCATTTAACGATGCTATAGATGAACTTGAAGATAAAGAAATAATGCCTCAAATAAGAAAAATTAAAGAGGCGATAATGTCAGATAATCCAGAAGTTCAACTGGAAAAATATTATGATACAGCTCCTAATAAATTTTTAAAACTATTTGCTGGTGTTTCTTATCTTACAATGGAGCTTGGAGATAGAAAAGTAGAGGGAGTATCGGTTTATCTTAAAAACTTAAATAACATATTAAATGACGTTTATCTAGAAATACTAAAAAAAGATAAAATAAACTATATGTTTAGAAGCTTAACAGGAATAGCAATTGCACCAATATTCTTTATACAAATAGTAGAAAATTGGGCGGTATCTAATTTCCCAGCGCTTATAAACTTCTATTCAAGTAGTTTCGGGTTTATAGTACAGGCTATTCTTATGGTTTCGATATTTGTAGCCTACTTCTTATTAAAAGTTATAAAAGAAGACTCAAACGAAATTAAATTCGATAGAATAGCAACAGTAAAATGGCAGGACAAGGCATATAAATTGCCTCTAGTAAAATTTATAATAAATGGATTTATGCCAGCAGAGCATACAAAAAAATATCTGAAATTGTCAGATAGAATAAAATCTACAAACTCGTTCTTAACAATGCAGTGGTTTTACATTAATAAGTTTATGTATGCAGTGGTTGCATTTGTGGCGATGTTTATATTATTAATAAATATACATGTAATAGACTTAAACAGTATATACAATGATATAAGCGAGGAGTTTATAGGCCTTGGAACATTGTCACCTGAGGATCAACACGCTGCAGAACTTATGAATAAACAGGATAAAGAGGTTGTAGACAAATTAAAAGATGAAAAAAATATTTCCAGAGAAGATATAAAATATGAATTACAAAAGGTTACCGGAGGACAAGTTGACGACACAGATATTGATAGAGTATTAGAAAAAATCGAGGGGGTTAAGAACAATTTCCTAAAATTCTGGGAAGTAATTATAGCGCTTATAATAGCATGGATAGCATACTTTATACCAAATATTACGCTATTTATGAAAAATAAAATACGAGCTTTAGAAAAAGAAGATGAAGTAATGCAATTCCAATCTATTATACTTATGCTAATGTATATAGAGCGTGTAGATGTACAAACAATATTAGAGTGGCTAGAAAGATATGCATATGCATTTAAAGAGCCAATATCTACAGCGCTAAACAATTATGAGGCAGGAGCAATTGAGGCTCTAGAAGACTTAAAAGATACGGTTCCTCAAAAAGACTTCAAACGTATAATCGAAGCATTGATTTCAGCAGTTGAAAGAATACCAATAAAAGATGCTTTCGATGAGCTAGAAACGGAAAGAAGTTTCCAATATGAGAGAAGAAAAGACACAAATGAAAGAATTATACAAAAGAAAACATCCATGGGTAAAGCCATAGGATTTGCTCCTTTGATAATACTTGTAGCAGGATATTTTGTTGGACCGTTATTACTTGTAAGCATATTGCAGCTTATGCAATACTTCAATCAAATGTCTTTCTAAACAGGTTGAAACGCCAAATGAGCGTTTAACATATAAAGGTTATATCACTTAGAAAGTGAGTAACAATATATTATAATATATTATCTATAAAGGAGGTTAAAAATATGGATAATGCACAAAAAGCGATTATGATTGGTGTAGGACTTTTCATTACAATCATAATAATATCAGCAGTACTATTAATAACAAATATAGGTACAGATTTAATTAACAATTCTAGAGATCAACTTTCTAGTATATCTAAAGCTTTACAAAGCCAAGTAACATCAGCTTATGACGGCAAAATAATGAATGGTTCAGAAGTGATTTCTGCTTGTACGCTTTATGAAAATTCTGAAATGTCAATAATTGTTTATGTTGACGCTAATAACGTAGCTTATACTGGAAAATATATGTTAACAGTGAATGATATAGATAACATTTCAACCGACGGTCCCGTTCCAGGTGGAGTTCTGTATGATGGAGACCTAAACGCACATACAGATAAAGTGACATTAACTGAATTGCAACAAACAGCAGCTGCTGGCGGATATGGTGTTAATGCAACAAATTCATACTATACATCTGTTATAAAAGATTCAGTAACTGGCACAGTTATAGGAATAATTTTTGTACAAGCTTAAAAAGTCTATAAGTATAAAAGGCATATAATTATGTTGTATGCCTTTTTAACTCTATTTTAAAGTATGTTGAAATTTAATAAATATAAGAAGATTTAGACAGTCTTTTTATACTTGTTAATTTAAAGAAGGGAGAATGCTATGGAAGACTTTAGTGTAAGAGCAATAGTTATAGGCGTGTCATTGTTTGTTACAATGATGACGCTATCTGCCATTATAATATATTTTAATACTGCTAAAGGAATTGCAGATGAGGTAAATAAAAGAACAGATATAGCGTCTTCTTTTGATAACATAGTAAACAGTGAGGATTTTTCGGATGAGCTATCTGGAGTAGAAGTAAGGTCATTAATAAATAAATATGCAGGTGTAGCTAATGTAAAAATAAATATAATACTAGTAAATGGAACAAAAACAACAAGACATGACAATATAAATAATAAAGATATTAGTGAAGAAGGGTGGCTTATACAAACTAACAACTATACAAGTATTATAAGTGAAGAAAAACTAAATATAATAAATCCGGTGTCAAATTATGCTGTGAATAAAGTGGAAAAACTAAACGAAAAAACACTTGAAATTAGACTAAATGTGAAAGATTAGGGTGAAAATTAATGGAAGATAATATACAGACAATTATTGCGGTTATAATATCTGCGTTTCTTCTTTTCATATTTCCTGTATACATGGCGTATGAAAAGAAAGACGACATTTCTTATGCTTTAGCAATGAGATACACTCAAGATTTGGTGGATAACGTAAGAAGTAAAGGATATATATCTAAAGACATGTACGAAGATTATAGGGCAAAACTTAAATTAACAGGAAATTCTTATGATATAGAAATGACACATGAGTACAACAGATATGATCCTATAACTAATTATTATACAATTAAAGACCAAAAATATACACTTGTAAAAACAAGTACAAGAGAAGAAAAAGAAGAATATGAAAGAACGGTTATAGAACAAGCTATGCAGCTAGGCAAACTTAAAAGCAAAGCTTCTCAAACAGAAATAGATGCATATTTAGATACAAACTATGAATTACAAAGCATACATAAAGTCGAAGATACATACAAACTATCTACAGAAGTTTATACAACCGGACATATAGTAGGTGTTTTAAATGGTGAGAGAAAATTACTTCTTAATTCAGACGGTTCAGAAGTAATATGTAGTGATGATGCAAAGTCTAATGATAACTGTCAATATGCATACATAATGAATGTGGATGATAACTTTAATATAACTATAAAAAATACTAATATAACGCTTGCAACAGTAATATATAATATGGTTACAGCAAACACATTAGACAGCAACACAAGAATATATGTAAATTATGGTGGCTCAATTCTTTCAAGTAAATGGTATGGCGACATAGACTATGCTAAAATGAAGCATGACACATTAAGATTAACTGAAAATGGAATAAAAGAAACAATTATTCTTACAGATGCTAGACATTACGAGAAGGGAAAGGACATGCCTAGTGTATATATTCCTGTTAGCAATAATGAAAATACAAGATATATAATCGAGTTTGAGGCAAAGCCTGAAGCTACAACAGAATTAAGAGAAAAAGGCAATATCCAATTAGACAAATATTCTGGTTATAATTTTGCTTTAGGAAACAGCAAGATTAATAACACAGCAGATAGATTATCTATAAGCGTTGGTGTTAATGGTGTAAGTTTAATCGTTGCGAGTGAATCTAGCATGAGTAATGGAAGTAAATTCTATTTGCCGTTATATGATCAAATAATAGTAGACGAAGCGGGAAATGAAAGTAAAATAGAAACGAAAAGGAAAGTTACGGACTATATTAGTTTGAGATTATATTATGAAAATGGATATTTGAAAATTAAAGCAACAGGAAAACAAAACGTAGAAGATTATGACGAAAAGAGTTTTTTAGCTCCTTATATGCGTGAGTATTATTCTAAATTGGATGTAATAATAAATAATCCAAAGAAAGGAATAACTCATAATACAGCCACATACACAACATCTTCTGGCTTGAAGACAAGATACAAAATTGAAGTTGGCGAAGAAAGTCTATGGGTAGAAGCATTTGGTAATAAGATAAAAAGAGATACAATATTATCTTATGCAACAAGTATAAATGATTACGCAAAGATAAAAGTGGAATTTGTAAAAAAAGAAAGTGGCTTATATGTTGCATATCTGTATATAAACGGAGTAAAAGTAGGAGAAAGCATAGAAATGGAAACAATACCAAAACCGGATGTAGTTGGTATGTCAATAATAGGAACAGAGTCACAATCTTTTTTAGGATATATAAGAAATGTAAAAATATATGAAATGGGTGATTAAGTGGAGGATATTACAACAAGAGTTATAGTAATAGCAGTTAATATATTTGTAACGATAGCAATTGTGTCATTAGTAATTATTATGTTCTTTCAGATGCAAGACATATATGGTGTTGTTGCAAAAACTAATACGTCCATATATGAGAGATTTAATAATGTATATTCTATGTACAATGGAAGAACAATGACTGGGTTAGGACTGCTTAATACTATAAAAAAATATGAAAGTAAAACAGATCAAAATATAACCGTTAGTTATCCTGGAAGTGGTGAAGTAAAAGATTATGCTTTAAAAAACAATATAAGGGAATCGGTACATTTAAAAAGCTTAATGGAAAATGAAGATGGATATAAATATGAAAATAAATATAACGTAACGGTAGAAACATCGGATAATGGACAGATAACAATTAGATTTTATTAGAAAGGTTGGTGCGATAATATATGGAGCAATCTGCATTTGAAGCGGTAATGATAGGTGTTAATGTATTTATATTTGTTATTGCACTAACAGCTGGAATAATGTTAATGACAAGCGTTTTAGATATGGTAAACTATGCAAATCAAACAGCTATAAGAGGAATGAATGGAACTCTAGCAGAAAGTATAGGAATTGTTCATGAAAGAACATATTCAGGCGAACAACTACTGTCATATTATCGTAGAGTAGACGAGTCAAAATATAATTTTCAAGTCAGAGATTCTGAATTGGGTAATGATAAAGGACTAAAATCATATATAGAGTCAATGTCTATATACAATTATTTAGATAAAGAATTTGAACTACAATATAAAGGAATTGTTAATAACAAAGAGACGTATGTATTTGTACTTAAACAAGATTAAAGAAAGGAAATATAATAATGAAAGATAATATAAGCATTATATTTGCAGCAATAATAGGTGTAATTTTAATAGTTATATTACCACTATTTAGCATATTAGATAGGCAAGATAGCATGGCATATAATGTTGTACTAACTCAAACAACTAAGTTTGTAGACAATATACGAAATAATGGATTTATAGATAGAGATTCTTACAATAATTATATATCTGCTCTTGCAAGTACGGCAAATACATACAAAGTTGAACTTGAAGTATATAAGAAAAGACTAATTCCAGATGTAGAATCAGGCAAAGATGTATATATAGAAGATGTTGAATTATTTAATACAATGGATGTGCTAGAAGTAATAGAAAGCGAAGAGAGTATAGAAAATTCAAACGAGAAAAACAATGTATATCTATTGAAAGAAAATGACGAGGTATATATAAAGGTTTACAATACCAATATGACTACAGGAAGCATATTGTACAATTTTTTTGCTGGAACCTATATAGATAAAGTTATAGACATAAGTTACGGTGGAATTGTAAACAATGTAAATTGGGAACTTTTTGATAAAATAAATGCAAGCGCTATAGATATTCCAGAAGTATTAATGGAAGTGCCTGTTAATGCAAAAAATAAAACAAATATAATGAAAATAACAGACAATGATGAACTTGAACCAGTAGATTGCCAAATGTATCCTGAATATTGCGAAGATGGAGTTTCAGGAAGTCAGGCAGAGCAATATACATATTTATATGATCTAACATATCCTGAAAATAAAACAATAAATATTGCTGTAGAGCTTAAAAATATGGATTATATAGCTATAGGAGAAAATAAATTAGCTAGTTTAGATGAAATGACTGAAGAGAAATTTAACAAAGCTAAAGACTATATAATAGCAAACTTTATTCAGCTAAATGAAATGATTGCGGATGTTGATTTAAAATACAGAGGAAAAGACGGATATTATATGTTTAATATAATATTGACAAACGTGGAGATATTTTCTGTAGATCTACTTTCAACGTTTGCTAGCGTATCTATTCTTCCTGGCTTAGGACAAGATTTAGACGGAACACTATCTATAGGAGCAGAAAGTGTAAGAATAGAACTTGTGGATGAATTATCTGTACATACAGTAACAATTTCAGAACCAATCCATTGGAATAAATTTTTAGAAACAGGAAGTTTATCGGATTCTTTAATGACTAGTAAAGAAGTATATGTAGACTTAGATATTGCGTTTATTATTTCATATACAGGAATAGATGAAAAATTAGATGTGAAGTCAGCAGTAGAAAACAATTTGTCAATAGAAGCTGCATTGACTGATGGTATAGAAATTTTTACAGCTTCAGAACTAAAAACTAAGTATAAAGTAGATTTAAATACAAGAACTGCTGGACACGTGCTAGTTAAGTTTAAATATAAATCTGAAAATTTAGATAGCACAGCAAACTATATAAGCTTATCACCTGGCTGGATAACAACAGATATAATAGGCGATGATGATTACCGCTATGATGGCTTTGATTACACTACAAAATATGCATATGGTGCTGAAAGTAGTAGATATAGAGTAATAGTAGACAATAGTGAGCCAGTAGCGCCAAAAATATCATTAGATGGTATACGAGTAAATGATGATGCACTATGGTATATCAGACAAAATGTCCTATTAAGTGTAAATGAATCTGTGTTAGATACAATTATGATAGGTAATAAATCAACTGTAGGAGGATCTGGAGTAGCAAGAAATACTTTGACTTTAACAGGTGCAACTCAACTTGGAGAGACTGAGAATACAGATTATATAATACAAAACGAGGGAACAACTTATGCTGTAGCTAAGGCGTACGATTATTTAGGAAATGTCGTTTCAACAAAACAGACTGCTATAAGGCTAGATAAAACACCTCCAACAACACCAGTAGTAACAATAACAGGAACAAAAGGAGAACAAGGCTGGTATAAATCAAACGTAACTTTAACGGTTTCGCCGGGAAGCGATGCTGGTAGTGGAGTTGCAAAAACAACATATCAAATAAGTGGAGTTCAAACTGTTACTGAAAGGGAGTTACCACAAAGCAAAAGTGTAGTATTAACTGAAAATGGATTTAATAGAGTTATAATTACTACTTATGATGTAGCAGGAAACTATACACAAAAGACAGTAGATGTTAAGATAGACAAGACCACTCCTTTAGGAGTAGAATTGAAGATAATTTCTGGCTCTAAAAACACAAATGGTTGGTATAATACAGATGTAACTGTTCAAATAGAAGGCCAAAGCAACAATTCTCCATCAGGTATAGCTAAAAGGGAATACCAATTAATTGGTACAGATGGAGGAGCAAATATATCTAAAACAAAATTTGATGGAAATCAAGAAGTAACTGTGACCCAAAGCGGAAAATATACTTTGAAAGCATTTACATATAACGTGGCAGGAAACGTACAAGTACAACAAATTACATTTAACATAGATAAAGATGCACCAAATAAGCCGACGGTAAATGTAACTTCAGAAAAGCCAATTTATAACGGATGGTACAGTAACAATATTACAGTAACACTTAACTCTAATAAAGATGTAGGCCCTTCAACAGAACAAAGCTTTAGCTATGTTTCTACAATAGCTGGAACAAGTTCTAAAAGGACAGAAACAACACCACCTAAAGTTATAAATATAAACAATGACGGCATCTATACTTATGATGTATATTCTGTAGACTATGCAAGTAATGAGTCACATGTTCAAAGCGAAGTAAAGGTAGATAAAACACCTCCAAATAGTGCAGATTTTGTTATAACAGGAACTAAAGGATTAGACAATTGGTATGTATCTGATGTAGACATATCATATACTGGTGGTTCAGATGCTACTAGTGGAATAAAATCAATTGTGCTATCTCAAATGAGGCTTACAACAAATACTCCTGGAACAGAAGTAATAATGACGACAGAAGATAACGCTGGAAACAAAGTTCAAAAATATACAACTATAAAATTGGACAAGATAAGTCCTACAGCACCAATTGTTAATTTACCAACAGTTACAGGCTATGGAATAACAGGTGTAAATATGTATAACAAAAATGTAGATATAACAATTACACCTGGAAGTGATGAGTATATAGACAGAACAACATGTAAAGTGTTAAATACACAAACAAATAAAGAGATAATATCAGAAAATAATAATTTAGAATTAAGTCTTAATGAAAACGGTAAGTATGAAGTAATAACATATGCTTACGATAAAGCTGGAAATAAAACTACAGCATCAAAAGTAATATGGATAAACAAAGATAAGCCTTTAAGGCCGAAAATCGCTAGTATAGATGGACAACAAATTACAAATAATGCAACTCAAACAGTAACTGGTAATAATAGCAGGTTAAATATAGAGGTTGTTGATGTTGAAATTGGAAGCACATTAAAGGTGGTAGTAGTAAAATCAGAAACTTATGAAAAGAAGGAAGCAACAATACAAGTAACTAAAGAAAAGGAACTAGTATCAATATTATTAGAAGAAAAAGGAACGTATACAATTACAGCAACGCAAACAAACATGTATGGAACGGGAAGCGATATAAGCGTTGGAAACTATAATTATAAATATGAATAGATAAGGAAGGAGAAACAGTATGAAGTTAACAGATTTTGCTTTAATATTTGTTGCAGTATTTATCCCTATAATAGCAATTGTATATATAAATACTTCTTTTGTAGTTAAAGCAGAGAAGCAGGAGATGTATTACAAAAACATAATGAACTCAGCAGTTAGCGATGCTGTTTCTTCAATGAAACAGGTAGAGAATGAGGATCAAGATATAGACTATGGTTATTCAGGAATTGTAGACAATAAGGTAAGTATCAATGCAGACATTGCAGTATCTACATTTTACAACTCACTTGGAAACAATTTTAATATAAAAGATAACCCTTATTCAATGAATAATTTAAAAATGTATATACCTGTAGTTGCGGTATTAGATTATGATGGGATATATATTCATTCGGCAGAGCAAGAGCAAAGTGGAGATATAAGTTTTGTAACAAAGCCAAAAGTATATTATACGTATAGTTATGTTTTAACAAAATCCACATCAGCAATTGTAGGAACAGATGAGACAGAATATAACATAGTGGCTTTAGATACGTTAGAAAATATAGAAAGTGTAAGAAACAATTTGCTAAGCAAATGTGTATATGAGATTACATTTACAATGGACGATTATGTATATCTTAATGTTTACGAAATAACGAGTGAAAACACCATAGGAAAAACACTAGTGTCTACTAAGTTTTACGTGAGGGACAACGCTAATAATGATGATTTAATATATGGAATAAGTCTTCTAAGCGGTAGTGAGCGCAATTTAAAACAAGACATAGTAGAACACTTGTCTTTAGTAAGACAAAGAATTATTGCCCAAATAGGCATGAAGGAAATATCTTATGCAGTAAATGAGCATAATGTATATGCTAAGCAACTTGGAATTAAATATTCATTTGCATTCTCTGTAGAATCAGATTCTGAATGGTATGAAACTATGGATGGTATAGGTATGGTTGCAATAATACAAGGAATTTCTTTGGGCAACAGATATTTGAATTATAAAGCATACAGTGCATCAGACCTAGTTATATCTAAAAAATACTATGTAACAGAGGGGATTACCATAGAGGGAAAAGATTTAGCATATTTTGAAAAAGATTTATATCATATATCTCAAAACTGTGAAGTGTATAAAGAATATATAAATAAAACAGGAAAAACATTAATTCCTGCATATTATTTGAAAAAAGCAGACGCTGCTACACAAGGATTTAATCCTTGTCCAATATGCAAGCCATAGGAGGAACGAGTAGATGGAAAAAAAGTCAAAAACTAAAACAAAAAAATCTAAGCCAAGAGTTAGAATTAAGAAAAAATTCGTAGCAGTACTTTTTTTAATACTAATTGGTTTGTTGATAGGAATTGTATATGGAATAAGAGCTTTAATTATAAACTTGCAATATATGAGATATACAGAAAAAATGTATGACTATGGACTCGCAACTTTATATAATAATGGAAAAGCTACAGCTACTCAAAAGGTATCAAATGAGGAAATGCTAAAGATACTTTTAGCAGCAGTAAATGGAAAGACAGACATAGATTCCATTTATTATTCTGAAGCTGAATTAGAACAAGATAAATGGTTACAATATGCAACTGACTTGAAATTTACAAACAATATAAACAAAGACAATCTGAAAGAAAGGGCGAGCAATACAGAAATGGTTTTGATAGCTTCTAGAGCATTACAAAGCGTTTCTAAAGTTGACGTACAACCAGCAGAGTTAAAATTAAGCGCATCCAAGCTTGCACAATTTACTTATGATGAACAACAAGATATTGCAAAAGCAGTTAGCATGGAAATTGTTAAGAATAAAAACTCTGCAGTATCAGGCAATTATATTTTAAAAGGTGAGTTAAATAAATTAGCCGTTACAATAATTGAAAAATATGCAACAATATATTATAATTCAGTACAATTAAACGAACAAGGCGTGACAGAAAGAACAGATGTAAATATTGTTACAGATAAGAATAAAATGCCAAATAACTATAAAGAGTATCCATATATTATAGACAGTATACCAACAGAAGTTTATGAATATGATTTTGATATAATGACAGAAAGGACAGCGCAAACACCTAAAGAGGCATATAAATATATGGGCAGTTTATATGGCCAGATTGACGAATTATTAGTAAATTATTTTGATACAATTTTAAATGTAGATTATGCAAATATAACAACTAAATCGTTTTTACAGAGTATAGAAAATTCTGTGGTATATAAACTTTCAGAACAAGACGTGGAAGAATATGTAGAATATGTAAAGGAACATAAGATAAAATTGATGGGAAAGGCCGAGCCTCTACTACCAATAATATATAATAATGGTGAACAATACATAGTTCGTACAAAATTAACATTTGAGGTTTTAAATTCAAATACCGAGTACAACTTGTTATTTGGAGACGAGAATCAATCAGTAAAATACAATGGTAAAACAATTACAATGTATGTAGAGGTACCAATGGGAATGACATTAAACTCATGGTCTCTTAGAGTATATGTAGCTACTCTAGCAAATCACCTGTTGGCAAACAGTACAAATGTAGTAGTGGAAGAATAGGGAGGTAACAATGAAGCTAAATTTAAAAATATTAACCGCATTTATTTTACTTATATTATTTAGTGTTATCTTCTGTATAACTACAGTATCGGCTGTTGGAAATGTATCTCAGGGATGGATAATAGTGGATGCAGCCACTCAAGAAAGAGCATTAGTATTTAGACTGTATAATTCGCCACATAGTAGCACGGTAAAAAACTATACAAATACAAATTCAAGTGAGATAATAAAAGAAAATGGTAAACAATTAATGTATATAACATCAAATGGTAATGAAGTGCCAGCAAAATGGGTATATTCTAATTCAATAAGTTATCCAACGAAAGCAACATATGGAACAGCAAGACTTGTATTTCATAAGGATATGTTTTGCGACTATTCAAAAAATGGAGGCGCATGGGCATATAATAAACCTAAAGACGGCTTCGAATTAAATTATCAAATTGCTACAATACAAAATGCGGTAAATAATTCGCAAACAGTTTATACAACGCCTAAAGAAACGGGAAAAAACAAAGAAATTTATTCTATTACAAGAATAGGGGGCACATTTAGCTCATGGCGTTATGGAACAAAACTCGTGATGCAAAATCTTTATGCAGGTGAGTTAACAGGATATAGATATGCTTTAGTAAGAATTGGAACAAGTAAAAGCAACGTTTATATCGGAGATAAGATAGTTCGAGGAGAACATTTAAACAATCTTATTACTAAATTAGATGGAGCACAAAGTTGTTTTGTAACAGAAGAACTAATATCTAAAGCAATAGGTTCTAATCCATATTATGAAGTCTCTAAGACAGCTTATAAGTTTACGCAGCAAGCTAATAAAAATTGGAGCGCTAACACAAAAGGAACCACAAACAATGCAATGGGTTCAGCACTTAATGTATATGATAACGAGCTAAGATTCCCAACATCTTCAAGTAGACAAGTATATATAAAACATATAAATATAGGAACTGGAGATGTAATAGATTTAACAAAGGTAAATAATGGTATACATATTGATCCAAGTGTTACAAAAGAAAATTATATATTAGTAGATGACAAAAAAACAACAAGCAATTTGAGCAAGACAGGTTATGATGAATATTATGAGGGAATAGATATAGAATCAAGCATAACAAAATATGCTTTGGATTTAGACAAGCTAGATATTGAATGTTTGGGATACAACGTTGGAGTTGCCGTAGATTTGAGTAGCGCGCAAAGTGTAGTTAGTTCGCAAGTTCAACAAAGTAGATATATAACAGACGATGTAGTTTCTGTTGAAGGTAAGACAACTTTAAGTAATGATGATGTAATAGTAATAGAATTCTATTATACAGAAGGAACCAAAGACGAAGAATCAACTCCAGAGGAAACTGGTGAGCCTGAAAAAGGTATAGGCGGAAGACTTTTTGTTGAAAGTCCAGACACAGACACACAAAGCGCTGTTTGTGATGATACAGAGGGCTATCCAGTTACATCTGTGCCGTCAGGAAGTGATGTAAAAATTGGTATAGAAGACATTCCGCAATATATGGCTGGAGCTATTAACGTACAAGAACAAGAAAAAGAACATACAGTAACAGTAAATTTAAAATATAAAGCGGGGCCTTACGAAGAAACAGTAACATATACAATGAAATACGCGGCTATATATTACAACATACCAAATATGTTAATATACAAATTTAATGAAATTAAAGTATATGATGCAAACAAGGGTTACGATACAATAGGTGACAGTTTGTTCAACTGGTCAGAAACTAGATATAACGGAATAAGAAAAGACGCTCCTCAAATTAGTTTAACAGGTATTAACGAAAAAAGTATAAGTAATACAACAAATAGTATAGCAAATGAATCAAATTATGTTTCGGCAATATTAAAAGCAAATAACAAAACGTATAACATTACCGGCCAAGATGATTATACAATAACGGTAGACGAAAAAACATATTTAACAGAAGCTGAATTTACTAAGTCAGATGTTAATAAAGATGAAGAAATTACAACTCATGATAAAGACTACGTAGCAAGCATCGTACAAGATACAAAAGATGATATGGAAGATGCGGAAGAAGCGATGAGTGATGCTAAAGCAGCAAAGGAAGCTGCGGAAAAAGCGATGAATGATGCTGAAGCCGCAAAGGAAGCTGCAGAAAAAACGATGAAAAATGCTAAAACTGCAAAAGAAAAAGCATGGGAGATGCTTAAAAAATATGAAGAAGAATTAGTAGAACCAGAAAATGAGTATAAACTTGCAAAGAAGAATATGGAAAATTCTGTTGGATATAAGGCAATTTCTGAGGTAAATCAAAGAAAGGAAGCATTTAAAAAAGAATTCAATCTTGAACCTACACTCAAAAATTTACTAAATATACAAAAACCATATGTAGAGACATGTAGTAAAACACCATGTCCAGATAATTATAATATTTATTGTGCAATATATTGTAGAGCAGAGAGAATGTTTGAAGCATATACAAAAGCGCAGGAAGAATATAATAATTTGGACGATGAAGAGATTACAGAGTACAAAAGGCTAACTGATGTTTATAATAGTGCAAAAAGGGAATATGACGTTGCAAAGCAATGGCGTGATGGTGCAGAGAAGGACTACGAAGCAAAATCCAAAGCATATACTGCAGCAGAGGATGCGTATGAAGAAAAAGCTGCAGATTTAACTACAGCAACTAAAAATTATAACACCAAAAGCGAAGCATACTCAAATGCACAAAGTAATTATAACAATAAAACAACGGCCTACAACAATCAAGTAGCTTATCAAAAAGAATTTTTAACATATTTTGAGAATTACTTAAATTTATACAATGACTACATTGAAATAACATCATTATCTAAATCACAACTTGCAGAAAAATATAATATTGTAGCGGATATAAAAGTAAAAAATATGAAAGTCGTAGTAGGTGAAAAGAATTTGCATAATCAAAATTCGGAGGCTACAAAAACGATAGAATTTAAAAATCTATTACCAAGTCAATATGAAATAAGCACAAGTAAAATAACTATAGATAACGACATATATGACAACCTAACAAACGAAACAATAGAAAGAAGTAATTATGATAATAGCTACTCTATACACAAAAGCGTTACCAACGGCGTTAGAGGATTAGCTGGTAAGGCGATATATGTAACAGAATCAGTTATAGGTAGTGCTACAGAAGTGTGGGATACAGCATATACAGAAGGAAAGACATTTAGTTTAAACTCGGATAAAACTCTTGAAAAAGAATATAAAGTACATACTAACGAAAAAACATTAGAAGAAAAATATAAAGAAGTATTACCGGTAAATGTCTATACACCAATTACAGTGAGCACTAGTATTTCAACAGATAAAAAGGAAGTTGTTGATCAAACAGCCGAAAAAACACCATCAGCAGCGATTCAAATAAATACACCGTTTACAATAACAATAAGTAGTACTTCTGGCGAGTCAGTATATGGATTTGGAGATACTACAAACTATAGCCAAGGATATTACCTTAAATTTGATTTTGATGTACACAAAGTAAAAGTGGATGGAAAATCATATATGAATGGTAATAAAATAAATGCTGGCACGTGGATAGGTATTCTTAAGCCGAGTGGAAATAATGGGGATGTTAAAGTAGAGGCTCAAGCATATGGAAGTACAGAAGATACAGATTTAAACATTATTTCTGAAGAAAATGGTTCCTATACAGCCAGAGCAGTAGCATATAACGCTGAAGTAACTCTAAGAAATACGTCTAAGCTGTATCCTACATTAAAAGATTTTGAAGATTCAGCTTCAGGAGAATTAATATATAATATTTGTAATCCTCAAAGTTATTTTGCAGAGACTACAGGTGAAGTTAGCATTATAAACAGAATGTATGGTTTTAGAGTAACAGACGTAAAAGATTTAGAATGGAAAAGTACATTTAGAAATACCTCTGGAAGTACAGTAAATAAACATACAGGTAACGTGTATTATACTGGAACTACAAAATGGGACGTAAGCTCTTTAAGTGAGGCTAATAGGATTTCAAACAGAACTGCTTCAGAGATAGGAAGAAATCCATTAAGAATATTGCCAATTGGGCCGTATAAAAATACAGATATAAGTAAATTTAAGGCACCAAAGCTTGGATATAGATTTAGTTATGACTTTAAAGTAACAGGAGCATACTACAACTCTGATGGCACTCCTAATAAGGATAAGACAGCTAGTATAAACACATCATTCTATTATATTTCTAAAGATGGAAAGACGTTTATACCAGAATCTACAGGAGGAGAAGGAATTTATCTATTCTACAAGAATAGTAGTGGAAAATATGTAAGAATAGGTAGTTCAGGTGATAATTACGAACTAAAATTTACTCCAAACGATGGGTATAGATATATTGAAGATATAGCAACTAGTTCTCTTGCAACTACACCTGTAAGTATAGGAACTTTAAGAAAAATAACTTTAACGCATAATATGTCTACACCAACAAATAATAGAGCGGCAATTACATATTATGGAGAATACAAGTTACCTAATTCAACAATTGCAGTTGAAGTGGACAGCAATGGAAAATATGATATAAATAAGCCTTTAACAGACGGATATATTGGCGTTGTGTTTGATATTAAGGCAACAGATAAAAAGACAAATGCAATTCTTAGTTATAACAAAAATACAAACGGAACAAATACAAGCCAGTGGGATTATGAAGGCTTCTTAGGATTTACAAATCATGGAAAAGATGTAACTGCTGGAGAGATGGCAATTAGGCTTGAAAAAGGCACATGGCAAATTACAAACGATATATATAACAAGATAAAAGGTACAGTTATTTTATATGATATAGATGAAAGAGCTGCCACAGATTATGAATAAAAAATATTCCTCAATGTTAATTTGACATTGAGGAATATTTAATTTTGCTATTTTACTGTGTATTTGTCAAAAAATAGTAGACCATTTGACAATTATTTATAATAAATATATAATATGCACGAGGTGGACATATGATAGATTATAAAAAGACAGGACTTAAATTTTTAGGCTTTCTAGCAGTATGCGCAGTTGTATTAGTTGCAATAGGACTCGGAATATATTTTTGGCCATTTTTAATAGGAATACTGATTGCAGTAGCGGTAGAAAGGCTAGTTAATTTTTTTATAGTGAAATTTAAATGGCCTAGAAAATTAATTGGAACAATACTTGTAATTTTAGTATATGTATTAATTGCTGGGCTACTTACATTAATAATTACAGCTCTTGTTAGAGAAGCAATAGATATTAGTGGCAGCATACCATCAATATACGAAGAATCGAAGATAGAATATAATGCAATATATAAAAGTATAACAGAGTTTATGAATAACACTCCAAGCACAATTTCAAATTCAATATATGAACTAGGGTTACAATTATTAGGTAAAGTAACAGAACTTGCAACAAATATTGTAAACAGTGTTATACAATTTATAATGTTTATGCCTAATATTATGATATATGTTGTAATTACATTTTTAGCTACTCTATTCTTAGTAACGGATAGAAGAACAATAACAAGATACCTTACAGATGCGCTTCCTAATGAACTTGTAAAAAAGGTTTCAAACGTAATAGTAAAAAGCTTTAAGTCGCTTGGAAGTTATTTAAGAGCGCAATGTGTGATGATTTGCATAACTTTTGTGGAGCTTTTAATTGCATTTACAATACTAAAACAACCATATCCATTGACTTTAGCATTAGTTATTGCATTAGTAGATGCACTTCCAATACTAGGTACTGGAACAGTACTTATACCTTGGGCAATATATTCTGCAATAACAGGGAATATTGGTATGGGAATTGGCCTTTTGGTTGTATACTTAATAATAACAGTAGTAAGACAACTAGTAGAGCCAAAGATAGTAAGTCAAAACATAGGAGTACATCCGTTTATAACGTTGCTTGCGATGTATATTGGTTTTAAAATATTTGGATTATTCGGACTAATCGTAGGACCTGTAGTAATGGTAATATTTAAAAATGTATTTGAAACAATGTTTGCTGCTGGATATTTTAAAAGCTTGTTTGTATATAAAAAAGAAAAGAAACCAGCCACAAAGAAAATAGTTAAAGAATAAAAAGAAGAATGATTAAATAGACAAAAGGCAAAAACTTTTGTCTATTTGTCATCTTATGATAAAATGGCAAAATGTTGAAATTTTATTTGACAACAACATATAAATATAATATAATTATTACCAGGTAATAATTATAGGAGGGAAATATGATAAAAGTAGGAGATTTAAAAACTTTAAAAGATATAATTGTTAAAAAATGTGTAGAATATGCTCCAAATGTAGCATTCTTAGAAAAAAGTAAAATTACTAAGAAGTTTGAAGAAATTACATATGAAAAGCTTAAAGAAGACACAATGGCACTAGCTACAGCATTAGTTCGCAAGTATAAACTAAGAGACCAAAAAGTGGCTGTTATAGGGGAAAATAGCTACAAATGGTATGTATCATACTTAGCAGCAACGACAGGCGTTGGAATTGTAGTACCACTAGATAAAGAACTGCCTGCAAATGAAATAGAAAACCTTTTAAATAGGTCAAAAGCAGGATGCATAATTTATTCGTCTAAAAAAGAAGATGTTATATTTGAAGTAAAGAAAAAAGTAAGTAAAGACATTATATTTATAAATATGGATAAAGAAAAAAGTGATGAGGAGTCGATATCATTTTTAGAGGTAATTGAACAAGGCAAAAAATATATAGCTGAAGGCGACAGCTCATATATGGATTATGAGTATTCTCAACACGATTTTAAAATATTGTTATTTACATCGGGGACAACAGCGGAAGCAAAAGGTGTTATGCTATCTCATAGAAACGTTATAGCAGTTCTTGAAGGAGCACCAGGGTTACTAAAAGTAAATCCAAAAGACAGATTTTTCTCAGTACTACCAATGCATCACATATACGAAAGTATAGTAGGAAGTATGTATCCGTTAGTTAACGGGGCATCTGTTGCGGTATGTACAGGACTTAGATATGTTTCTCAAGAGCTTCAAGAAACAAATCCATCAATTATTGTTGGTGTACCTCTTTTATTAGAGCACATGTATAATAAAATAGCAAAAACAATAAAAGCGCAGGGGAAAGAGGAACTAGTTAAAAAGATGACTAAACTTACAGATAGTTTAGGTAAAGTAGGTTATAAATTAAAGAAGGTTATATTTAAACAAGTACATAGTGCATTAGGCGGAAGACTTAGAACAGTGCTTGTGTCTGCAGCACCAGTTCCAAAAGAGCTTATAACTAACTTTGAAGCATTTGGATTTAATGTATTGCAAGGATATGGCTTAAGTGAAACAGCGCCTGTTGTAGCAGGAACACCAGAAAAAAATAGAGTAGCGGGAACAGTTGGAACAGCTTCAAATTGTGAAATAAAATTGGATAATCAAGATGAAAAAGGCGTAGGCGAAATTTTAGTTCGTGGAGACAATGTAATGCTTGGTTATTATGAAAATAAAGAAGCTACCAGTGAGGCAATCGTTGATGGTTGGTTCCATACAGGAGATTTAGGATATTTAGACAGTAAAGGAAACTTAATTATAACAGGAAGATGCAAAAGTGTTATAGTTACTCCTAATGGAAAAAATATATTTCCAGAGGAGATAGAAAATGAAATTGCAAAATTCCCTGAGATAAAGGACTGCCTTGTGTATGGAGAAGAAACTAAGGACGATACAGTAATATCTGCTGTTGTAACGTTAGATGAAGAATACCTTAAAGAAAAGTATGGCAAGAATATGCCAGATTTGGCTAAAATGAAAGAAATCGTATGGGAGAAAATAAAAGAATTAAATAAAAAAATGGTATCGTATAAGGCTGTTAAGAATCTTAAAATTAGGACTACAGACTTTGCAAAGACTACTACCATGAAGATTAAGAGATTTTTAGACAGCAACAAAAAGGGAGAGTAATTATGGGTAAAAGAGTAATATCTAAAAATTTAAAATTAATAAGAGATTCTTTTGATTTGACTACAAAAGAGCTACCAGAAAAAGTTGGTTTTTTAGAGAAAAGACCAGGAAAAAAAGAATTTAGAGAAATAACATATAAAGAGTTTAGAGAAAATGTAACACACATAGGAGCAGCTTTAATAGAAAAACTAGGACTAAAAGGTGAAAGAATAGCAATTATTGGAGAAAACAGTTATGAATGGGCGGTATCATATTATTCAGTAGTATGTGGAGCTGGACTGGTGGTACCGTTAGACAAAGAACTTCCAGCAAGTG
The DNA here is from genome assembly GCA_045604405.1 of Clostridia bacterium. Classification (GTDB taxonomy): domain Bacteria; phylum Bacillota; class Clostridia; order TANB77; family CAG-465; genus UMGS1649. The sequence goes on from JAZUNZ010000018.1 coordinate 56,695, forward strand.
AAATAGCTAATCTTGTAAGCCGTTCAAAAGCAAAAGCAATATTCTTTTCAAATAGAAAAAGGGACTTAATAAACAGTATAAGAGATCAAGTTCCAGAGTTAAAATATTATATTGAGTTGTATTCTGAGGAAAATGAACTTGAAAACACTTTCAAAGGTGAAAATGATTATACTTTTGATGAATTATTAGAAATAGGAAGCAAGTACGATGAAAGCATACTTATGAACGTTCCAATAGACCCAGAAGAATTTAAAATATTACTATTTACATCAGGAACAACAGCGGAATCAAAAGGTGTTATGCTTACAAATAAAAACATAATATCTAATATCGAAGCTGCTATTAGTGAAGTAGCATTATATGATGATGACAGATTCTTTTCCGTGTTACCATTACATCATTCATACGAGTCTACAGTTGGTATGATGATACCAATATATTGTGGTTTATCTATAGGGTATGCTGGAGGATTAAAGAGCATAGCAAATGATTTAAAAGACACACATCCTTCAGTGCTTTTAGGAGTTCCTGCATTAATAGAAAAATTAATAAAGAAAGTACTAGATACTATAGAAAAACAAGGTAAAACAAAACTTGTAAATTCCATGATAAAAGTAACAAATGCATTAGGAAAACCAGGATACAAATTAAAAAGAAAAGTATTTAAGTCTGTACTTGATGGTTTGGGTGGAAAAATTAGACTTATAGTTTCAGCAGCAGCACCAATTGACCCTGAAATAGGAAACAAAATTGAAGGGTTTGGCATAATGTTCATACAAGGCTATGGATTAACAGAAACATCACCGCTAGCTACAATAGTTCCAGATACAGATAGAAGATTTGGTTCTGTTGGAGTTCCAGGAAAATGTAATGTAATAAAAATACATGAACCAAATGATGAAGGCATTGGAGAAGTTTGGATTAAAGGAACAAATGTAACACAAGGATACTATGAGAATAAAGAAGAAACAGCAAGGAGTATTACTGATGGTTGGTTCCATTCGGGAGACTTAGGATATGTAGACAAAGATGGTTTCTTATATCTTACAGGAAGATGTAAAAATCTTATAATAACAGGTAATGGAAAGAATGTTTATCCAGAAGAAATAGAAACATTAGTAAACAAAATACCATATGTAAATGAATCTCTAGTTTATGCAAAACAAGATCCTAAGGATGAAAAAGAACAAATAATAGCAGTTAAAGTAACTTTAGATGAAGCATATCTAAAAGAAAAAATTGGCAAAGATATACCTTCTGATGAAGAAATGCATGCTTTAATTTGGGCTGAGATAAAAGAAGTAAACAAAAAACTATCTAGCTTTAAATGGATTAAAGATCTAGAAATAAAGAAAGAAGACTTTATAAAAACTACAACAATGAAGATTAAAAGACATGAAGAATTAAAGAAATAATAAAACTTTGAAGGGGCTGGATTAATCTAGCCTTTTCTTTTTGTCGAAATTTGCGATGAAAAGTATAAGAATATTATAAAAACTCATTGACAAACAAATGTTCTAGATATATAATAACACCTAAAATAGGGAGGTAATGGTATGAATAATGAAAATAGTATTAAGTTATTTGAAAATAATAACGTAAGAGTTGCTTGGAATGATAAACAAGAAAAGTGGTATTTTTCGGTAATTGATGTAGTCAAGATTCTTACAGATAGTCCTGAACCGAGAAAGTATTGGAGTGTATTAAAAACTAGACTAAAAAAAGAAGGAAGTGAGTTGGCTACAAATTGTAGTCAACTGAAAATGAAGTCAACAGATAGCAAATATTATAAAACAGATGTTGCAGATACTGAACAACTATTAAGAATTATACAATCTATTCCTTCTAAAAAGGCAGAACCTTTTAAATTATGGCTTGCTAAAGTTGGAAGAGAGAGAATAGATGAAACTTATGACCCTGAAATTACAATAAATAGAGCTTTGGAAACATACAGAAGAAAAGGTTATTCAGAAGAATGGATAAACCAAAGACTAAAAACAATTGATGTTAGAAAAGAATTTACTGATGAATTACAAAGAAGTGGAATAAACTCTCAAAAAGACTTTGCAATCTTAACTAATATTTTAACACAGACTTGGAGTGGTTATTCTGTGGAAGAATATAAAGAGTTTAAAGGATTAAAGAAGGAAAATTTACGAGACAATATGACTAATATGGAGTTAGTGCTAAATATGCTAGCAGAAACTTCTTCAACAGAGATTTCTAAAGGTACAAATCCTAATGGATTTGATGAATCTAAAAATACAGTAGTGCAGGGGGCGAGCATTGCAAAAATGGCAAAAGAACAAATAGAAAAAGCATCAGGTAAAAAAGTAGTATGTAACAAAAATGCTAGAGAATTAAGGAATATCAACGATAAAGCTATGTTAAATTAATAATTAATTGCACATATGTTGACAATTGTAATAATATGTAATAAAATGGGTATGTAAAGGGGAAAGTATATGAAAAACGCTAGAAGCCTTATGGCTGTACACACACACACACACAACACTAAATAATAGTGTTATAGTTTTTTGCGACCCAAGTAATAATAGGTAAATAAGAGTAGAGTTTATACAAGAAATTGTGTAAGCTTTACTCTTTGTTTATACAAAAGAAAGAGAGGAAAACATATGAATAAAAAAGTTATAATAGGGATAGTAGCAATAGTAGTAATTTTAGCCACAAGCATTGGTTTGTTCGTTATGGTTAGCAAAGAAGGTACAACGTCTTTAACAAATCCTAATGTAAATAGCAGCGATAAAGAAAATACAAACAATAAGGATAAAACATCAAGTAAATATAATTTTTCAAAAGAGTTAGAATGGTACACATATACGATTGCTTATCCAGAAGGAACTCAAGGAATGAATGCAGATGGACTTAGCAGGGCGGATTACGGATATAGCTTTTCTTGGTCAGATGAATTTGTAGTATATATTTCTGCACCTTGCAGATCTGGCATAATGTATAATATTACTCCAGGAGATTTTGAGACTGCAATAGAGTCGTGTAAACAAAACAATTGTGATGCTATGTACAACATAATAAACGTAATAGGGGATATTAGTATGCCTACACAAATTGTAGATACAACAGAAAAAGTAATAAAAAATGGAATAGAGATGTTTAAAGTTAAAGGAAGATTTATATCTACATCTAAATATGAAGAAGGTAGAGAAGTAGAATATATTTCATATTACATGCTGCCAGTGTTAAGTAATGGATATTGTGAACCCATATATATTACAGGAGTGAAATGGAATACAGACTCAATAGAAGCATTTATGGACGAAATGGCATCTCATATTACAAGAAATATATAAAAGATACAAAGGAAGGGAAATTAAATGAATAAAAAAGTTATAATAGGTATAATAGCAATAGTATTAATTTTAGCTGCAAGTATAGGATTATTTGTTATGGTTAGTAAAGAAGATACTCCAAATAACAACGAAAATAATAATGAAGAAAATATAACAAAGCAAGAGCAAGAAAAAGAGGAAGATGTAACAAACACAAATATAAATTATTGGGTTACAACTTATGAATTTCCAGAAGCCACAAAAGAATTTAGTCTAAATCTATATAATGGCTTTACAAGTGCACCAATTAAACTAGAAGATATAGCTAAAAAATGTGACTATTTGAATTATTATGCGCCAAAAGAAGGTGAGTATAAAAATAGCAATATTAAAATAAATAAGATAAGTGATATAAAGGCTAATATAGAAGATGGTGGAGAGTTAAAAGTATTTTTAAATAATGATGATGGCTCTCATGCAACCATATATAGTTTTATAATTCATAATTATAGCGACAAAACTATGACAGCTCAAGAATGTATAAATAATGGCTGGTGGTATATTTTTGAGTTTAGTGATAATGGGATACAACCAATGATATTTGGAATGGATATGACAAGTAATCCAGAATACCACAGAAACAACCAAGGAGGACCATTGCTTGAAGAAATAGTAAATAAAATTGGTAGACCAACACACATATATGGCTTTTATGGTACTACAGAAATTAAAGAAGGTATTAATGGAATTTCATATTATATAACATATGAATATCTTGAATATGTTATAGTAACAAGGGTACATGAAACCATAAATACAAAATATAATTCATCTAGAGTACATATAGATGCATTTATGTACTTTACACCAGAATGCTATGAAAAATGGTTGGGAGAACAAACAAGTCTAATTGAGTTATTGAAATAAAAGAAAAGAGAGGAGTTTTTTATAACATCCTCTCTTAAATTATCTGAGGATACAAACGTATCCTGTAAGGAAGAAGTACTAACTTCCAGATACAGCTGTTTTAACAGCGTCGATATCAGCTTGACCTGCTGGCGCGGCTGGAATGTAGTATCCGTTATCTCTTGCTACTACATATATTTGCCATTGCAAATCTTCTAGTTGATTTCTGTATGTAACAAAAGTGTCTCTTAAAGACTTGTTATTACTTTGCATAACATTGTAAGATAACATGTTTAAAAGGGCATTTACCCCTGCTAAAGTATCTGCTACTGCTTGTTTTTCATCCATAATATACCTCCTATAATTTTGCTATTAAATCTTGCTTTAAGTTATCGCAAGAAGTACAAATTTTGTTTAGAATGTCTAACGCATTCTGGTCGGTAATGACAGTTTTGAAAAATTCTAGTTTTTTGCAAAGACTTGAGCTAGCTCCGCAAGCGTGTCTTATATCTTGAAGCTCTTGTTGGTTTAATGTATCCATATTTTTTCCTCCTTATGTATATAAATACAAAATTATTATGCGCAGTTTTTTTAAAAATATTTAAAATTTAATTAATTAAAAAAATAAAATTAGGGCAAAGCAGCAGCTTTAACCCTAATAATATAGTTCTTTTTCCTTCTTTTTCAATGCTCTAACAATAGAATAATCATCAATCATTAGATTGTTATCAATACCTAAGCCAATCTCAACATTTTCATTTGACCGTCCGTGATAATCTGAACCAACAGTTGTTATTAAGCCTAGCTCCTTGCACACGTTTACGTAGAATGTTGTTTGTTCTGGCGTGTTATGAGGATTGTATGCTTCAATTCCAACAAGCCCAAATTCTTTCAATTTAATTGCAAACTGCATAAAATCTGAATCGTTAAGACGTAAAGACTTTGGATGAACAAGTACAGGCAACCCCTTACATAATAGTAGATTTCGAATCAGCTCATCTACTTGCATTTTTTCTCTATCGATATATACGGGAGAGTTTAAGTCAAAAAATTGGCTATACGCTTTTTCGGGAGTTGATGAATACCCAAGATTAGATAATGCTCTTGCAATATCAAAACGACCAATACTTGTTTTATCTTTAGCAAATTTTACAACCTGTTTATGTGTGATGTTTATTCCAGACTTTTTTAAAAGTTCCAAAGTTCTCCTAACACATTTGTCACGACTTATTTCATAATGGTCTAAAATAGAATAAATTTTTGGTGTGGGGAAATAAGCTGCTATGTGACATATATGTCTTTTGCTTAACCCAAATGAGAGCAAAGACGCGCCTATTTCTATTGCAGGTATTACTTCAATTTGTTTGTTTACAATCTTACGAAACTCTACAAATGAAGACATGTTATAATGCTCCGCAAGGGCTATTACTCCAACACCATTTTGTATAGCTTTAGTTTTAATATATTCCAATGAGCGTCTGCCATCGGAATAATTACTGTGAATGTGTAAGTCTATATATGGCATGCTCATATAAAATATCCTTTCTAATTAGTATGGATTATTAATATTTTTTGTTATTATATATTATATAATTTAATAAATCAAATGGATAATTAAAATAATATAAAAATAGTAAAATAAGTATTAACGTAAAGATTGTAATAATTGATTCTTTGTGATATTCTACTAGTGTAATTGGAGGACATATGAACAGAGTTTTGAAGGATGTTTTAATTGGAACTGCCATTATAGCAGTAATATGGCTAGCTTTTATTACAATTGATTCAATAAGATTAAGAAATGCAAAATATTACACATATCCATTAATTAATCTAAAGCAAGAGGCAAACTTAGAAAGAGTGACATATACAGGTTTAGGTTATACAATAAGTTATATACAAAACAAACAGATAATATATGAACCGGGTTCAGACAATGTAGCAACATCTATAGGAGCGGTGGGAGCAGAATTTAAATTGTTTGGTAAAATACTGGTTTGGGCTTATGTGGAATAATTTAAAGGAGTAGTGTACTACTCCTTTAAATTATTTTTTAATATCTGGCTTGCTAATAAGTGCTGCTAAATATCCAAATATTATAGCGGCAGCGATACCAGCTGATGTGGCTGTTACGCCGCCTGTAAATATTCCAAACAAGCCTTTTTCATCTACAGCTTCCATAACTCCTGTAGCCAAAGTATAACCAAAGCCACTAATTGGTACGGTTGCGCCAGCACCACCAAAATTTACAATATGTTCATAAATGCCAAGTCCTGTTAAGATAACACCAAGAGTAACAAATAGCACAAGAATTCTAGCGGGAGTAAGTTTAGTTTTATCTATAAGAATTTGACCTATCATACAGATAGTTCCTCCGGTTATAAATACCTTTAAATATGTTAAAAATATTTCCATAGAGCCTCCTAATTTTCTATGACTACTGCATGAGCAATGCCTGGAATTGATTCGCCTTGACCAAGGGATACAGGACTCATTAAAGCTCCTGTTGCTACAAGTAGCACTTTGTTTATTTCTTTTTTTCTCAACTTTCCATATATGTATGAACTAAATACAGAAGCACTACAACCACAACCACTTCCACCCATGTGAGTTTCTTGAATTTCACCATCAAAGATTTTAATACCGCAGTCCATATGTTGTGAAGATATATCATAACCATAGTTTTTAAGCTGTTCAATAAGTAGTTTAGAACCCAGGATACCTAAATCTCCAGTTACGATTAAATCATAATAATCTGGACTACGTCCAGTGTCTTCGAAATGGGCAACTAGTGTGTCGAAAGCTGCCGGCATCATTGCCGCACCCATGTTAGCTATGTCTGTTATACCAAGATCGATTACTTTACCAGGTGTAGCACCTGTTATATGAGGACGGGTGCTATTTATTTCATCATTGTTTGGAACAATTAATGTCGCGCCACTTCCAGTTACTGTCCATTGACTAGTTGGCGTCATTTGAGTCCCTTGTTCTAGAGGCATTCTAAATTGCCTTTCAGATGCACAAAAGTGTGAAGAAGCAGAAGCTACTGCGTTATATGAATATCCTGCATTAACAAAAGCGGCGGCGAGTATATTAGCTTCAGCAAATGTAGAACAAGCACCATAAAGTCCAAAAAAAGGAATTTCCAAATTTCTTGCCGAATAACCAGAAGAAATACATTGATTTAAGAGGTCACCTGCAAAAGCATAATCTATATCTTTCATTGTAAGGTTGGATTTTTTAATAGCGATACCTATAGCTTCTGCCATAAATTTAGATTCCGCCTTTTCAAAAGTAGACTCACCAAAATATACATCCTCTACAGATGTGTCAAACAAGTCTCCTAAAGGACCTTCTTTTTCCTTAGGTCCAACAGCAGAGCCAGTTTCTAAAATTACAGGTTTGTTTTCAAATATTATTGTTTGTTTTCCAATTTTCATAAATACCTCACATAAATATTTTAATTAAATAATATATAAGTCCTAAAAGCACAGAAGAACCAATTCCATAAACAAGCACAGGTCCTGCAACCTTAAACATGTTTGCACCAATTCCTAGAATAAGGCCTTCCGCTTTATACTCTATAGCAGGAGAAACTATAGAGTTAGAAAAACCTGTAATTGGAACAATTGAACCTGCACCAGCGACCTTACCAATTCGTTGATAAAGTTTTAATGCAGTTAAAGTTGCACCAATAAATATAAGTGTAATAGAGCAAATAGCGCCAGCAGTTTTTTCATCTGCACCTTTCATAATAGCAAAATCCTTTATAATTTGCCCTATAATACATATTAGGCCACCAACTATAAAAGCAATAATACAGTCCTTTACAATATTGCTTTTGGGGGCTTTGTTTTCTACATATTCAGTATAACTTTTTTTGTCCATTCCCATTTTTGTATATTCCATAAAAAATCACCAAAAATATTATTGGTAAAAATTATTGTAAATATTACAAAACTTTAGTAAAATATATACAAAGTACATTTTTAGAGGTGGATAAAGTGGAAAAAACAAAAGATTTCTCAAACGACCAAGTGACACATGTGAAAACAGGAGATGTTGAGTATTTAACATTTAATGCCCTAGATAAATATAAAGAAAAAATAATGGCAGTAGTTACATTAAGACATGGTGGAGTAAGTAACGGTGTTTTTAGGTCTTTAAATTTTAGGATGGCAGGAAAAGATAAAAAAGAAAATGTGCTACAAAATTTAAATATAATTTGTGGCAAACTGAAATTGAATCCAAAAGAAGTGTGTAAGGGAAGACAAGACCACACAGATAATATATTATATATAACAGACGAGAATAAAGAGAAGTATGCATTTTGTTTAGAAAGCGATGAAAGAATAGATGGATATATACAAGACAGTGGGGTGGCTACTTTAGTTACAACTGCAGATTGCAACGCTATTGTGATTTATGATACCAAAAATAACAAAGCAGCAAATATTCATAGCGGTTGGAAAGGAACGACTAAAAGAATATATATAAAGGCAATAGAGAAAATGAAACAAGAGTTTAATACAAATCCAGAGGACTTAATAATTTGTGTTTCTCCGTCAGTACTTAAATGTTGCTTTTCAAGTGAAGATGAAAGTTTTAAAAAGCTTTTTACAGATATTTGGCCTAATGATAAGGAATATATAACAAAAAATCCAGATAACCCAAATAGATTTCATATAGATCTTACGCATGTTATAACTAAAGACCTAATAAATGCAGGCGTTAAAGGGAAAAACATACATTTTGCTGGTATATGTACTTGCTGTAACGACGAAGATTTTTATTCATACCGCTCAAAGACTCAAAAACAAGAAGAAGATTATGGATGCATGGCAACAATTGTTAAAATATTATAATGGAAATATATATAAACGCTAAATTATATTTATAATTTAGCGTTTTTATCGTTATAAATAATTTTCAATCTCTTTTAAAATATTAGTATCTTTAGTGACGTGTATTGTGTTCATTCCACAATAAGTAGCACCTTGTATATTTTTTAAAGAATCATCTAAAAATAACACTTCATTTGGTTCTACACTCAGGTCTTTCATAATATTAAGATAAAAACTTTTATATGGTTTAACTTGATGCATATTTGCAGATATGTAGACATTATCAAAAACATTGTTAAATGTTTTTAATATATATTCATGTATAAAAGAGAGGTGATTGGTTGCAACTACAAGCTTAATATCCTTGTTTTGCTTTTTAAACTCTTCCAAATCATTTAGTGAAACTTTAGTATCGTAAATGGAGTATATAATTTTTTTTGTTGTTTTAATAATTTCATCCTTAGAGGCAGCCAATATATTTTGTTTTATATCTTGTATAAAGTCTAAATCACATTTATTTGGGCCAAAAAGCCTTTCTATTTTTCTTTCTATTTCATTTAAAGGATAATCATTTTCTCTTACGAGAACTCCTACTAAATCAAAGGCAATAACTTTTATCATTAAAATCACCAAAAATATAATATATTAAATAATAAGTAATTGCAATAAATCTTATTAATATAATATATAGTAAATAAAATAAGAAAGATAATAACTGCAAAAAATAAAATTTTTGTAAATAATGTTTTAGAATGAGAATAAGGTGTAAATAATATAATAACGGAATTAGAAATCTAAAAACAGAGTTATAAATAATATTAATAAAAGGAGAGAAAAGTGATAGGAATACTAAAATTTTTATCTATGTTGTTAGTTATATATGGAATGTACTATGTATTAACGTCAATAACGGCATTTACAAAATTGAAGAAACAGATTATTGGAAAATATGAAAAGAAATATAAATTTAAAGTATTGGTGGCATGTAGAAATGAGCAGGAGGTTATAGCAAGTCTTATTGAAAGTATAAAAGATCAAGAATATCCTAAAGATATGTATGAATTATGCATTATTCCAAATAATTGTACAGATAATACCCGAGATATTGCATTAAAACAAGGGGCTAGAATAATAGATTGCCAAGGGGAGATTAAGTGTAAAGCAGATGCATTAAGATTTGCATTTAACGAGCTGTCAGATGAAGATTTTGATGCATATATTATATTTGACGCGGATAATGTTGTACACCCAAATTTTCTTACTCGAATGAATGATACATGCTCAGAAGGATTTAAAGTTGCACAAGGTTATAGAGATAGTAAAAATCCGTCAGATAATTGGATTAGTGGAAGTTATTCTATATACTATTGGATGCAAAATTTTTTCTTTAATAGAGCTCGTATGAATGCGAAAGCTTCAGCAAGTATTAATGGTACTGGATTTATGGTTAGCAAGGATATTATAGATAAATATGGATTTGATACGGTAACATTAACAGAAGATGTAGAGTTTACAGCACAGTGTGCTATAAACAATATAAGAATTGCCTTTGTACAAGATGCAATAACTTACGACGAACAACCAGTATCATGGAGTGCTTCATGGAAGCAAAGAAAACGTTGGTCGATGGGAGCACACCATTGTTTAAAACTTTATGGCGTAAAGCTTATTAGAAGTTTTGTAAAGAACAAAAACATGTTGAGTTTAGATATGGCGCTCAATTTCATGTCGCCATTTATGCAAGTTTTTGGAGCAGTACTAATGCTTTTTATGATGATACTTAATATTTCAATGAAAATGGAATTGGGAGCGTTAAATGTTTTGGGACTTGTTCAAATAACAGGGTTTCATCTATGTACAATAACGTATGCTATTAATGTTATAATTAATATCTTTATAGTAAAGTATAATAAAAGAAAAATTGTAAGTATGATTTCAGGGGTTATCATGTATTCGTTTTTTATAATAACATGGATACCAATAAATTTTGTGAGTATTTTTAGTAAGGATTTCAAATGGGAACAAATTAAACATACAAGAAGTGTAAGTATTAATGAAATTGTAAAAGAGTAAAATGATTGAAAGCTATTTAAGATATAAAAAGATTCCACATGAGCTGTGGAATCTTAATCTTTGGAGGCGCCACCCGGATTTGAACCGGGGATCAGAGTTTTGCAGACTCGTGCCTTACCACTTGGCTATAGCGCCATTAATACATTATATTAAAAACATAAAAAATATATGCCAATTTCTAGCATGTGTATATAATAACATTTTTTGAAGGAGAAGTCAATATATTTTTCCTTATTTTATACGCCATTAATAATTTGTTTATATAAAGTATAGAGCAAATTAATGTGCAGTTTAACACTTACATGTGACGTTATAAACAGCATAAAATAAAGTGATTTGAAAAATATCCTAAAGTATGGTATAATATAAAAACTGTGATTTAAAATTTTTAAATAATTATTTAAAAGGGGTGAAAAAGATGGATATGCTTCATAGCATAGAGCAATCTAATGCTTCGGTCATTATTCTAGATATTGACGGAACGCTAAAAGATTTGTGCAAGGAACATAGCGTTGCTTTGCAAATGGCGTTAAGAGATTGTAATGTTGAAAGTATAAGAAAAGAGATTATTTTGTTTTTAAACAAATGTGCTATGGGCATGGTAAAAACAGGCTTTTTTATGACAAATAATAGCAGGCAAAAATTCCTTGTAAGTGTATTTGCTATTCTTTCAGGAAAGAAAGGTAAACATTTTAAAGAAGTGTATTTTAAAAACTACAGCAATCAAATTTTTGTATTTGATGGAATCTATGAGCTATTGAAAGAATTAAAAGACATAAAAACTGTATACTTTGCAACAATCAACAGACAAAATTATAACTTAGAAGCATGCGGGATACCTCAAGAACGGATTGTATACACTAAAGGTGCATTAAAAGTAACAACCTATAGAAAAATACTAAATAGTATTAAAGCAGAAAAGCAAGAAGTGGTAATTGTAGGAGACAATATTTTTGATGACCTGCTTTCTGCAAAGCTACTAGGAGTGAAGTGTTTGCTTGTAAATCGTTACAATAGCAAACTTAAAGCTTTATTTTGCAAGCTAGTAAATCGCAAGTATCTAAAATGAATTAATTCGTTTTGGATGCTTGCTTTTTCTTGTTATTCCTTTACAAATTGTTCCAAATAGTGTAAAATACTTGGGAAGAAATGAGGGACGTTTATGATAATGACAAATGGAGTAACATTAAGATTTGGTAAAAGAGTTTTGTTTGAAGAAGTTAATATTAAATTTACAGCCGGAAACTGTTATGGTTTAATCGGCGCTAATGGTGCAGGGAAATCTACATTTCTTAAGATTTTATCTGGAGAAATTGAACCAACTAATGGAGAAGTTGTAATTCCAAGCAATGAAAGACTTTCTGTATTAAAACAAGACCATACTCTTTATGATAATGAGCAAGTATTAAATACTGTTATAATGGGAAATGACATTTTATATAAACTTATGAAGGATAGAGAGGCAATCTATCTTAAAGAAGATTTTACGGATGAAGATGGAATTTTGGCAGGGAAATTAGAAGCTAAATTTGCAGAAATGGATGGATGGAATGCTGAAACAGATGCAGCAATCTTACTTAATGGTTTAGGGGTAGATACAGAGCTTCATTATAAACTTGTAAAGGAATTAAAAGAAGAAGATAAAATAAAAGTACTTCTTGCTCAGGCATTATTTGGTAATCCAGATGTACTACTTTTAGACGAGCCAACAAACGGTTTAGACTTACCAGCAGTAGAATGGTTAGAGGAATTTTTAATAAACTTTGAAAACACAGTAATTGTAGTATCACATGACAGATATTTCTTAAATAAAGTATGTACACATATTGCAGACATAGACTATGGAAAGATACAACTATTCGTAGGTAACTATGATTTTTGGTATGAATCTAGTAAACTTATTCAAAGACAAATGAAAGAGGCTAACAAGAAAAAAGAAGATAGAATAAAAGAATTACAAGACTTTATAGCAAGATTTAGCGCTAACGCGTCAAAATCTAAACAAGCCACTTCTAGAAAGAAAATGTTAGAAAAGATTGTTTTAGATGATATAAAACCATCAAGCAGAAGATATCCATTTATAGATTTTAAGCCAGATAGGGATATTGGAAATGATGTATTAGTAGTAAAGAATCTTTCTAAAACAGTAGATGGCAAAAAAGTAATAGACAATGTATCATTTACAATGACTAAAGAAGATAAAATTGCATTTGTTGGCGAAAACAGCGCAGGAATATCTGCTTTAATGGAAATATTATCTGGCGAATCTAAACCGGATTCTGGGGAATTTAAATGGGGTCAAACAGTGACAACATCATATTTTCCAAGAGAAAACATTGAATTTTTTAAAGGAGATATAAGTCTAACAGATTGGTTAAGACAATATTCTAAAGAAAAAGAAGATGCTTTTGTTAGAGGATATCTAGGAAGAATGTTATTCTCCGGAGAAGAAAGCTTGAAGAAAACTAATGTGATATCTGGAGGAGAAAGAGTAAGATGTATGTTAACGCGCATGATGTTATCTGGCGCTAATGCACTTTTACTAGATGAACCAACAAATCATTTAGACATGGAAAGCATAACAGCTTTAAATGAGGGAATGCAAAACTTTAAAGGAGTGTTATTATTTAGATCATATGACCATCAATTAGTTCAAACAGTAGCAAATAGAATAATAGATTTAACGCCAGGAAACTTTAAAGACAGAAAATGTACATATGATGAGTATCTAGAAGCAAATAAATAATTGTAACAAATATATCTTCGCATGCGTAAAATATCGTATGTGGAGGTATTTTTTATGGATATTGTTGTGCAAAAATATGGAGGAACTTCTGTAGCAGATAAAGAAAAACTTGAAATTGTTATTAATAAGATATTATCTGCCATAAAGGAGAATAACAAAGTAGTTGTTGTGGTTTCAGCTCAAGGAAAAACAACAGATTCATTAATAAACAAAGCAAATGAATATTGTGAAAAAACATATGGTAAAGAAATGGATTTGTTGCTTTCAACAGGAGAAATACAAACGGTTGCTTTACTTACCATGATGTTAAAAAATAAAGGATATGACGCAATTGGAATGACAGGTGGGCAAGCGGGAGTAATTACTGATTCTAATTTTTCCAATGCAAAGATAAAAATGATAATGCATGAAAATATAACTAAACATTTAGAAAGTGGAAAGATAGTAGTTGTTGCGGGATTTCAAGGGGTAGATAAGTTTGGTAATATTACAACACTTGGTCGTGGTGGCAGTGATTTATCCGCTGTAGCTATAGCAGCAAGTCTTAAAGCTGTAAGATGTGAGATTTATACAGATGTTGATGGGGTGTTTTCTGCTGACCCTAATGTAATACAAAATACTAAGTTATTAGAAACTGTGTCTTATGATGAAATGCTAGAAGCAGCAACGGCCGGTGCGAAGGTGTTGCACAATAGATCGGTTGGAATTGGCAAAAAATATAAAATGAAAATAAGAGTAAAGAATACAAGAAATGATAAAGCAGGAACACTAGTGTATAGTGAAAATGACGAAGTAAATGAAGATATAAAGTCTAAGATGTTAGCAATTGAAAACAATTTAGCTAAAATAAGTATCATAGGTCAAAACTTTATATCTAATTTAGAATATTTAACAAAAATATATGAGGCTGCAAAAGAAAAAAATATAATTATACATATATTGAATCTCAGCGAAACAATGGTAAGCATTATTGTTAAAGAGAAAGATGCTAAGGAACTAGCAAATATATTACACGAAAAATTAATATTAAACAAATAGAAAAGGACTGCCAATTGAAGTGTATTTCAATTGGAAGTCTCTAATTCTTTTAATATTGGGTAAGCGCGATTTGACAAAGTTTATACACATCTTCCTTGGTTTCTGCGCGAGCAAAAAACAAATTGTTATGACAGAATGTTGCTGTATCCACACCAGAAACTTCAGGGAGCGTCGAAGTAAGTCCAGCCCAGTGACGAGGAAAAGGGATTCTTTGCTCAAAATGATGAACAAGTGATGGTGGTACTGCCTGTGCTGCATAACCGCCTGCTGAATAAGGAAATACAACGAAATCCACTGGAATGTCTGCAAGCGTATTGTATTTGATAACCTTTGGTTTCCAATCAATGAATTGACTTGGAATTTCCAAAATATGAGATTGCAAATTGTGTCTGGATAATAGATCCATCATAATATGATCGGAATCTTCATTTACAATTTCTTTTCTTATTGAGTTGATCAAAATTTCTCTTGTAAGAGCCAAGGCGTCATTAAACCTTATATCGGCTTTGGTAAAGTCTTCGTTCCAATTTGGAATGAAGAATGGAATAAAATCGAAAAGAGATGATGCCATATAGTCATTATCAATTTTGTCGACAGGCTCAATTATATTCTTATCAACCCGTATAGCCACATCATTAATGAGGTGTTCAGGGCAATCACAAGATTTAAGAATATCGTGTGAGTATTTTTTCCATACAAGACCTGCGCTTGCGTAAGGAGTATTGTTTTCCCTACAGCCGTTGCCTCCTGGCATATGATGGTCAAATTCTCCGCCGCCAACATCTACTAAATAGTCACAGGTATTGAGAATAATTGGATCACGGGACCGTTTTACTTTAACATTTGAGTTATGCAAAATAGAAAGTAAAGCAACAGCTACCACTTCATCTTGGTGGAAAATACCACTATGTGTACCTACAGAAATTCTTTTATTAGTATTCATTAGAACATCCTCCAAAAAAATATTTACCCACATATTATAGCATAGAACTTTACATAAATCAAATAATATGGTTGAAAAAAGTGTAAGGAGGAGGTATAATAAATGTTGTAAAATAGGAAGGATAAAAAATGAAATTAATCGACTTAAAAAATAGTAATGAATATGACAGAATTGAAGACGCGGCAAAGACAATACAAAATGGTGGACTAGTACTATTTCCAACGGAAACGGTATATGGGTTAGGGGCAAATGGTTTAGATGAAATAGCCGTAAAAAAAATATTTGAAGCCAAGGGGAGAGCACAAGATAATCCATTAATATTACATATAGCAAATACGGACATGTTAGCCCAAATTGCAACGGATATTACACAGTTAGAATATAAACTAATGGATGCTTTTTGGCCAGGACCTTTTACTATAATATTAAATAAAAAAGCAATTGTGCCAAGTGTGGTAACTGGAGGACTAAATACAGTCGCTGTAAGAATGCCGTCAAACATCATAGCAAACAAACTTATACAATATTCTGGAGTACCAATTGCAGCTCCTAGCGCAAACATTTCTGGAAAGCCAAGTGGAACATGTCTTGAAGATATATATGATGAATTGGCAAATAAAATGGACTATATAATAGATGGTGGCAAATGTGAAGTGGGTCTAGAATCTACTGTCGTAAAAGTTGAAAATAATCAAGTAAAAATATTACGTCCGGGAAAAATAACAAAGGAGCAAATAGAAGAAATAATCAATTATGTAGAATATGACAAACACATATTTGAAGATTTAAAGTCTAATGAGGCTGTATTATCACCTGGTATGAAGTACAAGCATTATGCGCCAGATACTAAATGTGTTTTGGTGTACGGAAAAGAAAATGATAAGATGGTAGAAAAAATTAACGAATTAACGACACAAGGTGACGATAGTTTGGTTATATGTTCTAATGAAAATGTAGACAGATACTTGTCAAAGAAAGTTTTAAGTTATGGTTCAAAAACAAATAAAGAAGAAATAGCAAGGAATATATTTACTATACTCAGAAAGGTAGATACTCTTGAAGTAGACACTGTGTATATTGAAGGTATAGAAAAAGAAGGAATAGGTATTGCAATAATGAATAGGCTTATAAGAGCATGTTCGCATAATTATATAGAATTAGATTAAAATACAAAAGCGTAGCATAAATATAGTGTTGCGCTTTTATATTATTCATAAAAAGGAAGTAATATATCATATACTTGTAACTAAGGAGAGTGATTTTTTTGAATCCGTTTGAACAAACACCGATAGACTTAAACAAATCGTTTATGAACTGGAAGGAAATTTATCCTAAATCATATGATAAAAATTGTGTAGATCCTTATACAAAAACAAGAATAATACTTATGAATGGAGCTGAAACCGAACAAGTATTTTTCTTACACCAATTCAGTAGGAATTGTAACAATAATGATGTAAGAAGACATTTGGCGACAATAAGAAGAGCATCACAACAAATGCAAAAATTAATACAATGTTTGAAGCCAATAAATGAGAGTGCGTTAGAAGAAACTATAAGTTATGAGATGCTTGCGGTAGATTTAACAGCAAGACTTGCTCAAACAGAACCGGATCCATATGTAAAGAAAGCATTGGATTTTGCTCTTTTAGAGGATTTTGATCATTTATATAGATACTCAAATCTTCTAGAGATGGATTATGGAATACCAGCAGAAAAATTAGTTGGAAGATATACAGAAATAATGCCTGCTAGACCTACCATTGCACATCATAGATGTCCTGTAGATAGCGTTAGATTCCATATAGATAATGATAGAGCTGACATTCTTACAAAACTGCATATAAACATAATAACTGCAGCAGAACAACAAACAATGAACTTCTATATGAATATATGTAATTTATATCCAACAGATTTAGGTAGAAGATTATATCAAGAAATAGGAATGGTAGAAGAGCAACATGTAACCCAATATGGAAGTTTAATGGATACAAATGTGGGATGGTTTGAAAACTTACTAATGCATATGTACACAATGTGTTATTTATATTATTCTTGCATGTGCGACGAGACAAATATATGTGTTAAAAAAGTATGGGAAGAAGGATATATACGTTCTGTAGCAGGATTACATCTTGCGGCATATCTTTTAAGAGAATATGATGGAAAAGATCCAATGTGCGTAATTCCAAACGGAACATTCCCAGAACTTTTAAAACTTGGCCCAAATATAGAATATGTAAGAGAAGTGCTAAAATGTACAGTAGATTATACGGCCTTAAGAGAAGATTATGTACCAGTTCAAAATTTACAGCCAAATGCGGATTTCTTTGCTTATCAAGGAATGGTTAATGATCCAGTAGAATGTGTACCAAGCCATAATGTCATAGAAAAATATATTTCTAAAAATGGTTGTGATTATAGATTTGAGGTTGCACCAAATCCAATACCAGAATTAAGGAACAGAAGACAGGACAACACAACAGTTGGTAGAACGTGGTCGTGTCAAAGATATAGAAAAAGTAGCGGAGAAGAAAATAACAAATAGTATTTATATGGAAAAAGAAAAGTAGCATGTTTGCTACTTTTCTATCATTTCAATTGCTTTTTCTAATGTTAAACTTTCATTGTGTACTTCTTGGACTTTACCACTTTTATCTACAACATAAGATATTGGAATAGTTGAAGCTTCAGGATCTATAGTTTTTCTAATTATTCTTTTTAAATCAACTTTAACTTCAGAACTTCCAAAATCCACATCGTTTTCTATTAGGTTAATTAAATCAGTTACAGTGTTATCATATTCGTGCGCTATTAAAACAACATTCACATTTTTATTATCTTTATAGTAATCTAAAATCTTTTCTATCTCACTAACTTCTTCTTTACAATTTGGACACCAAGAAGCAAACATAATTAATAAGTTTTTCTTTGCCGTAAAAAAGTTATTATCATACTCATTAACAACTCTAAGAGTAGTTTTAACCTTTGTAGAAATTACAGTATCATTTCCCTCTGTAGGCAGGTCTAGATTATTATTCTCAAGTTCTGTGTTATCTATTATATTATTACCGTTGTTTGGGACCTCCTCATTGTTGCGAGTTATAGAGTACATGCAAACGGTTGCTATTACTAAAATTATAAAAATAATGGTTACTACAAGTGATGGCTTTTTAAACATTAATTAGCTCCTCCTAAATATGAGTACATTATACACAATTTATGATTAAAAAACAATAAAATTTATTGTAAAATGAAATTATATAAGATATAATTTTGGTGAGGTAGTTAAAGTGGACGTAAGAGAAGTAAATGTAAAAACACTAGCATACATTGGAGATGTTGTTTATGAGTTATATATAAGAGAACACGTTATTTCAAACTCTCATGAACAGGTAAACAGATTGCATAAAAAAACAATTAAGTATGTAAGTGCAAAAGCTCAAGCAAAAATAGTGGAAGTATTAACAAACGAGTTTTCAGAAGAAGAAAAAGATATAATCCGTAGAGGCAGGAATGCGGAAGCCAATACTGTGCCTAAGAATACGGATGTAATAACATATAAAATAGCAACAGGTTTTGAAGCTTTAATAGGATATTTGTACTTAAGTAAAAATGAAACTAGGCTAAGACAGGTAATAACAAGAAGCATAGAAATTATTGAAGGAGTGTAAGCCATGAAAAATAAAAGAATGGAAATAGATGAATATATTCCACAAGACCCACTAGAATTTTTAAAAGGATATGAGGATAAGGAATGCTTTACAGAAGTACTATATACATTTGGGGACCAAGAGATACTTAAGGAAAATGGAAAGTTCTATCTAGCAAATACAATTTATCCAACATGTAATAAAGAAATAACAAGAGAGATGGCGACAGAAATCTGGCAAAGTTGTAATATGAAGGAAAGGTCAGATGTTTCTATGAATTTTGACTTAAAGTAGAGTGCATATAACATATGCATTCTTTTTTCACACATTTTAAATACCGCCATATAATATACAGTAGGAGGAATAAAAAATGGAATTTGATAGAAATTATATGGGGTATGGCCCTATGATGAACCAAATAGATAATTGTCCGGGACAATGTTTAAAATTTGAAAACAAATATATGGAAAAAGGAATGCCACCATATATGTATGGTAAATGTATGGAAAAATGGGATGACGTACCCAATATGTGTTCTAAATACATGCCTGCTTGGGATAAAATGCCGATGCATTATGATGTAAGAGGAGATAATACGATGTACCATATGCATCAAAACATGGAGCCATTAGAGAACATGTGTGGAAAAACATATAAAGTACTTATTGTGCATGTACATAAAACAATGCATAAAATAATGCTAGAGAATATGGGTGTAATGCCTAAAGCAATATCTAAGGATAAGTTTAATAAGGAAATGAACGATATGATCTGTGAGGTAATGAAAAAAGAAGATGAGATAAAGAAAATAGTAGTTATAGACAGAAAAGAAACAGATGATGTTGAAAGCACAGCCAGAGCATTCTGCCCATTCTGTAACGGATTATTAAGAGATGCCTTAGGAATCTTATTTGTTACAGAGTTACTAAAAGGTGGCTGTACATTCTGTTATTAATGAAAAATATAATGTATGAAATAAAAGCGAGGTTTGTAAACCTTGCTTTTATTCGTGCTTAGGATAAATGGTTATAATTGACAAAATTCGACAAACAAAACTGGAGAAAAATGTTATCATATATATCATGGGAGGACTTTATGATTAACAATACAAAGGTAGTAATTGCAGATGATATGGAGCCAATATTGTTATATATAGAAAAATTATTATCTGAAATTAATGAAATTCAACTAGTAGGCAAAGCAAAAAATGGTAAGGAACTAGTAGAAATTGTATGCATGAAAAAGCCGGACTTAGTAATAACAGATGTAGAAATGCCAAAATATACTGGTATCCAAGCTATAGAAGAATTAAATAAATTAGGAGTAAATTCAAAATATATTCTTATTACTAGTAACGGAAATGCAATTATAACCTCTAAAGCAAATGAAATGGGGATTTTAACAGTTATAAAAAAACCAATATTAGATGATAAAAAGTTTATAGAACAAATTAGAAAGCACATAACAAATGAAAATATTGACAAAGGTTGTGAAGAAAAAATAGAAGCATCAAAGCTAACAGATAAACAAATAAAAAAGAAACTATAATTAGAAGAATAATAGGAAAAAATTTTAACAGTAAATAGGCTTAAAAAAGCTTATTTACTTGATTTTTTACCCTCTCTGTAATAAAATATATGAAAAGTTGAATTAAAATCAAATTGTGACAAAATACGATGGTATAGTTGCTGTATTATATGTGTAAAAAAGTAAGAGGTGTTCACATGATATTTGAAGAAGATTTAGTAGTTGAAGAAAGGGTAAATATAAAAACAAATAGATTTAAACAAGTAGTTGATACTTTTAAAAGTTTATTTGATTACAAAACGATTCCATACCTTATAGTTCTTTTACTTACTTGTATGACAAGCTTTATGGGAGTAAGTCCATTTGGTATTGTAATGTTAGGAATAGCCACGGTATTTAATATACCGCTTGCGGTGCCACTTATTGCAACCATTATATGTTATTTAATATTTGGCGCGGACGTAAGCATGTTTGTAAATTATGGACTAGTATATGTGTTATATATAGTATTTACCTCAGTTATAGAGATTGAAGGATATAGTAAAAAGTATATAACTATGATAAAACTGGCTGGAGCCACACTTATATCCAACGTAATAACATGTTTAATATTTAGGCAGACAAGCTTTTCTGTTTCCCAAGCCATAACACACTTATTGCTTACAGTATCATTTTACTCAGTGTTTACTTATGGGATGTCAATGTTACTTAACATTACTAAAAAGATTGTGTTTTCTAAAGAAGAAATTATAAGTTTTGGAATTGTATTATCATTGTTATTAATACCGTTTTATAGATTTAGTATATTAGGCTTTAACATAGCTAATGTAATAATAATGGCAATAATTATGATTATTGCGTGGAAAAACGATTGGATGGTTGGTACTGCTACAGGAGTTTTAGTAGGGCTTATTTATACAATAGCTACTGGACAATCTTCGCTTGTACTTTCTGCATTTGCATTTTCTGGATTTATAGCGGGAGTACTTAATAGATACAATAAATATGTTGTAGTAGGAGCTTTTGTTATAGGAAATTTAGTGCTATCTTATGTGTATACTACAGATTTAATAATATGGAGTAAACTTGCTGAACTTCTAGTTGCTTCAGGCGTACTTTTAGTTTTACCAAAAAAACTTATACTAAAACTAGAAGATTTATTTGGCACTAATACTAATGGCCTAAAAAGAGGATATGAAAATTTACTTGGCGCAGGTAATGAAATAAAAGAAAGACTAAATGCCATGTCAGAGGTTTTCGAAAACTTGGCACATATAACGACACCTGTAACAGAAGAAACAATTGATGAAACAAAAAATGTCATAAAAAAGTATTTAGAAGATTATAAGAAAAATGAATGTATCAGTTGCAAGAACAAATTAAATTGTTTGAGAGATGAACTTGATATAGTTTCTGAACATATAGCAAAAAGGCTGGAAGAAAACAAGCCTATAACTCAAGAGATGCTGCCTGTAGATTGTGATTTGAAACAAGAACTTTTGGAAAATATAACTGACATATATAGCAACGTTAAACTGATGAGAATTGTTAAACAAAAAGAGGATGAATCAAACAGAAAGCTTGCAGAGGAATATAAAACTATATCTAGTTTAATTAAAAATATTGCAAGAGAAGACAAACCTGTAAAAACAGATACTCCAGAACAAAAGAGGATTCGCGAAGAATTAAAATATATGGGGTATGTGGTATATGAAGATGGCTATGAGAACACAGAATCAGTTAAATATTATGAGTTCATAACAGATATTTTAGTAGATATAGATAAAGCAAAAAGAGAAATACAAAAAATAGTAAGTGATGTGATGGGGACTAATATGAGTATAAAACTAGTTCTAAACAGCAGTAAAACTGAAAAATCTAGAATAAAGCTTATACCAAGTAGCAAATATGTAGTAAAGGCTGTAGTAAAACAAGTTAGAAAAGCAGACAGCATGGTAAGCGGAGACTCATACATTGTAACAGAGCTTAAAGATAATAGTAAGATTATAGCTATAAGTGACGGAATGGGTTCTGGAGTGAAATCTAAAGAGGTTAGTGAAACAGTTATATCTATGATAGAGAAGATGGGAGCTAGCGGATTTAACAAGCAAGAAATATTAGATATAATAAACAAGCTTGTAAAGCTTAAAGAAAGTGGAGAAACTTCGGCAACGCTAGACATGTGTGCTATAAACGAGAGAGACAACATCTTGGAATTTATAAAACTTGGAGCAGCTCCTTCATATATAATAGAAAATGATGAAATTGTAGAGATAAAACAAGATAATATGCCAATGGGACTTGTTTCTAGTATAAAGTACACAGCAATTGAAAGACCTGTTAATAAAGGGGATTTTGTAGTGCTAATTTCAGACGGGGCAGTAAGTGATGTGAACAAAACAGCTCTTCAAGATATATTGGAAAGTTTAAAAGAAGAATCTGAAATTACAGAGAAAAATCTTATGGATAGAATAATGGCCCGTGTAGTTGGTAGCCAAAACAAGATAGTGCTAGACGACGTAACGGTAGTTGTTTGTAAAATAGCATAATTTAAAGGAGGAAATTTAAAAAGAATTTCCTCTTTTTGTTATATAGTATCAAAATGAATAATATATTAGTTATATGGTACAAGAAATTATATCCAATATAAATAATTATATCTGGGGATATCCGTTTATTATTCTGCTTACAATAACTAGCATATATCTTAGTATTAAGTTGAAATTTCCGCACATAAAAATACTTACTGCAACTAAGGAGTTATTCAAAAGTAAAGATGATGGAAACAAAAATAAAATTACATCGTTTAAATCTTTAATGACAGTACTTGCTGGAACATTAGGCACAGGAAATATAACGGGAGTCGCATTAGCAATAGCGATTGGTGGCGTTGGAAGCCTTTTTTGGCTATTTGTATCGGGTATACTTGCTATGGTAATTTCGTATGCAGAAAATTTAGTGGTACTAAAATATAGGAAGAAAGACAAAACAAAAGGATACTATGGTGGAACAATGTATGTTTTAGATGAGATACTGGACAAAAAAAGATTAGCAATATTATTTGCGCTAGTTGTTGCCGTGTCTGCTGTGTGTACTGGAACGATGACACAATCTAATTCATTGGTTACAATACTTAATGCAAGTTTAGGAATAGATAAAAGAATTGTAGGATTTATGCTTGCGATTCTAACAGCATATATTGTGTTTGGCGGGAAAAGAAGAATTGCAAAAATAAGTAGCATAGTAATACCAATTTGTACTGTAAGCTATGTAGCTTTATGCTTTCTAGTGTTATATATAAATAGGTATAACATACTACCAGGCTTAAAGGTAATACTTCAAAGTGCTTTTGGTATAAAGCAAGTGGCTGGAGGAATAGTTGGTATAAGTTTAAGCAAGATTATAGGAAGAGGATTTGCTATAGGGATGTTCTCGAATGAGGCGGGAATGGGAAGCGCACCAATATTTACAGCCACTGTAGAAGAGGAAGATATAGAGGTACAATCTAGGATTGCTGCAACAAGTGTTGTGATAGACACAATAATACTATGTATTCTAACAGGTGTAACGATAGTAAGTACAGGACTATATAATATACCAGATACGGGGATAATGCTAAATAGGGTATTTGGTATGGCGCCTTTTGGAAATATAATATTAAATGTTTGTATGGTGTTTTTTGTCATATCTACAATACCTTGTTGGGAGTACTATGGAGAAGAAGCTATAAAGTACTTATTTAAGTCGAATTTATCAATATATATTTTTAGAATACTTTATGTAATAGGGATATATTTTGGAAGTATAATAATAGCGGAAGTTGTTTGGGATTTAGCTGGAATAGCGAATGCTTTAATGACACTGCCTAATTTATATATGATATATAAGTGTATAGATAAAAATATATAAGTGTATAGATAAAAATATTTACAAAACAGAAGAAGTATGATAGAATACCGTTGGTGATAGGCATGCTATTTCAAAAAGAACGAGAGCAATTAAATGAGATAAATTATGAGGCACTAAATCAAATGGAATATAAGAGCAAATTTGGTTTTTTGGATGAATTAAAAAAATCTGTTAGAACAGATGAGGAATATGCAAAATTCAAAGGATATATAGATTAATTTGCGATATATGTTAAAAACTAAAAAAAATTTTAAAAAACTATTGACAATTTTTCAAAATAATATATAATATATATCGTAGCGAATGCGGGTGTAGTTCAATGGTAGAACCTCAGCCTTCCAAGCTGATGGCGTCAGTTCGATTCTGATCACCCGCTCCAATTTGTACTCCCACATGGGAGTATTTTTTCATTTTTACGCATAATCGAGTTTCTTCTAACTTCTTAACATTGAAAAATTATGTAAATAGTGGTATAATGATAATTGTAAAAAAATCATAACTATGCTAACTATAATAAGGATAGCAGGTTTATATATTCTGGTAAAATAATTGTTAGGAGGAATGTTTATGAGTCGGACATATGCAGGTTATCTTTTTACATGCAAGAGGTGTGGAAAACTACATTTAATGGATAGTGGGGCGCCGCACGATGGAATTCTTTTGCCCTGCGTTGATTTTAAGTATTCTGTAAATGAATATAAGGAAAAGGATTTTAAATTTTGGCATGGTATTTACTGGGATGTGTATAACATCCGTGTTCGAGAAGAAAAATAAATAATGACTAAAAAACTTTCAGTTTGCACTGAAAGTTTTTTATAATATATGTATTGAAAAATTATCAAACTTTATATATAATAAATTCAGAAAGAGAGCGCCAAAGTTCGTAAGCTGTAGCTTAATCGCTCCAATTTGTACTCCCATATGGGAGTATTTCTTTATATATAATTTATAATAAAAAAGAATAAAAAACTAAAAGATGTAGATAAATATTAATAAAAATAACTGGAATAGAATATTACTATTTCAGTTATTTTTGTATAAACTAAATGAAATTGCAAAAAATATATTTACAAATATGCCACGAAATGATAAAATAGTGGCATGAATGTAAAAAAGTGAGGAATAGATATGATAGATAAAGTTTTAAGTATTATGAAGGAAAACAACAATATAATAACTCCATCTATACTAGAGAGATATGGTGTGTCTAGAATATATTTGTCAAAGATGGAGAAGAAAGGAATAATAGAGAAAATAACTAGAGGAATTTATGCTACTAAGGACTATAAATATGATGAATACCATGTATTTCAATTAAGATATCCTAAAACAATATTTTCATACAATACGGCATTGTATCTATATGAAAAGACTGAAAGAACACCAATAAATATGGATGTATCAATACCTAAAAATTATAATCCATATTTGTTTAAAGATTTGGTTAATGTGTATAGAATAAATGAAGAGATATTTGAACTAGGTTCAAGTTATAAAGAAACGCCATTAGGAACAAAAGTAAGAGTATATAATCTAGAAAGAACGGTATGCGACCTTATAAAAGATAAAGATAGTATGGATATAGAAATTAGAAATAAAGCAATTAAAAACTGCATAAAAAGCAAAGAGTTTAATGCTAGTTTGATGTTTGAATATGCTAAAAAAATGAAGATATATGATAAAGTAAAAAACTATATGGAGGCGATTATATGATAAAAAGTGCTAAAAGTTTGATGGATAAATCAAAGAATTTAGCTAAAGCAAATAATATAAGTGTTAATGAAGTATTGCAAAATTATATGTTTGAAAGAATACTAGAAAGATTATCTATTTCAAAATATAAGCATAATTTTATATTAAAAGGTGGTTTGCTACTATCTTCAATTATGGGTATAGATACAAGAACAACAATGGATATGGATACATGTATTAGAGGAATTACACTAACAGATGAAGAGTTATATATTGTGTTAAAAGAAATACTAGATATAAAACTAGAGGATGGAGTTGAATTTAGCATTAAGAATTCTGAGCCTATAAAAGAAGAGGATGAATACAGTGGATTAAGATATAACATATTAGCTATGTTTGACCATTTAAAAGTTAATTTAATCATTGATATAGCAACAGGAGATTTAATTACACCAAGAGAAATAGAATACAATTATAAAATGTTATTTGAAGATAGAAATTTGAAAATCATGACATATAACATAGAGAGTATAATTGCAGAAAAGTTTCAAACAGTAATATCTAGAGGTGTGCTAAATAGTAGAATGAAAGATTACTATGATCTATATTATTTAATTACAAACAAAGAGTTTTCAGAAGATATATTAAAAACAGCTATAAATAAAACATTTGAAAAGAGAGAAACAGATATTGCTAATGTTAATAGTGTGTTAAATGATATAAAGAACGCCGACTTTATTAAAGAAATGTGGACAAACTATTCTAATCATTATCCATATGCAAACGAAGTTGGATTTGAAGATGTAATAAGTGCTATGGAAAAAATAAGTTATATAATTAGTTTAGAATAATAAAAATATTGAATTATTATTGAAGATTTATTCTAATGAACATAGAAAGAGAGCGTTGTAGTTCGTAAGCTGTAAGTTACTCGCTCCAATTTGTACTCCCATACGGGAGTATTTTTTTGTCTATTAATCTATTTTTTGTTAATGAGAAAGATATACAAAAACATATTAAAAATGTCAAATAGTGCGCAAAACATGTCTTAAACAGAAAAATACATCATTTTTTTGTATATACTGTAAGTTGCTTGTTAATGTGTTAGATAGTATAATATTAAAAGGTGATTGGAATGCAAAAAGAAGTACAGGTAAGAAAAAACAGGAATGCAAAAATAATAAAATTAATTGCAATTATTGTATTTAGTGTAATTTCAATAATTGTATGCATACATATATTCCCAGTAATAAAAAACTTAAGTTTAGAACAAGGGAGAATAGAATTTAAAAATACAGTAGAAAAGGCAGGGGCATTGGGAACTGTTTTATTATTAGGTTTACAATTTTCCCAAATGCTACTTGCTATTATTCCTGGTGAACCAATTGAGATATTAGCCGGCATGTGTTATGGAACTGTTGGCGGGACTTTATTTATGTTAGTTTCTTTTTTCATATTTTCATCAGTTATATTCTGGGGGATTAGAAAAATAGGAATAAATCTAGCATATACATTTTATAGTGAGGAAAAGATAAACAAAATACAGAATAGTAAAATATTTCAAAATCCTAAAAAAGTGGAAAAAGTTTTATACATTCTATATTTATTACCAGGAACGCCGAAAGATTTATTTACTTATGTCGCAGGATTATTACCTATAGAAAAGCCATTAAGATTTTTAATAATATCTACATTAGCTAGATTGCCGTCAATTATATCGTCTACTATTGCTGGTGCCGGATTTATTGAAGGTTCATTTAAAATAGCGTTAATATCTTATCTTTTAATATATATAATTGTAGTATTAGGGATTGTTATATATAAAAAGGTAACAAAAGATACAGATAGCCATGAAGCGCTTAATGATTTAAATAGCAAGTAAATTAATTTATCTCAATTCAGTAGATTATAAGGTTAAACTTGCTAGAATTAGATAAATGTGGTATAATAATTATGTAAATTGTTTTACACATAAATGCTTAAATAATTATTTTAAGGAGAAAATAAAATGGGATATTGTGCAGTTTATGTTTATGAGGCAACTTTCCAAGAAGCGCAAAAAAAGTTGGAGGGCAAAGTAAATCTTCTCTGTAAAGCAGGATGGAAGCCACAAGGTGGAGTATCTTTAAGTGTGACTACGCAGAAGTATTCAATGGCGCAAGCAATGGTAAGAAATTCAAAAAAAGCTTGATTTGTATAAGTTTTAATTTTCACCGAACACCAAAAACAAACCCTAGAAATTTTCTGGGGTTTGTTTTTGGTAATAATACAATTTATCACAAATGAAGCATTTTATTATACATTTCTCTATAAGGGTCCGTGGCAAGAAGTTCACGCCTTAAACGATCATACATTTTATGGGTCTTTTCATCAACAAAATGAGACCAGTATAAGAAATCATCTTTTATCAAAGCTTCCCTTAACATTGTTGCTGAAATTGGAATTCTGCTTCTGGGAATTACCAGTTCCGCGGTGTCCATAATATCTTCAGGAGCAAACCATTTGCTTCTGAATTCATCGTTGCCGTATACCATAAGTGAAGGGGCTTTGCGAATATGAGTCTTTACATTCTTTAAAACATATTTGCCCCAATCAGTTGTAATATCATTTTCGTCTGTTAAGTCGGGAAGTTCCTTTACAATGAGATTATCATTGTCTTTTCCATAGATTTCACGAATTACATCGATACGTGTAGAGGGCAAATATGGATTCCTCAAGGTTCCTGCTTCTTGCGAGGAACCTACAAGGATAAGTACCCGATCACACAATTTGTATGCATTTTCTACAAGGGATTTATGCCCTATATGAAAATGCTGAAAACGACCAACGATAAGGCCGATGTCATAAGGCTTCATACAAATTACCTCTTTTCTAAATTATTATTAAGTATAAATTTTAACCAGGCTAATTATACTATATTTATGTAAATATTGCAAACTTACAAATATAATATATTCTAATAGTTATCATAAACATATCTTATTATAAATTAGAATTAATAATGTCTATTAACTTTTGAGTGCTAAAGCTAGGCAGATAATCCTTCTTTGTAAGGACAAGTATTTTCTGTTTAGGAAAAACAGGTTTTAAATCAATGGTAAATAATTCTTTGTTTTCCAATTCTTTTTTTATGAATTCTTTAGCGGTAAAGCCTACCCCTAGCCCTATTTTAGTAAATTCAATAACAAGAGCATAGCTAGAAAGCTCCATATCGCTATTTAATTTTACACCGCATTTGTTTGCAAATTCATCCAACATTCTTCTGGAATTAGTGTGCTGATGTTGTAACAATAGCGGGTAGGTATTAAGTTTTTCTAAAGAAATTTGTTTGTTTATTAACTCTGGGTAATTGTTATTGCATATGAAGCAATATTGTATATCTTTTGAAGAGTGAACGTTAAGCCCTTTAAAATCATCTGTATCGTTTGTAATTATACCAATATCTATTTTACCTTCTTCTAAATTTTTAATAATTTGGCTGGTCATGTTTGTATCAATATGTATACTAACTTTTGGATATCTTTCATGAAAAGCTGCTAAGTGTTGTATAAGAAAGTATTTAGTAAGAGTAGTGCCAATTCCAATGCGAATATTTCCAGTTTCTAAGGTTTTTAAGCTGGCAAGTCTATTTTCACCAAGCTTAATACTATCCATAGCAGAAGAAACGTGTTCATATAACACTTTACCCTCGGTAGTTAATGTTACGCCTCGTTTATTTCTAACAAATAATGTGGTTTGTAATAATTCTTCCAATTTTTTAATACTCATTGTAACTGCAGGTTGAGAAATAAACAAAGCTTCAGCAGCCTTAGTTATATTAGAGTGTTTTGCAACAGTATAAAATATTTTATATAGTTCGATATCTATTTCAAAATCTATCATAACTCCTCCTTATAATATACATAAATAATATATATTTTAATTATATCATTAAGGGGTGTATAATACAACCGAAGTAAAAATATATTAATTGTACTATTGGACATTTTAAAAATAACTATTCTTGATTAAGGAGGAATTTGAAATGATAGATTTACATGTGCATACTATATACTCTGACGGAGAATATGATCCGCTTCAAGTTTTACGGATGTGTAAAGAAAGAGGGATAACTACAGTAGCAATAACTGACCATAATTCTTTAGAGGGTTCTCGGCAAGCGGTTTCTAAAAATCCATATAAAGATATAACTGTTATATCCGGAATTGAACTAGGAGCGCTTTATTCGATTAAAGGAGCTAATTTGCACATTCTTGGATATAATATAGCTCTGAACAATAAACAAATCAATGAAGTTTCACAAGCAATTATGCGAGATAACATAATGCGGATAAAATCCTGTGTGGATTTACTTAAGAAGTACTATGGTATCTCTTTTGATGAAGCAGATGTTGAACAGATCTTTATGTCTGTAGGAAATATAGGAAGGCCAGACATAGCAAAATTATGTGTGAGATATGGTTACAGTTCTAATGTACAAGATGCTTTCAAAAGATATCTTAATCCTGTGGATGACGAAGTTGCAAAGCGTAGCACAGAACTTACAGATAAAGAATGCATAGAATATATTGTAAATGCAGGAGGTATAGCATGTTTAGCACATCCAATTGAGCTAAAAAAAGATATACAAGAGCTAAAGAAATATATTTCTAAGCTTAAGTCTTACGGTCTTGGAGCTGTTGAAGTATACCAAAGTAAACATACACCCCAATATAGCAAGGAATTACTTAGTATAGTAAATGAGTATGAACTGTTGTATAGCGTAGGAAGTGATTACCATGGCCCTGTTGTAACTCCGGATATAGAATTGGGATACGGTAAAAACAACAACTTAAATATGAACAATGCAACAATACTTTCTAAGATACTGGAGAAAAAACATGAAAGAAAAAGTCCGACTCTATGTTAATAGCACAAAAGCCATAGCAATTACTTTATCTGAATTTATAAAAGAGGAATTAAAATTACAAGGATATACGATAGTAGAAGCTGAAGCGGATATTGTTATTGGTTTCGGCGGAGATGGAACATTACTTCATTTTCTAAGGCAAAACAACTATGATATGAAAGCAAAATATATTGGAATAAACTGTGGCACTTTAGGATTTTTACAAGATTTTAATGTAGACGATGTAAAAAAGTTTGTAACCAATATACCTATGTATGTTGAACAGGTGTTGCAGTTTATTGTAATAGAAATTGAGTCTCGGGGTCAGAAAAAAGAATATAAAGCTCTTAATGAGTTTGTTATTCAAGATGCTCTAGACAAAAGTTTTAGGTCAACAATGAGTGTAGAAAATGAGTTTTTGGAGAATTTTGTAGGCACAGGACTTATTTTCTCAACACCAACAGGTTCTACTGCTATTAATCTTTCAGCAGGAGGATGTATAATTCATCCAAATATTGATATGATTCAGATAACCCCAAGAGAAGCTATTGCAAATAGCAAAATGCACTGCCTGTCAAAGAGCATATGCATTCCTAAGGATTTTGATATTACGCTTACTCCTAGTAGTACAGAACATATAAAAGTTTACTCGGATGGGGAAAAGGTATATGAGGGTCCATATAATAAAGTTAGAGTATATTACTCGAAGCAAGGAATGTTGAAGCTTAAGGATAAGAAAGATAGCTTTATAAAAACAATAAGAGAAAAACTTATATAATTGCATACTAGAAAATCTAAAAGCAAGCGATTACGAGTAACGTAGTCGCTTGCTTTTGTTATTATAAAAGCTTTTTAATTTCATCTACTTTATCCAATTTTTCATAAGGAAGATTTTCCTTACCGAAATGAGAGTAAGCAGTAGTTTTGCTATATATAGGCTGTTTTAAATTTAATTGTTTTATCATATTGTTTGGAGAAAAATCAAAAATGTTGTGTATAATTTTTTCTATTATATCAATATGTGTTTTTTCAGTTCCATATGTATCAACAAATATAGATAATGGACGACTAATACCTATTGCAAACGAAACTTGAATCATAATTTTGTCACACAATCCACTTGCTACTATATTTTTACATACATAACGTGCATAGTATGCTGCGGTTCTATCTACTTTAGTGTAATCCTTTCCGGAAAAAGCTCCTCCGCCATGAGGAATAACACCACCATAGGTGTCTACTATAATTTTTCTGCCAGTAAGACCAGTATCACCTACAGGACCACCTATTACAAATCTACCAGTAGGATTTATAAATATTTTTGTATTTTCGTCTAAATATTGCTTAGGAATAACTTGGTTAATAACATGCTTTTTGATATCTTCGCGAAGCATGTCCATATCTACTTCCTTGTGTTGAGTTGAAATAACAATAGTATCTATCCCTATAAACTTGTCGTTTTCAAATTTTCCTGTAACTTGAGTTTTACCGTCAGGACAAAGATATGGAATAACACCTTGTTTTCTTACTTGTTCTAGCCTTAGCGCAAGTTTATTTGCAAAGTATGCAGTATATGGCATGAAACTATCTGTCTCATTTGTAGCATAACCAAACATCATTCCTTGATCGCCTGCGCCTATATCTTCTGTATTTACACCTCTACTTATATCTTCAGATTGAGTATTTAGTATTATTTCAATTTCAACATTATGGCCATTAAAACCTAATTCGTCATTGTCATAACCAATATCTATTATGGCATCTCTTACGATTTTTTCTACATCAACAGTTGCTTTACTTGTTATTTCGCCTGAAACAACAACTTTCTTGTGAGTTGCAAAAGTCTCACATGCTACTCTAGAATTTGGATCTTGTTCTAAGTGGGCATCTAGAATTTTGTCGCTAATGATATCGCACATTTTATCTGGATGACCAATTGTCACAGATTCGCTTGTAAATAATTTATACATAATTTTACCTCCTTTGTTCTTATTAAGCTTAAGATAAAAAAACACACTAGAATAATCTAGTGTAACATTCAGATTATTCTTATCTTTCGGTATAACCGTAGGATTTAGCACCTAACTTAATAGGTTGCTGGACGTCAACGGGCCTAGTCCCTCAGTCACTCTTAATAAGATTTATATTTACAAAAAGATTATATAATTAATGGCGATTATTGTCAAACAAATTCGGTTGATTTGTATATAAATTTAATATATAATGTAAGCATGACGGATGAAAGTATATATGTAGTAGAAAAATTAAATGATAATACCCATAAAATTATTGAGAGGTGAGGTACAATGAAGGCAGACTTAGAGCTTAATCTTAAATGCTTCAATCTAAAATACACTTTAGAATGTGGACAGTGTTTTAGATGGAAAGCCTTAAATGACAACGAATATGTAGGAGTTATTGAGGATAGGGCGATACGCATAAAGCAAGATGGGGATAAAGTGTTTATTTGGTCAAATGAAAAGAGAAATCTTAAAGCAGTTGTGGAAAACTATTTTGATTTTAACAAAAATTATGAGGCTATAGAAGCTGAAATCGCAAAAATAGATAAAAATATAGCTAGGTCTTTAAAATTTTCTAGCGGAATCCATATATTGAATCAGCCGTTGTTTGAAACAATAATTTCGTATATAATTTCTGCAAATAATAATATAAAAAGAATAAGCCGTTCAGTAGATGAAATAAGTAAAAGATTTGGAAAAGAAATAGAATTTGAAGGTAAAAAATATTACCTTTTTCCAACATTAGAGGAAATAAAAAATGTTACAATGGATGATTTGTTAGCAGTAGGAACTGGATTTAGGGCAAGATATATTAAACATGACATTGAATATTTTTTAGCAAACCCAGATTTTATTTGTAGTTTAAACTCATATAATACAGAAGAATGTACAAAAGCACTTTCTAGCCTTATGGGCATTGGGCCTAAAGTAGCGGATTGTATAATGTTATTTTCGTTAGGAAAAGGGGAAGTTTTCCCAATAGATGTTTGGGTAAAACGCATAATGGAAAAATTATATTTTAGAGAAAATAAGAGCTTAAAAGAAATAAAAAAATATGCAAATGAAAACTTTGGAAAGCATGCTGGAATTGTTCAACAACATTTATTCCATAATGTAAGAGAGTCAAACATATAGGGGGAAAGAATGAATAAAAAAATAATAATTATTATAGGTATAGTTTTAGTATTAATAATTGGCGCCGTAGTTGGAATTGTAGTTGTTAATAAGTTAAATTCGGCACAAGTAAATAATGGTGGCGAAAATGATATAACAAATCAAATATCTAATGATTCTAGTAAATTAGGGACATATCTAAGTGGTTTAACAAACAATTATTATATAAAATATTCTGGAGATTTTAAAAGTAATTCGGGCGAAAGTATAAATGCAATAGTGGAATATACTAAAGATGGTAAAGATTTTGCTTTAAAATCAACTGCACTAGATATGCATTTGATATGTACAGAAGATAAATTATATAGCATATCTCACACATATAAAATGATAGTAGAGATGAATAAAGAAAGTTTTGATATTAGTGAATATAATCCTGCATCAAACATAGGACAAACATTTATAAAGTCATATAAAGAAAGCTTAAATAATACAGAGTATGATGTTGAAGAGTATACATACAAAGGGAATACTGTTAAATATTACTTTAAAGGAACGGACCTAAGAATAATTAGATATAATTCATCAGAGATATTAATAATACGTGTGGAGAAAAATACAAATACAAATCTTTTAGTAAAACCTAACGGTTATTCTAACATTTAAAGTGTAATTGTGTTATATAAAAAGGAGATATCATATGGAAAATATACCAAAATCAAATCAAATTAAAATAATAATTACTTTTATATTAGTTGCAATAATTATCACTCTTATAGTGTTATACAAAGATCAACTTTTTAAATTAAATAATAATATGACAGATAGTGAAAAATTTTATACAGAATATAACGGAGTGCCGGTAAATAATGTATATAAATACACTACAGCTAAAGAGGCAATAGAACTATTTAAGTCTGATCTTGCAATAATTTTCTTTGGCTTTAAAGAATGTAAATGGTGCCAAAGCTATGTACCAATGTTAGACCAATATGCAAAACAAAACAATATTAATACAATATATTATGTAGATATTAAAGAGGATAGAGCAAACAATACACAAGAATATAAAGAATTAGTACAGCTGTTAAATAAATATCTTGCTGATGATGAAAACGGAAATAAAAGAATTTATGTACCAGATGTATATTTTGTGCAAGAAGGTAAAATCATAGGGCATAATAACGATACAAGTATGGAAGAGGGAGCAGACACACAAACGTATTATGATGAGCATGGAAATGAGTTAAAAGAAAAAATAAGCGGCTTATTTAATAAAATAAATGTCACATGTGATGATACTGGAAAAGGCTGTTAATGGGATAAGTAAATCTTATCTCATTTTTTCGTCGCTTGGTAAGTATAAAAAGGGGACAACGTGAATATATATAATATTAAGTCTAAGGAGGAAAAGTTATGGAAGAAAAAAAGAATATGACGCCACACAACTTAATAATGGAAAATAGAGAAAAGTTAACTCTTACAGGAGTTGTAGATATTCACAGCTTTGATGATGAGCTTGTACTTGTTGAAACGGCAATGGGAATTCTTACTGTAAAAGGAATAGATTTAAAAATGAATAAATTAAATTTAGATAACAATGAATTAGTGGTAGAGGGAAGAATATCTGCGTTAGTATATAGTGAAGCAGAGATAGCAAAAAAAGGCGGCATGTTTGGAAAAATATTTAAGTAGGTGAGTTATGACAATTTCTCAGGAAACAACGGTATTTTTGATATTTGTAGTAATAGGCATGTTGTTTAGCGTTATATTTGACGTATTTAGAGCTATACGCAAAGTAACCAAATTTAAAAATAGAACTATATATATTCAAGATATACTTTACTTTTTAATAATAGGGTTAATACTTCTTTTAGTAATAGTTAATTATATGGATACTGAGCTTAGGGTTTATTTAATACTTGCAATAATCTTAGGAGTAGTTATATACATTAGCACAGTTGGAAATCTAGTCGTGAATCTAATTATAAAACTAATAAAAGTAAGTAGGGAAGTAGTAGAATTTTTAGTATTGCCTATTACTTTGTATACTCAGATTTTTGAAAAAGAAATTGTTATTTTGAAAAAATATGTAATAAAGTGTTGCAAAAAAATAAAGTATATGATAAATTTAAATCATATTAAAACGAAATTTAGAATTTTTAGAACAAAAGAGGATTGTATAAATGGTAAGAGCGGGAGTGCACAAAACTAAAAAAAGGTATAAAGTGGATTATTTAAGAGTAATCCTGGTTGTTGCGCTCATTTTTTTTGCAATCACTTTTGTAAAACAACAATTTGAAATTAATGAATATAATGTAAAAATAAATAGTATAAAACAAGACATAGAATCTGCCAAACAAAAGACTGCGGAACTAAAATCTGTAGAAAACAAAGTAAATGATTCTGAATATATAGAACAAATAGCAAGAACAGAGCTTGGACTTGTTAAACCATATGAAAAAATATTTATAGATGTAGACAAATAAAAGCAATTGGTGTAAACCAGTTGCTTTTATGCATCTATGATTCTTTCTTCCTTTAATGTTACAGTTACAGTATATCCGTCGGTATATGTACATATCATTATGTTTGAGTCGGAAGTATTTATAAATTTAAAATCTGGGCCGCCAGAATATACAGTTGCATCTTTATCTTTTGGCACATAATATACACGCCTACTGTGAGCATGTCTTTCGGTTACTTCTAAATTCGCTATAAGAACAGCATTGTACAAAGTACTACTTATTTGACATATTCCTCCACCGTACATTTTTATTTTATTTCCATTGCTGTCGAAACCAACAGCTTTTTTGTATCCGTCAGTGGCTCCCATGTCACCCATTTTGTTGTTAAATGAGAATTCTTGATTAGGAGCCACTATATGACCATCTAGCCTTTCGCATGCAAGTTTAATATTATACATTCTATTTTTATCTTTATCATATATATTTGTTGTATATGTTGCAATTTCTTCATATGTTTTCTTAAGATTTGTTATCTTGTTTTGTTCAATTATTTCTTCTGTATGTTCATGGTAGATACTAGAATCAATATCATTGTTGTTAGAGTTATTTATTGCGCTATTTGTATTTAAGAAATATATTATTGTAAATATTGCAAATAATATTATTATAATAGCAGCAATTATTGTTGTAGTATCTTGAGTTTTTTGCATTTTGAACCTCCATGAATATTTTGGGCCAAAATATAAAAAATATTCAAAAGAAAAGCAAATCTACCACAAGTAGACTTGCAATCGTATTAATTGTTGCAGAAACAGAAAATTAGAACAATTATAACTAAAATCCATATCCAGCTACAACTAGAACCGCAACTGTTATTATTGCTACAACAAGTGTCATAACAATTAAAATTGTTTGATGTATTAGAACAACTATTTTGATTATTTGAATTACTCATAAATCATTCCTCCAATTCTTTTTACAATATATTATACAGGGGACAAATTAAGTGTTACTTACAGTATGTACTAAATTTTATTCGTGAAATATTATAAAAACAATGTGAAATGTATTATTCGACTTGCAAAAGGATAAATTTCTTTTTCGCGAAAGCAAAATTGAGTTTTGTGGAACTTTTTATAATATAGATAAAATTATAATATAAAATGTAAATAGAGGTCGAACAATTGATAGAAAAAATAAGTAACAAAATACTAGAGTTAATTTCAAATAAAGAACAGACAGAAGACGAAAGACAAATATTATTATTTGGGATAACAAGAATAGTAGAAGATATACCAAAAACAATAGGTATAATAATAATAGGATTAATACTTGGAATACTAAAGGAAATGGCAATAGTTACACTAGTTATAGCAGTATACAAAACTTTTACTGGAGGAGTACATGCAAAAACAAACTGGGGATGCTTTGCTTATTCGTTAGTATTTTATTTAACTATAATTTACACATCAAAATATTTAATTTTAATTGGAATGGCTAAATATAGTATGTTTGCAATAATATATATATTCTCAGTGTACACAATACTTGTTTATGTGCCAGCAGATGTTCCAGAAATTCCAAAAGTGAACTTAAAGTTAAGGAAGCAATTGAAAATAAAGTCATATGTAATGTTAAACATAATATACTTAATTGCCATATTTGTTATAAAAGATACAATAATACAAAACTTATTAATTTATTCAGTGTTATATATAGGAGTGATGACAACAAGGACAATATATCATTTGTTTAAAGCGGAATATGGATTTGAAACATATATTCCAGACGAATTAATTTAGGTTAATAGTATCGGCCATGGAGATACTTTTAATAGATAAACAAGGAGGATAAATATATGAAAAAACTTATAGCTAAATTAGTAGAAGCATATGCTAAATCTACTACAACTTCATCAATGTTATGGTTCTTTCACGCTACAAAAGCGCCAAGAAGTTTAGTAAAATAATTAAAACAATAACTGCAGAACTAATAAAGTATTAAACGTAGAATAAATATATTAATAACAAACAATAAAATTAAAATAAATGGAATAAAGTAATGTTCCAACCAACAACAAAGTACGATGGTATTTAAGCCACCGTACTTTTTAAAATGCTTTCATCTAATTCTAAATTAGAGGTAGATTTAATGGTTAATGTCTGAGTAAATAGCATATCTGTTTTGTCTATTGTAGTAACAATATAACTTTGAGGATTTTGCTTTAAGAATTTATTTACTTCATATAGTCCAAATCCAGAAGGATTTTCCTTAGTAGAATAATTCTTAGTGAATATTTTATCTGTATCTATGTTTGTACTGGTTATAGAATTAGAAATTACAATAATATCTACGTTCCTATCGTAATCGTGATGCATATTTAATGTTAATTTTTTATCTTCAGTTTGTTCTCCGGCTTCTATAGCATTATCTAGCAGTATTCCTAATATTCTAGACAATTCAAATTTTG
Source organism: Clostridia bacterium (assembly GCA_045604405.1). Lineage (GTDB taxonomy): Bacteria > Bacillota > Clostridia > TANB77 > CAG-465 > UMGS1649. The sequence continues at coordinate 96,297 of JAZUNZ010000018.1, forward strand.
GGAAATTAATATTTGAAACGCTAGTATTAATATCTAAAGATAATGTCATGTTTTTATCTCTTGCAATAAGGATTTTGTTTACAACAACACCATATATTGCAGGGTCGTCTATAACTTTTGGTGAAAGAATAGACAATACGTTTATATCATTAAAACCAATTACAAGATTTTGACAATATTTTTTAGCGCCCTCTGAATCATTAATTGCTATGTATCCTAATATAGCTTGTACAATATTACCCATATCATGTTTAAACCCACGAACACCTTCGTTTACTTTAGATAATGTTTCATTATGAATAATAGTGTTTGCCAATGCTAATTCTGTATTTTCGTGTTTGGCAACAAATTTTAAATTGTATATACCTACAAAAGCAACTACTAACAATTGTAATAAATTTATTATTATAAAAAGAGCAGAATATTTAAAATAATTAAACATTAGTAAAGCCATTGTCGGAAACATACATATAATTATAGCAATTAGTTGTGGAATAAAATATTTTAATTTGTTTTCCATACTAGCTATTGTTGTGTTGTAAATATTTGCTATTTTGTATATGGCAAAGCCAATTACCGCTTCACTTAAGGATATGCAACAACCATAAATACCATTATAATAAATATTTGAAACAATTGTTATTGGTTGAATATCAAATACTTTTAAGGTTAAAATTGACAATACTTCAAGCACAGCAGAAATTGCTAAAGTTAAGATAGAGATAATAACACTTTTATACACTTTAATATCATATACAAGTTTAGCGCTTAAAGCATTTAATACCATATATGTAATTGATTTTAACCATTTCATATCAGGTAAAAACAAATGTATGAATTTACTAATTACGTATGAAATCAAAATGGCTATCCAATACTTAAAAAATTTCTTGTGTGAAAGTATGTTGTCAGATTTATTTACTATATAGAAGAGAACTGCTGACAAATAAGCAACACACAAGGATTCTACAACCCCTAAAATTAAATTTAACCCAATTTCCAATAAACTCATAATTACATCATCTCCTCTTAAAATTTGTTATAAAGTTGTCCTAATGGACAAGTTAAATTATCACTAAAATATATAGATTTATTCTCTTTATTTATCTTAGCGATTTGTTCTTTGTTTACAATATAAGATCTATGAACCCTAACAAAACTATCTGGCAAATCATTTTCCAATGAGTTTAAAGAATAGCAAGTTTCATAAGTAGAATCTTTTGTATATATAGTCGCCTTAGATTTATTTCTTTCAATAAACAGAATATCTTTTGTTCTTACCATATAATCTTTATTAACTTTTAATAATCCTAATTCACATTCAGACAAATCTGTCATAAGTCTTTTTAACACATTAGTAATTTTGTTTATATCCATGGGCTTCATAATATAATCAAAAGTTTTACATTTGAAAGACAACATCACATATTCAAAATGTGCAGTCATAAATATTAATTTAAAATCCTTATTAATTTCTCTAAGCTTTAATGCAAATTCAATTCCGTTCATGCCACCATTATTAAAATCTACATCTAAAAATAAAACATCAATCTCGTGATTACGTATTCTTTCAAATATAATATTTTGGTCGGTAGTAACCGCCATTACTTCTGCATCAAATTCATTAGATATAATAGCCGCCTCAGTAATCTTAGCAATTGCTTTAAGAGTTGGCAGCTCATCATCACATATCGCAATATTCATAAAATTTTAACCCCTATTACATTTTTTTCCATAACTAATATGTTACCTATATTTTCCAGATTTTTCAAGTGTTACTTTAAATACTTAAAGAGTATATTACATTATTCATAAAAAGTCCAGCTTATGCGTACTATGTATTGGAGAGTGAGAACGTGAAAGTCAAGAAACATAAGGCGTTTATAAACATTAGAAAGCTAAAAAAAGCAAATACAACAAAAGAAAAAATGGTGGATAGAATAGCAGATTTTTTAGAAATGCCAGGGGAACTTGTGGGAGATAATACAAAAATAACCTTAGTGGATAATAAGTATTTATATTTAGAGGGAAAGAATCAAATTATAGATTACTATGATCATTATATAAAAGTAAAAACAAAAAAGGTAACAATAACTTTAGATGGCAAAAAGATGGAAATTAAAGAAATAAATGATAATGAACTTGTAATTGAAGGGGAGCTATTAAACATATCATATAACAAGTGAGGTAAAAGATGAATGTAAGTAACTTTAGTACATACGTAAGAGCGGTAATAGAGGTTGAAGCAGAGGGCTTTTTTGTAGAAAGATTAATAAATCTATGTAAAATAAATAATATAAAAATATGGGATATAACGTATATAAATGAAGGAAGAATAAGATTTTGTGTGGCGCCTAAGAATTTTAAAAAGCTAAAACCATACGTCAAGAAAAGCAAATGCAAATTAAAGATAAAAAAGAAAAAGGGAATATATTTTGATATGTTTAGATATAGAAAAAGAAAGCTAGCAGTATATTTAGTACTAGCTTTAGTTCTTTTTGCGTTTATAATGTCAAATTTTATATGGAAGGTAAACATATCTGGCAATGAAAAAATTGCTACAAATACGATAGAGTCATTACTTAAAGATATGGGCGTTCATAGAGGGAAAATTAAATTTTTAATATCTAAAGGGAAAGTTGTAGATTTTTTAAGAGCAAATCTTTATGAAGCTGCGTGGGTAGGAGTAGATATCGATGGCACAGTAATGAATATTACTGTTAAAGAGAAAATAATATCCGAAGAAGAGGACAAAACATTCCCGGGCGATATTGTAGCTACAAAATCTGCTGTAATATCTAAAATTATTGCGGAAAATGGGACTGCAAAATTTAAGACAGGAAGTTATATAACAGAAGGAAGTGTTGCAATAGAAGGGGTTATACAAAGCGAGATTTTGGAACCAACTTATGTTCATGCAAGCGGAATTTTAAGAGGGGTAGTAGAATATTCATTTGAAAAAGAATATAAATATGAAGAACAAATCAAAGAATATACAGGTAAATCAAGGCGTGGAGTGGGCATAGGAATAAATAATAAAGAATTTTTAATAAAATATTTGCCAAAAGAAAATAAATATGATATAAATAGTAAGGCAAAAATATTTGATATTTTTAGTGTAAGCATTTCGTTTATTTTTAATACATATGATGAGTATATCTTAAAAGATATAGTAAAAACAAAAGAAGAACTTGTGCAAACAGGACAAAGTGATAGCACCCTATATTTTGAGGAAATATTAACAAGTGATAGCAAAGTTGTAAATAGAGTTGAAGATCAAATAGAAACAGGAACGGGAATAATATATAAAGTTGTGTTAAGTGTCGAAGAAAACATAGGGAAATTCGTAAAGACAGGGGAAAATTAAGAGATGGGTATAAGTATAGATTATTACACTAATTATGAGATTCAAGAAATGATCGAAAAGTACAACAAATTTATTGAAGATTACAAGGATACAATTGATAAACTTGTAGCAAAGGCGTTCAAATTAGAAGGCTTTAGTATACCTAATGTATATATAGGTATAGGTGTAGTTACCGAAGAAGAAATTAAACAAATTAATAGTGAATTTAGAAAGGTGGACGCTCCAACTGACGTCCTATCTTTCCCTATATTTTCGAAAGAAGAATTGGCTAAAATGAAAGAGGACAAGTATGATACAGAGACTTCTATAGGAGATATAGTTTTATGCATGGATGTTATTGAAAGACATGCGAAAGAATATGGGACAGGCTTTAATAGAGAAATGCTATATATGATAGTGCACGGTATATGTCATCTTTTAGGATATGACCACGAAATAGAGGACGAAAAGAAAGAAATGCGCATACTTGAAGAAAAAATATTAGAAGGATGTGAAAAGTAATTGGACGAAAAGCTTAAAGACAAAAATTTAGATCAAAACTTAGATAACAAACATAAAAACAAGACGTTCTTTTCTGCAACGAAAAATGCGTTAAATGGAATTATACACGCATTTAAAACTGAACGAAATCTAAGAATAGATTATTTAATAGGAGCATTAGTTTTAATTGTGAGTTTATTTTTCGACTTTACAAAAATAGAACTCATTTGTCTTGTTATAACTGTGGGCTTTGTAATATTTGCAGAGATGATAAATTCTACGGTTGAGTATATAGTAAATTTAGTCAAAACAGAATATGATTTAAATGCTAAAGCAGCAAAAGACATTGCTGCAGGTGGTGTTTTGATAGCAAGTATAATAGCAGTAATTGTTGCATATATTTTATTTGTAGATAAGATAAAGCAAGCATCTACTGAACTACTTGCAGCAGTTTTAAGCTCTAAAGCACATATGCTCGTTACGATACTTTTTATAGTAACTATACTTGTTGTTATACTTAAGGGAGTATTTAGCAAGGACAAAGATAACAACTATGTAAAAGCTTTTCCTTCAGCTAGAGTGGCAATAAGCTTTGCGCTTTCTACTTACTTATTTATAATAACTCAAAATTTAATTGTTGGTGGTGTAGCGCTAGCATTAAGCTTTATAGTAAGCTCTATTAAAAGAGAGAATGATAAAACTACAATAATACAAATTGTACTTAGTGCGCTTTTAGGAATACTGCTTGTAGTAAGTGTTTACCAACTTACCTTTATAACACCTTACTTATCTAATTTTACAATTAAATTATTCTAAAAATAAATTGAAATAAAAAAGTGAACGTATAACCCTCTAAAATATGTAAAACATATTTTAGAGGGTGTTTTTTATGGACTATTTTAGTGTAATTGTTTTAATAATAGTAGTATTTATATTTATGGCAGATAGAAAAACGAAAACTTTAGAACAAACAATAAAAGAAAACAGTAGTATCTTAGAAGAAGTAGAAAATGTAAAACAAAACATGAAAATAATAACAATCGATTCAAAAGATATGAATTATGATAAATTATTTAAAAGCATACAAGAAGAAAATTTAGAGGTACAATATATTTTTATTCAAAATAATGAGATGAATTTAACGCATGATGCAATAGACACATTAATTGCAAATTACGTTGTAAATGAAAAAAGACCATGTGGTTTTAATTTGATATATAGCTATAATGAGAAAAAATGGTCTATCAAAAAAATATATGTAGATATAATTAATTATTTAAATATCTTTAATAGACAAGAATTATCTACGTATGGAATTATAATATTAAAAAAAGAAGATGATTTAAATAATGAGAAAAGGTTTAAAGAAAATTTAATATCATATACAGCAAATGAATCTACCAATGTTAATTTTTCAAATAAAGAAATTAAAAAGGACAAATTAAAGAGAATCTATGTTGATAAATTAAATAGGGCAAACATATCCATAATAATAAAAATGTTATTGTTAATATTTTCAGGTTCAATTATCACGACAAATTTAATATATTCTATATTAAATGTAAATAATAATATAAACGCTGTCATAATAGCTTTAGTTATATACTATTGTTATTCATATATAATAAGATATATATATATTCCAATAGGAAAACAAAGAGTAATTGCTTCGTATATATTTCCAATATATTTTATAGCCTACATAATAGTGAGCATTTATACTTTAGTATCAAAAGTTATAAACAAGGTACATGCATCATAATATGTAGTGGTGATTAGCATGAAAAAAAGATTTCTTATAGGAATAATTTTAATTATCATTATATTTATTTCATTTATTGTTATAAGGGAGAGCGCTAAAAGATACAACCATCAAAGACATAGCGTAATAAAAAACTATAACTTTATGAAATAATAATATTGATAATTTTTTTTTTTTCGTATACAATATGTGCAAGGTGAGATAAGTGAAAAAAGGAATATCATTAGTAAGCGTAATTATATCAATAGTAGTAATGACTATATTAGCAACGGTTGTTGTAACTACAGGGATAGATTCATTTGGTTCTGCAAACGTTAATGCGTTTGCAACTGAAATATTAAATATACAAACAGCAGTAAATGAATATTATTATAGATATAATGCGTATCCGGTGGGAACTATTACTGCCATAAATGTATCAAGTATGACTGAAAGAGAGTTAGCTCAGTTTAATGGAGAAACAATTGTAAATAACAATATAACACTAAAACTAGTTGACTTAAGCCTAATTGGAATAAATGACACAAAATATGGCAAACAAGAATATTCAACAGATGTGTATGCAATATCTGAACAAACTGGTAGGGTATATTATTTAGCTGGAATAGAATACGAAGGAGTTGTGTATTATACACCAACAGAGTATTTATATACCGCTTTTAATATGCAAGATGTAGTAGATAATAATTTATTAGCACCAAAAGATATAAAAACATATGATGTAATATTTACACCAAGTAGTGTAGCTTATACTAATAAACCAATAGTGGTAGAAATAAAACTGCCAAGCTCGGCTGCTGTTAATAAAATTATAGCAACTAATTCAAAATCTGTAAGTACAGAAACAGTAGAGGGACCATATAAAGTTTTTAAAGTAAATGAAACATCAACAGATAAAACGGGAAATTATACTATAGAAGTAAATTATACATATAATGGAGTTCAAAAAACATCAAAATATGAAGTAACAAATTATGATGCGACGCAGCCCACTATAAGTGTGACAGAAGAAAAATCTAATGGGTTAAGAAAGATAAATATAACAACAAATGATACAATAAGCGGAGTAAAAACCATAAAATATGTAGAGGCATCGGCGAAAGAACAAGCGTATTTTCAAACATATGGAAAAACAATTTCTACGCCTCAACTTATATTAGATTCAGACAGTGATTATACACTTTATGTTGAAGACAAAGCTGGAAACTACAATATATTAGAAGCTACAGAATATGCTATATATTCTGAGGCGGACAATTCCCTTACATTTTTGCGTTCTGGAGTTGAAATTGTAGCAGGAAGTACTTATAGTGGAAAAGTAGCTACAGCTGTTTATACAGATTTTTATTCTTCAAGTAAGTGGGAGAGCTATAAAGAAAATATAACTAGCGTAATGGTGGAAGATAGAATAAGTCCTACTAGCACAGCGTATTGGTTTGACGATTTTAAAAAATGTACTCAAATGAATCTGGAAAAGTTAGATATGTCCAGTGTAACAGATATGAATAACATGTTTGAAAATTGTGGCTATAATGCAACGGATTTTAAAATAACAGGGATGGACAAATGGGATGTATCAAATGTAAAAAACATGGAGCTAGCATTTGGTTACATGGGGTATTTGGCAACAAATTTTGATATTGGCAACTTAAGTAGTTGGAATACAGGATTGGTTGAAAATATGAAATCGATGTTTGTAAGTGCTGGTCTAAACGCTGATTGGTCGCTAGACTGTAGCAATTGGAATGTTTCTAATGTAAAATCATATGCAGCTTTTAATAAAGACATAGCAACAAAAGTAACACCTCCAAACTTTATATAAATAAAATTTGTGTGAAATAATGAAATTATGTTTAATATATTAAATATTTGTGATAATATATAATAGATTTATGAAAGGTAGGTAATAAAAATGGCAGAAAAGAAAAAAGTTGAAACAAAAGACGAAATAATTGGTGGAGTATCTGAGACAAGTGGAGTGAATGTAGAAATTGCAAGTAACCTTACAATATCTGAAGATGTTATAGGAATAATTGCAGGACTTGCTGCAGCAGAAGTAGAGGGAGTATCTGGAATGACTCTAGGCTTTGTAGACGGAATAAATCAAATACTGGGAAGTAATAAAAAATACTCAAAAGGAGTAAAAATTGAATTAGATGGTAATGAAGTAGTAATTAATCTGTATGTTATAGTTAAGTACGGGGTAAAAATACCAGACGTAGCATTTTCAATACAAAACTCTGTAAAGGATTCTGTTGAAACTATGACAGGCCTTAATGTAAAATCTGTAAATATAAACGTTCAAGGGGTTACTTTTGAAAAAGAAACTGAAATAGAATAATTTAAACGGCTATGGTTTTTGCCATAGTCGTTTTGTAATAAAAGCCTAAATACTGCACAGAATATTACAAAAATGTTACGTCAATTTAACAATTAACTAACAATGAAAAAAAATGTTGATTTATGAAAAAATATGTGTTAAATTAATAATAGATTTAACAAAAGAAACAAATGAGATTTACTAAAGGAGTCGGTATGGGAGCTTGTCTAGGAATTTATTTAGGAGACAAAATAATAAAATATGCGAAGTTAATCCGTGATGAAAAAAGCAAAGGGATTAGCTTGTATTCTTGTGGAACTAAATATGTTGCAGGTAATAAAGAAGTTGCCATTAGCGAAATAATTGAGCAAACAGGAAGTGCCAATGATTTACTATGCTTAAATTTATCAGACTATTCTAGAATGCAAATAGAAGTGTTTAAACAACTAGGTAAAACGGACATGCAAAGTGTTATAGGCTTGGAAGTTTCAGACTACGTAACAAGTAGAGGACTTAATGATAAAGCAATAGATTATAGATATATTTTTATGGATTCGCTTATATCTAATGATAGTTACACTGCTGAAGTTGCTGTAACAGACAAAGCGAACATAAACAGATATTTAGAAAATGAAAAATATTCAAAATTAACAGGCCTATATCCACAAGAGTATATTTTGGACAATATGGTGCAAGATAATTCTAATTATGTTATAGCTAATGTTGACGAAAAAACGCAATTAATTAGTGTTGTTAATGGCAGAATAAGACAGATAGCAGATATAGACATAAACATGCAAGACATATTGAACACAATAGCAGAGCAAGAAGGTTCTTACTCTAAAGCGTGTGATCTATGTAAGAGTATAAATGTATTATCTGATGAGAGTTTATCTCCTAACATTGAAAGAGTTATAGAGCCAACAATACAGGATTTATTAAACAGAATAAAGAGCAAATTAGAAGAAAATAAAATTGCTTACGAAAAGATATATTTAAACGGATTAATAAACCTATTTATAAATATAGAGATATTATTTGAACAATTTTTTGGTATAGTTACAGAAAAATTAAAGCCTCATTTCTTAAATTTAGATGATGTATCTAATATAGCAGAAGCAATAGAGGCAAGTGATGCAATAGCATTAGCATATGAAGGCCTTGAGGGGTTAATATTAGAAGCAAACTTTGTTCAAAACAAGAACAACAAACAAGCATTTAGTGGATTGTTTAGTAAAGGCGATAAATTAAGTGGCGATAAACCTAAAATGTCAATTATGCCAAATATAAATCTCGAAAAGATTGAAAAAGCGTTAATGTTTACTAATTTAACGGCTGGGGCAGTATTTGCAGGATACTTTGGTTTTAGTTCGGTTTATGACGCACAGATGACAAAAATAGAAAATGGTGTTACGAATAAAATAAATAATTTAAAGCTAGAAACTGCAGAAATAACATCTGATACTAATTATATAAATGAAAATACTAACAGATATGTGACTTTAAATAATTACATTTCAGATACTGTTGAAAAGATTAAAGCGGGTAAGATTGGAAAATATACAACATACAATGTTGCTAATTTTATGCAAAAGGTTGCAAAATATATTCCAACTAACGTTCAATTACAAACAATATCTTCAAATGATAACAAAACAGTTTCGATAGTGGCAAAATCTACTTCGTATGCTGAACTTGGTTATTTTATATCTCAATTAAAATTACAAGGTATACTTGAGAACATAAAAACAAGTAATGTTCAAAACGGTACATATGTAACAGTTACGATTGGTGGTGATTTGCCATGAAAAAATATTTAAAATTAATAATATTATCTGCGGTATTAGTTACTGTAATAACATTAATAACTCTTGTTATGATATTTGATATGGATTTAGGATTATTTAAAAGCTTATCTATATCAGGTATAGAGCAAAAGAAAATGAGTGTGGACGCGCTAATGCTTGAACAGAAAATGGAAGAAATAAATAATTCTCTTGCAAAAGAAAAATTAGAGATTTCAAAAAACTCTTATGATGTGGCAAAACAGACTTATGAGAATATAGATGAATCTACTATTGAAATAGTTCAAGAGGCTACTAAAGAAGAAAAATACTTTATTGAATATTTGTGGATTGTGTTAGGAAACTACGCTAGCGCGAATAATCTGGGAATTAGCATTATTACACCAGACTCTACAATTGTTAGTGAAAATCAAAACACAGAAAATGGACAAAATGAAAATAAGGAACAAACTGAAGGTACAACAAATATAGATACTAGTTTATCATCAATCTCTAATGGTATAAAAATAAAGATTGAAGGTAGATATGCTAACGTAGCAGACTTTGTATTTGATGTTGAAAATGATAAATCTTTAAGATTTAGATTAGACAATATAAAGATGGCTTATGCAGGCGATAATACAATACAAGCAATATTTGATGTTTTAAGTTTATCTGTATTAAAGTAGGAAGGTGAGATTGTGGGAAAAACAGGTTGGATAATTTTTAGTGTTATCTGTGTTGTCATAGTGGTAGCAGCATTAGTAGTTATGCTAGTTTTAGTACCACAAGTAGAGCATAGTGGAACTCAGCCAGGTGAATATGAAAATATTGCTAAACAGGAGTACACTTTTAGCGGAAATACAAGTAAACTAGAACAAGAATACAGTATAACTTCAAAAGATGTGGAAAAAGGTAAAAAGACAGATAAGTATGAAGAAGGAAATATAAATCCTTTTACACCTAAAAACGAAGTTACAATTTATAACGAACCAACATTGGAAAATGACATTTCAGGAGAGCTTAGTAAATAAGCACAATAAAATTAGGTTAATTCACAGCCTTACCTTGGCGGTGGTTAATATATAAAATTCATTTATAGGAGGAATTTAGAATGAAAAAAGGTATTTCTTTAATCGTATTAGTTATCACAATAATCGTTATGATTATAATAGCAGGAGCTATAATAATCTCTTTAAACAGCACAAACATAATAGAAAAAGCTAACACAGCAGTTGATGCTTCAAACGCTTCTGAATTATATTCATTAGTTGCATTAACATACATGAACCAATATGTAAGTTACTGGGAAGCTAAACAATCTATATCAACTGAAGATGATGCTGCAAACCAAATCCCTAACGCTGCAAGAGTTGCAGCTGATCCAACAGTAGCGGCTATGATAAACGAATTAAACAACAACACAACTGGAGCAGTTTATTCTGTAGTTGACGTTGCTGGAACAAACAAAGTTAAAGTACAAGTTGTAGTTAACGGTGTTACAACTCAATACTAATATTAATTAAAAAATATTAAGATTAAAGATAAATTTAATTTTTAAAAAACTAATACGAAAATGTACATAGGACATATGCATAATAAATAATGTATATGTCCTTAGTACTAATATTATATTTGTTTGAGGATTCGTCTTGAAACAAGTATATTAAAAGGAGGGTTATATGGCAGAATATATAAACTTAATATATTCACTTTTTATGTTTATAATAGGAACATTATTTGGAAGTTTTTTTACACTTGCAATATATAGAATTCCAAGAAAACAAGACATAGTAAAGACTCGTTCATATTGTCCAAATTGTAAACACAAATTAGGCTTTTTTGATTGCTTTCCAATATTAAGTTATGTTTCTACTATAGGTAGATGCAGATATTGTAAAAAGCCAATAAGTATAAGGTATCCACTTATTGAGTTTGCTAGTGGAATGGTATTTTTAATTATATATTTAATATTTGGCTTTACATGGCAAACACTTGCATTAATAGCATGTTACATATATTTAGTGTTAGTAATAGGTGTTGATGTTATGAAGAAAAAAATGACACCTGAAGAAATTGAAGAAGTACAAAATAAAAAGAAAATGAAAAAAGCTGGTGCAATAAATACAGATGTTATAATAGCTGTAATTATATTTGTAATATTCTTTATTTCTACTATATTTGTAACGAGGAATTATAGCAGCACATTAATTGAATATGGAAGAAAATCTAATGCTTTAAATATTTGCATGAATAATATAAATGATGCGAAATTTAAAACGATAGCAGCTCTTGTAGACTCATCTGGAACAACTGAAGTTGATGGAATAACATACAATTATGATATATCAGTAGAGCCATACGTAAATGATCAAGGCGAGACTTTAGACAATACAAGAATAATAGTTTCGTCTGTAAATTATATGATAGGCGGAACTGAAAATGCTGTAAGTTTAAGATATATAAAGGTGGAAAATAATACATGATCAAAAGTAGAAAATCTGGAGTAACATTATCGTCATTAGTTATATACATAGTACTTTTTACTAGTTTTACAATATTTGTAAGTAACATATCTAGCAACATGAATGAAAGACTTTTTAATAATAGAGGAGAGGCAATAAATTATTCAGCTCTTAACAAATTACAATATAACATAGATGATAGCGCAGTAAATAGTCAAGATATTACTGTAACTGAGACCGAGATAAATTATTCTAATGGAGACAAATACGTATATGATAGTGAAAATAAAATGATACTAAAAAATGGTGGAGTTTTATGTCAAAATGTTGAAGCTTTTACAGTTAATTTAGAAACAGGAACAAAGGTTAAAAAATTGACTGCCACGGTAGAATTCAATAAGTATTTAAATACCATGACAAGAACAATAATAAGTTGTGTGGAGGGGATTTAATATGAAGAAAATAGGTTCAGCTACCATAGTAATAGTTTTATTTTCAATAATATTTATGCTTTATGCCACATCTACATACGCAGATGTAAGACACTTAAGAAATAAGCATGATGAGTATGAACAGTATATTATAGAAAGATACGAAACTCAGTATAATAATAAAATACAAGAATTATAGGAGGAACAAAATGTTTGAAAATATTAAAAACAAAAAAAATCCAATAGGGGTAGACATAGTAAATTCTAAGTTAATAACTGAAGAACAACTAAATGAAGCACTAACATATCAAAAAAATCATCCAGAATTAAAATTGGGTGAGGTTGTTGATGTACTTAATATGTGTGATAAAAGACAATTGTTGGAAGTTTTGTCAGATAAATTGAACATAAAGGCTGTCGTGCTTGATGAGAATACAAATATAGATTATACGAAGTTCTTATCTCGTGATACTGTTATTAATTCAAAGGCATTTCCTTTTGGAGTAGATGGAACTACTGTAAAGGTTGCTTTTGCTGACCCTTCTGATGAAAGAGCAGTAGATAGTGTAAAGCTACAGTTGCTAAAAAAAGGTTTAGAAATGGAAAAATATTTAACACTATATTCTATGATAATGAATCAAGTAAGAAGTGTTAAAAATGTTCAAGATGAATATGTTGATACGAGCGAAAAAGATACTACAGTACTTGTAGATAATATAGTTTTAACAGCTATAAAACAAAGAGCCAGTGATATTCATATCGAGCCAATGGAAAACAGAGTGAGAATTAGATATAGAATAGATGGTGAGCTAATAACTGTATCTGAACTTCCAAAGAAAAGACAATCAATGATAGCAGGAAGAATAAAATCTATCGCACATATGCATCAAGAAATAACATCTGACCAAGATGGCGCTATAGACGCTTATGAAAACTATAGTATTCGTGTATCTTCACAAAAAAATATAAACGGTGAAAAATTCGTTCTAAGACTTTTAAAGAAAAATGGTAATGTTAGAAGATTACATGATCTGGGATTCCCTAATGACGAGGAACTTGTTAAAAAAGCTTTTGATAAAAGAAATAGCTTAATAGTTGTATGTGCACCAACAGGTGAAGGTAAAACAACAACTTTATATAGTATACTAGATTACTTAAACAGACCAGATATTAACGTTGTAACTATAGAAAACCCAGTTGAAATAAGAATGCCAGGAATAAACCAAGTAGAAATTGGTCATGACATATCTTTTGCTGGAGCATTAAGAACGGTATTAAGACAAGACCCTAATATAATTCTTGTAGGAGAAATAAGAGATAGAGAGACTGCTCAAACAGCTATTGAAGCAGGTCAAACAGGACATGTGGTTTTAACTACAATCCACACAATTGACGCAATAGAGACTATCACAAGAATAAGAAAAATGGATATTTCAGACTATGATGTATCTTCATCAATAGTTACTATAATATCTCAAAGACTAGTAAGACAATTATGTCCAAAATGTAAAAAACCGCATGAAATAACTGATTCAGACAGAGCATATTTTAAAAGAGTAACAGATTTAACTGGTACAGAATTTGATTTAGAGCATGCTACAATGTTTGAACCAAAAGGTTGTAAAGCATGTAATCACTTAGGATACATAGAAAGAATCGGAATTTTCGAAGTTCTATGTTTAGATGAACAAATAAAACACATGATTGCTTCTGGTGAAAATGCTATGGATATAAGAAAATATGCTATAGAAAATACAGAATATAAACCACTTATAGTTGATGCGGTGAACAAGTGTTTACAAGGAATAACAACAATAAACGAAATAGAGAAGAAGATAGTTATATAAGGAGAAATATGGATAAATTTTTAGAAATAGTAAGGACGGCAGTATATGAAGGGGCAACAGATATACATTTAGTAGAAAACTTACATCCATTGTATAGAATAAATAAAGAACTAAAGCCAAATATTAACGTTGAACCAATGAATAAATATGATCTTGAGGGATTAATGGAAGCGTTGGTAGATGATAGTTTAGAGCTAGTGGAATTATTTGAAGAAAAGAAAAGATTAGACTTGCCATTTGAACTAGACCAAGAAACAAGGCTTAGAATAAATGCTAGTATGGCAGCAGGCGTTCCTACTTTTTCTATTAGAATAATTAGAAACAAAGCAATAGACATTGAAAAGTTAAGATTAAGATCAATTATTGAACAACTCAAAGGCATTCATTCAGGCTTAGTATTAATAACAGGAAAAGTTAATACAGGTAAAACAACAACATTAAATGCCTTTGTTCAAGAAGTAAACAAAGTATTAAATAAAAAAATTGTTATGCTTGAAGAACCTATAGAATATAGGCACACTTCAAAAAAAGCTATAATAGTTCAAAAAGAAGTAAGTACAAGTGCTGATGTGCCAAATTATTATGATGGAGTAATAAACTTGCTTAGAGAGGATTCAGACATAGCTATAATTGGAGAAATTAGAGACAGGAAAACAATGGATGCGGTATTAGATTTGGCAGAATCTGGTGGACTTGTTATAGGAACTTTACATACTCGTTCTTGTGGTGAAACAATAGATAGAATACTAGGAATGTATGATCCAAATGAACAAAAGGCCATAAAATATGCATTATCTAATGTTTTAAAACTAGTGGTTTCTCAAAAATTGGTAAGAGCAAAATCTGGAGCGACAGTATTAGTTCCAGAGACTATGCTTGTTAATTCTACAATTGCAGCCCTTATAAGGCAAGAAAAATTTAGTGTATCAGAAATACAGGATGCAATACATCATTCTAAGAATGTAGGTACAATTAGTTTTGAAAGATCATTTACAAATTTATATAATGATAATATAATAGACATAACGGCTATAAAAAATAATGTAGAGGAAAATAGCTTTAAAATTATAACTGACTTGATAGGAGGAGGATACTAATGCCTGAATATAAATACAGGGGAATGCTTAGAAACGGCAAGATACTAAGAGGCGTTATGATGGCGAAGAATCGTCACGAAGTAATAGAAAAGCTGAAGAAGACAAGAGTTCAGCCAATCAGGGTAAAAGCATTAAAAACCCAATTAGTATCAGAATCTAAGAAAAAAGTAGATTATAAAAAGCTTGAAAAAATACAACAAGATGTTGAAAAACAAAAAGTTAATACAAGGTTAAAGAGAAATAATTTAACTGGAAAGAGTGATTTTTGGAACTTATTAACATCAGATGTATCATTTGGAACTGTAAAACCTAAAGACATTTTAACATTTACAAACAGTTTATATGTACTAAAGAAGGCCAAGTTTAACAATGTGACAGCTTTTGAATCATTATTTAATAGTACAGAAAATAAAAAATTACAAGATATAATAGAAGACATATTAATAGGTATTGAATCGGGTTCAAGCATCCACGAGATGATGTCAAGGTTCCCTAAAGTATTTCCACCACTATATGTTAACTTTATAAGAGTAGGTGAGGAATCAGGTTCTCTAGACACAGCACTATTACATGCTAGAGACTACATGGAAAGTAGTGCGAAGCTCAAGAAACAAATCAGAGGAATATTACTTCCAAAGATTTTAATGTTTGGATTTATACTTGTTGCCATGATAATAGCATTATTGTATGGAACACCTCTTATCGAAAATGTTTATGACATGTTTGGAGTAGATAAAGAGCTACCTAAAGCAACTCAAGTAGCAATAGTAGCCTCTCAGTGGCTAGTAGATCATTGGTACATAGTATTAGGAGTAATAGCAGGCATTATAGT
Organism: Clostridia bacterium; assembly: GCA_045604405.1. GTDB lineage: Bacteria > Bacillota > Clostridia > TANB77 > CAG-465 > UMGS1649. Next base: position 112,682 of record JAZUNZ010000018.1, read on the forward strand.
AGCATTTAGGATATATTTAAAATCTTCAATTGGTAGATACCAATGGGATAAGTTTAAAATAAAAGCGCCTGTTTTTGGAACATTAAACTTGAATATAATTACAAACAAGTTCTTCCAAGCAATGTTACTTAACCTAAGAAATGGTATGAGAATCCAAGAGAGTCTTGAAACATCAAAATCTGTAACCAATAACTATTATTTCTTGTCACTTATAGAAACAGGAAAGAACAACTTACAAGCCGGTGGATCTTGGATAGAACCATTTGAAGCGGATCACGCATTTCCTCCAATGGCTACTGAAATGTTAAAGATAGGTATGGAATCAGATCTAGTAGAAATGATGGATAAAGTTTCAGAGTACATAGAACAAGAAATAGCGGAATCAATTCAAAAAACAATAAAAGTATTACCAGAAATTACATATATTTTCGTAGGTATTGTTTTGGTATTCTTTGTATTAACAATAATGGTTCCTTTAATAGACGTTTACATGGGAGGATTCTTATTCGAAACGTTGTAATAAAAAACAAACATAATAAATATAAAAAATGTCACTAAAATAGTGGCATTTTTTGATATATGTGGTATAATATTTGTGAATTTATGAGGTGAATATTTATGAAGAATTTTTTAAGATCAATGCTAGCAGTATTGGGAGTAATATCTGTTATAATGGTTATAGGTATATTATTATTAATAGCAGGCAAAATATCACTTGCTACAGTTGCTGGTGGATTAAACTATATATTAACTCACCAAGTTATAAAAATAATAACTATAGTTGTGCTTGCAGTATATGGCCTATGTTCAGTTATAGCCATTGCATTTAGCGGAACAATTACAAGTGATTTAAAAGGCGGTATAATTTTACCTTTAAAAATAGGGGAAGTACATATATCTAGCCAAACATTTGAATCTATAGTTACAAATGTTGCTAAAAGATATGCTGGAGTAAAAACTGCAAAAGTTAATATAAAGATAAAAGAAACAGGAATTAGCGTAGATTTATTTGCATATGTATTGCAAGATACAGTAATATCAGATATAACAAGTAAGCTACAAGAAGATATAAAAGCAGTAGTTCTAAAACAAACTACAGTTGCAGTTGAGACTGTAAATGTAAGAATAAAAGGTGTATATACTCTAAATGAAAATAAAGAAGCTTAAAATCAAGGAGTAGATAATGAAAAAAGATAGTTTTTTAGAATTCATAATAAGAAATAGATATGTAATTGTATGCGTTACAATTGTATTAATATTAGCCTTTACAGGTATAATTGGTATGCTTTTAGAGGTAATATTTACAGTATTTTTAGTTATTGGTGCAATTTACTTAGGTAAAAGAATCCAGGAAGATGATGAGTACATATCTAGAGTATTTAAAAAAAGAAAAGATGAAATAAAATATACAGTAAAAGACGATGATAAGGAGTAAAATATGAGCAGAAGAAAAGCTAGAGATATAACTTTCAAATATGTGTATTCTACACTTTACGGTGAGAGTGAAATAGATGATACAATTGAAAGTATTATTACAGCAGATTCAGAGTCAATTGAGGCGCTAGATGGGGAAGAAAGAATTTATTTTGATAAAGTAACACTAGGTATCAAAGAAAATGAAAAAGAAATCGATCAAATGATACTTTCTAAGCTTAAAAATTGGACAATTGAAAGAATATTTAAAATAGATTTAGCCATTTTGAGGCTTGCAGTATATGAGATAATCTATTTTCCAGAGATGCCTATAAAAGTTGCTGTAAATGAAGCAGTAGAGCTTGCTAAAAAGTATGGAAATGATTCATCTTCCAACTTTGTAAACGGGGTTTTAAGAGAAATTATAAAAGACAAGGAAAATTAAATGGAGAGTAAGAACGTATTTTCAGTATCAAATATAAATAAATATATAAAAATGGTGTTCGATAAGGACCCGTTTTTGTCGTATGTGGCGATTAAAGGAGAGATAACAAATTTTAAAGCTCATTCGTCAGGACACTTATACTTTACATTAAAAGACGAAGCGTCTACAATAAAATGCGTTATGTTTAAAAGTGCTGCACAAAATTTAAACATAAAACTACAAGATGGAGCGGCAGTTATAGTGATGGGCTCAGTTAGCGTATATGATGTAGGTGGCACATATCAAGTATATGTAAAAAGTATTACTTTAGATGGTGTAGGAGAATTATTTGCAAAATACGAGGAGCTAAAAAAGAAGCTAGAAGCTGAAGGATTATTTAGTCCAATGCATAAAAAGAAAATACCTTTTATGCCTAAGAGAGTGGGTGTTATTACATCACCTACTGGAGCAGTAATTAGAGATATAATAAATGTTAGCACTAGAAGATTTAGCAAAGTAAATTTATTGTTATATCCTGCAGCAGTTCAAGGCGACAGCGTAGCTTCTACTGTAATTTCGGGATTAAGATATTTTAATGAGCAACATTCAGTAGACGTAATAATAATAGCCCGTGGCGGAGGCTCTTTTGAGGATTTATTTGGATTTAATGACGAAAATTTAGCCTACGAAATATTTAAGTCTGAGATACCTGTAGTCTCTGCAGTAGGACATGAAACAGATTTTACGATTTGTGATTTTGTATCAGATTTAAGAGCACCAACTCCTTCAGCTGCAGCTGAACTTGTATATCCATCAGAGATGGAAATTATATCTAAACTACATACTTTAAATTTGAGATTAAAATCTAGTATTATGAATGTATTCCAAAGGAAAAAACAATATTTAGAGACTATAACTAAAGGAAGACTAGAAAAGACGCCACAAGATATGATAGCAAGATATAGACTTGTTACAGACAATCTTGAAAGACATTTAGAGACAGCTATGGATAAAGTTGTTTTAGCTTGTAAAACAAAATATGAAAAGCAAGTAGCATTACTTGATTCATTAAGTCCTTTAAAAACAATGCTTAGAGGTTACTCTGTAGCTTGTAATGCAGAAGGAAATTTAATTTCTAAAGTTTCTCAGGTGAAAGTTGGAGACAATATAGACGTTAGAGTAACAGATGGTAGGATAAATGCAAAAGTAGAAAGTATAGGAGGATAAGGGAAATGGAAAATACATTTGAACAAAGTTTAAAAGAATTAGAACAAATAGTATTAGAGCTTGAAAAAGGAGATCTAACATTAGACAAAGCTATATCAAGCTTTGAAAAAGGAATTGAACTTTCTGCCGAGTGTGGTAAAAAGTTAGATGAAGCAGAAAAGAAAATAAATGTACTTGTTAAGAAAGAGAATAAAATAGAAGAGCAAACTTTTGTAGCCACTGAGTAATTATATGTCACCTAACACATACTATTATAGGGTGATAATGTGGATAAAAGCAAATACAAAAAGTCGTCAAACAGAAAAAATGTGGACAAACAAAAGATTACCAAAGACCATGAAGATTATGGTTATGATTTTGTGCCAAATCTTCACGAATGGGTAAATATTGATGAGCAAAGGCAAAAAGTAAAAGAACTAGAAGACATTTAAATAAATATGTAATATAACAAATATAATATTAAGGGGGTAAAGTAAATGAAAGATTTTACAATGCAAGATTTAGTAGCGCTATGTAAAGGTAGAGGTTTTGTATTTCCAGGTTCAGAAATATATGGAGGACTTTCAAACTCTTGGGATTATGGTCCTTTAGGAATTGAGCTTAAAAACAACATTAAAAAAGCATGGTGGCAAAAATTTATTCAAGAAAGCAGACATAATGTAGGTATAGAAGCAGCAATACTTATGAATCCACAAGTTTGGGTTACAACAGGGCATGTTGGAGGATTTAGTGATCCGTTAATAGACTGTAAAGAATGTAAAACAAGACATAGAGCAGATAAGCTTATAGAAGAATGGGCACATGAAAAAGGTGAAAGTGTTACAGTTGATGGTTGGGATGATAATAAAATATTAGATTTCATGAAGCAAAACAATATATCTTGTCCTAAATGCGGTAAGCACAATTTTACAGATATACGTAAATTCAACCTTATGTTTAAAACTTTCCAAGGTGTAACAGAGGATGCCAAGGCTGAAATATATTTAAGACCTGAAACAGCACAAGGAATGTTTACAAACTTTAAAAATGTTCAAAGAACAACAAGAAGAAAACTTCCTTTAGGAATAGGAATGCAAGGCAAATCTTTCAGAAATGAAATAACACCAGGTAATTTTATATTCCGTACTCGTGAATTTGAACAAATGGAATTGGAATTTTTCTGCAAACCAGGCACAGATTTAGAATGGTACGAATACTGGAAAGAATTTTGTAAAAACTGGATAATAAATTTAGGAGTAACACCTGAAAAGTTAAGACTTAGAGAACATAGTAAAGAGGAACTATCTTTCTATAGTAAAGGAACTACAGATATTGAATATGAATTTCCATTTGGTTGGGGCGAACTTTGGGGTATTGCAGATAGAACAGATTACGATTTAAAACGTCATATGGAAGCATCTAAAGAAGATTTAACATATACAGATCCTGAAACGGGAGAAAAATTTATACCATATTGTGTTGAACCAGCTGTTGGTGTAGATAGACTTTTGCTTATGTTCTTATGTGACGCATATAATGAAGAAGTTGTTGGTGAAAATGATACAAGAGTAGTACTTAAATTCCATCCATTTCTTGCGCCAGTTAAAGTTGCAGTTCTTCCACTTTCTAAAAAGCTGTCAGAAAAAGCATATGATGTGTATCTAAAGCTTATAAAGAAATATAATTGCGAATTTGATGAATCAGGTAGCATAGGAAAAAGATATAGAAGACAAGATGAAATTGGTACACCATATTGTATAACTATAGATTTTGATACTTTAGAAGATGAAACAGTAACAGTAAGAGATAGAGACACTATGGAGCAACAAAGAATAAAAATAGATGAACTAGATGCATTTTTTGCAGATAAATTTGTTATATAGTAAAATAATTATTTAAACTAAATACGATGTAGATATTATATATTCTACATCGTATTTTTTCCCTTTTAAAAATCGCTTAATTATTGTCGAATACAGTCGTACGATTTTTCTTGACATTCATATAATACCGTGATATTTTAGGTATATATCACATGTTACAATGTGAATTTATTCAAATAAATCTAGATTTAAATTTTTTCAGATATATGTTTTTTCATATCATCTAAATTTTCCAAAACATAAACTTAAATAGTGAAATAATAGGAGAGATATTATGCCAAACAATATGTTATTAAAACCTAAGATAGATGTTGTATTCCATGCTTTATTTAGGAGTGCAAATAATACTTTATTAGAAGCGATGCTTTCAACAATTATAGGGAGAAAAATAAAAATAAAATCAAATTTGGATAGACACTTAGATATTGAATGTGCTGATGAAAAATTAGGAGTTATGGACTTAAGAGTAGAGTTTGAAGATGGGACAAATTGTAATGTGGAGCTTCAACTAAATAAATATTCTTATGAGAATTAAAGATTTTTATATTATTTATCAGACACATATTGTAGACAGTTAACAAGAGGTGCTAAATATGAATCAATAAATAAAACTATTAGTATCGCCATAGTAGACCATGAAACAGATATTTTAAAAGGCATTGAGGATTTAAATGTAAGATGGCAAATGAGAGACGATAAAACCGGCAATAGATTATTGACAGATAAATTTGAACTTGTTATAATTGAATTACCAAAAGCAAAAAGAAGATATTTGTATAAGAGCGAGGATGAAATAAGTCAATGGATGATGTTTTTGGATAATCCTAATAGCAAGGAGGTTTCTAAAATTATGGATACTAATAAAGACATAAAAAAAGCATCAGAAGAACTAAAAAAGGTAAGCGGAGATTATGAATTAAGAAGAATAGCTGAATTAAGAGAAAAAGCTATAAGAGATGAACAAGCAGCTTTAGACTATGCAATAAATCATGGATTAAAGCAAGGAATTGAACAAGGAATTAAACAGGGAATTGAACAAGGTATTGAACAAGGTATTGAGCAGGCGATTATTCAAACTGCAAAAAACATGTTACAAATTGGAATGGATATAGAGATCATAGTTAAAGTGACTGGACTTAGTAAAGAAAAAATTTCAAACTTAAAATAATATATGATACAATAAATATGTTATTCAAGAAGTATAAATTATAATTAATGTAGATAGTGGGGGTATTTTATGGAAAACTATGAAGAACTTAAGAAATATGTGAATATATTACTTGTTGATGATGATTTAGATTATATACAAGTAACAGCGTTTTTCTTAAAGAGCAAAGGATATAATGTAGATGTTGCAACGAGTGGAGCTGATGCAATAAATAAAGTAAGTAAAGGAGATGTGCATGTAGTATTATTAGACTATTATATGCCAGAACTTACAGGAGAAGACGTAGTAAACAAGATACGTGAGTTTAATGATAGAATAATTATAATATTACAAACAGGTTTCGCTGGTCAACAACCTCCAGAGGAGACTTTAAAAAGACTTAACATACAAAATTATCATGATAAGTCTGATGGAGTGGAAAAGCTTTTATTACAAGTAACATCAGCTGTAAGGATTTTTAATCAACAAAATTTAATAGAACTTTCTAAATATAGAGTAAATGCAATAGGAAAACTTGTAAAAGGAATAGCAGAAGAATTGAAAGCTCCATTATTGTCTATAGGTGCAAGTTTAGAAGCAACAAAAGTTTTAGTAGAAAGCATAAAATCTAAAACTGGTGATGATGCGTATCAAAAAATGAATGATGCATTCGTAAATGGCAAATTACAGATGGAAAGAATAAATAAAATTTGTAAAACTATAATTCATCAAGTAGAAGATGATGGTAAAGATGTTGGTATTACCATAGCGGACATTGTAGATACATTAAAGCTTATGACTACTAACGAGTTGAAACTTTCAGGAGTTACATTCGAAGAAGATATTTCGGTAAGTAAAGATTCATATATTTATGGAAAAGTTGATGATGTTATATTTATTCTATGTGAGTTAATACACAAGATTGTAGATGTGTCTGTTGCAAAGGATAATATAACACTAGGCTTGAGAGAGAGCAATACAGCATGGTATATTTCACTTACAAGTGATAAGATTAAATTTATAGAAAAGACAAAAGTATTCCTAATAAAAAATATAATTAGCAGAATGGAGGATATCAAATTTGAAGAAATATCTGATCAATATGTAATTGAAGTAAAAAAATTAGGAGTCACAAAATAATAATAAAATATTGAGGTATAAGAAATTATACCTCAATTTGCTTTTTAGCTCATTGTATGATATAATTATTCGCATAGTAAAAGACGTCACATTATAATTATAATTGGGGGAGTTATGAAAATTTGGTTCTCGAATAAAGATTTAGAAGAAATATTCTTCGCTTGGAGAGAGTTGGAATTGACCAAAAAAGAAGAGCTGAAGGAACAACTGCAAGAGTTTAGAAGAATATGTAGCGATTATGCCGAGGGAATTATGCGTGGCAGAAAAAACTATGCTACGATATATAATAATTATATTGAAAAAGATGCAGATAAACTATCTCTGCTAAGTAATTTCCTCATGGATGTAAAGAATATTTCACCGGCGGCATATGAGTTCTTATGTGAAGGCTATGATATTATAAATCTTAAAGCTCTTTTAAATTTTAAAGATAAAACAGAGCAAGAGATAATAAATTTACTTTTCGAGTTAAAATCTTTTTCTATTTTCATCGAGCATGCGTTTATGAAAATATTGAAAGAAACAGATGTAAATCGAAAGTTAAGAATACTTTGTGGTCTTATGGGACTATAGACTCATAAAAAGATGTTAAACTAAAAAGTTTAGCATCTTTTTCTTGGCTTTAACATAAAAATAGTGTATAATATATATGTATGGGGGTGTAATGGTTTCGACGAATTTCTTAAAGTACAGATAGCGAGTAGTGGATGGCTGCTTTGGCCACTGAAAAAAAGCAGATTTTAAAATTACACGCTGATAATAGATTAGCAATGGCTGCTTAGTATAACAAGCGCCTGTTCATATAATTTTTGCCGTAGGGATTATATGGGCATCGATTATACGGCTAACAAAGTTATCTTTGCTATTAAGATAATGGGTATTTAAATAGCTACCAAGTATAAGTTTTGTATTTATTACGAGTATGAGGGAAAGTTTAAATAAATACTGCACTCGGAGAAGTTTGTATGTATATAGATTTTCGGACACGGGTTCAATTCCCGTCACCTCCACCAATAACGAATCTTTTCGAACTACAGATACAAAAATCAATCAGAAATGGTTGATTTTTTTGTTTGCGAAAAATATTTTCTTAGTCAACGTGTATTGTCTCGCAGAGCCCACGAGTTTTGATAGCATGTCATAACTCATAGGGGAGAACGATTTAGTTAAGTACACTAAAATCATTCTCCCCTTAAAATAAGTCATTTCAATATTAAGCTGTTTTTTTATTTAATATTTTTTCAATTGTTGTTTCAATATCATTCAAACTAACTGGAAAAGAAATTATACCGACACCTCTATAACATATATCTATTTCCTGAACCTTTTTGCCATTTATTTTTTCTGTTTGATGAATTATTATTTTTTCTATTAATTCATTTAAAATTTCTGGTGTTAATTCAGGTATTTCAGTATACTTTCTAACATTAGATATAAATTGTGTTAAATCAGTTTCTTTCTTTTCTTTATTTTCTATTTCATTTGATAATTGTTCAATCTTTATTTTTAATTCTTGTTGCTCTTTATCATAATTAAAAGATAAGTTTCTAAATCTATCATCTGTAAGTTTTCCAGATACATTATCTTCGTAAATATGCTTAAATAAGTTGTCAATTTCAATAATTCTTTTTTTCGCTTTTTCAAGTTCTTTTTTGTTTTTAGAAATTTGCCTTAATTCATCTTGCGCAGATTTTGCTAATTGCTCTTTAATAAATAAATCTTCATAACTTTTCATATATGAAATTACTTTTTGTATATTTTCTAAAACAAGGCTTTGTAATGCTTCATCTGTAATATAATGAGAAGTACAAGAAGCTCTACTTGATTTATAACTTGAACATCTATAATGATCCTTTGCTTTTTTATCACTTACAGGTGATTTGAAATAAAGTTTTTTCCCACAATCATAGCAAAATAGTAATCCAGAAAAGATGCTCTTTTTACCTGATTTTGCGTATTTTTTTCTATTACCTCGTAGTTGTTTTACAATATTCCAAGTATGTTCATCAATAATTGGCTCATGTGTATTTTTGAATATTTTTCTATCTTCTTTTGGAAGATAAACTCTAGTTTTATCTTTATAAGAACGAGTGGTAGATTTAAAATTAACAGTATCTCCAATATATTCTTGTCTATCTAAAATACCTGCAACTGTTACAGCATTCCATTGATGTTTTAATTCTTGAGGCTTTGATGATAACTTTATTCCAATACTTGCTGAATATTCAGCAGGAGTTAAAATCTCTCTTTCCTTTAAAATTCTTGAAATCTCACAAGTTCCATGACCTTGAATAAATAGATTAAATATTTCTTTTACAATTTCTGCTGATTGTTCATCTATAATCCATTTTGTTTTATCATTTTCGTCTTTTTTATAACCATAAGGAATGTTATTTGCAAGTGAAATTCCAGATTCGCCTTTATTTTTTAGAACTGCTCTAACTTTTTGACTTGTGTTTTTGGCATGCATTTCGTTAAACCAATCTTGAATAGGTAAGAAGTCATTTAAGCCTTTACTACTATCAATATTGTCCATTATAGCAATATACCTTACATTAAGTCTAACAAAATCTTCTTCTAAAAGTTGTCCAACAACAAGTCTATTTCTACCAAGTCTTGAATGGTCTTTTACTATTATTGTTCCAATTTTTCCACTTTCTGCAAGTTCCATCATTTCCATAAAAGCAGGTCTTGTAAAATTTGTTCCTGAATATCCATCATCTACAAAGAATTTTATATTTTGAAATTTGTTATCTTTTGCATATTTACTTAAAATTGATTTTTGATTTATTATACTATTGCTTTCTCCAGCCATATCATCATCTCTTGATAAACGGCAGTATAAAGCAGTGATTTTATCGCTTTCTAGCTGTTTCATTATTATCTCCTTTCTCAGACAGCTTGAAACACGATATAAAATTATAGTTTCTACTTTTGTAGTAGTGATTATAATATACCATAGTCCAAGCTAAAAATCTAATAAAATTTTCATTTTCTTAATATTTCAAAAAGAATTTGTAATATGGTATATTCGGAGTCCTCATTAAAGTAAGTGTTTACTTTATAAGTTTTACCATTTATTTGTTTTTCAAAGTTTAAATTTTCCTCTGGGCATAAACTTTTAAAATATTCTATAAGTTCTTCCTTATTCATTTTTGAAAGTTTATGCTTTAGTTCGTTTTTAAGATTTTCTAAAAATTCATATTCTTCATTAGTTAGTTCTATTCTGTATATTTTTTCATTATTATCGTTCATAACTAGCCCTCCTTTTCTTGTATTCAGGAGAGTTCTTTAGTTTTTGCTTTTCTAATCTTTCTTTTTCTCGTGCTTCTTCACGAGCTTTTCTTTCAGCTTCTAATTTTTCTTGTTCAATTCTTTGTCGTTCTAATTCATCTTGTTTTTCTTTATCAAATAAAGTTTTAAAAAAATCAGCAACTCGTTGTGGTGCAAGTTTTATAGCATGGAAGTAGTCTTTTGTTTTTTCTACTAAACCATCATATTTTTCAATCCATTTATTTAAGGTGTTTCTTAAATTTTCAATTCTAGTATCTCGTTCATAAATTTCTTTATCTGCAACAATACCTTTTTTAGCGTAGTTGACTAAATCTTCATAATCTTGAGGTTCTAGTTCGATTTTTTTGGAAAATCGTTTATGCTTTCCTAAATCTGATACACCTTTAATTTGCTTATCAAATTTCATAATATTATCAAAAGTAGTTTCTTTTTCTTCAATTTTGTTTGATATTTCTTTAAGTCTTTCTTTATCCTTTTTTATTTTAAAATCAAGATTTTCAAGATGTTCAGCCGTACTTCCTTTAATACCTCTTACAAAACCTCTATAATCATTATCAAACATATATTGAAAAAATCTATCTTGTAAAAGACTATATGATTTTATTAAAATAGGTTTTCCTTTTTCATCATATAGAGGATTACCTTGCAAATCTTTGGCTTGTTCAGATTTCCACTTTTTACTATGGCTTACTTGATTTATCACTTCTTTTGTTTTACCAACTAAAGATTTGTCTTTACATCTTTTTGAATACTTGATTTCTTTTTGAACAACAGGTATTGCAATAACATGCAAATGATAGTGATATATAGGCTTTCCATATTCTTCTGATAAGGCAGTATTTAGTTCATCAGCGTGCATAACTGCTGATATAATATTATCACTGCCCATTTCTTTTTCAGCAAAGTGGAAAGCTTTTTCATAAAAGCCTTTTGCAAATTCATAACCACCATTTTGTTCAAAATAGTCGGAATTAATATCAAATATAATTTCATCAAATACTTTTGCATTATCTTTTAGACCTCTAAGTGATATTTCTCCATCATCAATCATTTCTTTTAATCTTTCGTTATAAGTGTTTTTGCATTTTTTGTAATGCACATTGTTTGGTGTTTGAGCTAAGTCAACATTCATATTAGAGTAAGATTCGTTTTTCCTTTCATTATGTCTTTCTGCTTTTACAATACTTACTCTAGTATAAGTTTCTACTCTAGCTACCGAATAGTTTGTTTTTCCCATTTAAATATCCTTTCTTGCAGGTAGCAAGAAGCGACCAAAGGGAGCTGTTACATAACTTTCTTCGAAAGTATGTAACCCACTATGACACTTTCAAAACTTCGTTTTGCAAAGATGTCGTGGGCTCCTAGCGGAGTGCTCATAAATTATCTAATCTTGCGATAGATAATTTATGTTTGGCTTCGCCAAATCAAAATAATATTTTCATCTCCATTCAAATATTATTTTGACTACTGAAAAATTTTTTGCATACCTGCATAAAATTTTTTCAGTATCTTCTTGCTATGCTTCGTAAGAATATAGAGCAATACCTATATAGTCTTTTTTAGCATAACAAAAAGACCCATTAGGCACAACAAATAAAACTACTAATATTGCATTTTTTTGCAAAGTAGTGAATTTTATTTGAAACATGCTAATCGGTCTTAACCACTGCTGGACATTTTACAAACAATTCTTCTAAACCAGCCAAATATTTTTCACCGCATTGGGTTAATAAGTTTCCTACAAATCTTAATTTTCATTTTTGGAGAAAGATAGAAAATAGTTTATTGTATCCCTTACTAACCAGTGTTTCGTGTCTATTAATTTTTCAGTGTACTATAAAATACATCTATTATATATCATCTTTTTATGTAAATGTCAACGAAATAATTGAATTTTATGTTAAATTGTGATAAAATAGTTACGTAATTTCTATGATTTACCAATATTCTATCGTTTTTTAGTAAAATCATTACGATTATTGGGATAATTATAAATTTAAATAATAAGGAGGTTTTGTTTAAAGTTTTTTATTTTTTTATTAATTGAATAACAAAGGTAATTTGAACTAATTTAACAACAGTAATTAGCACAAGGAGGGCTAGTATGAAACAGGATTGTATTTTAATTGCCACTTTACCATCACTTAACAATATGGAAAAAGTGCAGAGAGTTTTTGAAAATCCTCATATTTCTGAGGTACGGTTCAATACAGGAGTGCAAACTGCTTACTCTATAGAAGAAACTCTTGAAATGCTGAAAAAGCTATCCATAAAGCATAACAAAAAGCTTTGGATAGATATCAAAGGCAGACAATTAAGAGTTACCAAATGGGCTGATCCTTTATACTCTTGTATAGAGTTAAGCCACAGAGTACAGGTTTTGTATCCTGCACAGATTTACTTTCGCAATGGTGATAGAGTAAACATTACTCACATCAAAGATGGCAACAAGCTGTTTGTAGACCCGTTACCACGACAGGCTTTGGGAGCAGGACAATCTGTTAATATTATTGCCAAAGACATTGAAGTTGATGGCTATTTAACAGAGAAAGACAAGCAGTATTTAAGAGCTTGTAGAAAACTGGATTTGACCTATATAATGGCTTCTTTTGTAGAGACTTTTGATGACTTGGCACAAATTCTTCATATTTTGCCTAATGCTCAAATAGTATCGAAAATTGAGTCGTTAAAAGGAATGTCCTTTATTTCTCAGTACAATGTCCCTAATCTGATGGCTGCAAGAGATGATTTATATCTGCAGTCTGGACAAAATTACAGTATGCTGAATCACTTAAAGACTATCATCGAAAGAGATAGTGGAGCGATTTGTGCATCTAAAATTTTCTTGTCGTTAGAGAAGAGAGAAACTGTCGATTTTGCAGACTTTGCAGACTTGGAATTAATGTATAACATGGGGTATAGAAAATTCATGTTATGCGACAATGTATGCAATTATAGTTTTGCAAAAGCAATACAAGCATGGGAGGAATTTATCAATGGATAGTTTAATTTTATGCGGTATGCAGTTTGGAGATGAGGGAAAAGGAACTTTTGTTGATTACCTGGCACATGAAAAGAATATTGATTGTGTTGTTCGGTACAATGGTGGTTCACAAGCATCTCATACTGTAATCACACCTTCAGCGGTTGTTCATAAGTTTAGCCAGCTTGGTTCAGGTATGTTTTTGGAAAAATGCCATACATACTTAACAGAAAATATGGTAATAAACTTGGACAATCTTCTCATTGAAATGGAAGTCTTTTCAAATAAAACTGGAATCTCAATTCCAGAATTAATGGATAGAATCCATATTCACGAAAATTGTTTTGTTGTAACACCGTATCATAAGCTGATTAATAAACTTAGAGAATTCTCTAAAGGAGCTAATCGTAGAGGAACGGTGGGAACAGGTGTAAGCGAAGTTAAATACTTACTTTCTGAACCAAAGTGTTTTCCGTATGAACGACCTCTTGGATTGCAAGTAAAGGAGATTTTTAATCCTTATAGCAATAATCCAACTATAGGCAGATTGGAAGCACTTCAGAATTATGTATCTGCATTTTACCAAAGCAACAAAGATGTTATTTGGCAAAATGTTCCTGAAGAAATGAAGGAGGCTTTGGAGAGAGAAATTTCATTTTTACTTGCACCTAAAGCATTCTTAACTCTTGCTTCAGACTATGCAATAAAATTCAAGCAAGCACCACGAGATGTTAACTTTAATAAATGTATATATAATGCATATGAGTTGACTCTCAGAAAGAATTGCGTAAGTGCTATATTTGAGGGTTCGCAAGGACTTTTGATTGATGGCACTTATGGAATAAAGCCAAATACTACTTTTCTTGATACAACAAATCATTTTGCACTTGATATTTCCTATTATAGAGATAATATCACTAAAGTAGGAATAACAAAAGCATTCAATTCAAGACATGGATTGGGAATATTTCCTACTGAATCATCGTATTTAAGTAGAAACATTTCTGATGATAATCAAGAAGAGTCTTTTTGGAACGGTAAAATTCGTTTCGGATGGTTTGATGCAGTATTGTTTAGATATGCTCAAAACATTAATCAGGTTGATGAATTATATTTATCTTCTCTTGATAAACTAGATGGTTTTGAAACTATCAAAGTATGTAATGAGTATCTCTATAATGGTATTGTTGACGAAAGGTTTGACGAGTTGTTTGCTTATTCTACATCGCCTGATGGCAAGATAACTATTACAGACATCAAAGGAAGTGGAGAGGATTTAGGCAAATATTTAGAAAGATGTGTTCCCATTTATCTTTATGTTAGAGGATGGAAATCAGATATATCAAATATTTCTGATAAATCACAACTTCCTGAAAAATGCTTAAATTACATTCTTTTATTGGAAGAACTTACAAAACTTCCTATAACAGTTGTATCTGTAGGACCGACTAGGAATAATAAAATAAGGATGTGATGGGATGAATGTTCAAGAAGAAATTAGTAAGTATCTGCTAAGTCACGATACAGTAAATGTTGTAATCGCAGGCACTACGTGTTCTGGAAAAACAACTTTAGCCAATGAAATTCGGAATCATTTTTCGGATAGATATTCGGTTACACTAGTTGCTCAGGATGATTATTTTAAGAATCTTCCTGATATTCCAAGAGTACGAGAAGGATATTTAACTGATTCTATTGAAGCCTTTCATACTATTGAGTTCAAGCACGATGTGCAAAAGTTGCTTACAAATGGAGTTGCTACAATGCCGAGATATGACATTGCTACAAACACAAGAGTAAGCAAAAACAAAATAGTAAGGGCTGGTAGGATTAATGTCTTTGAGGGCTTGCATACAATTCAGCTTTTAGGTGAGTTAGATAACTGTATTAAGATTTTCGTTGATACAGATATCGATATTTGCTTAAAAAGAAGAATTGCAAGAGACACATCGAAATTTGGCGTACCTGAAGTAAGAATACGTCAGTATTGGAATGACTGTGTAAAACCTATGTGCGAGAGATTTATCTTTCCGCAAAAGGAAGATGCAGACATCACCATAGATCGTAAAGGCGGTGAATTTAATGACAGTTAAGCAAATCTATGAAAAGCTGTTGCAGGCAAAACGACCTATTGAATTCTTTGGTGAAATGTCTACAGATGATGAGTTAAAAAAAGCATACAAACAATATGCAAAAAAAATTCATCCAGACATTGTACCTGATAAGGATAAATACATTGCAGGTGAAGCTTTTTCAGTCCTGAATAAATTATACAATTTAGGATTAAGCGAATTAGAGCAAGGTATTTATGGTATCGTTGATCCTGTTCAGATTTACAAGCACATGACACCTTTATTTGAAATTACAATAAAAGGTGAATTGTATCAGTTCTATGAGAATGTGTTTGAGGGAGAAGTTGGTTATATTTTTAAGGGAACTTCAGCTAATGATATTGTTTACTTGAAAGTGGCAATTGATCCTGATGACAATGATTTGATTAATACTGAATACAATGTGCTTTCTACCTTAAGGCATCAATCACTTCCGTATGTTGAGCAAAAAATCATGGTAAATGATACAAATGCTATTCTTATGCGTGAAGTAAAAGGTGTAACAATGCCCGAATTAATGGGGCAATACGCAAGAGGAGTTCCTGCTGAACATGTTATGTGGATGTTGGAAAGACTTTTGAGTGTTGTAGGCTATTTACATTCAAACCGTGTAGTACATGGAAATATAAAACCTGAAAATATCATTATTAACAAAGATAATCATAATGTATCGTTGTTAGGATTTTCGTTTTGTATTCCAAATGCTAATACTTCGGAAGCTCAGTATAAGATCATAAATGATTTTTATACAGCTCCTGAGGTAAAGAAGACTGCTAGAGTCTTACCATCTTCGGATGTTTATTCTATAGGTAAGATTGCAATTAAACTTTTAGGAGGTGACGTTGTTAGTAACGGAATGCCGATTTCTGTAGATGCGAGAGTTCGAGCATTTATCAGAAAAATGGTAAGTAGTACCCCATCTGATAGACCAGATGATGCATGGAAACTTTGGAGTGAGCTTGCAAAGCTCAGAACTGAAGTTTTTGGAACCCAAAGATTCAAAAAAATAGATTAAGGAGGATTTTATCATGGGTGGTTCTAGTTATGACAGAGACGTTTACGAAGAAAGCTCCAGCTCGGGCTGGGGAAGTTCTTACGGCAGTAGTTTTGGGACAAGTTCTGAATCTGCAAAGAAGTTTACAAGCACTACTTTGCATAGTTCGATGAATCCCAACGGCAAAATCTTGAAGAGCAACTCTAAGTCACCTATTATCGTAGTGCTTGACGTGACTGGCTCTAATATTGATTTTGCAAGAGTAGTTTACGACAAATTACCGATGTTTTACGGACAGATTGAGCAGAAAGGTTATCTGGAAGACTTCGAGATTTCTTTCTGTGCAGTGGGTGATGCATATCACGATGAATATCCGTTGCAGATTGGTGACTTCGCAAAAGGCATTGAGCTTGATTCTTGGCTTGAGAAAGTTGTCCTTGAAGGTGGCGGTGGTGCATTTGGAGAAGAATCCTATGAGCTTGCTGCATATTATCTGCTTAAAAATGCGGAATTCGAAAAAGGAGCTAAGCCTATTATCTTCTTTATTGGAGATGAAAAGCCGTATCCTACTGTGGATCGTTCGCAGGCAGAGAAATTTGGAATTGAATTTTTCCAGAGTGTAGAACCTTTTGGAGAGCTTCGGAAAAAAGTTAATGATAACGTATTTCTGTTGCTTAACAAAGCTTGCGGAAAATACTTCAAAGATGATATCACATCTTGCTGGGAAAAGCTTTTAGCACCTGAGCACGTGATTAAAATCAGCGAAGAAAAAGCAATTATCGACTTGATGTTGGGAGTTATTTCGATGGTTTCTTCGGCAAGAACTCTTGAAACATACAAAGTTGATATGCTTGACAGAGGTCAGACACAGGCAAGAATCGAAGGTGTTTCGAAATCCCTTGCAGGATTGTCGACTGCTCTTGTTCCTGTTAAGGTTACTGGAGCTATTGCAAAAACTGCAAGTGATAAGAAGAGCACTCAGAAAGGAAAAAGACTTTAATCAAAACAATTATTAATAATTTATGATTAGCACAAGGCACACTAGATTTAGTGTGCCTTTGTGCTTGTAAATTCTAATTATAAATATATCTTTCAAAAATTATTTCTTCCACAGAACTTTTTATATTATTCATTTTTTGTACCCATTCCAGTTGATTATTAGCTTTTAATTCCTCTGTTATATTTTCTTTTTCTGCAAATTGTTTCATTAAAAGTTCAAATTGCTTTTGACATTCTATATCAATATTATATAAATGTTCATCTAATTTATTATCCATAAACAAAATAATATATTCGGCTTTTTTATGATTTTTTAAATAATTCAATCTCATTCTTCCATATTTACCCAAATGATAATTTTTAAATTTATTTTCTTCAAGCTTTAAGTTTGGTAAATAATAATCTCCAACTTTGTTATATGTAATTTTATTATTCATTTCAAAAATCCTCCTAAAATTTAATTTCACTACTTTTAGAACTATAAATTTATATCTGTTTTGCTGTCTAAAATTTAAAGTGTACTTAACTTAAGTCTACTGGGTTAGGACATATGACACAGTCAAAGTCGCTTCTAAAGTATTGAATTTTTAACATAAATATAGTATGATATACACACAATTTAATAATAGAAAGTGGGGATAAGTATGAATATAATTAAGAACCAGCTAGTGAATAGAAATAATGTAAATATCGATTTCGAATTACAGCCTAATGAAGTTATAATTGTATGTAATAATTATATAAAGGAAGAATTGTTGAAAAAAGGAGTAACTTTTAAAGAGATGTATCCTGGTGTATTTATAGTTACTTCTTTAAAAGGTAATTCAACTTTGCAAGATATAAATAAGATTACTATGGTAATTAGATTATATAATCCAGACTTAATAGATGAAGGTAATTTAGTTTCTCAAATGTCTGAGGAAAAAATGGATGCATTTTTTCAAAAACATCATTGGGGTGTTGAAAAAAGAAAGAAAAAAATGAATATAAAAAAATGTGAATATAAAGGAAAAGAAGATGATTATGAACCAGGGACTTTAATTGTTACTTATCAAGAAGGTAAAATGGGTAGAGAATATACTTTCAAATTTGGAGATGGTTGGACACAATTACTTGGATACACCAAAGATGAGGTGCGAATAGAAGAGGTATGGGATAGATATTTATTTAACGAAACTGTAAAATCATGGCTCGAAAATGGTTATGATTCTGCAGAATAGTACAAATCTCGTTTTGAAAAGCGTGGATTATCAGTAACAGAGTTTTAAAAATACTCCAGCAGACTTAAAAGTTTGCTGGAGTATTTTTATTAATAATTTTCATAGTATAAAATCTACGGACACGAATGTTATAATTGACAGCCAAAGATTTTGAAGTCTCTGGCTGGATTACCATTGAATGCAGTATATAAATACTGGATTACAATGTATTAATATTATATGCAATATTTTAAAAAAATATAATAAAACGATAGTCTTGTGACTATCGGATTACAATGATTACGTTACTTTCGCAACGGATTACAATGTTTTGTTAATTCAATTATACCATATTTAGAAAAAAAGTCAAATTTTTTAGGAAACTTATTCCCATTTTGTCATGGTATAATATTTTGTTAATGCTATATTAATGTTATTCCAATCGTTTAAAGTAATTTTTGTTAATTTGCCTTTTGTTCTATGAGGATTAATTATTCTTAACTTACTTATATTTTTAAGTTGTTCTATTAAAACCGTTGAATTATGATTTTCTAAATCTATATGATACCATCTTGTATCATTCATTCTTTCAGAAGTTAAAGGTAATATCGTACAAATAGGAGAATTTCTTTTTGTTTTTACAACTAATACAGGTCTAATTTTATTTTGTTCACTACCAATATTTATTCCTAAATTGCACCAATAAATATAATTACTTGTTATAGGAAAGCTAGGAATATCTTTTTTAAATTTCATATTAGCTTTATCTTTAGTCCAAGTAGCATATTCAATAGCACTAGATTCATCTATATCACTTAAAATATCTATTGTTTCATTAAATTGTTTATTTATTTCTTTGTTCATATTTCTAATTGTATCACAGAATTTGCAATAATAAAAGAAATTTATGGAAATTTATAGAAAATATTTGTCTCAATCGTTATGAGTGGCAAAAGGTTGTAGATAACTACTTCGTTGGCACCAAATAAAGACAATCAAAACATGTTAATTTAATAAATAATTGCACACAAAAAAGAACTGGATAAAGTGTTTAGCTTTTATTCAGTTCTTTTTGAATGTTATTTGTTTCTTAATTCGTTATACAAGCTAATAACAAAAGCATTTATTTCATCAGACTTTGTTTCTACATCTTTCAGAAGCAAGAACTGATTTAAAAATCTGTCTTTATTATGAGTTTTGTGTTTGATTTTGAAGTAAACATCGTTGTTGATATAGTCCGTCAAAAATCTTAAAGCGAGCTCATAGGTAAGAATTTTTATTGACAGCCCTATATATTTTACCTCTTCATAAGTTAAGAAGTTTGCCATTTCTTCCAAATAACCCTTAAGATACGACTTTGTAAGTTCCAAGTTCAAGAATATCTTGTCTGGATCTGTTTCATCTTCAAAACAGTTGGAACACGCAGAACGTATTCCGTCGCCGATATCAAACAAGATGGAACCAGGCATTACGGTATCCAGGTCGATAACAGCGATACCTTCGTTGCTTGTAGAACTCATAAGCACATTGTTAAGCTTTGTGTCGTTATGAGTAACTCTTACAGGGATGGTTTTGCCCATGCTGTTCCAGATAACAGAATACTCTTTTATCTTTGAAATCAAATAAATGATTTCGTGCGGATTCTCAAAGGCTCTATTTGTAACACCATTTTCAATGGCTGTTAATAAATCTTGGAATCTCTTGGGAGTATTGTGGAAATTAGGAATAGTTTCGGCAAGAAGATTTACAGGGAAGTCGCTTAAGAGCTTATGAAAAAAGCCAAAACATTTTCCTGCGTGATAAGCTACCAAGTTTGGATTATCACATTCGCCAAAATTGTTATATGAAATACAGGGATCTATATATTCATATACTCTGTAGTATTCTTTTTCGCAATCTGCGTTAGTGTACGTGTACATTAAATTGCCTTCGCGCGTTCGAATAAAGGTAAGAGTCTGGTAGGTCTTATCCGGAATAATATCCAGCTTAGCTTTGATATGTTGAGTTATAAGCCCGATATTTTTCATAACAAGGTAAGGTTCTTTAAAAACATAACTGTTTATTTTTTGGAGCAGATACTTGCTGGTTTTGGTTCCTTTCCGGAAAGTTAATAAGTAGGTTGAGTTGATATTTCCCTGTGCGTTTTCCGCAATTCCTACCAAATCACCTTCAATTTGGAAGTTTTGCATAATTTGCTTAATTTTGAGATTCATAATAATCCTCCTAATATACACATTAAAATTTCAATGTATAAAATTATAGTTAACATATTAATTGTACCAAAATTATGCGCAACAGTCAATGTTTGATAAACATTGAGAGATTAACATAACAGAAATGAGGGCAAAATATGTCCTCATTCCTGTTGATTAAGATAAGCTATTATTGAATTTGTATAATAACTAAATGAGCAGATACAGGTTCAGTTCCTCCAGCTAACGTAGTAATAGTAAGTGCCGTTGCATTGTCTGCTGGATTTCTAACAGTTAAAACAGAGTTAATTGCAGTTGTTGTTACAATAGCCATTTGTACAATTTGGCTAGTACCTGTTGCGCGACCAACTACAGTATATGCTAGTTCGGCGCCGTTTAAAGTGAGAACCAACTGACCAGCCTCACTGACTCCTACTTGAAATAGTATCTCATAAGTTCCAATTTCACCTAGATTAAATGAGCTATCTCCAAGTCTTGAAATCCCAGAACCGCTGTTAGGACCATTTTGTGGGAAGCTAACATCTGTGCCAGGAGCCACTGTAGCTGAATTATCTGGTGGCATCAATGCATAAAAGTCTGCAAAACCTAATACGCCGGCCAGTAGCACCCGTAGCGCCTGTTACACCGGTAGGCCCGGTAGCACCCGTGGCGCCTGTTGCACCGTTAGGGCCGGTGGCTCCAGCGACTCCAGGTAATCCTTGAGGTCCAGTAGGACCGGTGGCACCTGTAGAGCCTGGCATACAAATTGGAATTGTTGGTTCCATTGGACAAGGAATGCATGGTTGACATTTATAGCAATTAAAATCATTGCAATTATCACAAGTAGAGTGTACGTTGTTTTTGTGATATCTATTATTGTTCAAATCGGAAAAAATTGATTTATACATCTAAATTCTCCTTTATAAAAAGTAAAACATTTATATATAATATGCTTTTTGTCAAAAGATGACACTGTTATAATATTAGAAATTGCACCAGCAAATTTAATATATATATAAAACAAATTTGCCTGTAGCTACATATATTATATGAGGGAGGTAAAAAAATGTCAGATTATTGTTTTGGAAATCAATTTTATAATTACTATGGTAATATAGGAGTAAAGGGTATACAGTACAACATATTAGCACCTGAACAATCACAGGAAAAGCAACCGGGAATGGAATATTTAATGACACCACGCCCTATATTTAATAATCCTAACTACATAGGAAGTTGCAAATTATTAAACAAAGTTGCAATAATAACAGGTGGAGATAGTGGCCTTGGTCGTGCTGCAGCTGTTGCTTTTGCAAAAGAGGGAGCAAAACTTGTCATACCATATTATAACGAACACGAAGATGCAAAGGAAACTAAAGAATGTATAGAGGCATTAGGAAGTGAATGTTTACTACTTAGTGGAGATATAGCAGAAGAAAACTTCAGCAAAAAAATAGTAGAAGAAACAATGAAAAAATTTGGTAGAATAGATATATTGGTAAACAACGCTGGAGTACAGTACCAACAAGATGACTTAACATGTATAAGCAAAGAACAGTTTGATAAAACAATGAAAGTAAATGTATATGGAATGTTTTATCTTACAAAAGAGGTATTACCGCATTTAAAGAGTGGAGCAAGTATAATTAACGTAAGCTCAGTTACAACTTTTTATGGTGAACCACAACTTATAGATTATGTAACAACAAAAGGAGCGATTGTAGGATTTACTAGGTCACTTGCAAGGAATTTAGCTTTGAGAAATATTAGAGTAAATGCTATAGCACCGGGATATTTTTGGACACCACTTCAACCAGCCTGCTGGGTAAAAGAAAAAATACCATCTTTAGGAGCTGATGCCCCTATGGCAAGAATGGCAATGCCTTATGAATTAGCGCCAACATTTGTATTTTTAGCATCTAACGACTCTAGTTATGTTACAGGTCAAGTAATTCACAATAACGGTGGTCTTGTGATGGGGTAAACAGTATTATTAAATAATATTAGATATCTTGAGAGTAGAAATATTATTCTACTCTTGTTTTTAAATTTTTGTTAATGTATAATAGGCGTGTAAGAGAGGTTATGAATATGAAAGGTATATCTGTAAATTTTGAAGGATTAACATACTATGTAACAAATGAAGAATTAGAAGGGATTAAACCACAAGTACTGGCAGCACACGACGCTATTGAAAACAGAACTGGTGCAGGTAGAAGCATGCTTGGGTGGAAAGACTTGCCAGAGAGTATAACAGAAGAAGATATAAAGAGAATAAATGATGCTGCAGATAAAATAAGAGCAAATTCACAAGTATTGGTGGTAATTGGAACGGGTGGTTCATATCTTGGAGCTAGAGCAGTTATAGAGATGTTATCTGACTCGTTATACAATCTTCAGTCAGATATAAAAAGAAAAGGACCACAAGTGTTATTTGTGGGCAATAACTTAAGCGGCAAATATATGAGAAGTATTATTGAATATATAGAGGATAAAGATGTGGCAGTAAACGTTATATCTAAATCTGGAACTACATTAGAACCAGCTATAGCTTTTAGGATACTTAAGCTTTTTATGGAAGAAAAGTATGGTATAAGCGGAGCTGCTGAAAGAATATTTGTAACTACTGATGCTGAAAAGGGTGTGCTTAAGAGCATCGCAGATAAAGAGGGATATGAAACATTTGTTATTCCTCATGATGTAGGAGGAAGGTATTCTGTACTTTCACCTGTAGGGCTTCTTCCTATAGCTGTTGCTGGAATAGACATAGAAGATTTGCTAGATGGAGCGCTTTTTGCTCGTCACATGTTTAATGTAAGAAAAGTAGAAGAAAATGACTGTTATAAATATGCTGCCATGAGAAATATATTACACACTAAAGGAAAAGACATAGAGGTAATGGCAACTTATGAACCAAGTATGCAGTATTTTATAGAATGGTATAAACAGTTATTTGGAGAGAGTGAAGGAAAAGACGGCAAAGGCATATTCCCAGCAGGCGTTACATTTACAGCAGACCTTCATTCTATGGGGCAACTATTACAAGATGGAAAGAGAAACTTATTTGAAACAGTAATTAATATTGAAGTAGATAAAAGCTTTATAAAAATACCTGAAGTTGTTGGCAGCATGGATGGTTTGGATTATATAGCAAATAAACAAATAGAAGAAATTAATAAGGTAGCAGAAAAAGCTACATGTATGGCTCATATGGAAGGTGGAGTTCCAATAATTGAAGTTAATATGAAGGAACTTACACCGTATAATGTAGGACAATTAATATTCTTCTTTGAAAAAGCTTGTGCAATCAGTGGATATGTACTAGGAATAAATCCATTTGATCAACCGGGTGTGGAAGAATACAAAAACAGAATGAAACAAATGCTAAAAAAGGATGAGAATTTGTTGTAAAGGAAATAATAATGAAAAATATATTGAAAACAGGAATAAGTTCGAATATGTTAAAAAACATAGCAATAATTGCTATGGTTATTGATCATATTGGATTTTATTTTTCAGCAAGCATTTCACCTGCTATATATATAATTTGTAGAGCAATAGGAAGAATTGCTATGCCTATATTTGTATATTTATTAGTACAAGGTTTTTTTCATACTAAGGATTATAAGAAATATGTTATTAGAATGGGAATATTTGCTGTTATTACTCAAATATTAGTTACAATACTTATGGCTATAAATATAAAATATATACCAGGATATATATCTGCAAAACAGGTATATATAACAGGAAATATACTATTTTCTTTTGTAATAGCGTTATTTGTATTGAAGCTATTGCATGAAGACGTGTTAATTAAAAAGTGGGAATATAATAAAAACTTGTCCTTAAAAGTAATAATAATAGCAACAATATTTATATTGTGTGCATTTATTCCTCTTGATTACGATTTACCTGTGCTTATCTTAAGTATGCTTATGTATTACTTAGAAAAATTTAGAATCAAGCTTTTAATTGAAAAAAGTAGAGGAAATATATCTATAAGAAATATTCTTCTTAACAATTTAAGCGAGGAAAAGATAAAAATGCTATATATAGGTATTCTTCTACCTATATTATCTGTGTTAGTTATATACTTTGGTGCATCTTGGACGACATTACTAGCAATAATACCAATAGCGTTATATAATGGAGATAGAGGAAAAACAAACCTAAAAAATATATATTATATATTATTCCCTTTACAGCATGCCTTGTTATATTCACTGGCAATGATTATAGCGTTAACATAATTAGAAAAAATGTATTTACTTTTTACCTTTTGTGTGGTATAATGTTAAATGTTAGGAATTATTTGTATCGAAGATACATAAGAATAGTATAAAGCACATAAGGAGGAAATAAAGTGGAAATATACAGCGAAAACAATTTTGTAAAACTAGGAGGAGCAGTAGCCTCTGGATTAGAACTAAGTCACGAAATATATGGCGAAAAGTTCTATAGATTCTATATTGAAATAGATAGATTAAGTGGTATGTCAGACAAGATACCAGTTATAATATCTGAAAGATTAATTGATGTAGAAAATTTTGAAATCGGTAAATTAATACATATAGAAGGACAATATAGATCATATAACCAAGTATTAGAAACGGGAAAATCTAAATTAATACTTTCAGTATTTGTTAAAGATATAGAAACTGAAAACTTAGAAGAAAAGGTAAAAACAGTAAATGAACTTACATTAGTTGGTTGTATATGTAAACCACCTATTTATAGAAAAACTCCATTAGGTAGAGATATAGCAGACGTTTTAGTTGCAGTAAATAGAGCATATAATAAGTCAGACTATATTCCATGTATTCTTTGGGGAAGAAATGCTAAATTCTGTCAAAGCCTTGGTATAGGAACAAATGTAAAATTAGAAGGTAGAATCCAAGCTAGAGAATATGAGAAAAAATATGAAGATGGTACGGTAGAAAAAAGAGTAGCATACGAAGTATCTGTATCTAAATTCGAGGAATATAGCAAAGAGACAGTAGAAGAATAATAAGTAGCTTAAAAATAAATAAAGTCGTAGTATGAAAAAACATACTACGGCTTTATTAGTTGTAAAAAATTATTTGATAATCCAAAAACCGTTTCTATTAGAGCCATGCCTTTCAATTATGTTTTTGTTTTTTAAAGAAGTTGTCCATCTTTTAGTCGTTTTAAGAGAAATCATTAATTTCGAAGACAGTTCTTTTTGGGTAATGTTAGGAACTTGAAATATAGTATAAAGTATATTTTTCTCAATATCATTTAAATTTTCAAGATGATTATTTATAGTTGTATTGGGGTCACTATTGGTGTCACTATTGGGGTCACTATTGGGGTCACTATTGGTGTCACTATTGGTGTCACTATTGGTGTCACTATTGGTGTCACTATTGGGGTCACTATTAGGGT
Source organism: Clostridia bacterium (assembly GCA_045604405.1). Classification (GTDB taxonomy): domain Bacteria; phylum Bacillota; class Clostridia; order TANB77; family CAG-465; genus UMGS1649. The sequence continues at coordinate 139,076 of JAZUNZ010000018.1, forward strand.
CACTATTGGTGTCATTATTGGGGTCACTATTGGGCTCATTATTGGTGTCATTATTGGTGTCACTATTGGGGTCACTATTGGTGTCATTATTGGGGTCATTATTGGGGTCATTATTGGGGTCATTATTGGGGTCATTATTGGGGTCACTATTAGGGTCATTATTGGTGTCACTATTGGAACTATTATTACTCAAACTTTCGGTTGCGTTATTTAACGATTCTAAATACAGTTTAGAAGGAGAGCATTTTATCATTATACCTTCTGTATTTATTTCAATTTCTGGCATAGGAGTTACAGAAAGACTGCATTCATCCTTTATCTTTTCGAAGCCTCTACCCCAAGCCTCAATAAATCCGGCTTTAAAAAACGCATCTGCAATTTTAGGATTGTATGGTAATGAAGCGTGTTTTTTCAACAGGTTTTCTTTGGTAATTTGTTGAGGAAGTCTTCCGGAGTTCCAAATATACATTTTGTCTGCATAGACACTTATTTGTATTGGAACGCAAGATGAATAATCTTTATGATTAATGCTGTTATATATTATTTCTCTAAAAGCTTCTTTAGGAAGCAGATATTCTTCTTGTCTTTTTAGATTTTCATAACGTATAAATGCTTTTAAGTATTTTGTATAGACTAAATCAACAACTCTATCTACTTGTGATATTAATGAACCATGTATTTCATCTTGATATTTTAAATCAGCATCATTCTTTTCAAAATATCCTATTTTTATATATGACCCTGTAACCCAGTTCTCAGGATCTTCATGAAACAATAATATAGCTGCAATAGTTAGATTTTTGCTATCATATAATCTCAAGTTTTTAAGTAAAGTTCTATCGTCTACTTCAAGTTGTTTGGCTGTCAATCTTCCACTATTTAATGCATATTGTCTAAATTTTTTGATAGCATTCTTATCTAAATCATCAACAGTAACATTTGGAACTGGTGTGGAGTCCCAAGTTCTGCCTAGGTGATTAAGCATTATTCTATCTAGCTCGGCTCCAGTTACTTCATGGTTGTTGCTACCGCTTCGCAAGTAAAATTTTCCGTGATAACTTATAGGGATAGGGCATTTTTCTACTTTTATACTTATATAAGATAATTTGTTTTCTTGAATCAGCTTTACTTCAGCAATAATGCCTAAAGTATTTTTTATTTTATTTGGAATTTCTTTAAGGAGTGTTTTTGTTCTCTCAACACCAATTATTTGGCCGTTGTCATTAACACCTATATAAATTATACCGCCATTACTATTAGCCATGCCGCAAATCCATTTTAGATATTCATCTTTCCAAGTTTGTTTAAATTCTGTATTCTGATTTTCTATCATAAAGTCTCCTTTCAATTTTGTGTAATAAAATTAATCATCATTTGTTAATTATTTATCTTCGGGGGTGGTGAATATGTTAATAATTTAGAAATTAAATGTGCGAAGTTTAGGAGGCACTTGAGTTTTGAGAGAACAAAAACACATAATAAATAGAGGCATAAATAATAATGAAAAAATGTCTAGTGATTAACGTAATCTACACTGAGTGGGTCTATAAGCTTATTGTTATAATATAGAGTAAAGTGTAGGTGTTGGCCTGTGGTAAAGCCATTTAATTTTCCATTTGACAAATATTTAGGACCAACATAGGCTACTTTTTGTTTTGCTTTTACAGTTTGTCCAATAGATACAATATAATCTGGAGAACAATGACCGTATAGCGATTTATAGCCATTGTTGTATGTAATAATTACTGAATGTCCATATCCAGATGTGAATCCAACAGAACTAACTACACCATCGCTTAAGGCATAAAGAGGTGTACCCTCTACAAGAGGTATATCTATACCATTATGAAAATGATATGAGCCTAAAGTTCTGTATTCAAAATATGAAGAAATATAATAATTCTTTTTTGTAGTAGGAAAATAAAGATTATGGTCTATAACGTTGAAACTAAAAAACAGGGAAATAAAAGATAAAAACACACCAAGAATGAGTAAATATTTTTTTAACATATAATCACCAAGGCGTATTATACATGTTTTTACTATAATTGCAAGCGCAAATCACATGTCGAATATACTTGAAAAATGTCTTTGAAGAACAAAATTTAGTTATAACAATTATTATTAGAAGCCTAATGATTTGTAAACAAAACAATATTACAAATTTATTACAAATGCAAAAAAAAACAAAAAAATATTGCATAATTAATAACTCTATGGTACAATTCGAATATAACAAGTAAATAAGGAGGAAAAATTTATGAAAAAATTATTGAAAGTATTACCAGTAGTTATGGTTGTATGTATGGTAGTTACTTCTGTATTTGGAATTAGCACAGAAGGTATAGATGATGCTTTACAAGGCGGAAAACCTTCAACAGATATTACAAATGTTGCAAAAAATATATGGAGTACAGTTGTTACAATAGTACAAATATTATCTGTAGCAGCAGTAGTATTTGCTGGTTTAAGATACATGTTTGCTTCAGCAGACCAAAAAGCAGATATAAAGAAAAGCATGGGAGTTCTTGCGGTAGGTGCAGTACTTGTATTTGGAGCAACTTTAATACTACAATTTATTGAAAGAGCTACTAGTTCAGTTCTACCACAATAGTTATTAAATAAAAAATAATAGTGTAGAGATAAATATTTTTTATTAAATATTTATCTTTTATTTATATATGGAGGAAATAATGAAAAAAATAGCATGTATAATATTAATGTTGGTTTTAGTTATATGTTCTCAAAGCGTATTTGCCAAAGTTGTAATAGACCCCAATGCTAAAGATTCTGAGGAAGTTGGAGCTGGTAGTGAAGATGTGGAAACTAATGATTCTAACTCAAATACGGGATCAAACATTACAGTTACTGATCCTGGTTATAATGATAGCTTTATTGCAGAAAGCAAATTAAATCAACTCTTTAAAGATGTTTGGGCGACGCTTGCAACATTAGTTCAAATATTATCTGTAGGTTGTGTTGTGTTTGCGGGTATAAGATATATGTACGCTTCAGCAGATAGAAAAGCGGATATAAAGCAAGGATTAATAAATCTTGCTATAGGAGCAATTTTGGTTTTCGGAGCGGTAACTATAGTAAAAGCTGCGGCAAGCGCAACAAATCAAATATTAAATACAAATCCTTCTGCAGAAAATGTAGTGGAAACGGGCGAAATATAAGAGCAATATTGCAATATTATTACAATTTTACGACAAAAATATTAAGTTTGTGTAAATAATGCGAATTAAGCGCTATTTACATGGACTTTTTTTTTGTTTAATGATAAAATTTACATGATAGATTAATGGATAAAAAGGAGAATTGTATATGACAAAGAAAATAGTTATGGTAGTGTTTATGTTGGTTTTGGTTGTTTGTTCTCAAAGCGTATTTGCTGCGAAATTAAACGATATAGTTCAGACTCAGGATCCCGAGTGGAACACGTTTGAAACTACAGGAGGAACTTCAAATAATGAGTCGAAAGAAGAAACGAAAAAAGAAGAAACGAAAAAAGAAGAAACAAAAAAGGAAGAAACAAAAAAGGAAGAAAGTCTGACAACAGGAGATTGGTGGTTAGATGCATTTAATTTTTTAACAGGATATGAAGGTGAGGATACAACAATAGGAAATAATACTGTTGGTGGAATAATAGGTTTCTTAGATCCAGTAGTAAACCTTGTTAAAGTATTGGGAAACATGATTTTTGTTGCAGTAACGGTTATTCTTGGTGTTAAGTACATTTGGGGTAGCGTAGAATCTAAAGCAAATGTAAAAGATAGCCTGGCGACTTTGGTAATAGCAGCACTTGTGTTTTACGGCTGGAATACTATAAGCGCTTTGTTTATGAACGGTAATGAATTAACTTTTATAAAAGGTAGTGCTGATCTTACGGCAAAAAGCATATATAGTCTAATAATGTATGTTTGTAATTTCTTAGCAATAGGTGGAATAGTTTACATTGGTGTTAAATACATGCTTGCAGGGGCTGAAGGAAAATCACAAATTAAAATGCAAGGTGTGCCGTTAGTACTTGGAATTATAATGGTGTATGCAACCATTACGTTCTTAAACTTTATAGTAGGAATTTTATAATAAACGAAAGAGAGGGATAAAAATGGGTGGATCATATTATGTACCACGTAGTGTAAAAGGCGAATCAAGGATTTTGTATATATTCTCTTTGAAATCCTTCGCGGTAACGTTAGCGTTTGGCTTGGTTGGAGTATTATTATACTTTATAATCAACAGTTTTGTTGAACTAGGAATAGTTACAGCAATCATAATGGTTGCAATATTTGGTGGAATTGGTTATGCTTTAGCAACAGTAACAATACCAGATGTACCGGCAATGGGAGCTTTAAGAAAAGCTGGTGGAGAAAATATAGGGGCCATGATAATTAGAGCACTTACATTCAAGAGTAGAAAAAAAGTGTATCTGTATAATTATAAAAGAGGAATAAACAAAGGAGGAAAAAACGATGGATATTAATACAATTACAATAATTATATTTGGAGTAGTAATTTTAGTGTTTGGTGTCGTATTTCTTATATCAAAAGTAAGAACAAACAAAGAAAGTGGTAAGGCGCAATCGGCAAGTGGGTTAACAAATGACTCAAAAGATTCAGAAAAGCGAGCATATAAAAAGAACCCAAACGCTGCAGTGCCAAAGGATGACATTTTTAATTTTATGGAATTTGATAAAATTCAAGATGATATGATTATTCAACAAAAAGGTGAAAAATATACAGCTGTTATTAAATGTAAAGGAATAAACTATGCATTAATGTCAGAAGTTGAACAACTTTCAGTAGAAGAAGGATTTATGAACTTCTTAAATACATTAAAATATCCTGTTCAATTATATGTGCAAGCTCAAACTGTAAATCTTAAATCCAATATAAATGATTATAAAGAGCATATGAGAGACTTATATGAAAAATATGATGATGCAAACTCTGAATATAGCATGTTGTTAAATTCTTTAGAGGCAACAGATGAAGAGATACAAAAAGCTGAAGATGAAAAAAATAGCATTAATAACGTACTTGAATATGGTCAAGATATTGTAAGATATGTTGAAAGATTAGCTTTAAACAAGAGTATGTTGCAAAGAAGCTTTTATGTTTTAGTATCATATTATAAATCTGAACTTACTAATGCTTCTAGCTTCAACAAAGAAGAATTGTTAGACATTTGTTATTCAGAACTATTTACTAGAGTACAAAACATAATGAGCGGACTTAGCATGTGTTCTGTTGAGAGTACGATACTTAATTCAAATGCAATTGCAGAATTAATATACTCTGCATATAACAGAGACGATAAGAACTTCATGAGTGTTGAACAAGCTCTTGAATCTGGCTTCCACAGATTATATTCAACATCTGAAGATGCAGTTATGAAAAAACGCAAAAAATTAATAGAAAATATGAAGATAGAAGCTGAATATAAGGCTATAGAAGCTTTAAACAAAGCAATAGATGATGGAACGTACGCAACAGTAGAAGATATAGAAGATGAATACGATCAAGAAACAAGTAAACAAGCGCTTGAAATTATAAAGAAAGAAAAAGTATCAGATGAAATAAAAAATAAAGCAAAAAAAATAATAGTAGATAACTACAAAGAAGCAAAAAAAGAAAGAATAGACAGAAAAATAAATAACATGGAAAAATTAAAAGACGACGTAATAGCTAGTGTAAAAGCAGCAAATGGCGAAGCCGATGTTGCAGATGAAGCAGAAGTTGCAGAAACTGTAAATCCTGCAGACAATTCAGAAGATGACATAGTTTAATTATGGAGGTAATCTAATGAAAAAAGACAATAAAAAATTAGAAAAAAACAACGAGAATGAGGAATTAATAATTCAAAATGCCGATTTAGACAATCAATTACAGCTAAATAAATCTACACTTAAAGATTTGTTAGCACCATCAGGAATTGATGCATCGCATTTTGATTACTTAGAAATATTTTCAAAAGTATCAAGATTTGCAAGAACGTTCTATGTAACGACGCTTCCTAGACAAGCAACATTTCCATATTTCTTATCTAACATATATGAATTTGGAGATGTAAATACATCTGTATATATAAGTCCTATATCTGAGACGGCATCTCAAAACGATTTGAATAAACAAATAGTTGAAATTCAATCCGAAAGATTTGTTGCTCAAGATAGAGGAGATATAAATAGAGATTCTACTCTTAGTGCAAAACAAGCTGAAGCAGAAGCACTTCGTGATCAAATTGCAGCAGGATACAATAAACTGTTTGAAGCAAGTATTATATGTACATTATTTGCATATTCAAAAGAGGAATTAGATAAATTTTCTGAATTGCTTGCAATGGAAGCTTCTAAAAGTTTAGTAGGATTAAAGACTGCATGGGCATTACAAGAAGAAGGATTTAAATCAAATCTTCCTCTTCATAATAATACAATAACTAGAAAACATACTTTTGATAGAGGATCAATGGCTACAGTATTTCCATTTGTTAATGCAGATGTTGGACATTCAACAGGGGTTCCAATTGGTATAAACAAACAAACAGGACTTCCAGTACTTTTTGATAACTTTAATGATTCAATGACTAACTATAATATGATAATATTTGGAAAATCTGGTTCTGGAAAATCTGTTACAATTAAAACAATAATGGCACGTTCTGCTGTACTTATGGGAATAGAAAACTTGGTACTTGATGCAGAAGGAGAATATGTTGCTGTTGCTGATGCACTTCGTGGAATTAATATTACAATAAGTCCGACAAGTGATACAATTATAAATATATTCGACTTAGAGCCTGAAATTACTACAGATGAAATAACAGGAAAAGAAGTATATAAATTAAGTGTTGAAAATAAAATAGAAGACGTAACTCAAGCGCTTACTACAATGGCAAGAGGTGTATCACATTCTTCCGATGTAACTGAGCTTACACGTCAAATAATTTCTGAAATTG
>JAZUNZ010000019.1:0-6122 GCA_045604405.1 Clostridia bacterium
ATAGTAAAAGATTTAGAAAAAATTTTTCTATATTTAAAGGGAAAAATAAAAATATTGAAATTTTATTTGCTTTTGGTAAATATTGTCCTTATGAATTATCAGAAGGCGATAAATTAATTTTGACGGTTCTTGATTATAGAAACAATGATGAAATAGTAATTCAAAAAGAAGTTACTGGTGATAATATTTTTTCATTTATTCCCTCTGATACTGAAGAACTAGACGTAGGATTTTATAGATATAATGTTAAATTTATACCAGAAGATACAGAAGATATTTATGAAGTTATTGCACCTAGCACATTTCATATAGAGGCGGGTGAATAATAATGGATGAAAGAACAATATGGGAAGATTTAGGAAAAACAAATCCAAGTATAGAATCTGAAGTTATTGAAGTAGGGAATATTAGTGATGTTGAAATAAGATGTCCAAGACCAAATGTTTCAGATAATTATAATAAATTAACTAATAAACCAAAAATTAATGGTGTTACTTTAGAAGGAAATAAGACAGCGGAAGATTTAGGAATAGATGTTTCTGATTTAAATTATGTTCACAATCAAACTGAAGCTTCTGATGAATGGGTTATAGTTCATAATCTAAATAAATATCCTGCTGTTTCAATAATAGATAGTGCTGGAGACGAAGTTGAAGGCAATGTTCATTATGATACATTAAATCAAGTAACAATAACTTTTATAGGTTCTTTTAAAGGAACCGCAACATTAAATTAAAACGAAAGGGGTAATATAATATGGCAAAAAGTTTTTTAGTTGATATTAACTTAAACAAAAATGAATTGCAAAATGCTATTATTCAAAATTTAGCAACTAACCCAAGCAATCCAAAGCCAGGTCAGGTATATTTTAATACTACAACAAATAGATTTAGAGTATATACTGGGACTGAATGGAATGAAATGGGTACTGGTGGTGGAACAGTAACTAGCGTTGATGCTGCTAATACAGACGGGTCATTAACTATTTCTGGTAATCCAATTACTTCATCTGGAACAATAACTGTTGACCACACAAATACAATTAGTGCCGTTACAACTTCTGGAATATATCCAATAAAAGTTGATGCAAACGGACATATTACTGAGACTGGAACTGCTTTAGGAAATGTTTCAACTACTGCAGCAGGTTTACTTCCAGCATTTAGTTCTGCAAACCAATCATCTACAGCTGTAGCAACAAATGATTATGTTTGGGATGCGACTACAAATAAATATTCAAAATTGCCAGCAAACGCATTTAAAGATACTACTTATACAGATGGAACTACTGGTTATACTTTAAAAGCAAAACAAGATAGTGAAGGAAATCAAATTAATACAACTTATGCACCATTAGCAAGTCCGGCATTTACTGGAACTCCAACTGCACCAAAAGCAACTGCTGGTGATAGTAGCGACCAAATCGCAACTACATCATTTGTTAGTGAGGCTTTAGGAGCTGTATCTGGTGCAATGCACTTTAAAGGTACTGTTGGTACTGGTGGAACTGCTGGAACTTCTTTACCAACTAGCGGAGTAACTATTGGTGATACATATAAAGTTGTAACTAAAGGAACTTATGCTGGTCAAACTGCTGGTGTAGGAGACTTATTTATAGCAACTGCTACTACTCCAACTTGGGCTTATGTACCATCTGGAGATGACGCTGCTGTAACAAGTATTACTGCTGGTACTGGTTTAACTGGTGGAACAATAACTACTACTGGTACTATTGCTTTAGCAACAAGTGGAGTTTCTGCTGGAACATATCAAGGTATTACAGTTGATACATATGGTAGAGTAACATCTGCTCAAGATATGGGTTATACAACTAACACAGGTACTGTAACAAGTGTTGGTATAACTGCGGGTAGTGGTATTTCCGTATCAGGAAGTCCAATCACTACAAGTGGTTCTATTACAGTAGGACATACAAATAGTATAACTGCTCAATCTACTTCTGGAGTATATCCAATCAAAATAGATGCTAATGGACATATTACAGAATATGGTAGTGCTGTAACTATTTTAAAGAAATATGCTGCTACTATAACAGGAGATGCAAGTAAAACAAGCTTTACTATAACTCACAATTTAGGTAGTAGAGATGTAACAGTTCAAGTATATGATGGTACAAGCTATGAAGAAGTAATTGTTGATGTAACAAGAACTAGCACTTCAGTTGTAACTATCGGATTCGCTAGTGCACCTGCAACAGGAGCTACTTATAGAGTTGTAGTAATCGGCTAATTAAGGAGGTGGCTAAATGCAACTATTAAGTACATTAAATAGTCTTGATAATGTTGCTGATGGTTCTACAAGAAAGCTTCTTAAAACCGCCACTTCAAGCGGTTCTGGGAATGCAGTAACCGCAGTTAGCATTTCAGGCGACACTTTAACTTATACATTAGGTTCATCATTTTCATTGAGTAATCATACTCACGATGCAGCCTCTACAAGTGCAGCAGGCTTTATGTCTGCTGCAGATAAAACAAAATTAAATGCAACTTCAGGTTATTATGGAACTTGTAGTACGGCAAAAGGGACTGCCGCAAAAGTTGTTGATTGTAGTAATTATGTTTTAGCAACTGGTGCAGTTATTTATGTAAAATTTACCAACGCTAATGAGTATAATGGTACTGCGACATTAAATGTTAATGGTACTGGAGCAAAAGATATTGCTAGAGTAGGTACAACAAAAACAACCAGATATTATTGGACTGCAGGAGAATTAGTTGGATTTGTTTATGATGGAACAAATTATTTAATGATTGATAAGGGTACTGCAACAACCACATATTATGGTTTAACGAAATTAATAACAACTGCAACGAGTACGTCTGAGGCTTTGGCATTAACTCCAAAAGCATTAAATAGTTTTGCACAAAATATGATTGCTAATTATGCAGTATATTCATCTTCCTCTACTTATAATGTAGGAGATAGAGTTAGATATAGTTATAATATTTATGAATGTATTACAGCAATAACTACTGCAGAAGCGTGGACTGCAGCTCATTGGAAGGCTTTAGACCCTTTACAAACACAGATAGATGAAAAATCTGAGGTTTCCATAAGTAGAGATTTAACTTCTGGAGAAAAAATAGGTACTATAACTATAGATGGAACAGCAACTGATTTATATGCTCCTGCTACAGGTAGTGTTAATACATCTTTAGCTAGTCCACAACAAACATATTATTTAACAGGAGTTCAAACAACTACTGCTGGACAAGGCAATTTATATAATAGTTATTTGTCTAGTACATATACAGGAATAAAATATGTAACTTCTACTTCTCAAGAAGGTGGAAGTTTATATGTAGACGACAGAGAAGTCGTTACAGGATTATATTATGAAATTTCATAAAATAAAAGAAAGGAGAGATAATTAATGGCTACAGTTAAGTTTTATAATGATAAAGAAAAAACTCAACAAGTATATCCAGAAATCGACCCAGATGGAAATTACCCTGGTGTCACAGTTGGACTTGCTAATAACCTTGTTTCGCCAGACGGTATAAACGATACAGACACTTGGCAATATCGTTCAACTGGTGGCGAACTTGATGTTACTGATGGATATGCAACATTAAAGAAACTTATTGGTACAACTGAATCTTCAACTATAGAAGAAAGTCTAACACATAACTTAATTGCAACTGGTGTAACTTCTGTAACTGTAAATACAGAAACATTTAAAAGCCAAATAAGTACAAGTGGAACATATAACTTTATATACACTCCAACAATCACTTATTCGTCTGCTTTAGTATATTCATTAAATAAAAGCACTTTTGCTAATTATGTAAGTCAAGCAACTGGAACATATACATTTACTTATACTGCCGTTGTTTCGCCAGTAGATACATCTAGTGTTATACAAACTTTTACACAATCAACATTTGTTAACAAAGTAAATGAAACACCAGATACTTATACATTTACATATAATGGTTCAAATTGGCAATTAGATGGAACAAACGTAACAATGAGTCAATATGGTATTACAACAAAAGGAACTGAAACAAGCGGAACAACAATTACTGTTTATTACACAAGTAATTCTTGGTATTATAATAATGCTTCAATTTCTATGAGCAATTACGGTATTTCAACAACTGGTTCTGAATCTGTTGGAGATACAATTGCTATATCTTATACATCTAATGACTGGATGTTAAATAACACTGCAATAACACTTGCTGATTACGGAATTACAATTACAGGAGGAAGTGCAGCAATTGATGATAATATTCAAATAGTATTTATTGCTGAACAAGTAGGTGTAATTCAAACTGCAAATCCAACTGGATTATATAGTGTTGGAATGAACCAATTTAATAAAGACGGTTCACAAATATTTAGAAATTATACATTAAATTCATCTGGTGAAATAAGTGCAGCAACAGGATATTACGTAGTGTATTTTAAGGTTATAGGAGGAGAAACTTATACTATTTATAATGAAACACCTTCATCTACTGTTAGAGTTGGTTATAGTGCAACTATTCCAACTACATCAAGCACTGTTACATTATTAAACACAGTTTCATCATCTGAATGGGCTGATACTTTAATTAATGACTCATATAAGTCACACTATTATCCAAATAATCCTGGATATTTAGTTGTTGCAACAAGTGACATTGATAACTTATGCTGCCACTTAACTTGGGAAGCAGTAAATGATGATGTATATGAATCTTATTTTGATTATACATTACCTATTCCATACACTGATGAAAATGGAGATGTAATAACAACTTATGGTTTAGTAAACTTAGATGATGGTGCTCAATATTATGATGAAATAAATTTTGAAGACCTTAAATGGTATAAAAGAACAACTAGAATTGAATATAGTGCTGAAAACTTAGCGAATATTCAAGCATTAGGGGTTCCATATTTATATGATGCAAACTGGATTTATTATGGTATTAATACAGTTGAATATAACTTAGAAGATATTTCTTATTCATATGAAATATCAAACTATGGTACTGAAGAGTTTATTAATTCTGCATTACCATTAACTGCAACAATATTCTATCAAGAAAACTTAAGAGATAAAATAAGATTCTCTATGGAAGTTATTGATAATAAAGTTGAGAAAATTGATAGTGCTTCTACTTATACAGAATATTCAAGTGCAAAAGCATCTTATAACCTAGATAAGGCATTAAGACATATACTTGGTCTTGATGTAGATACATTCTCAACAAGTAGCACTTATGCTGTTGGCGATTATGTTGTATACGATGGTAAATTGTGGAAATGTACCACTGCCGTAGCAAGTGCAGGAGCTTGGACTGGTAATGGAATAAGTGTATATAATGATGAAAATGGAGTTGTTTTAGATATTGATACTGCTAAATTCTTAGCATTCTTAGACGCTGATAACCCAGGTTCACCTTGTAGCGTTCCAGAACTATATGCAAGTGATGACGGAACTTATTCGGTACATTTAACATATGCACAACATCCTAGTGATTTTGAATATGCAAATGCTGCAGCATTAGAAGCTGCAACTGGTATAGTTGTAAGTAGTGCTACAGGAATAGTTCAATTAAGATGTTTGCCAAGTACAGGTAATTGGACTGAAAGTTATTTATTTAAAGCAAATTAATGAATGAAAGGAGAATAATTTTATGTTAGAAATAATTAAATCATTCTTCTCCCCTGTAGGGGGGGGGCGAACAAGCTTCGCTTCACAGAATGGAAATATACAAAGGAAGGAGGATTTGCGTCAAGAGTATAATTACTCTTCAAGCAATTCCGACTTCAATAGAAAGAGAGGTGGAAGTGTCTTAAATCTTCCATCTTTCGCAAGCGAAAATATCGTAGGGGGGGGGCAGCTACGCTCGACTTCTAATGGATGTGAACTTGTTTCACGTTCTAAGGTCAACGCAAGCAGTCGCTCAATTAAAGGAAAACGTGCTTATGCACATTTCAAAGGAGGTGAAGGCAATTACGCTAGCTTAATGTCTAGCGATTTTGCCGGAACCGAGACAATGTTAACTAACTCCGACTGCCGTGTCGGGGGGGGCGAAAAACAATATTCGCACCTATTCAGAAAGGGGGCAAGCCGTTTAAGTGTCCTAGTGGCACAGGCTTGCTCT
>JAZUNZ010000020.1:0-9076 GCA_045604405.1 Clostridia bacterium
GATTGGTTGCATAACAAAAACTCCTTTCGTTTTTATATCTGCATGTCGGAATGCTTGATATTATATCACGAAAGGAGTTTTTATACTACAAAGCTTAAGCCTACTCTACTACCGGCAAAGCCGGAAGATTATATTTCATTAAAAAATGCGAAGAAATAATATTCTTCGCATTTTTTGTCCTCTTTTTTTATAATGTCTCCCAAATGGGGTTCACATCATTAAGAACACTCTTTATTTTGGAGCGGAATGTGGGAATCGAACCCACGCCGAAAGATCGGAAGCCTTGCATTCTACCACTAAACTAATTCCGCCTATGGTAGTATTTTACCATAAGCGGAATGTTATTGCAATTAAAATATTAAAAAGAATATCAGCACCCCTATAAATCCAGGTATTCCTAACAAGCCTACTATTAAAGCTGTAATCCAATTTATTGGAAGTACGATTCCAAGCCAGGCTGCACCAAACGAATTAAATAAGAAAAGTAGCGCAACACCTATTGCAATGTTTATTGCAAGCTTAAAAATCTTTTTAAGTGGCCAAGCAAATATTTTTACTATTATAATAAGAGCAACTAACGCGCCAATAAAACCTAAATATTCCATACCTTATCCTCCTATTTATACATGCTATGCATTTTGTCCACAAATTATTCTTCCCAATTAAACTTAAAGCCTTTAATATCCACTGTGTCCCCGGCTTTTATATCCATTTGTCTAAGCTTTTCCATAACTCCCATAGTCTTTAGTGAGCGTTGCATATATTGTCTTGATTCGAAATCTTCCACGTTTACTCTACGCATAAGCCTATCTATAGCTGGCCCTTTTACAACGTATTCACATTCAACAATTTCGATCCAAAACTCCTCTTCTGTCTTGCCCGCTAAAGAAATGGTAAATATTTCTTCATCTGCTGAAGCCACTACTTCTTCTGGCAATTCTTTTAGCTCTTTAGAAACTAGTTCGATTAACTCATCAATATTAGTTTTAGTTGCAGCAGAAATACAAATAAGCTGTCTACCATCTCTTTTACATACTTCTCTTAATTCTTCTAATTTTTCATTATCCACAAGAACATCAGATTTATTTGCTACAACTATTTGTGGCTTCTCTGCAAGCTTCTCACTAAACTTTCTAAGCTCTACATTTATAGTATAATAGTCATCTATTGGATCTCTATTCTCACTTCCAGATATGTCTATTACATGTAGCAATATTCTATTTCTCTCAACATGTCTTAAAAACTTAATACCAAGGCCTACACCTTCACTTGCTCCTTCAATAATTCCAGGTATATCTGCCATTACAAATGTTGAACCATCTTTTGCTCTAACTACTCCTAGGCTAGGTTCCAGCGTTGTAAAATGATAGTTTGCAATTTTAGGCTTAGCAGAAGATACTGTAGAAATTATTGTAGACTTGCCCACATTAGGGAATCCAACTAAACCTACATCTGCTATAAGCTTTAATTCAAGCTCTAGTTCTTTTTCTTCACCAGGCTCACCTTGCTCAGAAAAACGAGGCGCTTGACGCACAGAATTAGCAAAATGTTGATTGCCTTTTCCACCTCGTCCACCTTTTGCTATAACAGCTTCTGCTTCATCTGTTGCAAGATCTGCTATAATTTTTCCAGTATTTAAGTCCCTTACGACTGTTCCTTTAGGAACATCAACTATAACATCTTCTGCGCTCTTTCCAGTACAATTTTTCTTTGCACCATTTTCTCCATTTTTTGCTTCTATTTTTTTATTGTAACTAAAGTTAAGTAACGTATTCATTCCAGGATGCACTTTAAAAATAATACTACCACCATTTCCACCGTCACCGCCATCTGGCCCGCCATTATCTACATATTTTTCTCTATGGAATGTCATAGCACCATTTCCGCCGTTTCCAGCCTTAACTTTTATTTTAGTATAATCTACAAACATCTATATCTCCTTTACTGTCCTTTCTGTTTCACTTATGTTCCTTTGTTTATTTATCTTATTATCATAATTTGTAACTTCTATTATTGAATTTGTATTTTCGGATAAATAATCAAACATCGTATTATCTTTATCTTCAGATTGGTCCACATTATCTATCTTGCTTTCTTCTAATAACTTAGTATCTTTTTTCTTTCCGAAAATTTTAGTAAATATTTCTTTTAATTTATGTGTCCATTTTTTACTTTTTTGCATTTCGTCATATTTAGGTTGAACCCTATCTTGTCTTGCTTGCCTGCTGTCCATATATTCTTTAAAAGTTGTGTCAAAAGTAGTATCATATTCATTTACAACTTCACCCGTTTCTTGATTCTGTAAAGGCAAACCTATATATTCAGGTACTGTGCTTTGTTTTCCTTTTATTCTATCTAAATTTCCAAAGAAATATTCTGTTGCTACTGAATTTTCCATATCTTTTATGTTAAATTCATCCATATAACAAAATTTAGTTGATTCTTTTAGCTTCTTACCTCTAGTTTGCTCACTATTTTCTATTATAGCTAACTTTTGAAGCTTCTTTCCACCAACTTGTTCATACTCTATATTTTTTACAACTATTGTTCTTCCATCTTTTTCATAGACATATGACTTATCTTTTTCTTCTTGTATAAACTGTCTATTTGCTCTAGCAAAATCTTTCTTCCTTCTAATTTGTTCTTTATATTCTTCTCTTTGCGCTCTATATTGCTTTAAAGAACTTCTTGCTCTTTTAACCTCAGACATATATGTTGTTAACATGTATTTTATGTTTCCCATTTTATCATGTTCTAATTTTTCCAGTAGTTCTTCAGAAGGAATATACTCGTAGTCCATTGGCACTTCGTTAAACTTATATTTTCCTTGTTCATCTAATTCTAATACATACTTCACAAGTTTTGTATCTGTACCGTCAATGTCTAATCTACCCTCATACGTTATGGCACCATCTTGCGCCCTTCTTCTAAAGTTGTTTATCTCGTGCTCATCCGGCCTTGTACTTACTGCATAGTACTCATAGCAACCACTAAAAGGCGACATCTTCTTAGGCAGGTTTCTAATATAATCATCTACGTTAAATGTGGCGCTATCAAACATATACACCATGTCTGAGTGTGTCTTTTTCCCTTTTGTGTCAATACTTGCTGTAAAGTGATTATTTAAAACTCCTTTTGTTGGTATTAAAAAGCCGGATTGCATAATTTTTTCTGCATTTTCTTTGGACGTAAAGTGTACAAATCTTCTATTTTTATCTTCTCCAAAATTTTTCTTTTCTGCATCAGATAATTCTAGTTGTTTACTCTTCAAATATTCAATTGTAAGTGCATCATAAGCTACCGCTGCCCCAGCGCCTAAAACCAAATATTCTGCAATCACTATGCTTCCTCCTATTGTTCTTTTTAATCTTCAAAATAATTAATCTTCATTGCATCTTTAACTTGTCTTAAAGTTTCCTTTGTTATTTCTCTTACTTTCTTTGTTCCATCCTCTAATATTTTTTGTACTTCCTCTTTATGTGATTCGTAATATCTTCTTCTTTCCCTTATTGGCTCTAAATGTTTTATTATATTGTCTGCTAATTCTTTTTTACAATTTGCACATCCTCTGTGTCCTTTTTTACATTCATCACATATAGTTTCTAAATTGTCCTGACTAAATAATTTGTGATAATATGCTACCATACAAACATCTGGATTTGCAGGATCATCTTTTCTAATTTTATCCGGATCCGTAACTGCAGATTTTACCTTTGCTCTAATAGTTTCATCATCATCTGCAAGATAAATTGCATTACCTAGACTCTTGCCCATTTTTGAATTTCCATCTAGTCCCTTTATTCTAGCATTTTTACTTACTAGTGCTTCTGGCTCATGTAAAATTTCTTTGCCATTTCCATATAACGAATTAAACTTTCTTACAATCTCTCTAGCTTGCTCTATAAGAGGCATTTGATCCTCACCACATGGAACTAAATCTGCATTAAATGCTGTTATATCTGCTGCTTGGCTTACAGGATATCCCAAAAAGCCATATGTTACAGATTCTCCACTGTTTCCAAACAATTCTTTCTTTTGTGCTATTTCTGTTTTTATTGTTGGGTTCCTTTGTAGTCTTGAAACTGTTACAAGATTAGAATAAAAAACTGTAAGTTCTGCTATTTCCGGTATCATTGACTGTATAAAAAATGTTACTTTATTTGGATCTAATCCTGACGCTAAATTATCTATTGTTGTTTCTAATATGTTTTCTCTTACCTTTTCAGGATTATTAAAATTATCTGTTAAGGCTTGAACATCTGCTACAAGAATATATGTATCATAATCATCTTGTAGTTTTACTCTATTTTGTAATGAACCGAAGTAATGACCAATGTGTAATTTTCCCGTTGGTCTATCTCCTGTTAATATTCTTTTCCTCTTTTCCATAAAAATTCACCTCATAATACTTAGTATATTATATAATATTTAAATAAAATATACAATAGCTAACTAATCACTTCTATTGATTTATTTGACATAATATTTGTTGTATGATATAATTTATAAGCTTTTCAATATTTATATACATTCAATAATAATTATATTGAATGTTCGATATTTTAATTAATATTAATTATAAAGGAGCTATTACAATGGAAAAAGAAAAGGTAAATCGCTGGTATCTTACAATTGAAAAAGAAGTGCCGTCAAATATTTTTGAAAGACCTAATGCAAATAAACAGCTTAACCTACTCATGAAATGTTATAAAGATGCTATAGATAGTCGCATCAAAGAAATAACAAGATTTCTTGACATGAAGCCTTGCAAAGAATTGTCTCATAACAACATCTATGCTCTATTCAAATCATATTTTTGCAACCATATTGCAAATGAGGCTGTTCATATGGCATTTATGGAGCAAAATACTTATGACATATATGAAAATATTGTGTCTTTGCTTACAAAAGGTCAAATGCAAGCAGCTATATATGGTAAGCCTATGATAGAAGCTTTTTCAAGAGCTATTCGTTTAATGCCTAAAAACACAGCGGCCGAGGAAAGACTTCACGATATTAAAATGTATGATCTAAACGAACATTACATTTCCACCAAAAAGCAAAAAAATCGGTGCGGCGAGTGCGGTTGCTCATGTACCTGTGATGAGGGATGTAAAGGTGACTGGCAAAAATGCACTTCCACAAAAGAATGCAATCATCATTGCGGGTGTTTTATATCTCCAATGATAGAGAATATGCCGGATAAAAATCGCACTGTACAATGTCATCTAAACCATAACGAAAATTGTGATGAATAATTTTTACAAACCCCCAAGAAAATTTCTTGGGGGTTTTTCTATTTGTATAATTAAAAAAAGAGATAAGACTTTTTCTTATCTCCCAATTAACTAGTTTTCTTCATATACACTTGCTTTAGTTTTTTCTCTACCTAATCTTTCAAATTTAAGTATTCCACTTACTTTAGCAAATAATGTGTCATCTTTACCGATTCCAACATTTGTTCCTGGATGTATTTTTGTTCCTCTTTGTCTTACTAAAATATTTCCAGCAGAAACAAATTGTCCGTCTGCTCTTTTAGCACCAAGTCTTTTACCTATACTGTCTCTACCATTCTTAGTAGATCCACCACCTTTTTTATGTGCCATTTATCTCAACTCCTTTTCAATTTTACAATTTAAATTAAGCTTCAGCTGTTTCTGTAGTTTCAGCTTTTTTAGCAGGTGCTTTAGTAGAAATTTTTTCAATTTGAACTTTAGTATAGCACCATCTGTGTCCAATAGTTTTTCTTTCATTCTTTTTAGCTTTGTACTTGAACACTCTTACTTTTTTACCTTTTCCATGACCAACAACAGTTGCTGTTACCTTAGCATTTTTTACTGTAGGTGCTCCAACCTCTGTTTTCTTGTCATCAGATACTAGTAATACTTGATCGAAAGTAACTGTTGTTCCTTCTTCGTTATCAAGTCTTTCCATGAAAACAATATCTCCTTCAGATACTTTGTATTGTTTTCCACATGCTTCAATTATAGCGTACATATTCTATCCTCCAATTCTTGCTTGCTCTCGCTGAATGTAGGTGGCTTATCGCACTTTTATACCCAAATCATACGGAATACTAATATATTTTAACATCTTGATATTATTTTGTCAAGAATTTTAATAGATTTTCTTGTACTTGTGGTAGTATTTCTTTATTTATGGTTTGTATTTCATCTTTATTAAATTTTTGAAGTACATAATCTACTAGAGGTATTGGTAGTTCCCCTCTATTTTCTATACCTATTCTTATTCTTGCAAAATTCTCTGTTTTAAGGTTTGCTATTATATTTCTCATTCCATTATGAGTTCCGCTACTTCCCTTTTCCCTATAACGCACCTGACCTAATTTTAGATCCACATCATCATATACAACTAGTACGTCTTTAGTTTCAATTTTATACCAATTCATTATTTCAATAATAGCTTCACCACTCAAATTCATAAATGTAGTTGGTTTTATAATCGATACTTTTTCTCCATTTATAATCCCCTCGCCATATATGCTTTTTTTCTTCTTTTTGTCTAAAGTAATATTGTATCTTTCTGCTATATTATCTACTGCTATAAACCCACAGTTGTGTCTCGTGTTTTCATATTCTTTACCAATATTACCTAATCCTATTATACATTTCATAAAATTACCCCAACTTTAGCTTAAGTTTACAAGTTTTACTTGAAGTTTTACCTAATCTGTAGTATATTATATATTAGATTTAGTTCAATTACAATAATATAAATGAAAGTGGTGATGTTTTTGTTATACAACATACTTAACAAACTCGGAATAAAGGATCATAATAAATTTTTAGCCGTTCTATTCGGAGTATTTACTTTAATTATAGTGGGATTTGTATTAACACAATTTGTAACTCTAGCATTAGGAGACGGAAGGCTTGGTCACTTGCCTAATCCTGTTGCTTATTCCTTAGCTTTAATTTGCCCTATAATTTGTTACTCATATGCAGTAAACACTAAGCTTATAGTGGGCAAAGAAGCACGTATAAAATGGTTCATGATTACGGTTGGAATATTTGGCAGTATTATTGCCTCATTATTAATAACTAGTATAAATAAGTGGCTTTGGTTCCTTCTTGAACTTGTGCCAAACTATGAATTAATAAAGACAGAATATCCTGAGCTATTTGCTCCAGCAATTAAAACAATATCTTTTGTTATTCCTTTTATTGGAATATTTAATCTTGTAGATTACTTTTTGCTAATACTTAGAGACGAAGATATAAACAAAGGAATTGGTGGTTTTTGTGGTTTGTCTGTGGCAAAGCCTAAAACAGATAAGGGAATATTTACTTGTGAGAATATAATTTGTAAAGATGTAGATTCATTACAACCAGTAGTTGTTTCTGAAAAGAAAAGAATGGAATCTACTCTTGTGCAAGGTGCTACTGGTACTGGTAAAACCGCAATGGTATTGCTTCCTATGAGTTCAAGAGACCTTGAGAAAAAATATTTCTTACGTGAATATTCTAAGAAATTAGGATTTAACTTGCTTAAAAGAGGACTTGCATATATTGAAGGACCTTTCTCTAACGAATATATAAACTTAAATTTCAGTTTAAACTACATACTTCCTAAGAAAGGTAAAGAAAAAGAATTTTACAAAGAGCTAGAAGATTTAATATTATATAAAAACGAATCAACTGACGAAGTTGTATACAGAAGCGTTGGTGTAACTGTTGTTGAAAATGACGGAAAATATGTTTCAGACTTTACAAATGTTGCTAAAAACTTTGACATAGATGTATTAACAATCGACCCTGCTGACCCAGAGCATACTCTAAGCATGAACCCATTTGCAATAAATGATCCTGCTAAAGTTGCTTCAATAATAGCTGACGTTTTAAAATCTATGCAACAAAGCGAAGGCGCAAAAGAAGAAGCTTTCTTTGCCAACTTAACTTCTGACGCATTCCAAAACCTATCTATATTACTTAAAGAAATGTATCCTAGACTTCATGATGGAGCACTTCCATCTCTAGAAGATGTTCTAGACATGTTATACAACTTTGATAAAGTTGAAGAAATGACAGAAGATATGAAGAAAATTCCTGAACTTGCAGAGAAGTATAAACTTCTTATTGCATACTTTGAGAAAAACTTCTATAAACCAAGTCTAAATATAAATGGATTTGAGATACCTGGTACTCGTGGTAGTGGTAGAAAGGATACCGAAAGATACCTATATGGCGCTATTACACAACTTAACAACTTGTTAAGACATCCTGGTATTAAGAAGGCTCTATGTGGTAGAACTAATGTTATAGATTTTGACAAGGCTCTACGTGAAGGACAAGTCATTACAGCATGTTCAAGAAAAGGAGAACTTGGTATTATTGCTTCTAAAGCATTTGGTATGTTCTTTATACTGCAATTCCAAGACGCAGTATTAAGAAGACCTGGTTCAGAAGACTCTCGTATACCTCACTTCCTATTTATTGATGAGTTCCCTGAATACATCAATAAAGATACAGAAGTAATGTTCACACTGTTTAGAAAATATAGATGTGGTGCAACAATTGCTATACAAAACTTATCACAACTTGAAAAATATAAAGGATTAGAATATTATAGACAAGTAGTTTTAGCCAATACTAAGACACAAATTATATTTGGTGATACTACTCCAGAAGATAGTGAATATTGGAATAAAGCTTTTGGTATGACTAAGAAGGTAGACGTATCTTCAAGCTACGATCCAACAGGCGGAGACTTTAAAACTAAGAAATCTTTACAATATAAAGATAAAGAAAGATTTAAAGTACATAAAATTTCAGAACACAAATTTGGTTCTATATTCTATAAAACAAAAGCACCTAATGGCAACTCAATATTTGGTGAAGGTAAAGTTAACTTCCTAGATGCTAAATATAAAGAAAAACATCCAGCATACATGTTTAACTTTGAAAAATTTATGATTAACAAGCCTTTAAAAGATGATGATGTAAAAGTAGACGGACCTATAGACTATAATTTTGACGATGATTTTGATATTGTAATAGATACTGGTAATTCAGATAAAAAGGATTAATAAAAATTAAAGACGAAGAAAATATATTCT
>JAZUNZ010000021.1:0-6038 GCA_045604405.1 Clostridia bacterium
TTTTCGGTTTTAATAAACTTCATAATAATCCCTTGACCGATTTTATCTCCTTTTTTAATAAATGACCCAGCGTTGTTCAAACTTGAAAACGCAAATGCGATCTCTCCGTCATTGTCTGGGTTATTATAATAATCACTATCAATTACTCCAGTTGTATTAGAAAGTCTTATGTTTGTTTTAAATCCCATTGAACTTCTAGGATATATCATTAATACCTCATCTGGTTGCATAAATACTTTTACTCCAGTTGGTATTTTTGCTGTTCCGTGTGCTGGAATTATTTCATTAATTGGACTAAAAAAATCATATCCTGCACTTGTTTTAGAACCTCTTTTAGGTAATTGATGTTTTTTATAATCTACTTGGTGCATTTCTAAGATATTATTAAAATCATCATCCCATTGTTTTTGACTAATTTGTTCAAAACCCCTTAATCTTTCTTCTGGTATATAAATATCTTGTGTCATTTATTTCACCTCTCTAATATATTTTCCATATTCCAATGCTATTTCGTGTTCTATTCTACAACCTCTTGCATTTTCCCAACCTGGCATAAAAACAACTGCATCAGCTTCAGACATTTTCTTTATAGATTCTCCTAAATAATAAACTGGGCTTAGACCTTCACTTATATCTAAAACTGTATCTATAATTTGATGTCCTTCAGATTCTAGCATTTGAATAAGATTTTCTCTTTCTTCTTTAATTTGTTTAGTTGATTTTCCCATCATAGGTTGACTTATCATTACTTTCATATTTATTTCTCCTTTCTTCCAATCTTTTTTACTAAACCCTTTACCTTTGCTTCTTCATAAGGCATTGGAGTAAAGTTGTAATCATTTCCTTCTCCATCCCACATATAATATTTATTTTCAAAAGGTTTATATTCTATTCCTTTTAATTGGGGATTTTCTACTGGAGAGATAACTTTAAGTAAGTCATCTCCTCCAATATAATAATTTCTTTCTTCTATAAATTTCTTAATTTCCCAAGGGTACATATAATCATCTTCTTTCAATAATTATTTATACTCCTTTTTTACTTTTTTCTTCTCATATGTAATTTCTTTACTCCAAAAGTTTCTAATTCTGGAGTAATTTTATAAATATTTCCTTTATCATCAAAATCAACATCAACCCACCAGCAAGACTTATCATTAGCAAGTCCTTTACTTCTACAATAAGGTGTTTGGTCTTCTAAACAACTTGTTTGAAAACAATGTGTTTGGTCTTGTTTCATATAAAATGATTGATGTATATGACCAGTTTGTAATATATCAGGTCTTTCTTCCAAAGGAATTGTATCTACATATTTTTGTAATTTATATGATTTAGCATAAGCTCCTCCACCAGAACCGTGGAATAATCTTATTTTAAGTTTACCTATTTTCATATCAGCAACATCTGCTCCAAGATATTCAATATCATCTCTTTGTTGGGCTATAGATTTTACTATTTCACTTCCTGCAGATTTATACCACCAGTCATCGTGATTACCTTGAATGACATAAGTTTTACCACTAAATTCAGGATATTTATCAACACAATATTGAACTTGTCCTTCATAAGATGGTTCTCTTAATTCATAAACTTGCTCGGGTCTATTACTTCTTCCGTCTGTAAAATCACCAGAGTGAAGAATATGTTTAACTCCTTTATCTTCCGCTTTATCATATAAATATCTAAGTATATCTAGTCTGTCATATTTTGATGCTAAATGAGTATCACTAATCAATAATAATTTGAGATGTTCTAAGTTGTATGGCAATTCATACACATCATTATTTTTAGGAGGAGCTTTACGAACTATTATCTCTCCGTTGACAAAGTCTATATTATAACCTTGCTCAGACATTAATGTGATTAAGCCAGCAACTTCGTAATCTTTTAATTCCAAATCTTTACAAATTTGTGCAAAAGATTTTTTCTTTCTTGCCATATAATAAATTTTATCGCATAATTCTTTTCTTTTTTCTTCCATTTTAAACATCCCCTTCTATATTAAACTAGCACCTTATTTACCTTTTATTCTTTGTTTATTTATTTCTAAATAATAATGCTGTATATAGCAAGGTAGCCCCAAGCCACTGTAAAGAAACAGCCCATTCTTGTTTATTAACAATTAAATTAAGAATTAAACTTCCTAATGCCCCAGTGACCATTAAAGCCGGAAACGCTATTTTTAGAATATCTACAATATTATTCATATATAATTACCTCCCCCTGTTTTAAAGATTTTTGAACATCTATAACTCTTTGATTTGACGACCCTTTCCATTTTAAAGTTATATCTCTTAAATCTTTTTTAAATTGTCCATCAATTAAAATATCAACCTGTTCTATTAGGTTATCACACCTTACGCTCTCAGACTCAAAATTACCGCCCGTATAGAGCCAAATGCTCTTTTCTGGATAAATTGCCTTAACTCTCCTTAAAAGTGCCGTGAGAGGCTCAATATTGCGTTCTATGAGAGGTTCTCCACCTAATATAGTTAATCTTTTAATATATTTTGGTTTTAATAACTCTATTATGTAATCTTCTGTTTCTTGAGTCCAAGTTTTTCCTTTGTTAAAATCCCAAGTATCAGGATTAAAACAACCAGGACAATGATAGGGGCATCCTTGAGTATATAAAGATACCCCAAATCCTTTTCCATTAACAGCCTCACATTCATCTATTAAATTATATTTCATTATTTCGCTTCCAATTTTTCATTTTATTACTATGTTTATATCTATCTTCGGTTTCTTTTTGTTTTCCCCAATTAAAAGCAGTTTTATAATCACCTGTTAGATAGCCAGTAACTCTTCTTAATTGTTGTATATGTTCACTATGACACATTGGACATTCATCATTAAATTCATCTGTATATCCACAATCTAAACAAGTATCATTTGGAACATTTAAAGCGAAGTAAGGTATATCTTTATCCATAGCATAATTAACTAATTCTTCAAGTGCTTCTAAGTTATTTTGAACTCCACTATCTAATTCTACATAAGTAATACAACCTGCATTACTATATCCTGTTAATTGACTTTCAATATCTATTTTTTCAAAAGGTGATACTTTCTTCCAAACAGGAACGTGAATTGAATTAGTAAAATATTCTCTATCAGAAACATTCTCTATTTCTCCATATTGAGCTTTAAATTTTTTCATTGCAGTATAGCATAAATTTTCAGCAGGAGTATAATAAACACCTATATTTAATTTATATTCTTTTTTAAATTCTGCACATCTAGTTTTAAATAATTGTTCTATCTTTTTAGCCAACTCCATACCCTCATCAGTTGTATGGTCTTTGCCTATTAAAATTTGTAATGTCTCAGCTAGACCAATTTGTCCTAAAGCTAATGTACCGTGCTTCATTGCACTTTCAACTGTTTTACCATCATAGCCTAACATTAAACCATTCTCATACATAAATTTAGCAGACTCTGGACTTTGAGAACAAATATAATTATATCTTTCTATAAGCATATCTTTGGCTTCTCCTATTTTTTTATCCAATAATTCCATAAATTTATCTACGTCTTTATCTGCTTCCATTGCTAATGTTGGCATTATAATTGTAACAGGACAAATATTTCCTCTTCCGTCTTTTGTTTGAGCATTTGTTCCTTCATCAGCATTAATGTCTAAACCATTGTATGTTCTACATCCCATAGTGCTTACATATGTTTTAGGGTCATTTTTATCATATCCTGCATTAACAGACCAGTCTACATTTACATAATTAGGATATAATCTTTTTGAAGTTGATTTTAATGCTAATTTAAACAAATCATAATTAGGGTCTCCAGGTTTTCTATTAACCCCATTCATACATTGAAATATACCACAAGGGAATATAGGAGTTTTTCTTACTTTTCCTACACCTTCAATAGACCCCTCTAATAATGCTTTAATAACCATTCTACCCTCTGGTAAAGTACAAGTACCATAATTTATACTTGTAAATGGTAATTGATTGCCAGAACGGCTTTGAAGAGTATTTAAATTATGATACATACCTTGAACGGCTTGCATTAATTCTTTTTCTGTTTTAGCCATTGCATATTTATAAACTTTTGGAAATTGTTTATAAAAATCATCTTCTATAGATAATTCATCTGATTCTTGTCTTAAATCACTTTCTTCAATAAATTCCATTCCTTCATTAAAATGTTTTCTAAATGATATTCTAACATAAGGAACCATAGTCCAGTCTAAATGACTAGCACTTACTCCTCCGAATTGTTGAAGTGATTGTAATTGGAATAATACTGCAACCAATTGGAATGCTGTATTAATAGAACGAGCAGGACGAACATCTGTTTGTCTAGTATTAAAACCTTCTTTTAATAGTTTATCAAAAGGAATTGTCAAACAATTGTGCATACCTACCGCATAACTATCTAAATCGTGTATATATATTTCATTATTTAAATGATTTTCTCTTGACATATCAGATAAAATATAATCAAGAGCAAATTTTTTCATAAGGGAATTTTTTGCTTCTCCCATTCTTCCACCAAAAGAATATTCATCTACATTTGCATTTTGATTTTGAACATTAGAAGCTTCTAATTTTTCCGAAATATCTTTCATAAATTGAGAATTTCTTTCTCTAACTTTTGTTCTTTCATATCTATAAGTAATAAAATTTTTTGCTATATCTTTTCTATTACTAGCCATTAATTTTTCTTCAACGATGTCTTGAATCTGTTCAACAGACATATCTTCTTCAAAAGCACTTATATAATTGGCTATTTCTAAAGCCTTCTGATGAGCCTTTTCAGATATTTCTTTTTCTACATCCTCGAAAGAAAGTTCTACAGCCCTAACTATCTTTTCTTTATTAAATAATTCTTTTCTTCCGTCTCTTTTAATAACTTTTTCCATTTTATATTCCCCTTTCTTTAAATTTTAAACATATTCTACATTACATTTTAAAAATTTAAGAACGTGAAATAACATATCATAACCAAATGCAGAAAATGTATATAAAGATTCACACTCTTCATTTTGAACATCTACAACAAATACATCATCATTATCAACTAAAATCTGATATTTGTCTGGGTTATTAATACATTTTTCTAACCATTCTTCATCTTCTTTCTTCCACATCATCTAATATCTCCTCGCTTTCTATTACCAAAACATTAACCTTTTTTGAATAAGCAGTTGTTGCATCTATTGCAATTACTTTTTCATCTTTTCTTTTTAAAATAGAGAAATCTTCTACATCATCTTTTTTTAAACCATATTTATTTCTTAAATGGTCTGTCCCAAAATGACCTATTACAACACTTTTGTCTGTGTTTTTTATATTGCTTCCAAAGAAAGTTCCATCATCCCAAGTTAAAGCATCCCAGTCATTATATCCATATCTGAAACAGTGAGGGTTATGCCAGTCTTCAACTTTAGTATCTATTGCCCCGTGAGTAAAAATATAATTTTCTGTTTCATAATAATAAGGTTGATTTTTTAACCAAGGCAACAATTCAGGAAATTCTTCATTTATTTGTTCTTTTGCAATATTTAACCATCTAGCAAAATCTCCAACTGTTGGTTGTTCTATATTCTGTTCTATTAAACACCAACTCTCAAAAGGTCTTGTTTCGTGTAAAAATTCTGCAAAAGTTTCACTTTCTCCATTTCTAAAATAGTTAAAAGGGTCTAATACAGTTCCTTCTAAATAATCAATAAGCATAAGGTCGTGATTTCCCATTATAGTAATTGCTTTTCCTTCGTCGGTTAATCTTTTTAAATAATCATACACTTGTAAAGATTGAGAACCTCTATCAAAATGGTCTCCCAATACTAACAATAAATTATTTTTATCATTTTCATCATAACCAGCCTCATTCAGAGCTTCTATCAATTGGTCATAATGCCCGTGAATATCTGACACGGCAAATATCTTTTTCTTCATAATAGTCTCCTTTTATTCTAAAATAAAGCCTCTTACCATTAAAAACTGCTCATCTTTGGTTTCAATTTCTTTATCAAAACACATACCAAATGTACTAGGATATTCTTTTAATTCA
>JAZUNZ010000022.1:0-5171 GCA_045604405.1 Clostridia bacterium
GTATTGATGTCTATTTTGATATAAATCATATTTATAGTCATATGAATAAATATCAATATTACTTAATAAATTTAAAGCTTTTTTATAGTCACTATTAACAAATTTTTTAATATTTGTTTTTGTATTTTTACTAGATGCACTACCATTATCAGTAACAACTTTAGCATTTGAGACACCGCTTCCTGAAGCATAAACATTACCCCCACCATTAGAGGCATCTAATGTAATATGTCCACTACCTGTACGTAATAAAATTCCTCCTCCAGAAGCTGAACCACTTGAACCACCTGCTAATAAATTAATAGCTGAGCCGGCAATATAATCATTACATTGAACGTGTCCTAATGTATAAAAATTTGCAGCCTGAAAATCTCCATAACAACGTAATCTACCACTTGATTTAGATAACTCTGTTCCTCCTATTAATACAGCAGAATCAACATTTAATCCACTACAACTAGGATGATTTGTTGACGTTCCCATAGTAAAATAATAAGAACCTTTTGTTATACTTATGCTACCACCGGAAATTGTTGAACCGGTAATAGTAGAACCTGTATTAATGCTACCAGTAAAACTACCACTTGTTGCATACATAGAACCATTATGACCAACTCTAAAAGGTGCAGAACCAGCATCATTTGAACCAGCCCAAAATGCCCATCCTTGACCAGAAGTTCCAGAAAGTCCTACGTTATTACCTACTAACATAGCTCCATTGATAGTATAATCCGCTATTTTACCAGATGTTGCCGTTACAGAACCTGTTATGGTTGCATTAGTAGCAACTAATCCTCCTCCGTGACCAACTCTAAATGGAGCATTTGATGAAGTTTCAGAACCTGCCCAAAAAGCGTGGTCACTACCATATACTCCTATTCCAGCAGTAGATGAACCTGAACCGCTATATAATCTATTTGTATTTAAAGTAAAACTACCTATTGTTCCATTTGTTGCTTTAATAGTTCCTCCCCTTGTAACACTAAAAGGGGCGTTAGCAGGATTTTCATTTCCTGCCCAAATAGGATAGTTAACATTTGCAGTTCCACTATCTAGTGCTACATAATTAGCACCAGAGCCACTATATAATCTAGTGTCTCCCATTTCCCAACCACCGATTTTACCTCCGGTAGCAGTTATATATCCTTGGCTTGTTACATTAAAATAAGGAGAACTAATTGTAATTCCCCTACTACCATTTAAAACGATATTCATACCATCAAGATTTATATCTTCAGCAATAATGGTAAATGCACTTCCAAGAGAAGGGTCTCTTTGTAATTCTGTAACTGAAAGTCTTCCATTTTTAACTTTCATTACAACTTCTCCACTAAGATTTTCTACTTCTTCTGCTTGACCTTGAACGATAGTCCCGTGTTTAATAGCAACCCAACAATTTGTTAAACTTCCATTTTTTGTTGCTAATTCTACACTATCACCAACAAATAATAATTCTCCGCATTTATTTAAAATGCCAGTAACTAAATTTTCTTGGTTTGGAGGTAAATAAACATCAACAGTTCCATCTTCATTTATCTTTTGAACAATGGCAGCCTTGTATGTTGGAAGTCTATATTTTTGAATTTCTGCTTGAGCAATTTCTTGTATTACATTCTTTATAGATAATAAATCATCTTTATTTCCATTACTATTATTTTTTCCATTTTTATATTTACTAGCAGACATTTATTTTACCTCCTTCCCACTAACATAAATTCTCCATATGCTGTTGTAATGAAATTGTGAGCATTATCAGATAAATATCTATTCTCTTCATCATCTACAGCATTAGCGTTAGTTAAATTAGATACAGTAATTGTCATTTTATTATCAACGCCTATATTGTAACTAATTGATTGAATAATAAATTTTTCTCTTTTGAAATTATAAAATTCATCTTCTATTGTTATTATATTATCAACAAATATTAAAGGATTAAATGTTGCAGAAATTGATACACTTGTATTAACTATGCTTTTACATCTCAATTCATAGTCTGCTCTATCTTGTGCTAATTTATCACTATATATTGCAGCATCACTTATATAATCAATATGTCTTCCTATCCTTTTCACACATATTGGAGATGCCGGGTCATCATTTCTTGCCATAGCACTAAATATTTTTCCATTAACATTGTCTCCAACAACGTGAACTTCATTAATTATATTATTGAAATCATAACTTGTTGAAGAATCTAAAAATTCTTTCTTTTGGTCACTGTAATGCCATATAACAGGTTTATTAGGGTCTTGTATTGTTTCATTAATATCAATAAAACATAAATTCCCTAAATCATTATAAAAGCATTCTGCTCCCAACATATCCGCAAGTTCTAATATCATTTCACCAAAATTAGAACCGGGGTCTTTTGTTAATGTATATGGAGTAACTATTCCATCAAAATTATGGTCATATATAATAGGTTTTAAATCCAATGGATAACCTGCTCCAGTATCTATAGTTAGAATACCTTCTATTGCATCTTTTATTTCAGTTCCAGCAGGTATTTCATATGTTGTTTCTAATGTCCCCATTTTGCCTTCTAATAAAGCAAATTTATCTTCTAATGTTAAAGTTACTTGCTTATCTGAATCTTGATGGGTTGAACTAGGATTACCCATAATAAAAATACCTCTCGGAAACCAGAATGTTTCTCCTCCAAAAGATATTCCAATATCAAATCTAAATTT
Organism: Clostridia bacterium; assembly: GCA_045604405.1. GTDB lineage: Bacteria > Bacillota > Clostridia > TANB77 > CAG-465 > UMGS1649. The sequence continues at coordinate 2,694 of JAZUNZ010000022.1, forward strand.
ATGTTGTACCCATAAGGTATTTATACTAGGAGTATATTTACCATCTTTATTAACTAAATTAATATTCAAATTACGTCTTTGACCATTTTGATAATTTTCATTATAATTTCCAGAACCTAAAATAATATCTTCTTGTGGAATTTCATAATTAATCGTTTCATCTGGGTGTAAAAGAAATAATCTAAAAGAAGCCTCATATTTTCCTGTTTCTAAAGCTTTTTCTAAAGCATCTAAATCATAATTAGATGTACTTGTTAAAATTAAATATTCTCCATAAGTAGTTGTTAAATATTCTCTTGCAATATCTGCTAGTGCTTGAACCTGATATATAGACCTTGCCATATTAATCACCTATAATAACATAATCGTCGGCATTCCCAATTTGAGTCCAACCAACACTAACCGTTGTTGCTTGCTCTCTAGTTTCATCAGCAATATCTGACGAACTTGAAGTTACATCTACTATATACTTATGTCCCTTTCTATCTTTATATAGTTTTAATTGAGGATTAGCACAAAAATCATTCCATTGTTCTAGCAATGTAGCATCCTCATCATATCCTCTTTTTCTAACCCTACCTATTAATCCAGAGAATGAACCTGTTGCATAATTAGACTTACCCATAGAAACAGTTGGATAAGGCATTAATGTTTGATAAGTTGTTTTAGAAAAATTTTGAGTTGTACTATCGCTTGATACGTTTGATTGAAACAACCAAACATCAGATGGGTCTACTTTATATGTTTTGGTTTCTTCATCTTCAAGGGTCATACCAATAATAGCATAATCCCACCAACAAGTTTGCACAGTATTAGATAAAGAAGCTTTAGAAGATGCTTCTTCATTTTCTTTAAATACATAATATTGATATTCTTTTTGATTTCTTACATTGTAATCTACTATTGATAATTGACCTACACTTGTCTTATAAATAGGAACTAATTTAGAATCTCCTATTTCATTTCTATAAATATCAAATTGATAACCAAGTGCTTCTTGAGTCATACCTTTACTATCATAATCTCCATCTGGTTCAAAACAAACTAAAGAACGTGTATAATTACTAGCAACAGGTTTATATTTTTCAACAAAAATATCTTGGTTTTTATCTTGATATAATTTTTCAAAATGAGCAAAATCAAGAGTTATATGACTATTAAATTGAATTTTATCTATAGTTGCACTCATAATTATACACCTCCTTCTCTAACTTCTATTGAATTATTTGTTAATTTTAATTTCCACCAATTTTCTGAGGCTCTTTCAATTTGAGTTCCTCCTTCAACCCAATAATTTGTATCTCTCCATACATCATCATCAGTCCATATATAATCAGCATATATATTTTTTACTGTACTTGGTTGTAATACAAAAATATTATTTGGATTGTCATAAAACGCCTCTTCAACAGCAGAATATAAGAAATAATAATCGTTAACCGCTGGGTTCATTGAATCCGTTAATGGTTTGCTTAATGTTACAGCCCCAGTTTCAGAATTGTAACTTTCTATTTTTTCTACATAACCAGAATTAACAAAACAAATATATCTTAATCCAGATGATAAATCTATATCCCCATTTACATAAACTATATTTCTATTATCACTAGGTTGAGATATTTGTCCCCCAACTAAATCTCCATCTTCATCAGTTGTAGGCATCATAAATCCAAAGTTATAATTTCTTGCATATATAATTAAATCGTGAACATCATCTGTATCGGAAGTATATCTTGCTATTTGTATCATATCATTATATATTCCATTATCACTATAAAAGAAATTTTCATCAGGTCTAAATTGCATTGAGACAGTAAATTCATCATCCCAAACAGCCAAACCTCCATCTTTTTCATAAACTAAATAATTATCTCCTAATTTTGCAGAATTAACTCCTACATACGGAGTATCTTCTAAAAATTCAATGCCAGTTAAATTATAATCTGGCTCTGCTAATATATAATAAGGGTCTCCATTTGCAGGAGCATAACTTAATGGTATTCTTAAAATTGCCTTTCCATCATTTCTATTATAAGAATCTATAACTCCTGAAACTTCATTTTCTCCGACTTTAATTGTTTGACCTGGATATATTGTTTGCCCTCTTTCTAACCAAATAATAGAGGAGCTATTATTATTAGTTTGTATATATCCTTTTGCCCCCTGAGTATATAAAGAATAAGGAGAATCACTTGTTAATGTAGCCCAAGAAATTCTTAAACCTTGGTCTGTCGTACTTACTGTTACTGGCTGGTCATCATAAGATAATGCAGTATAATTTACACTGAAATTCAATGCTCTAGTTGTTGTTTTAACCCCAAACTCAGTTTCACAAGTAAGCTCTATTCTATAAGTTTCCCCTGTTTTAAAACCATCATAATAAAATTGAATATTTGCACTATAGACTTTTCCAGATGTTTTTATCAAAGAAGCACCATTATCTGTTACAGAATATAAATTCCATAAGAAATAAACAAG
>JAZUNZ010000023.1:0-1516 GCA_045604405.1 Clostridia bacterium
CACCAATAGTTACACTTGTTAGGCTAATGCAACCATGGAATGCAGAATCTCCAATTGTAGTTACACTATCTGGAATAGTTACACTTATTAGGCTACTGCAACCATAGAATGCACCCTCTCTAATTGTAGTTACACTCTCACCAATAGCTACACTTGTTAGGCTACTGCAACCATAGAATGCATAATTTCCAATTGTAGTTACACTATCTGGAATAGTTACACTTGTTAGGCTATCGCAATTAGAGAATGCATAATCTCCAATTCTAGTTACGCTATCTCCAATTGTTACACTTGTAAGGCTCTCGCACCAACCGAATGCACAATTTCCAATCGTAGTTACGCTATCTCCAATTGTTACACTTGTTAGGCTACTGCATTCAAAGAATGCAAGACCTCCAATTGTTGTTACACTATTTGGAATAGTTATAATTGTTAGGCTACTGCAATCAGCGAATGCACCCTCTCCAATTGTAGTTACACTATCTGGAATTGTTACACTTGTTAGCATAATGCGCGCAGCGAATGCATAATCTCCAATTGTAGTTACACTATCTCCAATTGTTACACTTGTTAGGCTACTGCAATTAGAGAATGTATAATCTCCAATTGTTGTTACACTATTTGGAATAGTTATAATTGTTAGGCTACTGCAATCAGCGAATGCACCCTCTCCAATTGTAGTTACACCATTTCCAATAGTTGCACTTATTAGTCTACTGCAGCCTTCGAATGCACCATATCCAATTGTAGTTACACTATCTGGAATAGTTACACTTGTTAGCATAATGCGCGCAGCGAATGCATAATCTCCAATTGTAGTTACACTATTTGGGATAGTATATTCTGTAAGTCCTGCTGGTGCAAATGAATTAAGTGTACCATCAATAATTAAACATCTGTTATCTTCTGATGCAAATTTACCATTAAACTCTCTTAGGTTATAGCAACCATAGAATGCATAATTTCCAATTGCAGTTACACTATCTCCAATTGTTACACTTGTTAGGTAATAGCAATAACGGAATGCATAATCTCCAATTGTAGTTACACTATCTGGAATAGTTACACTTGTTAGTCTATCGCAATTAGAGAATGCATAATCTCCAATTGTAGTTACACTATCTGGAATAGTTACACTTGATAAGCTACTGCAATTATAGAATGCATAATCTCCAATTGTAGTTACACTATCTCCAATTGTTACACTTGTTAGGCTACTGCAATTAGAGAATGTATAATCTCCAATTGTAGTTACACTATCTCCAATTGTTATACTTGTTAGGCTACTGCATTTATAGAATGCCTGAACACAAATTTCGGTTACACTATCTGGAATAGTTACACTTCTTAGGCTATTGCAAAAATAGAATGCAGAATTTCCAATTGTAGTTACACTATCTCCAATTGTTACACTTGTTAGTCTACCGCAACTATAGAATGCATCATCTCCAATTGTAGTTACACTATCTCCAATTGTTACACTAGTTAGGTTATCGCAATTAGAGAATGCCCACTC
>JAZUNZ010000024.1:0-3997 GCA_045604405.1 Clostridia bacterium
CCTTCTTTTTTATATGAAGGAGGTGTTTTGCTATGAAAATTAATAAAGACCTTATTATTAGTGACAGTAATCTATCTTTAGAAGACTTAATGCCAGTAGTTTTATATTCAAATTCTGCTGGTTCCAAAACATCTATATCTAATTTAAGTGATGATGTAGAAAACTATAAATATTTAGAAATATTTTATGGTTGGGAACAAGGAGGTTTTGGTTTACTATCTACAAAAATTGATGTTTCTAGTATACACGGTATTGATTTAAGTACAATAGTTTGTAATAATGACAGAATCTATTTTGCTAATTCTAAATGGACTGCCGCAGGGAAACAATTATCTTTATTAAGTGGTGAATATTGGAGGGTTGCTGTTACTGCACAAAACGCTGCAACTAGAACACTAAATAATATGATAGCAATATTTAAGGTTATTGGTTGGAAATAGCATAAACACACACACAGACTGGCACATCGTGCGGGATGCGAGTCATCCTGACGAGTGTCCTAACAGCCGAATTAAATGCAAATAAACGTAGACTTAATTTACCCTATTGGGTCAATTTATATGACTACCTCAACGGTCTCACCTGCCGTCCTATTTGGTGGCACGTGGGAACGTATCAAAGGTAGATGTATTGTAGGTGTAGACGAAAATGACACTGACTTTGCAACAGTGAGTAAAACTGGTGGTGAAAAGACACATCAATTAGCAACTAATGAAATGCCCGGTAATGGTATGATTGGAATTGATTCTGGTAAAACTGATGCTGGATGGTATATAGGAGAAATTAAAAATTATGCCGCAGGTCAATATAAAATTACTAGAATGAATATATCTAAAGGTGCACACAACAATCTACAACCTTACTACACTGCCTACATATGGCGTAGGACGGCTTAATAAGCCATCCCAGATGACCGCAGGTCGTCTTAGAACAGCATAAACATTTCGTGGAAGCAAGCCTTAAGGCGAACTTATGAAAATTAATAAAGATTTAATCGTAGAAGGTACAAATTATAACCTTAATGATATAGTATTAAACCAAAACGGATGGAAAGGAACTGTTTTATATAGTAACCCGAATGTTCAAGCCGCTAGAGATATAAGTATAACTTTATCTAGCAACGATTATGATTTCTTAGAGTTTTATTTTAAAAATGGCGGTGGTAGTGATTCTTATGTAAAACTACCAAAAGGACAGGCTCCTGGTGGAACATTAAGAACTTGCTCTGCATCAGCCGGAAATCAAATGGATATTTATTGGAGATATTTCACGAGAACAGATGATACCCATTTTAGTGTCGGACTTAATTATCATTATGCAATTAAAATGGGCGGAAGTATGTCTTGGGATAATAACTCAAATGATATATTTTTACCATATTTGGTTATAGGTTATAAAAGTACAAATCCTGTAGAAAAATAATAACATTGTCGCACGGCAAAATAATGCCGAACAAGATGAAAATAAATAAAGACTTAATTATTAGTGATACAAATTATACTTTAGAACAAGTTAAAAAAAATGCTCGTAATGATTGGGCTTGTCTAGCTTTAAATGATATAGGAACTGAACCAACTTATATAAATGTAAAACATAATGGAACGGTTCCTATGAATTATAAATATATAGTAGGAGATAAATTAACCCCATCTGGACAAGGAATTAGAATTGGAGCTGGGGTAAAAACCGTTGCAGTTTCAATAACATTTGAAACAAGATGGAACTCTGCTACAGGAAAACCTTGTGGTGTATATATTTGTAAGAATGGAAGCCAGTTGAATGTTGGAGCTAGATGTGAAGTTCGTTATATCAGATATTATAGCCAAGTATATTCTGTTGGAAGCAGAACCGTATTAATTCCAGTTAATGAAGGAGATATTTTAACACTTTTATTTCAGGGAGATACGGCAATGGATATAAATAATGGAACTGGATTTACTGTTCAAGTAGTTGAATATACTGATTAGTATATAGATGCAAACGTAAGTGAGCGTCTTAGTATCACGAAAGAGCGACCGCCTGACTCGAAGAGTGGGATGCGGCTTTGCCGTGTCCTTTGAGCAAGCGAATTTATGATTATAAATACAGATTTAATCTACCCTATCGGTAGTATATATTTAAGCGTCAACGCAACCAATCCGTCAAAGTATTTTGGTGGTACTTGGGAGCAAATTACATCTGACGCATATTTAAAGATAGTAACTCAAAATGCCGGTTCACTTGGTGGAACGTCCAGTGACCACAAGATACCTATAGCAAGTATGCCAAAACACGGACATAATTTGAGAGGTGCTTTAACTGGTAAAACTGAACCTATCTCTAACACTGGTAATAACTGGGCTCAAACAAGCACTAGTTGGTCAAATAGCCAATGGATTACGGAAACTGGTGGTGGAGAGGCTTACTATCCTTATTATTACGGCGTTTATGTATGGAAGCGTGTCGCTTAACCCCTACTTATGGATGCAACCGCAAGGTTGTGTCCTATGATATTTTGAAGATTTAGATACGAATCTTATGAAAATAAATAAAGATTTAATAATAGAAGATACATCTAAAAGTTTAGAAACTTTAAATAATGAAGTAGAAATATTAAAACCAAAGACAAACGAGAATGTTATTTGGTCTGGTAATGCTAGAATTAACACATCAAATAACAATTATAGAACTTTATCAAATATGCCTAATTTATCTGATTATTCTGGTAAATTAATAAGATTATACATATATTATGGTGGTGATGCAGCATATGTATTTACATATGAATTAAGGGGCGATGCCTCTACCATTTTTGCAGAAGTAATCAGAGACTATAGTGGTCAAAATGATGTTTGGCATACACTTTTTTGTTTCTATGATTATAAATCAACAAATTGGAAAGTTAAGACGAATTTGAGTTATTTGATTAAAAATTCAAGTTGGTCTACAGTTGACACTTCAAACTATTATTTTTATCTTAGAAAAGTTGCTATTTTAGATGTTTAATCGGAATTGCTTAATGCAATAAAACTTTATGAAAAATATTTTATTAAATAAAATCCTTCACGTCGGGGGGGGGGCAGAAATGTCTGCTCTTCACAAGAAAGGAGGGTTGGCTATTATTTAGTAATGTCAACTCTTCAAAGAATGGAGGTGGCAGACATTTAATATCTGCTATCTCTTGTGGAGGTGTAATCTTATGTTAATTAATAGTGATTTTTTACTTAATCAAATTTATCCAGTGGGTTCTATCTATATGAGTACGTCTTCTACTAATCCATCAACTTTATTTGGTGGAACGTGGGAGCAACTTAAAGATAGATTTTTATTAGGAGCTGGAGACACCTATAGTGTTGGTTCAACAGGTGGTGAAGCTACACATACTTTAACATCTGAAGAGCTTCCCAATATGGTAACTGTACGTGATAACTGTACTAACGCAAATGGTAATAACAACTGGGCTCAAATGAGTGGCTGGGGTAATTATCAGAATAATACTCGTGGGAAGCAAGTTAATAAGCCTCATAACAATATGCCACCTTACTTAGCTGTATATATATGGAAAAGAACTGCATAAGATTATTTAGATATTAAATTGTCAATAATTATGATTATAAATACAAATATGTTGTTAACAGCCTACCCTGTAGGTTCGCTATATTTAACAACAAATGAAATAAACCCAGGAACATTATTTGGAGGAACCTGGGAAAAATTGACTGGGGATGCTTATCTTAAAATAGTGACAAGTAATCCTGGTCAATATGACGGTACGTCAAGCGACCATAAAATACCCATCAATAGTATGCCTTCTCATAGACACGGTAATAGAGTTACTTTAAATATGACTCAAGGAGCTGGTCAAGATAGAAGCCTTGTAGTTGGTGGTGGACAAGTATGGAATACTGCTGACACTTATCAAAACCAATTTGTTGGTGGCGGGCAAGCTTATTATCCATATTATTATGGTATTTATGTTTGGCGTAGAACGGCTTAATTTTGACAAAAAGAGTTGACA
>JAZUNZ010000025.1:0-1783 GCA_045604405.1 Clostridia bacterium
CTGCATTATCAGCTATTCTATAGTATCCTGTTGAACTTCTATTTGCACTCCAACTTCCGGTATATGTACTTGTTGATGTATTATTTTCTGTTGTCCAACTTCCATCGTTTTCTTTCCACGCTAATGTATCTGCATCTATTCCTGAGTTATCATCTGAGAATGTTAATACTGTTGATACTGGTCCAGTTGTCCAACCTCCACTATATGTTGTTCCATTTACTTTATTTACTGCTGTTAATGTTGGTCCTACTTTATCTATCTTCACTGTATATGTGTTTGATGCTGTATTTCCTGCTACATCTGCTGTTGTTACTACTATGCTATATGTTGCTGATTTTCCACTTCCTGGATCTAGTGTTTTATTTGTTCCACTTTCTGCTGTTCCTGCTATTGTCCATGTTGTTGAACTATGTCCGCTTTCTCCACTTCCATCTGCTCCGTTATTTTTTGCTACATATACACTTTGATTTGTCCAGCTATTATCTGTATATGCATTTCCACTTGAACTTCCTAATTTCATTGTTACGCTTCCTACTGTTGGGTCGTTATTATCAAAATAAAACTGTCCTGTTGATTTCGCTGTTGTTGTTTGTGTGTTTCCAGCAGTATCTGCTAAAGTTGTTGGCACTACCCATAAGTAATATTTTCCAGTTAACCCACTAGCACTTGCTGTAAAGGTTACTTCAGAAGTCGTTCCCGCTGTATATGATGGAGTTACATCTGTATACCCACTTGGTGCTGTACTGTTGCTAGTACTCCAACCATATTTTAATTTTGCCCCTGCTGCTAAACCACTTTTGCTATCTTGCAATGCTACTGTTACACTTCCTGTTTTAGCCCAAGTAGTATTGCTATTAGACTTTAATGTTATTTTTGGTGCTCCTGTATCTATCCAAACTCTCTGTGCTTCACTCCATGGTCCTTTATTTCCCGCGTGGTCAACCGCACGAACCCATATATAATAGCCATCGCCTTCTTCTGTAAAGGTTTGCTCTGTCTCTGGCTCTGTTGCATTATTCGCTGCATTGGTTATGCCTATTATTACTGCACCAATTAACAGAAATAAAATTGGCAATGTTATAAATATTATCTTTTTATTTGTTCTAACCTTCGCAGACGGACGAGCAATGCTCGCCCCTACATTTTCTCTATTTTTCTTCATTTTCTTCCACTCCGTTTCTCTTTACATAATTCCATTTAATTTCACGACAAAAAGACATATAAACCTAGTATTTCTACTAAGTCTATATGTCTTCTATCTTATATATTCATTCTTTTTATTTTCTTTAATAAACTAACTGTGTGTGTGTGTGTAGAGCCGCAAGGGTTACAGCGATTTTCTTCATTTTTTGCTCACTTCTCCTTCGTTTTTTTCTTGGTTTTATTATATACTATTACTTTTTCTTTTGCAATGTTTTTTTACATTTTCCTTTTATTTCCAATGTCAATAATTTATTATTCACTCATAAGCCAGTCAGCTATATCTATTATTTCAATTCCCTCATATTGATAAGTTTCATGTTTCGTTCTTGCTATTATAATTTTAGGATATGCATTTTGTATTTTTAATAATGACTCTGCTTCTCTTTTAAAAGTTGATTCATTACTTATATCATCTGAAACTTGTATGTAAATTTGTTGACCTTGTTTTTTAGCAACGAAATCAATTTCTTTTTGATATAAAGTTCCCACATAAACTTCATATCCTCTCCTTAACAGTTCTATTGCTACAATATTTTCATAAATTCTTCCATAATCCATATTATTTGTTCCTAGCATTGCA
>JAZUNZ010000026.1:0-7253 GCA_045604405.1 Clostridia bacterium
TAAATTCTTCATTTTTATTTACATGTGAGCATTGTAATATTATATAATCTAACAACTCATTAGATATTTTATTACTATTAAATTTGTCTAAAACAGATTTCTCATCTGTAATTTCAATTTCTATTTTTTTCAATATAACCGCTTCCTTTTCTTTTATAAAGTGATTATACATTAATACCTTTGATTATTCAATGCAGTTATTTGTTTTTTTATATAACTTTAAGTATAGAATAAAGGGCACCATAATTTTTATGATGTCCTTTTTACAAAATATATTATTTTTTATACATTTAAGTTATTTTGTTTGGAGCTGGTAGGCGGAATTGAACCGCCGACCTACAGGTTACGAATCTGTTGCTCTACCTACTGAGCTATACTAGCATGCTGTCAACTATATTGTTGACATTTTTATTTTTTGATTTCTTGTAATTCTTTTTAATTCTATTAATCCATGGAAGACTAATATTAATGGATAAATTAGCTCTATAATTAATGCCATTAAATTTATTCCCATAATACATATACTTATTATTATATAAACAAGCATAGCCATTCCCATTATAGTTTCTAGCAGTGCTCCTAAAGATATTTTTTTAACATACAATATATATGAAAGTGCAAACAACACAATCATAAGAAGTTGCCACCACACGCTACTTAATACGCTTCCGAAAGTTACAGGCGTTGTAGAAATAGCATTCATTCTAGAAACATAACTTGCAACAGCCATAATCGATATCAACGTATATATTACTCCTAATATTAATAATACGTTTTTGCTCTTTAATTTATTTGCCTTTTTTAAATTTCTTTTATTTTCCATATAACCACCTAGCATGGAACATTATATCAAGAACAAGTAAAAATGTAAAGAAAAAAACTAGGTTACCCTAGTTTTTATTAACAATTTTAAGTTAATTCTGTTGTTCCTAAATCATATGAGAATTTTACTTTTTCCTCTATCTCTTTATCTACTTCAGAATGCTCCATTCCTTGAGCAAGCATAAGCTCACTTATTAATATTTCTTTTGCAGAAGTAAGCATCTTCTTTTCCGCTGTAGAAAGTCCTCTTTCCATGTGTCTATGAGATAAATCTCTTACAACATCAGCAACCTCTAATATGTCGCCTGTTTTTATTTTATCTACATTGGATTTATATCTTCTACTCCAATTGTTCTCATAAATATATTCTGCTTTTGGTTTTTCCAAAACAGCAAATACACTTGGCGCAACAGATGCGTTAGACACTTCTCTTACTCCTATGTCTGTTGCTGTCTCTGTTGGAACCATAAGCTTCATATCTCCAACAGGCATTTTAATTATATAATATTCTGCTGTATCCCCAAACATTTCTTTTTCTTCAATTGACTCAATTGTTCCTGCTCCATGCATAGGATACACAACTTTATCTCCAATACTAAACATACTTGTCCCTCACTTTCTGCTTCGTCTTTTAACTACATTTATATTATACCATTTTAAATCGAAAAAGTAAAGGAATTTTGAAAAAATTTTACCCTAAAAAATTAGGCACATACTAGCAAACGCGCCTAATTTCAATGTTTTTATCCATTTATTACCAAATCTTTTATATTACTCACTTTAACGATTTTTGCACCAGTTGGTATATCTATTTTTTCCAATCCATACTTAGTTGTATATATTGTTTTATACCCCAACTTTACAGCCTCTTTAATCCTCTTTTCAAGATTTACAACATTTCTTACTTCACCTGTTAGTGCAAGCTCGCCAATAAATACAGAATCATTATTTAACGCCTTTCCTTTATAGCTAGAAATAATTGCCATAGCTACCGCCAAATCTGCCGAAGGTTCTGTTATTTTTATGCCACCTACTACATTTATATAGACATCTTGTGTCCCTAGACTTATTCCACATACTTTGTCAATAACAGCAAGCAACAGATTTAGTCTGTTTACATCTATTCCTGTTGTTACTCTCCTTGGAATATTATAGTATGAATGTGTTGTTAATGCTTGAAGTTCTAGAAGAAGTGTTGACGTTCCTTCTAAAATAGCTGTTGTTACTGTCCCAGGTTGATTTTTCTCACGAGTTAAGAACATTTCAGACATATTTGTAACCTCTACAAGCCCCTTTTCAGCCATCTCAAATATTCCTATTTCATTAGTAGAGCCAAATCTGTTTTTAACTCCTCTTACTATTCTATGAGATACAAATCTTTCACCCTCAATGTATAATACAACATCCACCATGTGTTCCAAAAGTCTTGGTCCAGCTATTACACCATCTTTTGTTACATGGCCAATAACAACTGTAATTATTCCAAGCTTTTTAGATATTGTCATAAGACGCGCAGTAACTTCTCTTACTTGAGATACACTGCCTGGCACCGATGAAATAGCTTCATCATACATCGTTTGTATCGAGTCTATAATACAAACTTTAGGCTGTGTTTCAGTTATTTTTCTTTCTATTTCATCTATATCTGTTTCGCCATAAAAATAGATTTTGTCATTATCTATATCTAGTCTATCTGCTCTTAGTTTAACTTGAAGTTCCGATTCTTCTCCAGATACATATAACACTTCTCCATGAGCTGTTAATTTGTCTGAAATCTGTAAAACAAGTGTAGACTTGCCAATTCCAGGTTCTCCTCCTAAAAGTATTAAAGAACCATCGACTATTCCTCCGCCTAACACTCTGTCCAATTCACCAAATCCACTGGTAAAACGTTCTTTTTTTACTATTTGTATGTCCTTAAGTTTCTTTAACTCACTTTTAGGAATATTTGATACAACTTTTGAACCCGATGATTTTTCTTTTATTTTTTCTTCTACAAATGTATTCCACTGACTACAACCTGGGCATTTACCTAGCCACTTGGCAGATTCATAACCACATTCTTTGCAAAAGAATACTACTTTTTCTTTTCCCATAACTTCTCCTTATAACATGTCCTTTTTATTCAACCATATCGCTACTAATACTGTTATTATAGCTGTTATTCCCACTATTCCATAGAATCCATACACACCAGTATTAAATGGAAAATCTACGTTCATTCCCATAAAAGATGTAATGAGTGTTGGTATAGAAATAATTAATGTTATTGATGTTAATAGTTTCATGACATTATTTAAGTTATTTGATACCACTGTTCCAAATATATCTGTCATACCATTTAAAATCTCTGAATACGTAGTAGCCATTTCCATAGCCTGTCTATTTTCAATCACTGCGTCTTCAAGAATATCTTCATCTTCTTCATATAATTTTATAAACTTACCACGTCTTAGGCGTTCCATAACCGCTTGGTTTGTTTTAAGTGCTGTGTTGAAAAATATCATAGACTTTTGGTAATTTATTAGCTTAAGCAATTCTTTATTACTCATAGATTTAGTTAGATTATCTTCAAAAATCTCCATATCTTTACTTATATATGTTAAGTATCTTAAGAATTCTACTGAAGTTATATATATTAATTGAAATGCAAAACGAGATTTTTTATATGTCGCAATTTCACCTACTATCGTCTTTTTTCTAGATAACATGTCTAACAACGAAAACTTATTAGAAGAAATGGTTATTATATAATCATCTCTAACTACCAAAATTCCTAATGGCATTGTAGTATATAGCTTTCCTCTACTATTTTTTTCTGTTATGGGCATGTTAATAGATATAAGTATCTGATCTTCCTCAGTATCTATGTGTGACGTTTCTTCTTCGTCCAGAGCATACTTTAAAAGCATCTCGTCGACTCCTGTAGCCTCTATTACATAAGCAATTTCTTTTTCTGTTGGCTTCTCCAAGTCAATCCAACATCCTTTTTCTATTTTGTCTAGTTCTTTTAGACTTTTATCTTGTTCTGTATTTTTTAATATTTTTATCATATGCTCACCTCATAACTTTCTGTTATTATCTTATTACACTGACTTGACATTGTCAAGAAAAGAAAGTGATTTAAGTTGAACTGAAGGCGTTTGTGTGATATAATGTATTAAAATTTTTATCAATCCAAAAATGATTATTTAAGGGGACTATTGTTATGAAAAAAATTATTGAAACATGGAAATGCGGATGGGTATATCTGCTAACTGACGATTTAATATCTTATTATACTTTCTTTACAATAATACTTGCAGAGTGTTGTTATCTTTTCGCTTTTCACGAAAAAAAGACCAGTCTTGTGCTCGGTGCTATATTAATTGGCTTTATTTTAACAGTATTAATTACAGCTCGATTAAAATATTCCATTAATTATGTGCACATTGCATACGCCATTGCTTTTATAGCGTTGCTCATAGCGGGATGTTTTATTAACTATAAATTATTCTTACCCTTGATAATTATCCCTTTAATAGTCACACCTCTTTCTATGGGATTAAGATCTGTTCAAAATAGTTTTGTAATTAAGCCGCCAAAATTCGAAACGATTATACGCAGTTTTTGCCTATTTGCAACTGTTATAGCACCATTTATATTATTTACTGTCTTTTTTGCCATGATTCCAAGTGTTCCGGTTATGTTAAAAATTATTGTACCTATAGTATATTTGGTTTTGTCACCCTTTATAGCATATATAGAAGATGACTGGGCAACATGCAACATATTTGAGCTTTTCTTTGATTAAAAATTTGGAGGTATTACTATGATTGATTTATCTTTTACTTGCTGGACTTCAGATAAAAGCTTCGTTACAAGAGAATTCGATACCATTATGGATTTTACGGATGCTTTTGAAAACAACGAATTAACTCCAGTAGTTTTAAATTGTACAGATATAGACGCAACTTTTTTCGAGAATCCTCACAATCAAAAACACTTTAATTGCTTGAAAGACTTATATGAGCATTGCGTTTACATTATGAAATAATAACTAGAGGGCCATTGCCCTCTAGTTATTATTTTTATTGTTATTTTTGGTCCTCTAGCGCATTCTCGCAAGGTAGTTCCAAAAGCTCTGGATTTAATATATATCTTCTAAATACAGATAATGCTTTTGCATAATAATATCCATCACATATTCTTTCATCCATAACAAATCTAAATGTCATGTATTTTTCTGTCTCACCAGTTTTATAGTTTTTAATTCTTTCTTTTCTACCACCCATAGCTAAGAAACCACTTGTTGTTCCAAAATTATATATATGGTGATATATTGAATCAATTCCAATAGAACCCAAATTAGTCAAAAATATACTTGTATGGAATGGTGATGCCTCAATAACTGCCTTTGGTAATAGCCCGTGATTGTCTAAAAAGATAACTAAATTTATTATACATTTTATTAGCCAGTTAGGAAAACTCATTATAAATGCAGCAAGTTTGTCTGTTGCATTTTCTTCTGTTGCTTCTTTATTTTTTGCTACTTCTTCATGCACTTGCTCTGCAATAGTAAATATTGTATCTTCTGGTTTTATTTTAAATTTTACAGTAGTATCTACATATTCCTCATCGCTTAATTTTTTTACAACTGCAAGTGAAATACAAACCTCATTTCTTGCAAATATTCTTCTGTTCATTATGAATCTATTAATACGTGGTTTTTCAATTGCTGTCCTAGCTATAGCGGCTAAAACAACATCCATGTGAGTTATTTTTATTCCTTTTTCTCTTTTAGTTTTTATATATTCTTCGAGTCTGTCTACAGATATTTCATCTTCAAAATATACCTGAGCATCCACTCTTTGTTTCATTATATATGGTATTATTTTATAATATGGCATTAAAGATTTTATTCTTCTTCCATCAGCTCTTTTATTAAACATTTACATTCCCCTTTCGAACTTTGTTACATATTATCACATATTGTCGAAAATAGCAAATAGTTAAAACAAATTATTCTCTTTACATTCTGTATGATATAATTTACATATTATATATTGTTTATGCTTTACAGCTATCTAAACCGCAACTCATCAAATTAATATGTCTTATATACATTTAAAAAAGAGCATTCTTTTATGAACTGCACCCCTTAGAGTAGACATTATAAAAAAAGAGGTTTCTTTAAAAATGTGATAAAATACACTTCCGAAAGGAGGTGTATTTTTCTATGGCATCAAAAGGTCAAAAATTTAGAAGATATTCAGATGTTGAAAGAACTGAAATAGTTAATAAATATTTATCTGGTAAATATGGTTATGGAACATTAGCTAAAGAGTATGGGATTAGTTGGAAGACAGTAGAATCAATGGTTAGAAAATATAGAAATACGGGACTAACTATTTCAGTTCAAAAAGGTAGGCCAAAAACAAATGATGATTTAACTAAAGAAGATTATAAGCAAAGATATGAAATATTAAAAAAATACCTGGCCTTCCTCAAGGCACAACGAGAGAAAAAATAACATTTATAAATTTATATAGAAACAATTTTAAACTTTCTAACATGTGTGCCGTTTTAAATATAAGTCCTAAAACTTATTACAAATATAGAAATTTAGAAGATCATGACTATTATGATTACTTAATAATAAAAGAAATATTTGATGATTCTAAAGGTACATATGGCTATCGTAGGATTGTTGATGGTCTAATTCAAAAATATGGTGTAATTATGAATGGTAAAAAGGTATTAAGAATAATGAAGAAATATAATCTTCAAGCAGAATATATAAGAAAAGCTAAAATCAAACATAAGAACAAACGAATTGAGAACAATATAAAACCAAATTTGTTAAATAGAAATTTCAAAACAAATGCATTGAATAAAGTTTGGGATACAGATATAACTTATTTAATTTTCAAAGGTTCAAGAGCATATCTTTCAACAATAATTGATTTATATGACAGACACGTTGTCGCATATAGAATATCTAAAACAAATGATAATAATCTTGTTATGGATACATTAAATGATGCTATTAATAAAGAAAAAGATGTAAATGGATTGATTATACATAGTGATCAAGGATTCCAATATACATCTTATGAATACAAAGCTATTTGTGAATCAAATGGAATACAGATTTCTATGAGTAGAAAAGGTACTCCTATAGATGATTCTCCTATAGAAAGCTGGCACGCTATTCTAAAAAAGGAAACTTTGTATAACAATAATATCACATCTTTGCAAGAATATATAGACCTAGTAGAAGATTGGATTAAATTTTATAATACTACAAGAGTAAATAATCCCCCAGCTTAGCTGGGGGCATTTTACTATGCGCCTATAAGGCTTGTTATTAGCAACGCCTCAAGGCGTTTAGCTATTCCGACACGCGCGTCCTTTGGACTACCCGCTACCCGTTAAACGGGTCTTGGTAT
>JAZUNZ010000027.1:0-13434 GCA_045604405.1 Clostridia bacterium
GCAGTAATTTCTAAGAAAAAACTGCTTAAAACATAGACTAAAATTGTTAGATTAAGAGTCATATGTTATGCATAAATATTACCACAAAAAAGATAAAAAGAAAAGACTGTTAACAAAAAACTTTGTCAACAGTCTGAAAAAATAGGTTCAATATTGAACCTATTTTTTTTAATCATTAAGGAGCATTTTTAAATATGCTTTCATAAATTCTTCTGGCGTTGATGCATTAGGAGCCTTTCTCCACTTTCCATCATCAAAATATAAATACGGCGCGTAAAGTGTTTTATACTCACATGTCCCGTCTTCAAATTCAAGCTTTAATACATCTTGTTGTCCTTCATGCTCTTTTAGCACTACGACTTCAAATAGCCGATTCGAAAAACCCGGAACGGGATGTGCTTCCTCTTTGGTTGCATATATACTTACGTCCGAAAATTCCGATTCATAATAAAAATGCACCCCATAAAATTTCACATCATACATAGTCATATGAGTTTCC
Organism: Clostridia bacterium; assembly: GCA_045604405.1. Taxonomy (GTDB): domain Bacteria; phylum Bacillota; class Clostridia; order TANB77; family CAG-465; genus UMGS1649. Next base: position 500 of record JAZUNZ010000027.1, read on the forward strand.
TTCAATCTTCTATGTATTTTAAATAACATTCCATTATTTTTTCGGGAATATCGCTTCTTTGACATTGAACCCAGCGAGATGTTTTTTCACAATAACTTGTTTCGGAGTCAAACAACTGGATATATTCACAGGGAGCATTCTTTCTTTCAAGTTTTACTACATACTCCTTGCCCCAAAGCGATTTATGAACTGTCGCCGTAAACCATTCTATTTCAGGAGACAAGTTTTTTCTTCTCTCCTCTTTAGAGGCATATATGCGTATAACAGGTCTTGAGATAATCATATCTTTATATGCCCCATAGAAAGTCATATCAAAGATGCTTATATCTTTTTCCTTGCTTTCCTGCCGCATATTGTTAAAAGCATTCAAAAACGCTTTCTGCGCCTCACGATACTGAGTTTCTTGCCACTCCCCATTTTCGTAATAAAATGTTGGCTCATATAGCGTTTCATATTCACAATTACCATCTCTATATGTGAGCATTAAAACATCTTCTTTACCCTCGAAGCTTTTTAATACTGTAGCTGAAAATATCTTTTCCCCCGTTTTCCGTAAAACTGTTTGCTCGTTCTTTGCCATTTCGACTTTTAGTACATCATTTCCGTCCGTCTCATAAAGTCCATAGAATTTTACATCGTAAATAGTCATTGCGATACCTCCAAAATTTTATTATATAATATTATTAATACGCTTAAACCCAATAAGGGCCCTGTTTTCCCCCAATAATAATTGTTACATACACTTGCAGCGTACCTAAAGGATTTAATATAAATATCTATTAGATTATATCACCATCACGTATTTTTGTCAATTGTATCAGCCTATCATTTACATAACATCGAAAATAGCATACAAAAAACAGATTAGGAGTCTATCCTAATCCGTAAAACTCTATAGCATTATTATATAATATTTTAGCTACTTCTTCTATATTCATTTCTTTTATTTCAGCAAGCTTCTTAATTACCTCAACTATGTTTAAAGATTCGTTCCTCTCTCCCCTATGTGGCACTGGCGCAAGGTAAGGTGAATCTGTTTCTGTCATAATGTTTTCTATTGGCATCTCTTTTATCACCTTAATTGCAGTCTCTGTTCTTTTATATGTTATGTTTCCACCAAGAGATATTTTATATCCTTTATTTATAATATATTTTGCCGTTTGTTCATTTAGGTCAAAACAGTGGAACATTATTTTTTCCGGCTTGTTTTCTGTGCTTTCCAACACTTCCATTGTATCTATACTTGCATCTCTAGAATGTATTTGTACTGGCAATCCCAATTCATAAGCAAATTCTAATTGCTCTTTAAAAAGCTTCTTTTGTTCCTCTTTAAACTCCTTTGTGTAGTGATAATCCAGGCCTATTTCACCGATTGCAACGATTTTTTCTTTTGGGTTTTCCACATATAGTCTTTTTAGATCCTCTATATTTTCCCCGTCTTCCACATACCCCGGATGAATTCCTATCGTACAATATATATTGTCATGATTATTAGCAAGTTGTAATGCACTTTTTGATGATTCAATTCCAGCTCCTGCATTTATTATATATTCCACGCCATTTTCACATTGTCTTTTTATTGTTTCTTCTCTATCTTCGTTATATCTTTCATCCTCATAATGAGCATGTACATCTATTATTTTCATTTTGTCCCCTATTTCATTATTGGAATTGTAACAATAACCTCTGTTCCAATACCAACCTCACTCTTAATTTCAATAGTACCTTCATGAGCTTCTACTATTTCCTTAACGATAGAAAGGCCTAGTCCTGTTCCTCCCATTTGTCTAGAACGTGCTTTATCTACTCTATAGAACCTTTCAAATATACGCTTCAAGTCTTTTTCTGGTATTCCCATACCATTATCTACAAACTTAAGATATGCCTTCCCACCGGCTGCACCAATATATACAGTAATCTCTCCACCTTCTGGCGTATACTTTATACTGTTGCTTAATATGTTTATCATAACCTGTTGTATTCCATCTTTGTCCACATATACTGGTCCTGGTATCATATTGACTACACATTTTAAATTGTGTTTCTTTTCCATTGCCACATATTGCATATTCTCTACAACTTGCTTTGCCAAATCATCAATGTTAAGTTTAATTTTATTCCAAACATTTTTCTTGTAATCAAATCTAGAAAGTTGTAAAAGATCTGCAACTATTCTATCCATTCTATTGGCTTCATCATTTATAACTTGAGCAAATTTAGCTATTTCTTCTTTTTCAAGCTCTCTATCTAATATAGTTTCCGAATACCCCTTTATAGAGCAAAGTGGTGTTTTTAATTCATGCGAAACATTAGCAACAAACTCTTTTCTCATATTGTCTAGTTTTTCGCTTTCAGTAATGTTTTTAATGAAGATTATAACACCCATTGGCATAAGTCTTTCATTGTGGAATGGAACTAACACTACATCTAACACGCTGTCATTTACAGTGGTTTTTTCCTCCACACTTTTATAATTTGTCATGTATAGAACTTTATCAAAATCTACCTTGATTTTAAGCTTTTTTAAAACCTTTTCATAAGTGTTGTCTTCTGAAGTAATATTTGCAAATGCTTTTGCAGCTGAATTTATTTGTATTATTTGTCTTTGCATTGAAAATGCTATAACTCCGTCTGGCATTCTTTCTAGTATTATTCCTGTTTTGCTTTCTTGACTTGTTACTTCAAAATTGTTTTTTGAAATTCCTTGCATTATATCACTATAAATATCTATTACACTGTTTATCTCTTTTAGTTCAGTACATCCAGTAAGTATTCGGGAGTCTACACTTTTACCATCCTTTATATTTTTCATGGTTTTTTCAATACGTCTTAATGGTAAAAGTATTTTATTACTATATATAGCAGACACTATTAACGCAAATAAAATTAGCACACCAATTGATATTACAATCGGTGCGTTAAATACAAGTCCAAATTCTTTTGTAATAGAATAATTTACCGCAATGTTCATTACTACAAATGTAACTATTACAAATCCTAACACCAGCACTTTCGTGCTAGTTTTTATAGATTTAAACATAATATCCTATTCCTCTTTTTGTTATTATATATTTTGGTTCAGAAGTATTATCTTCTATTTTTTCTCTTATTCTTCTTATAGTAACATCTACGCTTCTAACATCACCATAATAGTCATATCCCCAAACATTTTTAAGAATTTGCTCACGTGTAAATACTTGTCCAGCATGAGCTGCTAAAAGCTTTATTACTTCAAATTCCTTCATAGTTAAGTCTATTATTTTACCCTTTTTAACAACTACATATTTTTCTACATCTAGAACAAGGTCTTTTATTTTTAATTCCTCTGTAGCTTCGTTGTTTTGTGTGTCTTCAGGCAACACGTGTTTTCTTAAGTTTGCTTTAACACGCGCTGTAAGTTCTCTTACGCTGAATGGCTTAGTCATATAGTCATCTGCACCAAGCTCAAGGCCTATAATTTTATCTACTACTTCCTCTTTAGCTGTAAGCATTATTATTGGGCATGTAAGTTTTTGTCTTATTTTTTTACATACAGTAAATCCGTCCATTTTAGGAAGCATAACGTCTAAAATTATTAAATCCGGTTTTGCAGTCAGTGCCATTTCTACTGCTTGTTCACCATCATATGCTTCAATTGTTTTATAGCCATCTTTTTCTAGATTAAACTTTAGTACATCTACGATTGGCTTTTCGTCGTCAACTATCAATATTTTCTTTTCCATATCGACACCTCTTTACGAGATAATTTTATCATAAAAATATCATTTGACAAGTGTTTTTGTTAAATTTGTGTAATTTTTCTGTCATTTGTTTTTAACTATATTACAATTGTGTTATTAGTTTATATTTATCCGCTCAACTAGCTATAAATAGCCGTTTACTTTTATTCTTTTTTATTGTATAATACTGGCTAGAAATATTTTTAATGGCTACTAATTAGTATTCTATATATTGGAGGTTTTATGAAAATATTCAAAGATGCTTTAGATGGGCGGCAGCAAATAATTGTTCAAGATGGAAACAGTCAATTCATAATTGGTTTCTTCGGTTCAGATATATATTGGATAATGCCTAACTATATTCCCGAAAACAAGTTCATAATTCTGCAGAGCTGTCCATACCTTTTTGAATTTCTTGAAAATTTATTTTCTACCGAACATTTTAAGAATTGCACTTTTACTTGGCTTAGCGAAGCTCGCTTACCTGAAAACTCTAGCAGTTTAAAAATAACCAAAGGGCAAAATTATTTTCGCATAAGATTTATTCAAAACGAAAATGACTATTTAGCTAGAGCAAGAAACATTTGCCCCATTTGTTTTTGCTTAAGCGGCAGTAGAAACCAACAGATTGCAAACAAATTCAGTATAATGCTAAACGAATTATTAACCAGAGACTTTAGTTAGCCTCTGGTTAATAATTTTATGAGTTATAGAAAAAGCAAAGGGATTATCCTTTGCTTGTAAATTTTATAACATATTCTTTAAACTTATCTCCACGTTCTTCAAAGTTTTTAAATACTCCATAGCTTGCCGCCGCTGGAGACATTAAGCATATTGTACCTGGTTTTGTAATTTGTACTGCAAGTTCAACTGCCTTCTCTAAATTTTCTGCATATACTATATTTGCATTTGTTTGTCTTTTATGAAGTTCTTCAAAAATTCTCTTGCCACTATCATACATAAGAATTACATTTTCTACTTTGCCTTGGGATAAAAATTCTACTAAAGACGAATAATGAATACCTCTGTCCATTCCGCCAATTATTACTGTGTTTATATTTGGTATGCTTTCAACAGATGAAATAACTGCCTCTGGAATTGTTGCAATAGAATCATCTATGTATGTTACGTCATTATATACCCCTATTGCCTCCAATCTGTGCGCTAAAGGTTTGAACTCTAAAACAGCCTTTTGTATTTGTTCATCTTCTACATTTAGAAGCTTTGCAACTTTAGCAGCAACTGATATGTTGTATTTATTGTGATTGCCACGAATGTTTTCATTTTGTGGAATAGTTCCCTGCAAATTCTTAGGACTTATCCCCATTAAATGTTGTACTAAATTCCTGTTTTCGTTTAGTACTTCTTTCTCATCTTCATTGAATATGTAATAATCCTCTTTTCTTTGGTATTTGTATATATTTCTCTTAGCCTCTTTATATTCCTCATAACTTTTATAATGATCTAAATGATCCTCATACATATTAAGAAGAACCGAAATATGTGGGCTACAGTCTACAAATTGCAACTGGTGAGATGACAGTTCGTATACGAAATAATCCATTTCATCATATACATTCATCTCATCAAATGCAGGAAGACCTATATTTCCAACAAGAAGTACATTGTACTTTTGTTTTAGCATTGCATAAATTAAAGAGGATGTTGTACTTTTCCCTTTAGTTCCTGTAATTCCAATAATTTTAGTTCCACCATATTTTAAAAACATTTCTGTTTGAGATGTTATTTTTTCCCTTATATGTGTCAAATCTATATCTTTAAAAGATATCCCAGGAGTTTTCATAATAAGGTCGTAATCGTTAATCGCCATCAAATAGTTTGCCCCAGTGTGAAGTGTTACATTGTCTTTTAACACTTCTTGGTCAGTAACTTCGTTTATATCCGCAATACCTATTTTGCAATTTATATTATTATTTTTTATAAAATGATATGTGCTTTTACCTTCACGGCCAAAGCCTAGTATAAGCACTTTTTTGCCTGTTAACTCTTGTATAATTTTATCTTTCACAAAAGCTCCTCCTACTCAATATATTTTCTTAATGCTTTCTCAAATTCTTCAGTTAGATTATTATCTGTATTCCAATATTTTATAGCTTCCGTTATTTCAATATCTAAGTTTTTAATATCTGGTTTAAAGTCTTTCAAAAGTATAGGTCTCTCTTTTTCTTGTTTATTTAGTCTATCAACTATCATATTTAGACTTAAATTTATTTCATCTTTAGTCCCAACACATTCAAAAGGCTTATCATAATCTGGATATACAAGACCGTTAAATGTATCCCTTAACGCTTCATTGTCTAACATGTCTGATTTAAATATTCTATTCATATCCCCTTCACTTAAGAAAGCTTTAAGCATTATATATACATATAAACATTTAGGACAATTCTCACACCAAATATCTTGTTTAGAACCAACATTACAACTTTTAAATACTTCAAAATATTTATCTGTTTTAGTAGTAAATGCTCTTACAATTTGCCACTCACTTAAAGGTCTAAGCAAGCTAAAATAATTTGGTCCATTTTCACATACAAATTTAGATACATATTCTCTAAAATCATTTTCAAATTCTATACTTTTAGAATATTGGTGATTTATATTAGTTCCACTTACATTTGCTTCATTTGCGCTCGCTTCATTAGATAAAACTATGTTTTTTCTACCTAAAATTATTGCTGATGCATATGATGAAAATGCTAATATTGCTGAAAATGGAGTGTGCCCGTTTAGAAAACCTTGTTTATTTAGATCAATAAGTCTTGAGTCTAAAGTCCTCTTTGGAGCATATATTGTTTCATCGTTATATCCTGCAATAATTGCAGAATCCCTTGAAGCTCCTCTTGGATTTACTATATAACATATATTATCCATATCTTTTAATACTTCAAGTGACAAAGATGAGTCTTTTCCTCCACCAACCGGCACCAAATTTCCATTAAGCTCACTAGACAAAACTAATTTTTCATCATTGTCTTTTTCTACTTTAATATCTAGGAAGGTTTCCATGTTCATCGCTTCTACTATATTATTTCTATAGAAGAACTCTCCTAATCCATTTATATATAACTTTTTGTACCACTGTATTTGTTCGGCATTTAGTGCTCCCGCTTTTACTATTAAAACAGGCGAACAAGTTGCTTTTAAATAAGATATAACTTCTACCATACCCAAATTAAATATCGTTCTTTCAAACACCTTAATTGAGTTGTTGTCTAGCACCTTATCTTTTTGTTTTGCAAAACTCCAAGTCGGTTTAAATTCTACAAGTCCAGGTACGACAAAATCATATGACACCTTGAAACTGTCCTCAGTTTCAACAATATCATATGAGTTGTATACAAATGTCGGATATTTCTGTCTTAATAATTCAAACTTATCCATATTACATTTCCCTTCTATTTTCCATAGCTTTAATTAAAGTAATTTCATCTGTATACTCTAAATCTCCACCCACCGGTATTCCATGTGCTATTCTTGACACCCTGATACCAGGTATAGTTTTGATAATTCTAGAGATATACATCGCTGTTGCTTCGCCTTCTATTGTAGGGTTAGTAGCAATAATTACTTCTTTTACATTTTCATCTGATAACCTTGATACCAGTTCTTTTATTTTTATATCATTAGCCGAAATATTGTTCATTGGAGATATAGCTCCATGGAGCACATGATACAATCCCTTGTATTCATGCGTTTTTTCCATAGCCACTACATCTTTTACATTCTCAACTACACAGATAATACTTGTATCTCTTTTTGTATTCGAACAGATTTCGCATTTAGTATCTTCAGATAAATTGTAACATGTATCGCAAAATTTTACTTTTTCTTTTGCTTCAAGTAATGCTTCAGACATAGTACGTGCCACTTCTGTGTCAGATTCTAGTATGTAAAACGCTAAACGTACTGCTGTCTTATGCCCTATTCCCGGCAATTTTTCAAATTCTCCTATTAATTTCTTTACTGATTCTGAATACATAACCTACCTACATCAACCCCGGAATGTTTAATCCTCCAAGTCCTTCTTGCATCATATCGTCTGCTTTACGTATTGCTTCATTTACAGCAGTAAGGACTAAATCTTGTAACATTTCTACATCATCTGGATCTACCACTTCTTTTTTTATTATTATCTCTTTTATTTCCTTTGCTCCTGTAGCCTTTACTGTAACAGCACCGCCTCCTGCAGAAACCTCAAATTCCGTGTTCGCAGCTTCTTCTTGTTTCTTTTGAAGATCCGCTTGCATTTTTTGTGCCTGCCTCATTAAATTTTGCATATTCCCCATTCCTCCTGGGAATCCTCCAAATTTACCCATAAAAAATCCTCCTAATCTACTACTTCAAAAGGTACTCCTGAATCCTTCATTAAATTTTCAAATTCATTCTTTAATTCCTTTTCTTCTTTTATATATTCAATTCTAACATTAAAGTCATTATCTAACTCCTCATTTACTATTCTTCTCAAATCTTCTCTTGTATTATCTTTATTTAGTACTCCATAAGCAAAAGAATTCGCTGTTGTAAATACTACCGTCTCGTCTTCTACATACGCTGTTGCCCCAGCTAATGCTGAATAAAGTTTTAGATTGTCTGAATCTACTGCTTTTTTCATTATCTTTTCTAACTCTTTTACCTTTTTTCTTCCAACCTTTACTTCAGCAATTTTTGCTTCTTTGGGTGGTATAGGTTCAGTAATTGCTGGTTCCTCTGCTTTGGGTTGTATTTGTCCTTTATCTTCCGCATACGATTTTTCCTTTGATACCACTTGTGTTTTTATGCCCTCTTGCTCTAGTCTTTCTATTTTCATTTCCAGTTCGCTTATCTTTGCTAAAAGCTCATTCTCATTTAAAGATGTAACTTTAGTCGACAACTCTAAAAGCTTGGCTTTAAATAGCATTCCCACATTGTTTGATTGCCTTAAATCCTCATCTAATTTCGACATGTGCTTAATAATCTCATGAATGCGCGCAACTGATATTTTTCCACAAATATCTTTTAAGTCTTCAGAAATATCCCCGTAACTCCCGCTGGATACAGCTATAAGGACCTTTAAAAATTCCTCTGTAATACTAGCTGCTATATTCCTTAGGTCTTTTCCTGACGACAATATCGTATCTACAATCGCCTCTACTTTAGTTATATTATATTCCAGCACTCCTAGGGTTATATCTTGTATAAGTTTCTTTGGCACTGTTCCTATTATTTCTTCTATTTTTTGTTCAGTAATATTTCCTTCTCCAGAAGTTATGCAACGTTCTAGAATGCTTAAAGCATCTCTCATCCCACCATCAGCCAGTTCAGCAATGTGCTTTAATGCCTCTATGTCATATTCTGTGTTGTAATCCTTAAGAACATATTCTAACCTTTTTACTATGCCATCTTTTCCTATCTTTTTAAATTCAAATCTAATACAGCGAGATAAAATTGTTGGCAAAATCTTATGTTCCTCTGTTGTTGCTAATATGAAAACTACATTCTCCGGCGGCTCTTCTAACGTTTTTAGAAGTGCATTAAATGCGCTTGTTGAAAGCATGTGTGCTTCATCTATTATATATACTTTATACTTCATACCAGTTGTAGAGTATGCAACCTCTTGGCGTATGCTTCGTATATTTTCTACTGAATTGTTTGAAGCCGCATCCATTTCAACAACGTCTGTAGTGTTTCCATCTAATATGCTGCGACATGCCTCGCATTCATTACATGGCTCTCCATCTTTATTATTCAAACAATTTATTGCTCTTGCAAATATCTTTGCAGCAGTAGTTTTTCCTGTTCCTCTAGTACCGCTAAAAATATATGCATGAGATGTTTTTGATGAGTTTATTTGATTTCTCAAAATTTTAGTTATATGTTCTTGTCCTATCATGTCGCTAAAATTTTGTGGTCTATATTTTCTATAAAGTGATATGTATGACATATTACCCCTACCTCTCATATATAAAAAGGTCGCTTACGACACATAGTATCCTTTGCTTATTGCTGCTTCCTTCCGGACCTGACAAGATTCACAAACTCTCTATTGCCAAAGCGACTTAAGTAATTATACAATATAGTCTTATATTTTTCAAGTAACTAATTAACTTTAAATTTAAAATCCGAAAGCGCAAGCCTTCTTACATCTGCACCATTTATTATTAGTTGTTTGTTTGGTAGTAGCATTTCTACTTTTAATACATTTGTCTTTCCTGTACTTTCTACTATATTTAGTCTAAACTTGAGCGTAAACTGTATGTCTTTAAGCGCGAGCCCTGCTGTAGTGATAATTCTACCATCATAAACTATTTGTTTTATATGTCCCGGAACTATCCAGTCTTTCAATATGTTTTCGTTTAACGCCACGAATTCTAACAACATCTGATTGTTTTCATCTAACGTATATTCTACATCCAATTCCTTGCTACTACTATCTGGAGATATTTTACTTTCATTGTTCAATTGCGAAAATATAACATTGCCTCCACTTGAAGTTATATTGCTTAAATAAATCCTATCTATCTGCGCGTTACTTGCTGCTGTTATGAGCATACTTAGCTTGTTTTTTTGAGACAAGTCTATGCTCCACACGTTATTTTTCTCTGTTTTATTAGTAAGTTCAGCTGAGCTTGTAAGTATTACATCGCTGACTCTAAATTTCCCTTCATTTACTTTGTCAGTCTTAAACACTAAATTTATTACAATAACTAGCGATATGACGGCAATTATAATAGTTATTAAAACCCAAAATATTTTCCTCTTATCCATCGTTTCCTCCGACACCCATATTATACAACGTAATACATAAAAACACAAGTATTGGAGTATATTTTAATAGGTGGTATCATGGATAATTTTTTTGGAAATTTTGACTCATCCTTCTTTAATAATTTTGGTATAAATTGTGATAATTTAGATATAAACAAGCTTTTAGTAATACTTTTAATTCTTACAGGAAGACTAAAAATAGAATCAATAACCGTATTTCCAAATGACTTTACCGTGACACTTGGAACATTTAGAATTCTCTAGGTTTAGTATTGTAAATATCTTTTGTTTTTGATATACTTTAATTGTTAGAGGTGACAATAATGCATAGTAACAAAAACAACGTAATGATTATAGATGATGATATCGGTTTAACACAAGCTTTATCTATAGTTTTGGATAACTATAACATAAAACTTTCAACCTATACAGAACCGCTGGCCGCAATACAGGAATTAAGAACAAACAAACACGATATCTTAATAGTAAGCTATCTAATGCCTTCTACTAGAGGCGATGAAATAGTTAAACTTGTTCGTCAATTTGATAAAGAAATATATATTATACTTATGTCTGCTCACAAAGACCTTGCACCTTCTATAGATATTATGCGTTCATTAGATATACAAGCTTTCTTTGAAAAAGGTGCTAGATTTGATGACCTTATATTACTTATAGAAAGCGGATATAAATATGTAGAACAAATAAATGAAATAAAGCAAATGAATAACACTATTAAAAATTTCGGTCTAGAGCTTGCAACTACACTAAAAAACACTGTTGGTGCAAAGGACCACTACACCAAAGAACATAGTGATAGAGTTGCAAGATATGCAGAAATGTTTGGAAAGTATCTAGGGCTTGAGGAGGATGAGCTTAACACTTTAGTACTAGCTGCAGATTTCCACGACATTGGTAAAATTGGTATATCCGATGCTGTACTTTTAAAAAACGGCAAGCTCACAGATGAAGAATACACAAAAATTAAACTTCATCCTATAATATCTGTAAACATTCTATCTAGTTCTGAAACTTTTAAAGATGCTATTCCACCTATACGCCATCACCACGAAAGAATAGATGGTAATGGTTATCCAGATGGCCTTAAAGGAGATGAAATTCCTAAGTTAGCCAGAATATTGTCTATCTGCGACACTTTTGATGCAATAACATCAATTAGAGTATATAGAGGCCAAATGACTATTGATGATGCATTGGCTGAAATTAAAAGAGTTGAGGGAACTCAATTGGATAAAGAATATAGCGAGAAGTTTCTTAAATTTATAACTGAGAAAATAGAGGCTGTGAAAGCTATGATTTATAAAAAGTAAGAACTTAAATAAAAACTATCCGTTCAATGGGTAGTTTTTATTTGAGTTCAAAACCTATAAAATACTGTTATTTTCTTTTATTTTTCTCTTGACAAAAGAACATTTGTTTGTTATAATGTTGTCTAGTTTTATATAAAGGAGTTGGTAGTATGAAAAATTTTAAAAATGCTGAATACAAGAACTTCGAGGACATTAAAAACATAAGAGAAAATGGTACCGAATTTTGGTACGCAAGGGACCTTTTCCCTATTTTACAATATGCTAAATGGGAAAACTTTGTAAAGGTAATTGACAAAGCAATGACGGCTTGTAAAAGCAGTGGATATGCGGTTTCGGATCATTTTGCCGAGGTCAGGAAAACGATAGAAATGCCTAAAAATGCTCAAAAGCAAATACTAGATTATGAACTTTCAAGATACGCCTGTTATTTAATAGTGCAAAATGGGGACCCTAAAAAGGATGTAGTTGCTCTTGCGCAAACATATTTTGCAATACAAACTAGGAAACAAGAAATTAGTGAAAAGGAATATAGTTTATTAACTGAAGATGAAAAACGACTTTACCACAGAAATTCAATTAAAAGATGGAATTATTCTTTAAACCAAACTGCTAAAAAATCTGGTGTTAAAAATTTTGATAAATTCCATAATGCTGGTTACAAAGGATTATATAATGGTGAAACTGCCGATGATATTGCAAAAAGAAAAGGATTAAGATATAGAGAAGATATTCTGGATAATATGGGTAACGAGGAACTTATTGCAAATTTGTTTAGAATTTCTCAAACCGACCAAAAGTTAAAGCGAGATAATGTACAAACCGAGAAAGATGCAAATGATACTCATTTTACCGTGGGTAGAAAAATACGCAAAACTATCGAAGATCTTGGTGGAACTATGCCTGAAGATTTACCAACACCAGATAAGAGTTTGAAACAGTTAGAAAAGGAACATAAACAAAATTTCTTAAAATAACATAGTAAATAATCCCCCAGCTTAGCTGGGGGCATTTTACTATGCGCCTATAAGGCTTGTTATTAGCAACGCCTCAAGGCGTTTAGCTATTCCGACACGCGCGTCCTTTGGACTACCCGCTACCCGTTAAACGGGTCTTGGTA
>JAZUNZ010000028.1:0-33341 GCA_045604405.1 Clostridia bacterium
TCTCTAAATAGTACAGATATAATAGACAAAGCACAGGATGTAGTAGATGCATCAGATTTAAAAACGGTACAGCAATTAGCATCGATGTTGTGGGCAGATGCATATGTAAGGGGTATAACAGAAGAAGTAGAATTAAGACAATTAGTAATAAATGGTTTAACACAAGAAGGAATAAACACATCAAAATATGCAATAACAGTAACAACAAGAGGGGTAGAGGTAGCATTAAAAGGACAAGTAGTAACAATACCTGAAAAATGGCAAGCAAGCGTAGCAAATATAGTAGATACAGTACCAATACCAAAAGGATTTGTAGCATCACCATACGGTGCAAATGGAGATGTAAAAGCCGAAAATACAAAAGCTGGTGGACTTGTAATATATGAATTAACAGCAGATGAAATAAAAGCTGGAGCAACAACATTACCAACAACAGAGACACAACATACATCATGGACAACAAGAAACCAATATGTATGGGTGCCAGTAGATAATTTTGAACAACAATTTGTAAGAAAAGATTTTCTAAATAGTCCATCACAAGTAGTAGATTCAAATGGAAAATATAACGCATTAGGAACAAATTATTGGGAAGTAATAGTAGATGAAGCAACAAATCTTCCTAAAACAACACTAGCAGAACAAAGTACTGCATATATGTCTAGTGAAACACTTGCCGAAGTGCAAGCAATGTATGCAAGTGTAAAAGAATATGGCGGATTTTATATAGCACGTTATGAAGCGGGAATAGAAAAGCAAAGAACAAGCAAAAGCGATGCAATAGTAAAAACATTAGCGAATGTACACTCAAAAATGAATAAGATACCATATAATTATATTGGCTGGAGTTCTAGTAGTACAATGAATGTAGATACAGGAGCAGCAGTAGAAGTGGCAAGAAGTCTTTACCCAAATGATGCAACAAATGCAACAGGAGTAGTGTCAACACTCACATATGGAGTGCAGTGGGATAGAGCAGTACAGTGGTTTTTGGATACAAGCGCAATGGAAGAAGCAGAAGTAACAAAAACTACAGGTAGTACAGCGTATGGTAATTATATTGACCACGATATAGCATCATATACAGAGTTAAATAGTGGAGCGAAATATACAACAAGTGCAACAACAGCATTTTTAGATGTAACATCTAGTTATACTAAAGGTTCAGATACAACAAATGAAGAACATATATTAACAACAGGAGCATTAAAAGTAGCAAATGTAAATAACATATATGATATGGCTGGAAATATGTTTGAATGGACAATGGAGGGCCACGATGCTAAGAACCGTGCTATTCGTGGTGGTTCCTTATACTATGACGGCAACCTTTTTCCGGTTTCCGGTCGTAGCTACATCTTCCCAGTCGACACGTCCCTCGGCGGGATCCGTTCTGCTCTTTATATAAAAAAGTAGTGCTGGTGGCGGGCGTTACCTATACTTAGTCGTATGTATAGGCGAGTGCGAGATGCGCTTATGGTAAAGTGATTTATAGCCAGACATAAACATTAGATGTTTTATGTCTGGCTATAATTCTACTAGGAGTGTTTTTATATATTAGAATAATTTAATGAAATATTTGAAACTGATCAAAATAAAGCATGTTATTTGAAATTAAAACATTTTATGCTGTACTAATCATATCTAGAAAACTAAAATTCTTTTCTTTCCATAAACTGAAAATAAAAATAAATATAAGCCTCTTTAATATTTTTACAAAAAAATGTAAATTGTGCTTGCATTTTATAATATATATATAGTATAATATTGGCGTGATAGGGGTATAGTTCATTGGTAGAATAAGAGTCTCCAAAACTCCAGAGCTAGGTTCGATTCCTAGTACCCCTGCCACAAACTGCTTGGTACTCTACATAAGTACCAAGTATTTTTTATGAAAGACAAAAATATGTTAAAGGTGATTAACAAATGAAATTAAGTAAGATTTGGATGGTTATATCTATTATATTAATAATAACCTTATCTATTGCAACTGATTCTAGTTTGATACAAATTGTTGCAGCAATTACAGGTGTAATATACGTATTTGGTACTGCAATTGAAAATAGACATGGACAGCTTTTTGGAATTATAAATTCGGCGCTTTATGGATTAATAATGTTTGGAAATGGAGTATATGGAACAGCCATATATGATATTATCTATTGTATTCCAATGCAAATGTATACGTTTTTTAATTGGGGCAAAGACGTAAAAGGTAAAGACAGGACAAGCATATCTAAATATAGCACAGATGAAAGAGTTCTTATATCTCTAGCTACAATGCTAGTAATTGGCGTTTATAGCATAATTGCAAATATGGTTAATGTTCAATATGCTTTAGTAGATGGGATATCCATAATTTTAGGAATTATAGGGTTGTATATGACTTCTAAAAAGAAGATAGAACAGTGGTATACTTTTATAATTTCAAACATAGCAATGATTGCTATGTGGTCTATAAAATGCATGGAAAATATTTCAAATATACCAATGCTTATAATGTGGTTAATATATCTAATAAATAACGCATATGGACTTTATAGTTGGAGTAAAAAATTAAAAGAATTAAATAGGGAAAAATAGGAAAAATACTACAGTGTATGCTGTGGTATTTTTCTTTTAAAGAAAGCTTAAAAAACGCTTAAATTTCTTGACTTTATATATCTCTAATAGTATAATAATAAAAGATTTTGTGTGTCCTCGGATATACAGTTTTGTACGGTTGTTTAAAATAAAATTTGTTTTAATAAAATACGGGTTAATAACAAAAGAAAGGAAGATGTAAAATGGAAAAAAATACACAAGGAATTTATGAAGAAGGTAAATTTCTAGATAAAGAATTAAAAAGAAAATTAGAAAAAACAGACAATATAAAGATAGACAATGTAAGTATAATAAAAACAGAAGAAAAACTAGCTAAAAGAGTTAACAGAGCGAATAGAACAACAAATAAAACAAGACAATCGCATGAATTTAAAAATAGTACAAAGGACAGTATATTTGAAAAAAATAAATTAAAGATAATACCACTAGGTGGACTTCAAGAGGTAGGAAAAAACATTACGGTATTTGAATATGGCAACGATATTATAATAGTTGACTGTGGACTTGGGTTCCCAGAAGACGACATGTTAGGTGTTGACCTAGTAATACCAGATACTACATACATAGAGAAAAATATAACAAAAGTTAAAGGATTATTTATAACTCACGGACACGAAGATCACATTGGAGCAATACCATATTTTCTAAAGAAAGTAAATGTTCCAATTTATGCAACAAAGCTTACAGCAGGGTTAATTACTGCTAAACTTGAAGAACACGGACTAGACAAGGTTGCAAAGATTAAAATAGTAGAACCTAGACAAACAGTTATAGCTGGAAAATTTAAAGTTGAGTTTATACGTACTACTCACTCAATAGCAGACTCAGTGGCTTTTGCTATAACAACTCCAGTAGGTACGGTTGTTCATACAGGAGACTTTAAAGTGGATTATACTCCAATAGATGGTCAAGTTATGGATTTTGCAAGATTTGCAGAACTTGGAACAAAAGGAGTTACACTTTTAATGTCAGACTCAACAAATGTTGAAAGACCAGGATACACAATGTCTGAAAGAAGTGTTGGCGCAGAATTCGATAAAATATTCATGAATTCAAATAAGAGAATAATAGTTGCAACTTTTGCTTCTAACATTCACAGAATGCAACAAATTGTATCATCTGCAGCTAAATTTGGTAGAAAAGTAGCAATAGTAGGACGTAGCATGATACGTGTTATGGGTGTTGCAAAAGAGCTTGGATATTTAACTGCTCCTGAAGGAACATTTATAGAAATAGATAAGATAGGTCTATACAACCCAGAACAACTTGTAATAATTACTACTGGCTCACAAGGAGAATCAATGTCAGGGCTTGCTCGTATGTCACAAGGGGAACATAGACAAGTAACTATTACAGATAAGGATCTAGTAATATTCTCATCATCTTCAATACCAGGAAATGAGAAATCAATCGGCAAGGTAATAGATGAACTTCAAAAAATTGGAGCAGAAGTAATATATAATCAATTAGCAGATGTTCACGTATCTGGACACGCATGCCAAGAGGAATTAAAGCTTATGCTAATGCTTACAAAACCTAAATACTTTATGCCAGTTCATGGTGAATATAGATTCTTAAGACATCATAAAGAACTTGCAAAACAAATTGGCATGAAGTCAGATGACATATTTGTATCTCAAAATGGTAGAATACTAGAAATTGATGACAAAAGTGCTAAACTTGGAGCTCAAGTACAATCAGGAATAGTACTTGTAGATGGACTAGGTGTTGGAGACGTAGGAAACATAGTTTTAAGAGACAGACAGATGCTTTCAGAAAATGGTATGATACTTGTAGTATTTTCTCTTGAAAGTGGTACTGGAGCATTAGTTGGCGGACCAGACATTATAACAAGAGGGTTTGTATACGTTCGTGAGTCAGAAGATCTTGTTGATGAAATAAGAGAATTTGCAAAAGAACAAATATTAAAACTTGTAAAATCTCATGTAACAGAATGGTCAGCAATAAAAGCTGGTTTAAGACAAGAGCTTTGTGATTTTGTGTACAAGAAAACAAAACGTAATCCAATGATATTACCAATAATAACAGAAGTAAGAATGAATAATAAAAAAGGTGAATAAAAAGGAGAATTAAGATGGACAATTTAAATGAAGTACTAGCAAATTTAATATTTCCAAATATAACAGAAACTATAGAGGATCTAGAAAAAAGATATCCTAAAAGGGATTTGGCTGATGGGGCAGAGGTAACTCGTTTTGCTCCGTCTCCTACAGGTTTCTTACATATTGGAGGCTTATTTGGTTCTTTAATAGACATGACAGTAGCCAACCAATCAGGTGGCAAATTCATGTTAAGAATTGAAGACACTGATCAAAAACGTGAAATTGAAAATGGAACACGTGACCTTATAACTCAAATGAGAGCGTTTAATATAATTAATGATGAAGGGCTAGTATCTGAAACAGAACAAATAGGTAGCTATGGTCCATATAAACAAAGTGAAAGAGAACACATATATAAAGTGTGTGCTAAAGAGCTTATAAGACGCGGTAGAGCATATCCATGTTTTTGTTCAGCAGAAGATTTGAACAAACTTCGTGAGTCTCAAGAAACAAACAAACAAATACCAGGATATTATGGAACTTATGCAAGATGCAGAAATTATTCAGTAGAAGAACAAATAGAAAAGATTAAAGCAGGAGAACCATATGTTCTAAGATTTAGATCTCTTGGCAGCCACATGAGAAAAGTAAAAGTTCAAGATATAGTTCGTGGAAAAATAGAGATGGCGCAAAACGACCAAGACATTGTAATTATTAAATCTGATGGCCTTCCAACATATCACTTTGCACATGCAGTAGATGATCACTTCATGAGAACTACAATTGTAATTAGGGGTGAGGAATGGATACCATCAACAGCACTTCATTTAGACTTGTTTGATGCATTAGGATTTGAGCAAGTTAGATATGCTCACACTCCAACAATGATGAAAAATGATAATGGGTCTAAGAGAAAATTAAGTAAAAGAAAAGATCCTGAGTCTGCAGTAAGCTTTTTCTTAGAAGAAGGCTACCCAGTAGACAGTGTTTTAGAATATCTTTTAACTATAATAAATTCAGATTATGAATTATGGAGAAAAGCAAATAAAACTGCAAACTGGAGAGAATTTAAAGTAAAACTTGAAAAACTTAATAGCTCAGGCGCTTTATTTGATATGGTAAAACTTATAGATGTATCTAAAGAAGTAATTGCAAGAATGACAACAGAAGAATTACTAAACAACGTTTTAGTATGGTCAAAGCAGTACGATAAAAACGTATACGATTTGTTAAACAGTGACATAGACTATGCAAGACAAGTTTTAGGAATTGAAAGAGATAATGTAGCAAAGATTAGAAAAGATTTTGCTAAATATAAAGATATATTACCTAATACTTTCTACATGTATGATCATTTATTTAATGAAAGTGTAACTGAAGGTTATAACTTTGACTTAAAAGATGGTAAATTTAGTATAGATGACGTAAAAGAAATAATAAAGGCATATTTGGATGTTTATGATAGCAATATGGATAAAGAAACTTGGTTTAACAGCGTAAAATCAATGGCAGAAAATCTAGGATACTGTGTCAACATGAAAGAATATAAATTAAGTCCAGACGCTTACAAAGGAAGCATAGCAGATGTTACAGGATTTATTCGTGTAGCTTTAACAAACAAACAAAACACGCCAGATATATATGCAATAATGCAAGTATTAGGCGAAGCAAAAACTCGTGAAAGACTAGAAAGAGTATAAATATAATAGTGGGGGAAAAAGTTATGCACGGTTTATCTGTTGATACATATAACAAAATAAAAGATGTCTTAAATAAATATCCGGAATGCAAGTTTAAATTATTTGGTTCTAGGGCTAAAGGCACATATAAATATAATTCAGATATAGATATAGCAGTCACAAACGAAGTCCCTGACGATATAATTGATAAAGTAAAGGTGGACTTATCTATGCTGAATGTTATATATAAAATTGATTTAGTTATTGTGCAACGTTGTAATAACGAAATCTTGATACAAAATATCATAAATGAAGGGGTGGATTTTTGATGGAGAGCTTTAATCGCAAATATGAAAATTATTCAAATGCTTTGTTAAAGTTAAAAGAAGCATTGCAAATCGAAGAACCAGACGAAGTACAAATAGATGGTATTATTCAAAGATTTGAGTTCACTTTTGAGTTGGCATGGAAAACGATTAAAGAGTATCTTGAGTTTATGGGTATGGCCGGAGATATGGTAGGACCGCGTGGCGTGCTTAAAGTGGCGTTTGAAGAAGGCATAATCTATGATGGAGACAACTGGATTAAAATGATGGAAGCAAGAAATAATATGTCTCATAGATACGACTACGAAGAATCTAGAAATATATATCTAGATATAAAAAACACATATGTTTTATTATTAGAAAAGTTATGTAATAAATTAAATAGGGGTGAGTAATATGCAAGAAAATGAAAAGAAAAACTATTCTGAAACACTAAACCTTCCAAAGACAGAATTCCCAATGAGAGGAAATCTACCTGAAAGAGAACCAGCTGTTTTAGAAAAACAAAACGAGACTAAAGTATATGAAAAATTATTAGAAAAAAATAAGGGAAACAAAACATTTATATTACATGATGGCCCACCATATGCCAACGGTAATATACATTTAGGCCATGCCTTTAATAAAATACTAAAAGACATTATTATAAAATACAAAAACATGCAAGGATTTTGTGCACCATATATTCCTGGTTGGGATACACATGGTCTTCCAATCGAGAAGAAAGTAGAACAAGTACTTAAAATCAGCAAAGACATGGTAGGAGTTCCTGAGTTTAGAAGAAAATGTAAGGAATACGCAATAACACAAGTAGATACTCAAGAAAAAGGTTTTAAACGTCTTGGTGTTATAGGAAACTATGAAAACAAATACGTTACATTTGATCCTGCATTTGAAGTAGAACAAATAAAAGTATTTGCAGATATGTACAAAAAAGGATATATTTATCGTGATTTAAAACCTGTATATTGGTGTGAAGATTGTAGAACTGCTTTAGCTGAAGCTGAAATTGAATACCAAGATGATACAGCAACAAGTATATTTGTTAAATTTGCTGTAAAAGAAGATAAAGGTATATTTGATGGAGTAGTAGATACTTCCAAATTATACTTTGTAATATGGACAACAACTCCATGGACAATGCCTGGTAACCAAGCAGTTACAGTAAATCCAGATTTTGACTATGCTATAGTTAAAGTTAATGATGAGTACTATGTAATAGCAAACGAAATGATAGAATCTGTAATGAAAGAAGCAAACATTACTGAATATACAGTGTTAGATAAAGCGTTTAAAGGTGTAGAACTTGAAAACATTTTATTACAACATCCAATGCTTAATAAAACTTCTCGTGTAATATTAGGTTCTGATTCGGACCTTCTAGTAACGCTTGATGCAGGTACAGGACTTGTACATACAGCGCCAGGACATGGACATGAGGACTATCTTGCATGTAAACGTTATGGAGATATTGAGACTATATGTCCAGTAGATGAAAAGGGATATATGACAGCAGAAGCCGGCGAACTTGAAGGCATGAAATATACTGATGCTAACAAGAGAGTAATTGAAGCTTTAGGCGAGTCTGGAGCGCTTCTTACAAAGAAAGAATTAACTCACCCATATCCACATTGTTGGAGATGTCATAAACCTGTTATATATAGAGCTACAACACAATGGTTTGCATCCGTTAAGAAATTTAGAGATGAAGCATTAGCAGCTATAAAGACAGTTAAATGGTACCCAGCTTGGGGCGAAGACAGAATGTACAACATGCTAAAAGATAGAAGCGATTGGTGTATTTCTCGTCAAAGAGTATGGGGTGTTCCAATTCCTATATTCTATTGTAAAGATTGCGGAAAAGAGCTTATAAATGATGAAACTATAACAAGACTTAATGAAATATTTAAAGTTCAAGGAACTAATGCATGGTATGAACTATCACCAGAAGAACTACTACAAAGCTATGATTTCAAATGTGAATGTGGATGTCATGAACTTGTAAAAGAAACAGATATAATGGACGTTTGGTTCGATTCTGGTTCAAGCCATTTTGCAGTTTTAAATACAGAAAAATACGGTTTATCTTGGCCAGCAGATTTATACTTGGAAGGAAATGACCAATATAGAGGTTGGTTCCAATCATCACTTTTAACATCAGTTGCGGTTAAAGGTGTAGCGCCATATAAAGAAAATGTTACTCACGGTTTCTTAATCGATGAGGATAAGAGAAAAATGTCTAAGAGCCTAGGAAATGGTGTAGATCCATTAGAAGTTTGCAACAAATACGGCGCAGATATCTTAAGACTTTGGACAGTATCTTCAGATTATCATGCAGACGTTAAAGTATCTGATGATATAATAAAAGGAATTGCTGAGGTATACAAGAAGATAAGAAACACTGCAAGATTTATGCTAGGAAATATGTCAGACTTTGAGCCGGATACAGAATATGTAGAATATGATAGCCGTGATGAGTTAGATAAATACATTATGTATAAACTAAATTGCCTTGTAAAAGAAGCTATAGCTGCATATAATAAATATGAATTCCACACAGTATTTAATGGAGTACATAAATTCTGTACAGCAGATTTAAGCTCTAGATACCTTGATGTTGTAAAAGATAGACTTTATACATTAAGTGCTAAAGACAAATTGCGTAAGAGCATTCAATCTACAATGTACGATGTATTAAAATCTATGATTACTTTACTTGCACCAATATTAACATTTACTACTGAAGAAATATACAGCTATATGAATCTAAAACAACAAGACAAGTTTGAATCAGTATTGTTGCTTCCTATGGTTGAACCAGAAGATAAATATAATGATGAAAAACTAAGCGCTAAATGGGATAAAATTTACGAATTAAGAGATGAAGCCCTAGTAGCTTTAGAGCAAGCAAGAGCTGAAAAGACTATAGGACATCCGCTAGATGCTTGCGTTACAGTTTACGATAGCGAAGCTAAAGTAGACGCTCTAAAAGAACTAATAGATGTGTTAGAAATGGTGTTAATCGTTTCTAAAGTTAAAGTTGAAGTAGGAGAAAAACATATAGAAGTTACAAAAGCTCCAGGTATTAAATGTGAAAGATGCTGGAAATATAACGAACATGTTGGCGAACATGCAGAACATAGCACAATATGTCCAAGATGTATTGATGCAATTACAAAATAATTAACAAAATAACGGCATGAATAATACAATATATATAAAGGAAATATAGGTGAAAGATTAAATGGACAAAATTATATATGTAGATCACAGTGCTACAACATATGTAAAAAAAGAAGTTTTAGATGAAATGTTACCATACTTTACTGAAAAGTATGGTAATGCTTCGTCGCCATATAGAATGGGACAAATTTCAAGAACTGCTGTAGACAAAGCTAGAGAACAAGTCGCAAATGCAATTGGAGCAAAATTTGATGAAATTTACTTTACTGCAGGCGGAAGCGAATCGGATAATATGATAATCCGTGGTATTGCGATGGCAAATAGAAATAAGGGGAATCATATAATTACATCTAAGATTGAACACCCGGCTGTACTTGAAACATGCAAAGCTCTTGAAAAAGACGGCTTTGAAGTAACATATCTTGTACCAAATGAGCATGGTATAATTTCAGCAGATAGTGTAAGAAATGCAATAAAAGACAATACAATTCTTGTATCAATAATGTATGCAAATAATGAAATAGGTACAATACAACCTATAGAAGACATTGCAAAAGTTACAAGCTTTAAAGGGGTATATTTCCATACAGACGCTGTTCAAGCAGTAGGCAATATAGACATTGATGTTGAGAAAATTGGAATAGATGCGTTATCTATGTCTGCGCATAAATTCTATGGGCCAAAGGGAATAGGTGCAGCTTACATTAAAAAGGGTGTGAAGTTTAGTCCTGTAATTACTGGGGGACATCAAGAAAAAGGTAAGCGTGCCGGTACAGAAAATGTTCCTGCAATAGTAGGCATGGGAAAAGCAATTGAACTTGCTAAACAAAATCTAAATGAATATAACGAGAAACTTATAGGGTTAAGAGATTATACAATTGATAGAATTTTAAATGAGATTCCTTATGTTAAGCTTAATGGTCATAGAACAAATAGACTTCCAGGAAATGTAAATATATCTTTCAAAGGTATAGAAGGAGAATCAATGTTACTTCTTTTAGATATGAAAGGTATACAGGCGTCAAGTGGAAGCGCATGTACTTCAGGTTCGCTTGACCCATCACATGTACTTTTAGCAATTGGGCTTAAGCACGAAATAGCCCATGGTTCTTTAAGAATTTCATATGGGGAAGAAAATACAATGGAAGAGGCCAAATATATTGTAGATACTTTAAAGGAAATTGTAGAAAGATTAAGAAGCATGTCTCCTCTAGAAGCAGGCAAAATGTAATTAACATAAGTATTGAAAAATAACTGAATGTATGATATAATACACTCAGTTATTTTTATATCTAAATTAATAATTTATAAGGAGAGAAAGATATGGGAAAAGTAATTGGATTTGTTTGTGCAGCAGTAGGCATATTTGCTGCCACAGTTGTGGCAGTAGCAGTCTTAAAATACAAGAAAGTGGAGGAAGACTTTTTACCCTTAGAATCTGAAGAAGTTTAACAAGAATTCAAATATATATAATAATTATAAGGAGTAGATTCTATGCCGTATTTGGTTGAATTTTTTGATATGAGAGAAGGAAATGTGCACGATGAAACCAACCTATTCCTTTATAGGAATTACAAAAATGATCCTGAATTTGAACCTATATCGACAGAGTTTTTGAGAGGTGGAGGCATTAGACTGCTGTACAAATGCGTGAAACAAATGAAAATTACATAAATTTTTTAAAAAATAAAATAAACAAGTAGACAACGGTGACATAACAAAGTTGAAAATAATCCGGATATATGTTATAATATATCCGGATTATTTAATATATCCAAATAATAATTTATATGGAGGACTTATCATATGATTAAGTACAAATAGTTTATGGACACGGCGTTTATGACCATTAAGTTGGGCATTGTAGTTTTCTTGGCGCTACTTATCTTTGGAGTTGTCTAGGTGTATGTATCTGAACCAATTGGAGCTACTGAAATGGGACAGCATATCGAAAACCTCGAACTTGTAAAAGATGATTTTTCAAAAGTTCTAGATATTGATAATGCATCAATAAAAACAACAAAGAAGGGAACAATAGCCACTTTTAAGGGTAAAGAACTCTCTCTAATAGCTTCTTTTGACAATCAAGGAAATTATATAAATTGTGAAATTAAAGATGAAAGATTTATTTCTAGTTATATAACTTGTTTGGGAGTTTTAACTATAAGCTCTTTGAGTGCTTATGGAATAGCATTTTATATTCACATAGTATTTAAACTACCAATTTATATTCATAATATATATTCTAAATGCAAAAACAAGAAAATAAAGAAGGAGAAACAATATGAAAAAACAACTTGACTATAATAATAGGATGAAGAAGCGTGAACGGTTCCTTGACAAGTATTTAGGCAGAGCATGGATATTTTGGGTGCCTGCTGGAATCATTGTTGCAATAATTATATGTCTTATCGCAAAACAGATACCATTAAGTGAGCAACAAAAGGCTAAACTTTATGCAAAGGAACAAATAATTACTGAGGACTTTTCAAAATTGCCACTGGTAGAAGACACTATGGTAGAAGTAGAGGATTCAAACCTTATCGTTACATTCGAGGAAAAAGATTGCAAAATTGTAGCCATGTACGATAAAAACTACAATTTAATTTCAAAAATGCTAATTGACACTAGGATAAGTTCAGGTAGAGTTGCTTGGATTATATTTACATTTTGGGGACTGTTTTGGGGAGCGGTAATGTATGTTGTATCGTCTATTGCTTTAGGCACATCATTTGCGATTACCTCTGTAATACTAAGAAGAAAAGAAAAAAGAAGAACTTAAGATAACTAAAAGGGCATGGAAAATCCATGCCCTTTTAACGTCTAAATTTGTTGTTTAAAAAGGCTTTTAGAGTTCCTAAAAAATGGCAAAAAGCCTTGCAAATAAAATCTGTTTATTATATAATTTCCATGAATAATTAAGAGGTGAATTTATGCAAGATTTCTTATTTGAAATGGACTATGAATTAAAAAGTAATTTTAAGTTAATAAAAGCAACATATAACTTGTTAAATATGAATAGTGATTTGAAAATTCCGTCACATTCAGCAGGTCAATGGCTTTTAGATAATATGTATATTATAGAACAAGAATATAATACAGCAAAAACAGCATTGCCACACTGCCTTAAAGTTGGAATGCCAACAGTTAAACCAACTGATGGTGAAACTAGCTTAAGAATAATGTTTATGGCAGAAGAAATTGTAAATAGAAATAATGGGGTTATAGACGATGGAATAGTAAGCAACTATGTGCGTGAATTTCAAAAAAACACATATGTTACTTTTGAAGAATTATCTATACTTCCTACAATGCTAAGACTTGCTCTTATAAAATATATAAAAAGGATATGTGTTAATATATTTAATGCAGAAATGCAAAAGTTAAAAGTAGAAAAGAAAATAAACAAGTCAAGTTCTAAATTTGCAGACAGAATTACTAGTAGATCTTTAAAAAGCTTAGGAAAAATAAAATCAGAATTAACTGTTAATGTTGGTGTTAAGACTAGTAACACAGCGTATATTGAATATATGGCATATAAGTTGAAAGACTTAGGCTCTAAGGGCGAAGAATATTTAGAAGAATTAAAAGAAGAAACTACTAAAACAGGATTTACTATAGACGAAGCTATAGAGAAAGAACATGATGAAATAGCAAAAACAACAAGCCTTATTGCCAACTCAATAATGTCTATGAAAACTATTGCAACTACAAACTGGGGAGACGTAATAGTAAATGTAAATAGAATTGATGAAATATTAAAAGAAGACTTTACTAAAGAATATATAAAATGTGATCATAAGACAAAATCAAGATATAGAAATACTATAATAAAACTTGCTAAGAAATATAAAGTCTCTGAAATGTACATTGCCAAGAAAGCAGTAGAATGTTCATATAAATATGAAAAGCATGTTGGACACTTTTTAATAGGTGAAGATAAGATACTTTTAATAAAAATGATGAAAAAAAGCACATTTGGTATTGCTTTTTACAATCACATATATAGGCCAATTAAGTCATATGTATATATATTAATAATACTTGCGCTTGCTACTATATTTACAGTATTCGTAGATAGAGTGTTTATAGATCATTTTAGCATTGGATTTAGAGTTATATTAAATATAATATTGTTTGCATTTGGTATGGAGATCGCGGACAAGTTAGTAGCGTATTTCGTAGGGAAATTTGTGCATCCTGAGCCTCTTCCTAGATTCAATTTTGCAAAAACAATTGAAAAAGAGACTAGTACTATAATAGCGATGCCTACAGTAATAAACTCTACAGAAAAGCTAGACAAAATGATTAAAAAGATGGAGATAACTTATCTTGCAAATCGTTCTGAAAACATGTATTATATGCTACTTGGAGATTGTACTTCAAGCGATAAAGAATATATTGACCTAGATGAAAAGGTTGTAAAGTATGGTAAGAAATTAATAGATGAATTAAATGCAAAATATCCATCAGAGCCAAAGCTATTTAACTTCTTATACAGAAAAAGAGTATATTCAGAATCTGAAGGATGTTATATGGGCTGGGAAAGAAAACGTGGAGCTTTAACGGAGCTTAACTTATTACTTTTGAATAAACTTTCAGAAGGACAAATATCTAATAGTATGTATTTAGTACATAGAGAGATACCAGATGTAAAATATTTAATTACTATAGATGAGGATACATCGCTATCTTTAAACTCAGCTAAAGAGTTAGTTGCAATTATTTCTCATCCATTAAACAAACCGGTATTATCTAAAAACGGAAAAACAGTAAAAGCTGGATATGGCCTTATACAGCCGGCAGTAGGACTAGACATAGAGTCTGCTAATAACAGTATATTCTCTAAAGTGTTTGGTGGTTTCGGCGGATTAGATATATATACAAATGCTATATCTAATGTTTATCAAGATTTATTTAAAGAGGCCATATATACGGGTAAAGGAATATATGATATAGAGCTTTTTGATAAACTTATAGGAGACAAAGTACCTGAAAACTTAATATTAAGCCACGACTTACTAGAAGGAAGCTTTATGAGAACGGGGCTTGCTTCAGATGTAGAAGTGCAAGATGGATTTCCATCAAACTTTATTGCATACATGAAGCGTAATCATAGATGGTTTAGAGGCGACATGCAAATAATTTCTTGGATATTCAGACCAAAGAGTGGCTTAAACTTATTATCTCGTTGGAAAATTTTCGACAACTTAAGAAGAGAATCTCTAGACATTTTAGCAATGTTGCTGTTAGTAATCTCATTATTTATACCAGGAAATACTTTTGTGTATTCTGTAGTAGTAACATTTGTAGTAATGAATTTTGGATATATTTTATCCGTATTTGACCAGTTGATTTTTGGCAAAAACGCAGAAAGAAAACAAAAACAATATATACCTGTTATTTATGGACTTAGAGCAAATCTTTTAAAAATGGTATTTAATATAATTACTCTTCCATATAAAGCATGGACAACTATAAATGCATTCTGCACATCATTATATAGAATGATAGTGACTAAAAAGAAATTGCTAGAATGGGCGACAGCAGAGACTATAGAAAAAGGTGCAAAAGAAAAATTATCTTATGTGTATAAAAATATGATGCCTAACCTTATATATGGACTAGTTTTAATACTACTTGCGATATTTAACTTCTTCCCATATGCAAAAGATGTATTTATGATAATATTTGCGGGATTCATATTAATAGCGCCATATGCAGCATATATTATGAGTAAGAAGGTCATATTTGAAAATAGTACCAAATTAGATAATAAAGAAAAAGAAGACATATTAGAAATAGGTAGAAGAACTTGGAAATTCTTCGATACTACTATGACAGAAGGGAGCAATTTCCTTCCACCAGATAACTACCAAGAAAATAGACGTCCAAAACTAGTTAGCAGGACTTCATCCACCAATATTGGTTATGGAATTATGTCTATTATTAACGCATATGATCTTGAATATATTCCATTAGAAGAAGCTGTAAATAAACTATACAATATAATGAATACTGTACGTAAACTTCCTACATGGAACGGTCATTTATATAACTGGTATAACACAAGAACATTAGAGCCATTAAGACCAAGATTTGTATCTACAGTAGATAGTGGTAATTTTATAGCTAGTATATATGTAGCAAACATATTCTTAAAGAAACTAGCTACATCTAAAATAGTTATAGAAAAATTACACACACAAGTAAATGAAATGTTAGATATATGTAAAGATATAATGGACAATGTAGACTTTACTAAGTTATATGTTAAAGCCAGAAATATTTTCTCTATCGGTTATGACGCCGAAGCAAATAAACTAGTAGATAGCTATTATGACATGCTAATGTCAGAATCAAGACTTACAAGTTTAATAGCAATTGCTACATCACAAATAACTTCTAAACACTGGTTTGCATTAGGACGTAATCTAGTGAAAATTAATGGAATAAAAGGTCTTCTATCTTGGAGTGGAACAAGTTTTGAATACTTTATGCCAAACTTATTTACAAAGACATATAAATATACACTAGTTGATGAATCATTAAGTTTTGCACTGGGAAGTCAAATATCTTATGCAAAATCAGCAGGAGTTCCTTGGGGAATTTCAGAATCTGCATTTGCAATACAAGATAATGAACAAAATTATCAATATAAAGCTTTTGGAATACCTTGGTTAGGGCTAAAGAGAGGTTTAAATGATAATATGGTTGTTTCTCCATATTCCTCTTTAATGTGCTTACCATATGCACCAAAGAAGGTATATCACAACATTAAAGCTTTAAGAAAATATAACTCATATTCTAATTTTGGTTTTTATGAAGCTATAGACTTTACAAGAACACATATAGGAAAGGACAAAAAATATGAAGTAGTAAAAACATATATGGCGCACCATCAAGGTATGGTACTTACAGCCATTAATAACTACATAAATGATGGAATTATACAAAATAGATTCCACGCAAATCCAAGTATAGATGCAGCAGATATATTACTAAAAGAGAGAATACCACTTGCAGTACCACTTAAAGAAAATAAAAACTCAAAAGAAAATAAATTTGCTGAACCAACAAAAGAAGAATTTACAAGCCATATTTCTTATGAAGATTATGCTAAATTTAAAAATAGGCCTATTCCTATGATAAATATGCATACTAACGGCAAACTCTCTACAATGCTTACAGATACAGGCGCAAACTTTATGTATTACAAAAATTATGCTGTTACAAAAAATAGATATGTAAAAGACACAACTCTTGGAAATCAAGTAATATTTACGGATAAGTCTACCGGAACTATATGGTCAGGCACATATGCTCCAAATTATAAAGAACCAGACAGTTATTCTGTAGCATATTCATTAGCTTCGAGTGAGTATAGAAGAAAAGATGGTGAAATTGAAACAATAACGAATATAACAGTTGCACCTAAATATAATATGGAAATACGTAAATATACATTATACAATTCTTCAAGCGAAAGAAAAGAAATTGTTATAAATACAGAGCTTGAATTAGCAATGACAGAGGAGAGGGCAAATATAATCCATCCATCATTTAACAATTTACTTGTTGAGGAAGATTACGATGAACATTTAGGCGCGCTAATTGCTAAAAAACGTTCTAGAAATGAAGCAAACGAGGAGTTTTATGTGTTTACAAAGCTTGTTGGTATAGACTTAGAATACGAAATGGAAACTGAAAAATCTAAACTTGTGTCTAATTCTGGCAGGGATGCTTATGATGGTGAGTTTGTAAAATATCCATTATGGCCTGTAATGTCGTATAGAGCAAGGATATTATTAGAGCCTGGAGAAACTCAAACATTCTATTACTTAACCGGTGCTGCTGATACAAAATACAACATATCACATGCAATAGTAAATGCAGATTATGACTCTTTAGAAAAAGAAGTTCAATTTGCCGTACAAAAAGAAAACGTAAATGCAAAATACTTGAAGTTAAAGCAAGGCAAGGCAGAAGCATACAATGCTCTTATTTCTAAAGTATACTTTGGCGATATTGCAAGTGAAGATAAAAATAAATTCTGGGACGCAAAATATAGTCAAGCAATGTTATGGAAACACGGAATTTCAGGAGACCTTCCAATAATAACTGTACATATAGGAAGACTTGAGGATTCTGCATTGGTTGATGAAGTAATTTCATTTATGGATTATGCAAAATCTAGAAAAGTAGATTTAGATATAGTTCTACTTGTTGATGAGGAATTATATAGTGGAGAACCTATAAAAACCCACATAGAAAATATTCTTAAAAAAGTAGTATATATGACATATACAAGAGGTAATATATATATAGTAAACTTGAACAATATGCCAGAGGAAGAAAGAGGTTTATTTGACATGGTAGGAAAGCTTATTGTAAAAGATATAGAAGACTTCATGCCAAAGATAAATACTAAAGAAGAAAGAACTTTAAATGAGGTGAAAGCGGATGAACAAAACATATAAAGCTTTTAACGGTTATGGTGGTTTTAATAAGTCTGGAGATGAGTATGAGATATTAAATACTCATACTCCGCTTCCTTGGTGTAATATACTTACTAATGAGCGCTTTGGAACACTTGTTTCAACATATGGAACAGTTTATTCCTTCTACAAAAATGCTGGTGAGTTTAAACTTACTCATTGGTGTAATGATTGGGCGGACTTTGTTCCAGGCGAACATTTTAAGGGCGTTTATGAAAACGAATACAATTTAACATACGGTTTTGGATATATTAAAGTTAATGGGGAATATGCAAATATTGAAAGAACTATGGATGTGTTTGTTCCAATTAACGATGACTTAAAGGTGCATTTAATTAAGCTAAAAAACAATAGGCCTTTAGATAAAGAAGTAATTATTGAATATAAACCAGATATGGTAATGGGAGTTGCTAAAGAGGTCTCTAGTAATTATGTACTATGTAAATATGAAAACGATATGCTATATTTCAAAAATCCATATAATGAATTTTTTAATGATGTGATTTCATACACAAAAGGAATTCTTTTAAATGGAACAGAAGGTTCAGTTGAATATGATGCAGCCGAAAAGTTAGTGCGTATTAAATGTATGATAAAAAAGGACGAATCTGTGACTTTAGCAATATTATTTGGGGCTACAGATCAAGGCATGGAGACAATACAGACGGTAGTAGAAAAGTACAATGAAGAAAAAACTATACTAGATGAGTATGAAAAGACCAAAGAATACTGGAGAAGTAAAGTTATTCGTAATTTTAAAACAGGAAATGACTATGTAGATATAATGGCAAACGGGTGGCTTATGTATCAAGCAATAGCATCTCGTTTATTTGCAAGAACTGGCCTTTACCAAGCTGGTGGAGCATTTGGCTATAGAGATCAATTGCAAGACAGCTTAGCTTTAATTTCCTCTTGGCCTGAAAGAACAAGAGCACAGATTATAAAGCACGCTGCAAAACAATTTGAACAAGGAGATGTTCTGCATTGGTGGCATGAACACAACTCTAGAGGAATAAGGACTCGTTTTAGTGACGATTACTTGTGGCTACCATATGTTTTAAGCGAATACATTTTAAAAACAGGTGATGAATCAATATTAAAGGAAAAAACACCTTATCTAGAGGATAAACCTTTGGGAGATAGAGATGAGCTTTATGATTATTTTGCTCCTACAGAAAACATAGCAAGCATTTATGATCACGCGCTTACAGCTATAAAATATGGCTTATCTAGAAAAGGTAGACATGGATTATTATCTATTGGAGACGGTGATTGGAATGATGGATTTAGCAATATAAAAGGCGAATCTGTTTGGCTTACTTTCTTCATGATGGATATATTAGATAGGTTTATAAAAATAGCAGATTTAAAAATGGATGAAGTAAACAAAATGCGATTTATGAGCGAAAGACATGTACTTAAACATGCGATCTTTGCTTCAGCGTGGACAGGGGATTATTTTGCAAGAGCATTCTTCCCAGATGGAACTCCGCTTGGAACTCCAGAAAGCGAACAGTGTAAAATAGATTTAATATCTCAAGCTTGGGCTGCAATCGCATTAAAAGGGTATCCTGATGCTAAAGATGAAATTGAATCTAGTCTACAATCTGCAGAAAAATATTTGGTAGATAGAAAATATGGAGTAGTAAAACTATTATATCCTCCTTTTGATAATCCAAAACATAATCCTGGATATATAAAAGCGTATGTGCCTGGAGTAAGAGAAAATGGTGGTCAATATACACATGGCGCAATATGGCTTTCAAAAGCATATTTTGAAATAGGAGAACAAGCGAAAGCTTTAGATATACTTTCAATTTTAAATCCAATAAATCATAGCGATACGAAGGAAAAGGCAGATACATATATGGTAGAACCTTTCGTTGTTGCAGCAGATGTTTATTCTAATGAAAATCATTTGGGACGCGGTGGCTGGACATGGTATACCGGATCTGCGGCATGGATGTATAAAGTTATTGAAGATAATTTTGTACAAGTAGAGCCAGATAAAAGAGTGGCTAAAAAAACAACAAAAAAAGTCTCTGAAACTAAAGAAAAGAAAGAGACAAAGCCAAGAAAAAGGAAATCGAAATCCGATGAGCAGTAGAACCATCTACTGCTCTTTGCTTGACATAATTTTAAAATAGTGATAAAATATATAAATCAGGAAACAAATATTTTAAAGTTAATACTTGAGGAGGAAAAAAATATGACTATTTTAGAATATCTGGACATGGTGTGTAAATATGAAAGTGAAGCCTATGGAACTAAGCTAAAAATCCAGAAAAAACAAGAAGAGATAGAACGGACAAGAAAAGAAGTTGTTGAAACCGTCGATAATTTTAAGAAATCCATAAGAGTTAAAAAGAAGACGTTAAATGAGCTATCAGAGGAATATGAGTGTGATGTTGCATGTAAACCAGATACACATTCAACTGTAATAGCTTGGCTAGCATTAATGGGCGTCACCGCAGTTGTTTTGCTTGCTATAAAAGGTCTTGTTATGGGACTTTTAGGAGCAGAAAATTATGTGCAAACTTTCAAATGGCTAGCTATAATTTATGGTGTAGTGGTTGCTATTGTGTGGCTGGTTGTCTCGGTTATAGACCTTTTTGAATGGTCGAAAACGCTAATATCTTTTGGCTGTTGGTGTGGGGTAACTATATTAACGCTAATATATTTTCTTATCTGTGAATCAAATGGAATTAGCGTAACAAATTCATTTTGGCTTGTCATGAAAGTATTTTTGGCTCTGGAATTTATTATAGGCGGAATTTACTGTATATATTCATATTGTGATAATAACAGTTATATAAAGCAGGTCAAAAAGAGAGCGATAACCGAAAAAAAAAGATTGAAGATATCAAGGGCCAAATTGTAGCACTAGACCAACAGTTGAAAGACTATGCAAGTAAATCTAAACAAAAACTGGATTCGCTTTTAGAAGAAGAAGGTTCGTTAAACAACACCTTAGCCTCTCTGGAAGATGTGCTGAAATCTCTTTACGAAGTAGAAGCGCTCCACCCTAAGTATAAAAACTGGATTGCAGCTGCAACAATCTATGATTATTTAGATACTGGCAGATGCTCTACACTTGAAGGGCCTTATGGAGCATATAATCTATTTGAACAAGAATTGAGGTCGAATAAGATTGTAGGCACATTGGACGAAGCGTTAGCTAGCATTAATAAATATGGCGATGAGTTTTTAAAATATCAAGACAAACTACATAAAACAATATTATTTGCTTTGCTATCAAGTCGTAGAAGGTAAAGTATAGAAGTAGCGATGATTATATTATCGCTACTTCTTCCATTCCTATTTGACATAACAATGCGCAGGTGATATAATGTTATTGTATATTTTAATTAATTATTATTAACTAAATAGTAAGGAGAAAAGGATATGTTTTCCATAGAAACTCGGTGGAATATTGAACAAAATATGTCTATAATGAAAGTAACTGCAATAGCTTCATTGACAAAGGTTGAAATCATAAATACTAGCATAGAACTTACATTAATAAGTAAAATGGCAGATGTAGTAGAAAGCGCGGAAAAGTTTAAAGGAAAGCCTTTGGATATAGAACCAAATCCACCACTGGATAAGGATACTTTAAGGGTCAGTTCGTCTATAATTTTTGATTCACCTGAAAATTTAAATGCCTTTAGAGTCGAGTTGCCCAACATTTTAAAACAAGAGTAATTTTACTCTTGTTTTTACTGTATATAATTCAAAATAAAACATAATTAAACAAGCTTTGTGGCTTGTATTATTTACAATTTGTGGTATAATAAAATAGCATATAAAATTTGAAAGGAAGTATAAAAAATGAGTGTAAACATAACAAAATTAGAAGGATCAAAAATAAAATTAGATTTTAAAGTAGAAAAAGAAAAATTTAATGAAGCTTTAGATGAAGCTTTCAAGAAAAATTCTGGAAAGATAAAAATGCCAGGATTTAGAAATGGTAAAGTACCAAGAAACGTTATAGAAAAGACATACGGTGAATCAGTATTTTTTGACGAAGCTTTTAATATAGTTGCAGAAAAAGAATATGCAGCGGCTATAATAGAAAACAAACTAGAAGTAGTGTCTCATCCTGAAGTTAGCATTGACGAGATAGGAAAAGATAAAGATCTAGTATTTAGTATAGAAGTATATACTAAACCTGAAGCAAAACTTAAAAAATATAAAGGACTTGAAATAGAAAAAGTAAATACTGAAGTTACTGAAGACGATGTAAAAGCAGAACTTGAAAATATTAGAAATAGAAATGCAAGACTTGTAGCCAAAGATGGAGCTGTTGAAAATGGAGATATTGCAAATATAGATTTCGAAGGATTTTTAGATGGAGTTGCATTTGACGGCGGAAAAGCAGAAAAATACGATTTAGAAATCGGTTCAGGAGCATTTATTCCAGGATTTGAAGAACAACTTGTAGGCATGAAAGTTGGAGAGGAAAAAGATATAACAACTACTTTCCCTGAAAACTACGGCAACGCTGATCTTGCAGGACGTGAAACAATATTTAAAATCAAATTACATGAAATAAAGAAAAAAGAATTACCAGAACTTGATGATGAATTTGCAAAAGACGTTTCAGAATTCGATACTCTAGAAGAATATACTAAATCTGTTAAAGAAAGATTAGAGAAATCTAAAGAGACTCAAGCTAAAGCAGAAAGAGAAACTAAAGCAGTAGATGCTTTATGCGAAAACGTAGAAGTTGAAATTCCAGAACCAATGGTTCATTCTCAAATTCATCAAATGATTCATGAATTTGAACAAAACTTAGCTTACCAAGGAATGACATTAGAACAATATAAACAAATATTAAATATTGACGATAAAGCGTTACATGAGCAATTTGAAGCAAGTGCAGTTAAAGATGTTAAATTAAAACTTGCTCTAGAAGAAATATTAAAAGCAGAAAAGATAGAAGTAGCTAAAGAAGACATTGATGCTAAGATTGATGAACTAGCTGCAGCATATGGAAACGATGCTGAATCTTTAAAGAAAAATCCTAACGTTATAAATTATATGACAGAAAGACTAAAACAAGAAAAAGCAATAGAAGTTGTAGTTGCAAGTGTAATTGAAAAATAGTTTTTGGAGGTTGTTATATGAAAAACAGTTTAGTACCTATGGTTGTTGAACAAACAAGCAAGGGCGAAAGATCTTATGATATATATTCTAGACTTTTAAAAGAAAGAATAATATTTTTAAGTGAAGAAGTAAATGATGTGTCAGCATCTTTGGTAGTTGCACAACTATTATTCTTAGATGCCGAAGACCCAGGAAAAGATATTCATTTATATATAAATAGCCCTGGTGGCAGTGTTACTGCTGGCATGGCAATTTATGATACAATGAGATACATTAAATCTGATGTTTGTACAATATGTATTGGTATGGCAGCAAGTATGGGAGCATTCCTTCTTGCGGCAGGTACAAAAGGCAAAAGATATGCTTTACCTAATAGTACAATCATGATACATCAACCTTTAGGTGGAGTTCAAGGTCAAGCCAGTGATATTAAAATTCATACAGAATATCTTTTAAAGATTAAAGAAAAATTAAACAAAATCTTAAGTGAAAATACAGGCAAACCATTAGAACAAGTTG
This sequence comes from Clostridia bacterium, assembly GCA_045604405.1. GTDB lineage: Bacteria > Bacillota > Clostridia > TANB77 > CAG-465 > UMGS1649. Next base: position 23,982 of record JAZUNZ010000028.1, read on the forward strand.
AAAAAGATACTGATAGAGATAACTTCTTGTCGAGCGCAGAAGCTAAAGAATATGGCTTAATCGATGAAGTTATGAATAGTATAAACGAGTTATAAGGAGAGTAACATGGCAAAAAAGACAACAAATGATGATTATGATATATTTTGTTCTTTTTGTGGCAGATATAAAGATGAGGTCGGCAAATTAATTGCCGGCCCTAATGGCATATTTATATGTGAAGATTGTATAGATATCTGTAACAAAATAATTTTAGAAGATTTAATTCAGGATGAAGAACTAAACGATATAATTCTTGAAAATCTAGAAGAAAAACCTGGAAAAAGCAAATCTAAAGCAAATAAAGAGCTAATTGAGAATACAGAACTTCCTACGCCAGATCAAATAAGAAAGATACTGGATGAATACGTAATTGGTCAAGATGATGCAAAAAAAGTGTTGGCGGTTGCGGTATACAATCATTATAAAAGAATAAGAAATTTAGATAAAATTGATGATGTAGAAATACAAAAGAGCAATATCTTAATGATGGGACCAACAGGATGTGGTAAAACCCTTATGGCTCAAACACTAGCCAAGGTTTTAAGAGTACCTTTCGCTATTGCCGATGCTACTACACTTACAGAAGCTGGATACGTTGGTGAAGATGTGGAAAATATCCTTTTAAGGCTTATACAAGCAGCAGATTACGATATTTCTAAGGCTGAAAAGGGAATTATATATATAGACGAACTAGATAAGATTACTAGAAAATCTGAAAACCCATCTATAACAAGAGATGTAAGCGGCGAAGGAGTACAACAAGCACTTCTTAAAATAATTGAAGGAACTGTTGCAAATGTCCCTCCTCAAGGTGGCAGAAAACATCCTAATCAAGAATACCTAAAAATAGATACAACTAATATACTATTTATCTGTGGTGGAGCCTTTGAAGGATTAGACAAGATCATAGAAAATAGAATTGGAGAAAAGTCTATTGGTTTTGGGGCAAAAATTGAAGAGAAAAAGGATATAGATTACAAAACAATATTTAAAAATGTTCTTCCAAATGATATTATAAAATTTGGTCTTATTCCAGAACTTGTAGGTCGTCTTCCAATAATAACTACTCTAGGCCAGTTAGATGATAAAGCTTTAATAGATATAGTTACAAAGCCTAAAAACGCTTTAATAAAACAATATAAAAAGCTTTTAAAAATGGACAAAGTAGATTTAGAATTTAAGAAAGATGCAATTGAAGAAATAGTAAAGCTTGCTTTAGAAAGAAAAACTGGCGCAAGGGGATTAAGAGCAATTTTAGAAGAAGTAATGCTTGTTCCTATGTATGAAGTACCTTCTAATAAAAATATTAAAAAATGTATAATAACAAGAGAAGTAGTCACAAAAGAAATTGGACCAATATATGAATATAAGGAGTGATTTTTATCACTTCTTTTTATTACGAACAAAAACGAACAAATTTTCGATAAATTTGAAAAATATTGTTGACAAACGAACATATGTGCTATATAATATTACCAGAACAGAGGTTCGGGAGGTAATATTATGAAAAGATATACTTTAAATATAAAAAGAATAATGAGTAATATAGGTATAATATTAATGTTTATTATAGTGATGAATTTTATTTCCAATTTTACTTTTGGAAACAAGCATATAGATACAAAATCTATTACTGTCGCAAGTAATGATACTTTATGGGAAATAGCCGAGGACATTTGTGATAATTCTTCAGAAGAATTAAATATTCAAAATATTGTTATAGAAATAAAGAATATAAATAATTTAAAAAGCAGTAACATATATTCTGGCCAAATATTAGAAATACCTATATATAAATAGAAATAATATAAAAAGTCACTCCTGCAATTTAGAAAGAAAATTCTATTTTTACATCACATTGAATTCTTTTATCATCATCATATCGTATAGTACATCTAACCGCTTCCTCATCAAAAAATTGAAGCACATCTGCTTTGTGTTTTAGTCTAACTTTTATTTCTTTGTTTTTGGGAAGGCCCAAGATTGTCTTTTTGTTTTTGATACTTTTCCTATTTAAATAGCAGTTCCCTATAACGCCGAATAAATAGATTGTTGCGGTTGAAATAGAAGAAATGAAACTTACATGGCCAAGCAAAAGAATAAAAATCCAGTAGATAATGCCAGTAATTTTATTTTCTTTAAGAATCCCAGGGGCAGAACCTCCTCTGTAAAGTAAAAACCCTGTAACTATTAAAAGTATAACAGATACAAAGAAAACAATAACTACGCGTTTGTCTGTACAGCTTATGTACGGGTTACGTTCCTTTTTGTTTTTCATATAAAATACCTCTTAGAAATTATTTTAAGATACATACTAAACTCACGAATATTATAGCATAATACTCGTGAGTTTTCAATTACATATTATTTAATGGATTGTTATCTATAGCATTTTTAACTTCTTCGCTGTCTATATGAGTGTAAATTTGAGTAGTAGCTATGGTTTCGTGCCCCAACACTTGTTGTAATGTCCTAATATCTACACCGCCATATTTATGCATTAAAGTTGCTGCCGTATGTCTAAGCTTATGAGGTGTGTATTTTTTAGGATCAAGTCCAGCTTTTACTATATAGTCTTTAACCATTATTTCAACCATTCTAGGGCTTATCCTTTTATACTTCCTGCTAATGAATAATGCGCTTCTGTCTGGCCCTTTAAGCTTATCTATTGGTCTATCCTTAAGATAGTCATGGATTGCCTCCAAACACGCTTTATTTAGGTGTACAGAACGTTCCTTATTACCTTTACCAATAACAGATAAAGTATCGCCTTTAATATGTTCTACGTTTATATTTACAAGCTCAGAAAGTCTCAGACCACAATTTAAGAAGATGGTAAGGATGGCATAGTCTCTTGTTTTGAACTCACCATCAACGGAGTGGAGGAGAGACTTGGCTTCATTAAGCTCTAAATATTTTGGCAATCTTTTTTCTAATTTTGGCGATTCTAATCCTACACACGGATTTCTATCTATTATTTTAGCAGTATTACATAAATAATTAAAAAATGATCTAATTGATGAAATTTTTCGAGCTCTAGAAATTGCTTTAGTATTTTTATCATATAAATATTCATAAATATCTGAAACTTCAATTGATTTAAAAAAATTTGCATCTAAATCTGAAATATTTATTTCTTTAAAATCATCAACTTTAATATTATATTTATCACGTTTAATAAATTGAAATGCATCACGTAAATCATAATAATATTCTTTAACGGTTGTTTTAGATCTGTTTTTAGTAATTATTAAGTAATTTTTAAGATAATCTTGTAAAATCCTTGGCATATCATCAAATGTCATTTGTTTCATAAAAACCTCCAAAAAGCGACGCTCTAAAATCGATTTTAAGGCGTTTTTAGAAAGTGGTCCATATAGTTTGACGTCTGAAAAAAGGCCTTTAAAATCGAATTTGGAAAGAAGCGTCCAAAATCATAAAATTTTATAAATTTGTATATAAAAATATATACTTAATAAAAATTATATAGTAAAATAGTATAGTAATGCAATAAGTAATGAACAAGTAGAGAATATATAATAAAAATATATTAAGTAAATATATACAAAGTAGTTTAAACGTACGTAGCACTAAGTTATACATATATTATAATAGAAGTGGTCTAATTAATCAATAGTTCCTTCTCTAAAATACACAAAATATCTATTTTGCGAAATGCTATGTTCTTCAATATAAGTGACTTTAAAGCCACTTCTCCATTTTTCAAACTGTATTATTTATAAAAAATATAAGCACATAATGTTTGCTATGCTCAATATACTATACTTTTTTTTAAATGTCAACACTTTTATTTAAAAATTCTAAATTCTTTATAATCTTCAAAATGTATTTTACATTTTTCATTTAATAATAATAACATCATTCTTAATTGATAAAAAATTTCTCCAAAATCTTCATCAACAAAATAATCTTCAAATTTTACGTCCTCTACTTTACCATAGTATAAATACCTAGTAATAAAGGCCAAAGTAACAACCAACAAACTGGCATTGCGCTTACTTAAATTCATATTAAAGGATTCCTTATATTCTGGAACAATATCTTTTGTTTTTTCTTCCAACAGTTTTCTTTTGTTATAAATCTTTGTTACAAAAAAATCTCTAACCATAGTTCACTCCTTAATAACTGTTGCCACAAGAGTTTACCATATTCTGTAAATATTTGCAAGGGAAAATATTATTTTTTAAGTATATTTTTTTCAAAATAATCAGAAAAAGGCTACCCCTCACTCCCCTACGCCTTTTTCTTTACTGAAAAAATAATTTAAATACACCAGGGTAAGAATAGTTTGTCGGCCAGATAAATAATAGCGAAATCTAACACTTTTGTTTTAAAACAAACAAAAGTGTTTACACACAACCTATTATTCCTTGCAGATTTATTCCATGTTCCAATTGACATCTTTGAAACATAGTGATTATACTAATTCTATAGCGCAAGCGCTTCGCGCTCACTCTCTAGAATAAGTAAATCATCAATTTCCAAATCTGTCAATTGGCTTTCACGGCATAAAAACAATCCACAATAAATAAAAAAGATATCAAAATTACGCTATTATTTTTAATTCGACAAAAAACGACAAACAAAAAAAGTTAAATAAGATAACATATACTTAAAGGGGGATTTATATGATAATATTTAAATATATTTCAATGATAATATGTATGTTAAGTATAATTTTAATGCCTATAACATTATTCATTAACTTTGGTTTGTGTGCTGTTATGATGGTAATTTTTATAATTTCATGGGCTTGCACGCAAATAGCTAAAATGGCAATTAAAGAAAAAATAATAAATAACACATATAGAAAAGTAAAATAAAAAATGGGAGGAAAACATGAATGATGATTTATCAATTGGACACTATATAGGAATAGCAATATCAACAATGATAATTATTGCTATAATTATATTTATAGTTTTTTATATAATTGAAAATCAAACCGGTATAAAAAATTATATGATCACACAAGAAAACTATAAAAGCATTTATAATATTGTTAATAATAGTAATGAAATAACACTTCAAGAGAAAGCAAATTTTAATAAAAATTATCTGCTTTTTGGTCGAAAAATAATTGGTTACAAAGTAAAAGATGTAATAAAAGAAATAAACATATAAAAGCTTCCTTTCCAGGAAGCCTTTTAATTATTTAATTTCGTATTTAAAAGTTCATCAAAATTTTCCCAATTTTTCGAATTAATACTTGGTAAAGATTGATAGAAACTATCTTCTTGATAAGTACTATATGTTGTATAACTACGTTTCAATGTCATAAACCACTTATTTCTTGAACCATATTCTTTAGGTGAAAATTCAGCACTATTATTTCGCCAACGTTCAAAATCCTTATAACTTGGCCATATTTCTGCTCTTATAAAAATTGGACAAATAAAAGTTTTAAATTTAAACTTTTTCTTCAAAAATAATGAGAAACGCCTAAAGAAAATAATATTTTTAATTACAATAAACTCATTACAATAACGTCTAACTCTTACGTCTATTTCTTCAGCGTCTTGTGTTATACATACAATATCTAATTTATTATGTCTATGCATAGATAACATTGCTAAAAGCTTATTACTAGCTCCAGTTTTAACAAGTTTATTAAACTCTCTGGAATCCAAACCTATTTGAGCCTCATCTAAAATAAGTAAACTATCTTTAGGATATTTATAATCATAAAAATTAACTGGCAATTTTTGAGCACCTATACAAGCAAAAGTTGTATATACATTTTTACCTTTCTTAATATACTCTTGAGCAATATGATTAGCTAGTAGAGTCTTCCCTGCTCCAGTCGGACCAGTTATAAGTCTAATATAGTATTTTTTCTTATAGCAAAAGAAAAATATAAAATAAAGACCAACAAGTACTAAAATTCCTTTAATACCTATAATATTATATAAAACAATTAGAATAATACCTAATAATAAAATCTTTTTCATAAATTACTCCTTAAAAAGAATAAAACGCATACGCGGAGAGCCCTTGCGGGCTTCTCTCTCGCGTAGCGTTAGCTTTCGCTAACCTCTGAAACGAGGCACTAGAGATAAACCATATCCTAGAACAGTGAATGCTATACCTATTCCAACTAGTTCCATCATTGATGCGTTACCTACAGCAGCAGTAACTACATCAAATAAAGAAGTAGCTAAAGCAGTAACAGCACTAGTTGCAGAAGCAATAATTGTTGTTGCACCTTCCATAGAAAAAACCTCCTAACTGAGTTCAAGAACAGAACTCGAATAAAATTTATATAATCTAGCAAAAAACTAGTTTATATCACTATTTCCAACGCTTGAATAATAATCCGAAAAGACTCAAGACAAAAACAAATAAGAATAAATAACTAAAAAGAATACTAATATCTGTAATGGCTACATTAGTGGGTTGTCCAAACCATTGTGAAATAGTTTGTCCAACATTAATTATAGGTTCATTATAAATCTCAACCAAAATAACCACCTCACTTTAACAACCATTTAAAAAATTGAAAAACAGTCTTTAAAATTAACAATACAGAGCAAACCATATTAATATATAAAAATATATCTAAATAATCAGTTGTAATTAACATTTATCTAACACTCCTTTATTTTTTCTTTTTAGCTAAAATGTGACTAACTATACTATTAGAGCTTGTACTAGTAGAAATTCGACCAGCATTCTTTTTGGCTAAAATACGGCCACCAATACTATTGTTATAAGTTGGCTGTTTGTATTTATGATTTTTATGATAATACAATAATCTTCGTTGTTTAGTTAATAATTCATTACGTTTAGCAGCAGCTTCTTTTTTCTCGTTAGAATTTTTAATATGATTACTTACAGAATTACGATATTGTCTTGCAACATAAGCATCAGAGCTATAATTAAGATCTACTCCACCTACATTTAAACTCAAAGAATCAGTAATTAAATATTTAATAAGAATAATAAAAACACCTAAATAAACAGTAAATAAGAATAAATCAAAAACAGTAACTAAACCATAGACATTTTCAGATAAAACAAGAGGAATTGGAACTTTCATTAATCGATAAAGCCAATTTGTAACATACTCAAAATACATACATTATCACGCTCCTCTAGCAAATCTTATGAGTGTTATAATAACTACGCCAAAAATCAATATTGTTAATGGAACTGTAATCCACCAAGGTAAATTACCAAGAATAGCTTTAAAAAATTCCCAAACAAAATTATCGGTAGACATTAAATTAAGATAATCATCAGCAGTCCAATCTTGTATATTATCAATATTAGGAGAACTAGAAGAACCGCCAGTATAATTTGGATTATCTAAAATATCATAGTCTCCTTTATCTACATTGTTTTCTTCTTTTGATACTTGATTTTTTACTATATCATCAGAATTTATGATATGCGTTAGAACTAAATTATCATCACTATCATATACTTGCAAAGTAATATCAAAAGCAGCCTTATGATCTTTAATTAGTTCAAAAATTTTTAAATCAACCATTCCAGAATATCCACTGCTAGAAATACCATTAAAAATACCATTACGTTTAGAATAACTTGAACCATAAACATCAAGCGAATCTAAAACTATCCAAGTTGGAATAGACCACCTAACATAATAATTAGAAAAATCTATAGAAGAACCGTTAAAATTAGTCCCATTTAAATCAAAGGACATAAGCCAATAACAAGATTTGTTCAAACCAACTTTTTGTTCAAAATAATTAGTATCTACTGAAATAGAAATACTACTTAAATCATTTGAACTAGTTGCTGAAGCTTGTGATATTAAACTTCCATTACTGTCATATACATAACCTTTGTAAATATTAGAAGCTACTGTTTTATCAGTTACAATATAAGAACTCTCTCCCATACTTACAATATTATTATTTTGAACTTCAACATCATGTATAGAATATTTAAATGTTAAATAATTATCCCAATATACTTGTCCATCTCTTAAAAATACAAAATCCACACCATTATATACATTGAATCCATATAAAAAATTACCTTTTGCCATTTCAGATATATAACCTATATCCAAAATAACATTATTTTCATCTACTATATAATAAAGTAACTCTTCACCGTCATATAAATAACAATCTAAATCAGAATTATCAGTATACATGGCTAATAAACGTAAATAACTAGATGTAGAACTTGTGTCTAAAGTATCTCCTACATTAAAAGTATTTTCTAATCCAACATAACCATACATCCTTAAAGAAGAATCTAAATCAGTAACCGATAATTTTGTTTGACCGCGCTTCACACCTTGAAAAGAATAATTAAATGATGTATCTATAGTAGGTACATAACTACCGCCTACATGAACAATATTATCACTTGTAGTATAACAAATATCTACAGTTGAAATATCTATAAAAGATAACACATTATCATCAAAATAAGATACACCAGCAACCAAAATTGGTGCGCCTGAAGAAGCTGATGACTGATGAGAAAACGTTGAAGAAACATAATCTACTCTAAGTTGAGAATATGTTGTATATCTTACACCATCAGAATTATATGCCCAACCTCTATACTCACTACCGTATGGATATGTTTCAGTTAAAGTATAAAGATAAGAAAAATCTTCATAATCATAAAAATAAAAACTTACTGCACCAGTTGATGACCTATATAAAGCATAATATTTATCTAAATTATAAGTATTAGACAAATCAACAGTATCTAAATAAGCAAAAACGTCATCCATAGTTATACCTAAATTTAAAGAATCAAAACTAGTAATATTGTCTGTTGTTATATCTGCATAACAAGTACTAGTAATAAATACACTTACTACTAGTACGAACATACATATTAAAAACTTATTCTTTAAAATTTTTATCATTTGTTTATTACTCCTTTTATCTTTTGTTAAATAACACATTTATAGGGGATGTGTTCAGCATTCTATTGAGCTATATCATATTTAATTGTAGTACATTGTTCAGAATCTACATCATATATATTTACAAAAATATTAACTTTTTCTCTTTTTGCTATTAAATCTAACTTATCTACTAATTCATTTAATTCTTCTAACATATATTAAACCTCTTCTCTATAATTTTCTAATTTACTTTTTATTGTTATCTTTTGTTTTTCAAATTTTCTTTTAATATCTTTTATTACATTTACTAACCTATAAATACTAAATGGTAAATTTATTAATATATATAAATTTATTAAAAACATAAACTAAACCTCATTATTTTTACTTTCTAACTTTTCTAAAAGTTTATCAATACCTTTTCTTATAAAAAAACCAGCTATAAGACAACCTATTAT
>JAZUNZ010000029.1:0-10091 GCA_045604405.1 Clostridia bacterium
GGAGTAATTGCATATAAAAATCTAAAAAGAAGTAAAAAGAAATACAGAACAACTGTTGTTTCTTTAACAGTTAGTATATTTGTTTTTATAGCAATGTTCTCGTTTATGAATGAAAGCTTTTTTATGACAGATTCATATTATACTGATTATAAATATAATGTTGCAGTAAAAGGTATAAAAGAATATTCTGATGATGAAATTGAACGATTAAGAAATTTAGATAATATAAACGAAAGTTATATATTATATGAAAATATGTACTTGGGGAAAATTAAAGATAAAGATAAGATAATTTATTATAACGATTCTGGTTTAGATGAATCGGATGTAAGTGTTGATATTAAAGTAGTGGATTCAAATTCATTTAAAAAGTATGTTGAAGAATTAGGATTAAATTATAATGAAGTAAAAGATAAGGGGATTTTAATAGATGATTTAATATATTGGAGTACAACAAAAGAAAAAGAAATAATTACTAAAAGATATAATTATAAAAAAGGCGACACAATAAATATGAAATATAGCCTTGAAGATGGTGAGGTTGAATTATCTGTTAAGTTAGCCGAAGTAACAACAAAAAGAGTAGTAGGACTTGAAAATAATTACCATAATGGAGGTTATCTAGTATTAAATCTAGATTATTATAAGGAACAAGCGAGATATCCATATATGTTAATGTATAATTCATCTAATACAGAGCAGTTAGTAAAAGATATTGAGTTAATAGATTATAGATTATCAATAGGTGATATTGAAAGTTCTGCTCAAGCAGAAAGAGCAATGTTATTAGTAATTAGTATTTTCTTATATGGATTTATAAGTGTAATAACACTTATTGGTATAACTAATATTTTTAATACCATTACTTCAAATATGGAATTAAGGCAAAAAGAATTTGCAATGCTAAAAAGTGTTGGTATGACAAAAAAAGAATTTAACAGAATGATTAACTTGGAAACTTTATTTTATAGTACAAAATCCCTATGTTATGGTACTACACTAGGATTAATTGGATCGTATATAATCCATTTAGCGTTTAGTAAAAATGTTGAAAGAGTATTTGCTCTGCCATTAACAGCAATTATTATTAGTATAATATTTGTATTTATTATAGTTTATATTATTATGAAGTATTCTATAAATAAGATTAACAAACAAAATACAATAGAAACAATTAGAAACGAAAATATATAATAATTTTATGAGGGATATCTAAAATATCCCTTTATTTATGGTATAATTATAAAGAGAAAGGAAGGTAAAAATGGATATATTATTAGTAGAAGATAATGAAAATATTATTAGTGGATTAAAATATGCTTTTACAAAAAATAACTATAATTTAATTGCAAAAGATTGCGTTAAAACTGCAAAAGAATATTTAAACAATAATAAACCAGAACTTATAATATTAGATGTTTCACTTCCGGATGGTAATGGCTTTGATTTATATGAATCATTCATTAGAGAAAAAAAGATGCCGGTTATATTTTTAACTGCTCGTGATGATGAAAATGATGTTATTAAAGGACTAAATTTAGGTGCAGAAGACTATATGACTAAACCGTTTTCAACAAAAGAGTTATTGGTAAGAATAAATAAGATTATTTTAAGAAATAAAAAAAATTCAATTATTAAGATAAAAGATATTAGTTTTGACTTGAATAAAATGATAGTAAAAAAGGGTGATAGCGAATTGGAGTTATCTAGTTTAGAATTAAAAATATTGCATTTATTATTTATAAATATAGGTAAAGTAGTTAAAAGAAATACAATACTAGATAAAATTTGGGAATGGACTGGAAATGATGTTGATGACCACACGGTCACAGTTTATCTAAAACGAATAAGAGAGAAAATTGGAACTGATATTATAGTAACGATAAAAGGTATAGGGTATAGAATAGATGAAGAATAGGAAATATTTATTTAAGTATTTTGTTAGAAGTTTTATAGTAATTAGTATTTTTTTAGTTTTATTCTTTTGGATTGAACGAGTTGAATATAATAGTTATAAACAAAATACAAATTATAAATTAAGTGCAATATTAGAAAAGGTAAAAGAAAAGTATCCTGATGTTAAAGAAGATGAATTATTAGATATTTTAAAATCAAACGAAGTGAATAAGGATACATTAAGTCAATATGGGTATGATATTATTGATGATTCATATATAAAACAAAACGATTATGATAATATGCTTTTTAATTTTTTGAAAATTATTACAGTATTATCAACATTTGCAATGTTAATGTATATATTTGTTAAGTACAACATTAGGACAGATAAAGAAATAGATAAAATAATAAAGTGTATTGAAGAAATAAATCATAAAAATTATGAATTAAAATTAGAAGATTTGTCAGAAGATAAGTTATCAATCTTAAAACAGGAAATATATAAGACAACAATAATGCTAAAAGAAAATGCAGAAAACTCGCTGAAAGACAAAGTAGATTTAAAAAATTCATTACAAGATATTTCACATCAATTAAAAACACCATTAACTTCAATTAGTATAATGCTAGATAATATAATTGATGATCTTGATATGGATATTGATGTAAGAGATAATTTTATAAAACAAATAAAAAGAGAAATTACTAATATTTCATTTTTAGTACAATCTATATTGAAACTATCTAAATTTGAATCTAATACTATTGATTTCAACAGAAAAGAAGTATCTGTTAAAAATATAGTTGAAGAAACATTAAAAAATGTATCTAATTTATGTGATTTAAAAGATATAGAAATAAAAGTTACAAATAAATGTAAAAATAAAATTTATTGTGATTGTAAATGGCAAATAGAGGCTATAACTAATATTTTAAAGAACGCAGTAGAATATTCTAATAATGGAAGTAAAGTGTTATTAGAGTGTGAAGACAATAATTTATATTCACAAATTAAAATTACAGACTATGGAAAGGGAATGGATAAGGAAGATACATTAAATATCTTCAAAAGATTTTACAAAGGTAAAGATTCTACAAAGGATAGTATTGGGATTGGATTATCTTTGGCAAAGGCAATTATAGAGAAAGATAACGGAAGAATAATTGTTGAATCTGAAAATAATAAAGGTACAATATTCACAATTAAATATTTTTATTAAAAAAATTAAGGAATAAAAAACGAAAAAGAACAACAAATTACGATTTGTAGGAGTAAACGATAAGTAATAAGGATTAGTAGTACATTTGTGATTAGCGTAATGTAGTTAGTGAAATTTATTGATATAGTATAATATACGTTAAATTATTTTGCTACTGCAGTACTACTGCAGTACAAACGAAACAAGCGAAACAGACAACGCAGTCATATCAAGGGGGCACAAGGCACGAAAACTTAATCGTGCGTGACTTGAGGAGCCAAAAAGCGGGTTTTTACCTGCTTTTTATTTATGCCCATGTACCTCCAAAAGCAGGTAAAATGGGCATTTTTGCATTTTTGCTGATTTTTAAATGTACACAGATCTATTTAAAAAGTACTCGAATTGCATTACGAACTGCATTACTTTTTTATTGTGATTTTAGAGTGGTATTGACAATAAATTTTGTTTAATATACAATGTTATCGTTATTTAAGGAGGAAAACAAATGAAAAATAAAAACATACAAGCAGTACTTGTTATAATTATATTTTTAGTATTAATAGCAGTAGTAGGAATATTGATAGCATTAAATATTAAGCAATTTAACGATATAGATAAAAGTTTAAATAGTAATTTAAATATCAATCAAGATAAAAATATTAATAATATTGAAGAGATATCAAAACCAAATAATAATATTACGCTCGATGAAAAGGAAAATGGAACAGAAGGAACACAAAACGAAACTAATATAGGAAACAATAATATTAGTATAGATATACCTAAGGAAGATAATACTGGAAATATAAATAAGTTCAGTGATTCAAAAAATGAAAGCAATACCGTAAAAGATAATCAAGATAAGGATAAAGATGCACAAAAAGGAAGTAGTACTACAAAAGAAAACGTTGAAAAGGTAACCGGAGAAATACAGAAAATAAACAATTTGTTAATACAACAAATAGAACGAGATTATAATAATAAGAATCTTAGAGGTGTTGAGGTTATGTCTGCGGTAAGACAGTACATATCATCTACCCAAGTAACAATTATACTTATGAAATCAGATAATAAAAGTATATTGGCTACAGCAGGAGCTAAAAAAGTATCTGGAAATGTTGTAAGTTTCAAAAATAATATGTTTGAAATAACAAAAGAAAATCTACTGTTAGAGGGTGGGACTCGTCATCACAATTCAGTGGCTGATTTTAATAATAGGAATAGTGAGGCATATATAGATTATTCAAAAACATATAAATCATATTTATTAAGACTAACTGAAACACAAGATTTAGTAGGAATTGTTTTTGTAGAGAACAATTAGTAAACAAAGGAGGAGAATAATGGAAAAGACAAATGTGACTTCTGGAAAATTTACTTCAGAAATCATATGGGGAACAATACTTTATGGAATAATATTTGGATTAATATCAAATTTTTTAACACCAGATGGGTCAGATTGGTTGAGTATAGCTTTATCAGCTATTGTAGGTTTTTTGATGACAGTTTTAGTTTGGATATTTGCAGTTAAATCTGTGCTTAAGAAAAAAACCACATCTAGAGAAAACATTTCTAAGATTATGAAAGGAGTATGGATATATTTTATAGCAATAATAATATTAACTTCAACAATAAATGTTTTTCAACTTCAAACAAAACTAGGAAATGCGAAAGAACAAATAGAAGTAATGTATGAAAATAGGAGCGAGTCTTTAAAACAAATGGCAGAGAAAGAACTACAAGAAGTTTCTACTCAAATGTATATTTCGATGTCAATTTTAATTGTAGTAGATATTATAAGTAATATATGCATGATAAGATATACCAAATATAAATTAGAAACATGTTTATAGAAAGCATAAAAACATGGTAGTTTTTATTAAGTGTCCAAAGTTATTTTGTTGCATTACTATTGCATTACAACAATCAAGGTTGTAGCATACAATGTAGTTATATCAAGGGTTACAAGGCACAATATTTCGAAAGTGTATTGCTTGAGGAGCCAAAGTAGCAGGTCGTAAGGCCTGCTTTTTTGTGCATTTTTGTTGAAAAATACATGTAGCTATGATAGAATTTATATGCTAGGGTGATAGTATGTATAAAAATTTTGTAAAGCCCATATTGGATTTTGTTATATCATTATTACTATTAATAATATTGTTTCCAGTGTTATTAATTACAGTGATTATAACTATTATGGATTTAGGATTCCCAATACATAATAGATTACAAAAAAGAGAAGGGAAAAATAAAAAAATATTTGTTATGTACAAAATACGTACAAAAACAATGCCAACTAAAGCTAATGGGTACAAGGAAGAATATACAAAGACAAGTAGAATTATAGATAGATTAAGACTTAATGAAATACCGCAGCTTATAAATGTATTAAAAGGGGATATGTCACTGGTTGGCCCGAGGCCTTTTATTCCAGGAGAGCTTTTGCCAGAAGGAAGAATAAGTGACAAGAGATATAAAGTAAGACCTGGAATGACAGGACTGGCTCAAATTCACGGTGGAAGGACAATATCTCATAAAGACAAATTAAAATATGATGAAATATATTATGACAATATAAGCTTTAAAATGGATGTAAAAATAGTCTTAAAAACAATATACAAGTTATTATTTCATAAAATAGATAGTAAAAAGAATATATAATAATGGAGAGAAAAAATGCAAGAATTAATTATTAGTATAATGAATCAATTTGGATATATAGGAATATGTCTATTAATATTAGTAGAAAATGTATTTCCGCCTATACCATCAGAGGTAATACTAACATTTGGTGGGTTTATGACTACTCAATCTGAAATGTCTGTATTAGGAGTAATACTTGTATCTACAATAGGTTCTGTATTAGGTGCAATAGTTTTATACTTAGTAGGACGTTTGATAAACAAAGACGTAATTGAAAGATGGCTAGATGGTAAAGTTGGTAAAATATTAAGATTTAAAAGAGAAGATGTAGAAAAAGCTAATGGTTGGTTTGAAAAAAGAGGAAAATTGACAGTGTTATTTTGCAGATGTGTACCAATAGTAAGAAGCTTAATTTCAATACCAGCTGGTATGTCTAAGATGGCATTTGTACCATTTATACTTCTTACAACATTAGGTTCTGCAGTATGGAACACCGTGCTTGTAGTTTTAGGAAACATAGCAGGGAATTCATGGGAAAAGATATCTCATGTAATAGATAAATTTTCAGATGTTATATTAATTCTTCTTATAGTAGCAGTTATAGCGTTTTTAATATATCATTTTACTAAGAAAGATAAGAAGCAAGAAAAAGAAGTAAAATAATACAATGGATATAAAATAACGGTGCAATGCACCGTTATATTTTTATACGAATCATTTTCCCTTTTGTAGTTATGAATCCCTCATCTTTTAGATTCTTTAATTCTCTCATCATAGCAGCTCTATCAATACTTAAATAATCGGCAAGATCTGTATATGTAAAAGGAAGATAAATAACTTTAGATGAAGTTCTTTTAGTAATAGAGTTAAAATATTTAAGTAATTTCTCTCTAATAGTTCTTTTTGTTAGAATTTCGATTCTTTCATTTTGCGCGTATATTCTTTTGGACAATATTTGTATCATATTTTGAATGATAGTATTATGATAAGGACAATTTTTTTTGCATCTATTAATAATATGATCATAATCCAAAAACATAATTTCAGAGTCTATTTTAGCTTGAACAGAAATTTCACCACTTCCAATATTGGAAAATATGTCTCCAAAAACATCTCCTTCACTGTATTCTGCAAGGATTGTACGGTTCCCGTTATAATCATAATGAACAAGCTGAGTTTCTCCGGATGCAACGATACCAACGGTTCCAGCGTTTTTTGTGTTAGACAAAATATATTGATCTTTTTTATATGAAATGTTTCTGACATTAAAACATTTTCCAATTTTTTGAAATTCCGCTTCGGATATATCTTTAAACAACTCACAGTTAACCATAAAATATTACCTCAAAATTACATTTATATTATATAACGTTTTTGTTGCAAATGCAACATTTTAAATTAAAAACAAGTGATACAATGAGGCTGAAATTTAGGGGGAGGTTAATATGAAAATAGTAAAAAGAGATGGTAAAATAGTTGAATATGATTCGGATAAAATTCGTGTTGCCATAGGTAAAGCAAATGCTGAAGTGTCTGAAAATCAAAGGGTTACAGAGACTCAGATTGAAGACATTATAAGATATATAGAGAGTTTGAAGAAGAAAAGAATGCTAGTTGAAGACGTGCAAGATATAATTGAAGAAAAATTAATGGAGCTTGGCAAGTTTGAACTAGCAAAAGAATATATAGTATATAGATATACGAGAGCTTTAGTTAGAAAAGCAAATACTACGGATGAATCTATTTTATCTTTAATAAAAAATAGTAATAAAGACTTAATGGAAGAAAATTCTAACAAAAATGCACATATAGCATCTACTCAAAGAGATTTGATTGCAGGAGAAGTATCTAAAGATTTAACTAAGAGAATGTTACTTCCTGAAAAAATATCTAAAGCTCATGAAGACGGAGTACTTCACTTCCATGATGCAGATTACTTTCTACAACCAATATTTAATTGCTGTTTAATAAACATTAGTGACATGTTGGATAACGGAACAGTTATGAATGGGAAATTAATTGAAAGTCCAAAAAGCTTCCAAGTTGCTTGTACTATTATGACACAAATAATAGCAGCTGTTGCTAGTGGTCAATATGGTGGACAATCTGTTGAGATAAAACATTTAGGCAAATACTTAAGAAAGAGTTATGAAAAATTTAAAAGAAAATTAGAAGAAAAATATAAAGGAAAAATTTCTGACGAAGAAATAGAAAATATTGTACAAGATAGACTTAAAGAAGAATTGGCAGCTGGAGTTCAGACAATACAATATCAAATAAATACATTAATGACAACTAATGGACAATCACCTTTCGTAACGTTATTCTTAAATCTTGAAGAAAATGATCCATATAAAAAAGAAACAGCAATGATTATAGAAGAAATATTAAAACAAAGATATTTAGGAATAAAAAATGAAAAGGGAGTATATGTAACACCAGCTTTCCCTAAACTAATATATGTACTGCATGAGCACAACTGTTTAAAAGGTGGAGAATATGACTATTTAACAAAACTTGCTGTTAGATGTTCTTCAAAAAGACTATATCCAGACTATATATCTGCTAAAAAGATGAAAGAAAATTACGAAGGAAATGTATTTAGCCCTATGGGTTGTAGAAGCTTCCTTTCTCCATGGCAAGATGAAAATGGAAAATATAAATTTGAGGGAAGATTTAATCAAGGTGTTGTAAGTTTAAATTTACCACAGATAGGAATATTAGCTGCAGGAGATGAAGAAAAATTCTGGGGACTATTAGATGAAAGATTAAATCTATGCTTTGAAGCGTTAATGTGTAGACATCATGCTCTTTTAGGTACAATTTCAGATATATCTCCAGTACATTGGCAATATGGAGCAATTGCAAGATTACAACCAGGCGAGAAAATAGACAAGTTCTTAAAAAATGGTTATTCTACAATATCTTTAGGATATATTGGAATATATGAAATGACTAGACTTATGAAGGGTGTTTCACATACAGAGGCAGAAGGAAAAGAGTTTGCGCTAAAAGTAATAAAGAAACTTAGAGCGACTTGCGAAACATGGAAGAAAGAAACAGGTCTTGGCTTTGGACTTTACGGAACGCCAGCAGAAAGCTTGTGCTATAGATTTGCAAGAATAGATAAAGAAAAATTCGGAAACATCAAAGATGTAACAGATAAAGGCTATTATACAAATTCTTATCATGTAGACGTAAGAGAGAATATAGATGCATTTGAAAAACTTGCATTTGAAAGTGATTTCCAAACAATATCTTCAGGCGGAGCAATATCTTATGTTGAAATACCAAATATAACACATAATCTAGATGCTTTAGAAGATGTAGTTAAATTCATTTACGATAATATTCAATATGCAGCATTTAACACAAAATCAGATTATTGTCATTGCTGCGGATATGATGGAGAAATCATTATAAATGATAATAATGAATGGGAATGTCCAAACTGTGGTAACAAAGATAAGAAACATCTAACTGTAACACGTAGGACCTGCGGTTATTTAGGAAGCAATTTCTGGAATATTGGTAAGACCAAAGAAATTAAACAACGTGTGTTACATTTATAATTTGATAACTCGTTTATCAAGTTCAATAGTTCTTATTTCAATCTAATAAATTTTAATGAAAAGGGAATTGAAAACGATTCCCTCTTCATTAATAATAAATTATTAATCAAAAGGGGGTGTTTAAATAACATGAAAAAATCTAAACTTTTTAAATCAGTTGATGATAAGTTTAAAGAATTAGGTTTTCAGATATTAGATGAACATGATAAAAAATGTTCATATATAAGATATTATGGGTTGTGTGATGAGTATGATATCATTCATGTGATTAACATTAAATATTCTGAATATACAAAAGGTTATCAAATTGAATCATATAATGCTTGTACATTTGACAATTCTACTACGAATAAAACATCAGTTCCACTAACAGATTATGAGCTAAAATTGGTATTAAAAAAGATAAAATTTTTAGTGAAAACGAAATAAAATGATGTTAAATTTTTATTAAATAAACATAAAAATTATGAGTGACCCCATTTGGGGTCACTTTTTATGATTTTTTGCAAATTTTTGTCATTTTTTGAGCATTTTTTGACCAAAAAATGGTCATTTTTACCCTAAAATTGATGAAAAATGGTCAATTTTTGACCAAAAAATGGGTCAAAATTGGGTCACAAAGACTAAAGGAGACCAAAAAAGACCAAAAAAGACCAAAAAAGCTTACCATATTGTCACTCTTTTTTATATTTTTATAAAAAAATGGCATTTTTTTGCCATTTTTTACCAATTTTTTGTCAATTTTTTGTGATTTTTTTATAAAAATGCAAAAAAAGTA
>JAZUNZ010000030.1:0-2787 GCA_045604405.1 Clostridia bacterium
TAATTTTATTCCCTTTTTGTACCCAATCTTTTATATGGTCTTATAAGTATCTTTTGACATTATCTCTTAAAATTACCTATAATTAAATATAATTACATATAATACTTATATTTCTATCAAGATTACCCCCTTAATGTACCATATAAACGTTTTCTTTTCAAGTTATTTATTTTAATATTCTGACAATTAATATCCGAATTTAACTTCATCAATTTAATAAAAATAAATTTTAGCATAAAAATTGACTTTTCACTTTTGCTAGGGACCTATTATTTATAAAATGGGATTATTTCGGAGTCTGAGCGTTCTCCTAAAAGCGTAATGGGGATTTTTTACTTCATCTCTTATTTTTTTATGTATAGGATTTTTATTGATAACTCATTGTTAGCTTTTGAAAAACCTAAGTTCTAGAATTAAAAATTGCATAATCTCTTATGCATAAAAAAAACACGACAATACATTTATGTATTGTCGTCAGTTTGTTGAAAAACCCCCTGTTAAAAACAGAGGGTTTTTCTATTATTAATTGTGGATAAAACTTATATATAAAATATTATCAAAAATAATATGAATATAATCTGAAAATAGCAAAGATAGTCTTGTTGCTATCTTTTTCATATTCTGCACTGCTGCAGTTAGTAGGCATTGCTCGGACACTTTTTCGCGTCCGCGGAAGCGAGCATAGCGAAGCCCATGCAGATTTTTTGAATCTGCGAAGCTTCGCTCAACTGTTTCTTTTCTTCTATCGTAAATTGCCTTTCCCTTCTCAGTTCTAAGAAAGTTCTTATTATCATCTTTATGATTTTCCCAAACATGTCGTCTAATTATTTTATATTTAGCTTTTTCTCCAAGACATTTATCTTTATGAGGACAACACATACAAATTTCTTCAAAACATCTATATTCTCTATAGCCTTCGCGAGTCGTAGTTTTATATATTAATGCAACATTATTAGGGCAAATATATATATCTTTATCATAGTCATAAATATATTTATTCTTAGTGTACATTCCTTTTTTATGAGGAGAACGCCTATATGCAACTACTGGTATTATCTCTCTATCTGCAATTCCCTTGAAAATAGGATTAGTTGAATATCCTGCATCTAAGCCAAGATATTTCGGCTTTATACTAAATGTTTCTTCAATTCTATCAATTCTATCTAATATTGGCTCGCTATCGCTGACGTTACCAGGGGTAACATGTACATCCATAATAATATTGTTTTTACTATCCACAGTCCTATGATCTAAATAAAAGAACCCTTCTGGTTTATTATCTCTCATCATATATCCACTATCAGGATCTGTGATACTTTTCTTAATTTGCTTTGTTTCCTCTTTTTCTTTTCTTGGTTTTAACGGTTTTTTGTTATGATTTTCCCTATCTAAATTTACATCAATATCTAATTGTTCTATGTACTCTTTAGGTGTTACTTGCACTTCAACTTTTTCAAACTTACGCTTATTGGCATTAGCTTTTATATGCGTTGAATCAGAGTAAAGAATCTTACCACCAACCAAACCTTTCTCCATAGCTTGTAAAACTATATTATCAAATATTTTTTGTGGAATATCAGTACCTTTAAATCTTCTAATTCTATTTTGGCTTATTGTAGATGAATCTGGAATTTTTTCAGTAATTGAATATCCTAAAAACCATCTATAAGCTAAATTCACCTCTATGTCTCTAACTAGTTGCCTTTCGGAGCGTATGCCGTAAAGATATCCTATAAATAACATTTTAAATAATACTACTGGATCAACTGCCGGACGACCATTTGTATGGCAATACAAATCATTAGTTAACTCTCTAATGAATGAAAAATCTATATATTTGTCTATTTTTCTTAATAAATGGTTCTTCGGAACCAATTGTTCTAACATAACTACTTCCATTTGATATTGTGATTCTTTTCTTTCGTTTATCATAACTAAAACCTCTATGTAATAAATTTATACATTTTAAATTATATTGCATATTTATATAAAATTAAAGACTGCTGACACTTTGTCAGCAGTCTGTAAAAACTCCAACAAATTTAATTGTTGGAGTTTTTAACTCTATTTTATTTATGTTCATGATTTCTTATATGATTCATACAATAACACTTTCTATCTGAGCATTTAGAACAATATCTAAACTCCATTTTAGAATCATCTTTTTCTGTGATTCCACATACTTCACACTTATGAATAATTTCTCTTTCTTTTACTTGTGCTTTAAACTTTTGTTTTCTTCTAAAATTAACAGCTCCACTCTTTGTTCCAGTAAATATATCTTTTCCAAAGAATAAGAAAAAGTTAAGTAGTGGAACTAAAGTTACCATTCTCCCTGCCATAGATCCTGCTTGTAGGAAATTATAGCCTATAAGAATCCAGTTAAATATTGCTAGATATTTTACCTTTATTGGTATTATAAAAAACAATAATACCTGAAAGTTTGGATATATTCTAGCAAAAGCTAAAAATAATGATAGGTTAATAAATGTTCCAGTGGCTTCAGCTCCAGTTATCATAGAAACAGCAATTGTAGCAAGCATTCCAACAAAATAATATAAGTTAAATTTAAACTCTCCCCACTCATGCTCCAATCCATTACCAGCTAAATAATAAAAATACATTGAAAATATAAAAAATATTGGACTGGTGATTTCTGGTACAAAAATAAATGTTATAAGTCTCCACACTTCTCCTTGCCTTACCATATCACGATTTAATTCTAAAATATTCATTATAGAATAATCATTTCTAAGTCGAGTTAATAGGTAAACAAAAATATTCCCC